>NZ_ML014762.1 GCF_003675895.1 Parashewanella curva
TTGTGCAAACAAATCCATTTTTATCGTCAGTTGAAGGGAATTTGCAGATCTGATCGCCACTTTTTCAAACAGTTCCATGAAAAAGTTTAATTGCTTAGAAAGTGATCACATTGTGTAGATACCTATGGGTATGGGCGATTTAATATCTTTTATTCTTCGCTTTTGAGAGAGTTGTACTTGCAGCTAAAGTAAAAATCCTCTATAACAGCGTCCCTTAATTCAAAGCTCAACAGTAAAATTGGTGTCTCAATGCAATATCCAGTAAATGAAGTGTTTGAAACCATTCAAGGTGAAGGTAGTCATACTGGAGTTCCTGCAATTTTTGTTCGTCTTCAAGGTTGTCCTGTAGGCTGTAGTTGGTGCGATACTAAGCAAACGTGGGAGCAGGAGCTGCATAATCAAGTTGCACCAGAAGAAGTCATTCAGGTTGATGGTACGATAGGGCGCTGGGCAATGCATTCCGCTGAATCTTTAATGTCCGCTTTTCAAGATAAAGGGTTTACTGCCAAATTAGTTGTGATAACTGGCGGGGAGCCATGTATTCATGACTTAACGGAATTAACGCAAGGGCTACATGCCAACGGTTATCAAGCCCAAATTGAAACCAGCGGCACATTTGCAGTTAAGTGCGATGAGCAAACCTATGTGACAGTGTCACCGAAAATTAATATGAAAGGCGGGTATAAGGTTTTAGATCAAGCCTTAAAGCGAGCGAATGAAATTAAGCATCCAATAGCCAAGCAAGGGCATATTGATGAGCTGGATGAGCTACTTGACGGCGTTGATCTATCTGAAAAGACGATTTGTTTACAGCCCATTAGCCAAAAGCCTAGAGCTACTGAATTAGCCATGGCAACGTGTATTAAACGTAACTGGCGTTTATCAATTCAAACCCATAAATATTTAGATATTGATTGATATTTGCTCACTGTAATAGATTGATTAATAGATATTAACGTGACAGTTTTAGTTATTTGTAATATTTTTGAAGCGTCAATGTTATTATTGTTTCATTATGTCTATTACCACTTCCGCACCTACATCTCGAGTTGAGTTCATTAATGCTGCCGACTTTTATACATCAGAGGAAGCGTTAACTAATTTAGAAGATGGTTCATTTCATCAAGGTTCTGTTATTCGATTGCATTTGAATGACGGAACCTTTGCTTTCTATTATGTTAATTCGCCACTGCCAACTTCACCTGAAAATAGGCAGCTTTTGATTTCCCATTATTTGAATAAAACGGAAGGGTACACATTTACAGAGGCTAACAAATTAGTTAAGGAACACCTAAAGACTTTTGCACTATATACAACAGAGTTAAATACGCAGGACAATCAGATTCACCACGCATTGCTGGCTGCTTTTCATTGTATTGAATTAAAACAGAAAAAGCAGGCTCAACGCCTCAGCGAGCAACAGGCTTCGTTGATTAATAATCAAGCTAACTATCTAGCAGCACTGACAATCTTTATGATGTTTTTTAAACAGACAAGGTGCTTTGAAAGACAGGCGATAAAAATATTAGATGGTGAAATTAATTCGTTAGAAACAATAGCGAAGGGCATAATCCCTAAGTCTCTTCTGGGGGCGGTAAGGCTAAAGAAATTACTTCAACGTTCATGTAAGCCTGATGCAATTTCGCAAAATATAGATGCTTATCTTCAACGGTTTATGAATATATATTTTCGACTTTTGACGATCTTCTTACAAATCCACCAGGCTTATTCTGAGGTTCATGCAAAAGAAGTGGCAGATTGTCTTAAAAATGCGTCTGAATTCCGTATTGAAATTGGGTGTGGACGAGGAATGGCGACAGCAGCGCTTAATCCATACTTAAAAGTTAGTGCAGCCAGCGATTTGGCACGTCCCATAGATCCATGGCCTAATGTGGAAGTCTTCCAAAATAGCATTGTAGATACCATTAAGTTCTATAGTGAACATGATGTTTTATATCTACTTCATCATCCCATTGGCCGTTGTATTAGTGAAGTTGTTGAAACAAAACTTCCAGTTCTAATTTATGCGACGGGAAAACGAACTCTATTCGAAGATAAAGAAAATGTTCAGCTACAAATCTTATCGTTTGAACATCAACCAACTTGCCTTGATGATGATATAGCTTGTTTGCTTGGTATCAATATGACGAGTGAAAAATTTCGTGAAAAAGTTGAACTAATCCCTGAAAAATATTTAAAGAAATAAACTGAAACAGAATTTAGATTATGGCCAACATAAGCTGGCTTTTTAGTTACCATGTTGAGTTAGTTGAATTGCATAGGCTGTTGTTTCCATGACCAAAACATACGCCAATGACTGCGAAAAAGAGCAGAAGAGAAATGGCTACCGCTACAATTGTTACAATAAAACAGTCCTTCGTTTGTTTGTGGTGACAGAATCTATATAGTTTGCTTGAAGGTGCTTTTTCCTGAGAAGCTCTGATAGATTTATCATTAGCTTGAACCAGCTCTCTTGAGCCACTTAAATTAATAGTACTCGCTTGCGTTTCAGGTTCTGCACTAAAATAGGCTGAATTCGTTTGAGTCGATTTACTACAGCTTTTAGAATGTGAAATCAACTTATAGGTTTTATCTTCTATGATTAGCTTTTCTTGAGACTGAGAAGCAGGAGTGTTCGGTTGTTGATAAGCAATTTCTGGAGACAAGTGGTCAAAAAATTCAATTTTTGCAGCCATGATCTGTAAATCTCTTAAATTCATATGCGCCTACACTTACGCATACAGGACTCAAAGTACAATGAATTATTGTTCAACTATTAAACTTAAATTAGTTGAGGATTAGGTCTGGTTTTAATTGGCTTGAGCAAGCATTAATAAAATGATGATTACCCCTATGCCCAAGCCAAAAGATAAACTTGCAAGGATGAAAGCACATGATACAACATGACTGTCCTTCATTGTCCACTGCTTTGAACGTGCAGTATCTGTATTTCTAGGCTTTCCATAGAAAACTTGCTTTTCTGGATCATGTGTTACTTTCACATTTGTGTGAAATGTTGAGTGCTGCAATGCTGAGCCATTTAACTCTGTTATTTGATATTTTACATCTACATCTAGCGTTAATGGCATAGCTGGAGTGTGGCCGTTGGCTTCACCCTTATAAGGATAGGCAGAATCCATTGGATTCGCCGATAGTTGAGTAACCATAACAATACAAAAAATAAATTTGTTCCATTGTTATATTAACGAGCTGCCAATCCTAGTTAATTATTGTTTAAGCAAACTGCTCCAGCCAAGACTTCGATTTTGATAAATCTCCGATATTAGCTGTCACCCAAGTATCATCATAATAAGTATTTAAATAGCGGGTTCCTGAATCACAAAGTAAGGTGACAATTGATCCTGTCTCACCATTGTTTTTCATTTTTTCAGCAAGCAGCAAAGCACCATATAAATTTGTACCAGTAGATGCCCCCGCTTTTTTACCTATGATTTGTTCAAGCCAATGAATTGTTGCGATTGAAGCTGTGTCTGGAATTTTAAGCATATGATCAACCACACCAGAAATAAAAGAAGGCTCTACTCGCGGGCGGCCTATGCCTTCAATTTTACTGCCTGTTTTACAGGTGAGCGCTTTGTTGCCAGTTTGATAGTAATCATAAAAAACCGAGTTGTCAGAATCGACGACACAGAGCTTAGTGTCTAATGCCTGATAACGAAGATAACGACCTATAGTTGCTGATGTCCCGCCTGTCCCTGGACTCATGACAATCCACTTAGGAATTGGGTGAGGCTCTCGTGTCATTTGTGTAAAAATAGAATCGGCAATATTGTTGTTACCACGCCAGTCAGTGGCACGCTCTGCATACGTAAACTGATCCATATAGTGACCGTTAAGTTCTTTAGCTAAACGCTCAGATTCGGCATAGATTTCACTTGAATGATCAACAAAATGGCATCTACCACCATAAAATTCAATTTGCTGAATTTTCTTTTTAGCAGTACTGCTAGGCATAACGGCAATAAAGGGCAGACCTAACAATCTTGCAAAATAGGCCTCAGAAACCGCGGTGCTGCCAGAGGAGGACTCAATAATCGTAGTATCTTGTTTTACCCAGCCATTACAGATGGCATAAAGAAACAAAGAGCGTGCAAGGCGGTGCTTTAAACTGCCTGTAGGGTGCGTACTTTCATCTTTTAGGTAAATATCTATACCAGCAAGGCTTGGAATATCTAGTTTGATTAAGTGAGTGTCAGCACTACGCTGATAGTCTGCTTCGATTTTTTGTATAGCTTGATTTACCCAAGAATTACTCATTGAAAATTCCATCTAAATAGATTCTGAGTAAAGGATAGAGAAATTAGTATGGAAAAAAAAGCTTGTGGGTCAAAGAAATTGGTGGAGGGAGAAGGATTCGAACCTTCGAAGGCGGAGCCGTCAGATTTACAGTCTGATCCCTTTGGCCACTCGGGAACCCCTCCACATTTGGAATTGTGCTTTGTTTCAAAATAAGAATAAATAAATGGTGGAGGGAGAAGGATTCGAACCTTCGAAGGCGGAGCCGTCAGATTTACAGTCTGATCCCTTTGGCCACTCGGGAACCCCTCCATGACTATTTATTTATATTTTGATTGCAAAAATGGTGGAGGGAGAAGGATTCGAACCTTCGAAGGCAGAGCCGTCAGATTTACAGTCTGATCCCTTTGGCCACTCGGGAACCCCTCCTTATTTTGCGGCGGCAATAGTAGTCAGATTTTTTCAAACTGTAAAGGGTGAAAGTCAAATAAAGCTAAAGTTCTAGCTTGTATGGTCGATAAATTACCAAAGAAAGTCTTTTTTGATGAAAGTTTATGCAGCTGAAGCCAGTAATAGTTAATGAGTTAGATATAGGAGGCCAATTAAACAAGGCCACCACGTCTAACCATCGCAGCGAGTTTTCACTGTTACTGGCACTGATGTCGCAAGATGTTCAAGCTATGGCTCCGTTTTCTGAGAACTGCGCTCAGGAGTTAGTAACCGATCTATCAAAAGATGAAAATCCAATCGATAATGGCTCTATTTTTCATAAATATGGTTTAACAGAGTTCAGACTTCAGCAAGAACTAAAGCCTGAAGCATTAGTGACTCGAGGATCAAGATACTTTGGTCTGCAACAAGCGATTGAAAATTGTGATATCCATGTTCAGCTAAAACATAACCCTGTTAAGCAAAATCAAAAAAAATTAGAACTAAATTTAGTTGAGAGCATTCAAAAGCAGGAGCAAATGCTCGATTTAGTGATCTAAGTCAGAGTTGAGGAAGAGGAAGATGACGATGACATATAATGCCGATTCTTTCTAAACAAAGAGGTTCGCCATGAAAAGCATTAAACAAAACCAGTTATTGGATGTGAATGATACATGCAACACATGCGGTGCTTTTGTTGATGTTGGTGCCGTGATTGGTGAAGATGATAAGCAGCTAGTGGTTTCTTTATCTGGTGACAGGGCTGAGCAAGAAGCTCAAGATTTAATCGCAGCAGCTACCAGTCAATTTAGCGATGTGAGTTATCATCTTGATTCGATTAACAATGAATTAGTATTAACTTTTGATTTTGTAGTTGCAGTAGAGAAGATGCTTTTTCAAATGCAAAATAAATTAGTATAGAATATTGTCATTTGGACAATGCAGGCTTGAATTACCCTCTTTTTATAAAGTAATCTTTGGCCTCATTGAAGGTTTGGCTTTCATAAGGGATATATGTGAAGCGTCGTAAGTATCAGCACATTGTTGAATCCATAGTTAACTCAGAACAAAAACAACAGGGAAATTTTAAAGAAACCGCTGAGTTGGTTACTGATTTGTTACTAAAGCACCTAAACATCACAGGTGTCAGTGTTTGGTTGTTCAATCGTGCTCAAGAAGCGCTAAGTTTAGTTTCTCATAGTGGACTGAAAAGCATCAAGGATGGTGAAAATTTCGTCCAAATTAACATCTACCCAAATTATTTAGAGCAACTCAAGAGCTGTAGAGTCATTGATGTCAACGATACTTCGACAGACCCAAGAGTCGAAGAGTTTATCGAAACTTATATCAAGCCTAGTAATATTAAGTCCTTTCTAGATGTGCCTATTCGTATCAATGGTCATCTTGAAGGTGTTATTAATTTAGAACGAACTGACCAACAAAAAAATTGGACGGATAGCGAAATCTATTTTGTTTCTCAGCTTGCAGACCAATTAGCGTTAACTCTGGCCACGAATCATACCTATGCTCAAGATGAGCAAATATCTCTATTTAAATGTGCCGCTGAACAAGCTCAGCAGATTTTCATGTTAGTAAACATGGAAACTCAAATAGTAGAATTCGTAAATGATGCCTATGAAAAGATAACAGGTGTAGCCAAGGAAACTTTTATGGGTAAACCTATTACTGAGTTGATGATATTTAAATCTCGACCAGATGTTGCAGAAAATATGCTTGCTGCTCTCAAAAAAGGAGAGAAAGTTGTAGGTGAAGTTAAAGTTGATACACCTTCAGGTAAAAGTTATTGGGCTGGATATAACTGTAGCCCGTTTATAACGTCGAGAGGGAAAAAATACGCTCTGATTAATAATGAAGATATTACTGAGAAACGTCAGCAACAAGAAGAGTTAGAGCGCTTAGCATGGAATTGTACGCTCACTAATTTAAAAAACCGAACCTATTTTAATAGCTTATTAGAACGCAGCTTTAATGGTTATTTAGTATTAATAGACCTTAAAAATTTCAAGCATTTTAATGATACTTATGGGCATGAAAAAGGCGATGCACTATTAATAGAGGTAGCGAGAAAGCTTAAACACTTCGCTGAGGTTAAAAAAGCAAAAGAAGTGGCGAGAGTTGGCAGTGATGAGTTTGCCATTATCTTAAGCAGTGAATTCTCGATGGATGAGATTGAGCATTTAGCTTTAGAACTTTATCAAAATCTAAGTAGTAAAATTCAAATTAAGCGACAAAGTGTTGAGCCTAAACCTGCTTTGGCCATTGTGGATATTGCTGAAGTGGCTAATTTAGTCTCACCTTTGACCAGTGCTGATTTGGCTTTGCAAATTGCCAAGAAAAAAGTGACGATACCCATTCAGTGCTTTAACCACGACTTATTATCCTCATTTTTAGATAAAGCACAGATTGAGCAAGACCTGCATGTGGCGATGAATAACCGCCAATTCGAGCTTTATTACCAGCCATTGCGTGATTTAAAAACCGGTGAATACACAGGAGCAGAAGCCTTGATTCGCTGGAATCATCCCAAAAAAGGCGTCATTTTCCCGGGGAGTTTTATTGAGATTGCAGAACAAACCGGTTTTATTAATGTTCTGGGAGATTGGGTATTAGAAGAAGCGTGTCGGAAATTAAACCTGTGGCATCACCAAAAGCCTGATTTGACTATGAATGTCAATGTATCCGCGAGTCAATTATTCAGCGACGACTTGTTTGAAAAAGTTTGGAATTTGCTTAACAAATATCAGCTAACGCCTCAGTCACTTATTTTGGAGATAACTGAAACGGAAATTATGACTGATATTCAAATGGCTACAAATCTTTGTCAGCAATTATCAGAGCTAGGTGTTGGTTTAGCTATTGATGATTTTGGAACGGGATATAGCTCAATGCGTTACTTGAAACAGCTGCCTATTTCAAAATTAAAAATCGATCGCTCGTTTATTTCGGATATTACCGACAGCCACGAAAGTCGAGAAATTGTTAATGCTATTATCGCGATGGCAAAAGCATTGAACTTATCTTTGACGGCAGAAGGGATTGAAACAGGAGAGCAAGAAGGCTATTTGATTGCACAGCATTGTCATCAAGGGCAAGGATATTTATACAGCCCAGCGATTCGAGAAGCGGACTTTATGAAGTTTCTTGAGATTGGGGAAGTAAAAGCTGAATGTGTCATGTAATCCAGCAATCTCATTTTCTAGCTCAGCCTAATTCAAACAAATTTCTGGTTATTCTGCACCTGTAGTCTAGACCCTAAAAGACTCAACCACTTTTGAACAACATTTTTTGAACTTTAACCCACTACCACAAAAGCAAGTATCATTACGAGTAGGGAGTGTAACCTTAAAGTGCTCTCCATCAGTATAAAACCAGCGTCCATCTTTCAATATAAAATTAGATTTTTCAAAAATAGCGTCGAGCTGATTTGACAAGCAATACCAAGCTTTAAAGGTGACAGTACCAGAGTGGGCGTTTTGTGTTGACTCAATAACATTCAAAGCAAGCCAATAGGGCAGAGGAGGAGTTGCTAATTGCTCTGCCGTAATCCCAGGGTGAAATGCTTCATCTTGAGTTGCAATAATATATTCGAAGTTTCTCTTTACAAAAGCACTATAGCGAGAGCGCATTAATTCTTCTGGAGAGTTTGCATAGCGTGTTTGATTATGTAATGCGTAACAACAATCCTGATATGGTTCTTGAAACCCACAAGGGCAAAGTGGAGTATCACTCATTGTTATTCCTTAGAGAGCATTTTTGTTTTACTGAAAAATAACAATTTTTCTGGTGTAAGTCCAAAGTAATGACGAGGCTTTGTATGGGTATTCATTTCGGTTTTCCAAGAGGTGACTTCAGGAGAGCTTCTGTCACCTATTATCAAAAATTTGCTCGCAAACTCAGAGACACCTTGTTCAGTATGGGAGGCGGGAAATACACGAATTAATAGATACCCTATATCTGTTACTCTCTCTTGGGTGATTTCTCTATTTATAATTCGAAACCCAACACTAACCTTAGCGTTTTTGTGTTTTACACGATTAAAAAACTTTTGATAAATCTGCTCAATATTTTTGTTTCCGAATACGAGCTTATCTTTTCGATGTTCGGAAATGTAAATGGCATCTTTGTGATAAATGTTTGCTAGACGTTTACTATCAAGAGCAGAAAACGCTTCAATATAAGCCTGATAGTTTTGATTCATTTTTTGGTTGATCTGCAGTTGTGAATTAGCCAATGAGTGATGGCTCAATACAAAAATACTAATGAACAGCAAAATAGAACGCATGAAATGTACACTTTTAAAAACTTAATTTGTAATATAAATTAAAGTCTCTTTGAGCAACAGAAAATAATATTTACAAAGTGTGTCTAACTGCCTATTCTGTGGCTTCAGTTCAAAAACAAATCTATTTTCAATCGACTTTTAGCTTATTCTTGTCACTCAACTTAATGAGTTAGCGCAATGAAATATTCAAACAACGCTGTAGAAGCTTCTGGCGTAGTTTCATCTCATGCAGCTGTTCTGTTCGATGTAGCAAAACGAAATAACGCCATTATCTTAGTTAGACCCGTCAATCCTGACTCAACTACCCTTATCGAAGAAGGGTTCGCTACTAAAGATCTTCATGTCAAAGGAAAAAGCTCTAATTGGGGGCCACAATCTGGCTTCATTTGTTGTAACCAAGCATACAGTAAACTGGCAACTAAACCTTCAGCTGACATTGGTGCTTTTAATAAAAAAGTAAAAGAAAGTATTTCTGGTCACTACGCGAAAGCTGTGCCTTTGATTATTTCTCGTGAACGAGTCTTTGAATTAGAAAAACATCTAAAAATCAAAACGATGAGACAAGAAAATGGCACGTTAAAGGTTTTTAGTCCTATCAAACCCAATGTGCATTTTCTTTTGTATCCCAACCAACAAATGCCCACTGGAGATCATGTACTGGTTTATAAAAAATATCGCATGGAAGCTGCCAGAATGATTAAGAAGGTACCTAAGTTGCATCAAGGGTATTGGGTATTCACTGAAATCGATTTTGGTAGTGGTCAAAAAGATTGGGAAATTATGCAGGTGTTAGCCGATCAACAAACATGGCTACCATTGACAGCGGATTATGATCTTTTTTCAGTAACTCCTCATTTATCAAACTTTGCCAGCCTTGCTAAATTTAATGGCAATCGTTTTAAAGATGCAGCAGCTGCTGTATCTAAAGCTACTGGCTCCAAAGAGCGCATGTTTGTGCTTCCTAACTTTGGAAGAGTTACCGCTTTTACATTAACGGTAAGAAACGAAATAAATAATGGTGTCGCGGGTCTTGGTGCTCAAAAGGTGGTTCATCATGGTTGTGAGGTTGATAACCCAGTTACCGAATTAGATTATCCAATTACCGCATTCACTCCTTGGAGAGAAGTTGTGGGTGCTGAAAATCAAATGCAGTTGGAGACCTTGGTGAAAGACATACAAAAATTGGGATATGTTTTTTACGGTAATCGACTGTGGAGCCAAAAAGGGGCGGTGACCAGCACGACTAAAGTTAAACAAGACTATCAATGGAACGATAGGGTGGCCGAAGCTGAATTACAATCGATAGAAATCTTTAAAATTTCTGATGTTGAAAAAAAACGAATTATTGTTGGTGGTTAGTAAATGTGGTCGAGTAATAAAGTGTAATACTCGACTCTCTTGAAACCGTGATTCTTGTATCTAAATTTTGTTATAGAAGATGATAAGTATCGTGCTAGGTTCCTCCGAAGCACCTTTCTAGAGGAAAGTTGGAGTAATAAATATTATACCGAACGAAACACGTTACTGGACAAAATCGCGTTATGATAAAAAGTCTAATAAATATTTATCAGAGCAAAGAAATGCATCTTCGATTCATTAAAGAGAATTTTCTTAACCCATATGAATATACTCGTGATACCTGAAGATGCAGGATTTCAGCGAGAATTAATTGTCATTTAGGCAAGGCACTTACCTGTAGTAATAGTTATTCTATTACAAAGGAAAGTAACGCAGTATAAATGGCAATTAAACTCGCACTACGTGGGCTTTTCAGCATTGATTCTTCTTTGTTGTGAAAGCTTGAATTAGCCCGCTAGTTCTGCACTTTCACGCCTCGAATAATGCAACGCTGAATAAGCCCTGAAAGTCGCATCTTCAAGTATCACGAGTATAAAACTTAATATCAACCTAAAAAAGCAGTTCGGCGCATAAATTTCAATTAGAAAAAGCAGAAGCAATTCACTCATCAAAAGACAAATCTATATAGTTAGACAACACTAGTTCATGAAACTTTTAATTGATATTCGCCCTTATCAAATGTGCTTGATTCAAGTGCATCAAGATTTAACAGAACGAATCCACTTGAAGCTCCAACATTTTTTGCAGGTTGGTCTTGATTACTAGTATTAGCTGTATCCAATAATTCTGGGGATGTTTCACGTACGGCCTTAAGGGAAAGCTCTTTTACAACTTGCTTGGCCTGTTCTGCATTGAGCTCAATACCTTCCACACGGAATCTTTCTTGCACTCGCTGTATTGTTTTGCACTTAACGCAGCAAATCACCACACCTGAAGCCGTTATTAAAATAGTTACTCCTGCAAAAATGACAATACCGATAACAATAATGTTTGTATTAATGCCCTCATCAATGTTGTGAACTGCGGATGTGACACTTGGATCTAAACTTGGTAGGACATATTTTTTCGAAAATGATGTTGATGTCACTTTATCTTGGGTTACATTACGATTAACACTGTTTGTTGGCGGCGCTGATGATAAAGAAATATCTTGAGTTTCTGTAGAATGCGTTAATTTTTGTGAAGTTGAAGTTGAAGTTGAAGTTGAAGTTGAAGTTGAAGTTGAAGTTGATGGTGTTGGCTGATTGGGGCTGGTTACAGAGCTTGAGCTTGAACTAGAAGGCTCAGGCAAGTTTCTTAAATCTGTGATAGTTAAATTTTCATGGCTGAATATGTCACTCCCGTTCAAATTAATTATTCGTGCGTTATCACGTAAAGTAATAAATGAATTGGCGGGTACGTCTATTAACTGAATAATTGCATCGTCGATGGCTTCCATCTTTGTCTGGAACGATTCGCCTTTACTAACATTAGCAAACGTTACTTTACCTTGGTCTTGGACAAATAAGTTAGCGGCTTTGCCAGAGCCACCTCTAAACAAAACAGTTCCATTTTGGCAAATCGTAACATTTGCCTGAAGCAGTGCAGTGCCAGAAGCCGCTAGACCTAAGCCACCCGTGTTTTGCACATTAAGTGTAGCGTTGTGAAGTGATTTACCATTGGCATCAACACCGTTCCCTGCGGTATTCACAATAATTAAATTACATCGCTTACCTGAATCTTCTTTAGAAACAAATCCGATACCACCAGAATTATTGATTTTCATATTGGCATCGGCACAGGCTTGACCAAAAGACTGTAACCCTATTCCATTTGAATTCTCAATCAATACGGTTGCACCAGCGGCTGCATTAGATGATACATTCCCTCCTACATAGTCGTTATTTGTTAACACAAGAGTGGCATTAATTAACGTGTTGTTTAACCCTACAAAGCCAACAGAGCCTTTATGGTGATAGTTAATGTCAGTAACGTTTACATAGGCTCTATACCCTGCACTGCCTTCCAACAAGCACAAAGCAGGAACTAAATGAAAACCATGCTCATGCAAATCAAGGAAAATTTGCGCCTCTCTTGCTGCACTTTCATTCAAATGCAAAAAGCCAAAATTGACAACTAGCTTTGCTTTTTCAGCTGAATGTCCCTTTGCAGTCCATGCATAAGCTCCATCGAGTATTGCTTCACCACAGTACCCATCATTCCCTGAGATTGTCTTGTTCTTGGGAAAAATTATTTCAGGTCTTGGCATTGTGCAGTTTTGAACAGGTGGTAGCGGGTCTATATATTCTTCATCTAAAGACAATAATTCACGCATCACCATTCGCTTTGGCTGCAAACTGTCTTTAAGGTTTGGAGACTCAAGGTGCCGTTTTATTAATGGTTCTTGTGGTGCATCATAGTATGCATCGCCATCTGCATCGATAACCACACCCTGATCTGTGCTTGTTGACTTAGGCATGGCTGGAATACGGCTGTTTATGTAATCCACTACACCATCTGCCACTTGACCAGCGGCATAAGCCCCCATTGCACCAAAGACAGCATTTGCTCCACGGCGAGCATAACTATCTTTGGGGACTTTCAATTCTTCCCAAACGGTATCTGAAGCTTTAGCTGCAAACTGCCCACCTACTAAACCTGCAGTCGCTTTTATCGTGCCAGCAGCAAAACCAGACGGAGAAAGAGCCCCCATCGCTGCGCCTTGTAATAGTGTACTGCTAGCCTTGACTGCATATTTAACACCTTGTTTGCTTCTTACTGATTGAGGTAATAACTCTGTTCCTTTTTCTTCGATAAATTGAACCATCTTTCCTGTTTGCTGAGCGGCGACACAATAAGCTAAACCCATACCCGCAGCGCCAATACCACCTGTCGCTAAACCTGCACCAGTGGCTATCGAAGCAGAGAGCACTGTCTCCGCTGAAGGGAGGTGCTGATATATTTGATTGGCGGTATCTTCAAGCTTATTAACTAGCCCTAGAGCTGAGGAAAAGGGTACGGTTGCCATGCACATAATGTCTCCTTAATACATTAAAAGTGTGCTTTTATATTTGGAGAAAGGTTAAACAACGTATTGATAGTAAATCTCTTTTTGTGAACAAAAGTTAACCTACTAATTCGATTAAAAATTTATTAAGTAAAAGATATTGGAATAAGTGATTAATTCTGTTTTTGAATGGATGCCTTGGCTTATGGGATACAAGAGGTAGATTTTTTATGCTAACACGGAATGTGGAAAAAGTGAGTCAGCTAGAAAAAATCAAAGGCAATTCAGTATGATACTTAAAACTTGGTGTGATTTTTTTATGACTCTATAACAGTAAATAAAGCCTGCTCTGCAGGCTTTATTTGAGCTATTAAGTTATTACCAACCACACTGGTTATTTTGCATTTTATTTTGCTTATCTAACCACACTTTAAGTGGTGCAAAATAATCGAGAACCGCTTGTGCATCCATATCGCGTTTGCCCGTAACCACTTCAAGAGCGTCAGGCCAAGGCTTACTTGCGCCCATTTCAAGCATTTTGTTAAGCTTTTCACCAGCGGCTTTATTGCCGTATATTGAGCAGCGGTTAACGGGGCCTTTATCCCCAGCAATATCACACAATGCTTTGTGGAATTGGAACTGAAGAATATGTGCTAAGAAGTAACGAGTGTAAGGAACATTGCCTGGTACGTGATATTTAGCACCCGGATCAAAGTCGCTTTCGTCGCGAGCAACAGGAGGTCTAATGCCTTGATATTTTTCTCTTAGTTCCCACCAAGCTTTGTTATATTCACTCGGTTTGATTTGACCACTAAAGACCTTCCAGCGCCATTGATCGATCATCAAGCCAAATGGCAAAAATGCGACTTTATCCAGTGCTTGTTTTAGCAATAAACCAATGTCTTTTGACTGATCGGGCACTTGTTCAAGTAGACCAATTTTTTTCAAATATTTTGGCGTAATAGATAGCGCAATGGTATCGCCAATCGCTTCGTGGAAGCCATCGTTAGCACTGTTTTGGAATAAGAAAGGTTGTTCTTTATAAGCACGTTGATAGAAATTGTGTCCAAGTTCATGGTGAATAACGGTAAACTCTTCACCGGTTTTTTGGATACACATCTTGATACGAATATCGTCTTTGTTATCAAGATCCCATGCAGATGCGTGACACACTACGTCACGATCTTTCGGTTGAGTAAACAAAGAGCGAGTCCAGAAAGTTTCTGGTAAAGCATCAAAACCTAGAGAGGTAAAGAAACCTTCAGCTTGTTTGACCATTTTCTTTTCATCGTAGTCGTGCATAGCTAATAGTTTAGTCACATCATAACCAGGGTCACCGTTTTCAGGTGCTACATCATCATAGATATTGCCCCAAGACTGTGCCCACATATTACCTAATAAATGAGCAGGGATAGGGCCAGATTTTGAAACCACATCATCACCGTACTCTTTATTTAGTTCACCACGAACATAACAGTGTAACGATTCATAAAGTGGTTTTACGTCCCCCCATAAGCGATCCAGTTCTTGTGAGAAGTCGTCAGGTTTCATATCGTATTGGCTACGCCATAAAACAGATAGGTCTTTAAAGCCAAGATCACGGGAACCTTCATTGGCTAACTGAACCTCACGCTCAAACAAAGGGCGCATCGGTTTAGATATTTCGCGCCAACCCTCCCAGACTTCTTCAAGCAATTTAGGATCGTGTGATTCAGCCATGATGGCAGACAACTCAGGTAGAGTCATGCATTTGCCATCTTTAAAGCAGTATTTCCCTTTACCATACATGCCATTGAGTTCGGCACTGATATTAGCAAGTTCTGCATTCTTTTTAGGATCTAACGGAGCGGGTAATACCAAACTTGTGCGTAACATGTTGAGCTTTCGCTCGTTCACTGGGTCAAGCTTTACGCTAGCAAATCTAGCGGCTTCAGTGGCGAATTTCACAGAGTTTGCAGTGTACTTTTCACCAACGGCTGCGGCTAATGCTGCAGTATCTTCAGTGATAAAGTTACTGTAAATCCATTCTGCGCGGTTAGCTTCAATAGACATATCAGCTAATTTACTTTCTGCTTTATGGATAAACTCTTTTGCTTGAGCTGGTGTCGGTTCTGTATTGGTGTTTGTAGCGGCATTTTCCTGTGCTTTTTGTCCACCACAGGCACTTAATCCTATGCTAACGGCAATAAGCAATGACAATCGCGCAGGTTTTTGACTAAAGGCTTTCATCTGAGATTCCTCATTTTTATTTTCGCTTATACTCGTGATATTTGAAGATGCAACTTTCAGGGCTAGTTCAGCATCGCATTATTCGAGGCGTGAAAGTGCAGAACTAGTGGACTAATTCAAGCTTTCATAACAAAGAATAATGCGATGCTGAACAGCCCACGAAGTGCGAATTGAATTGCCATTTATGCTGCGTTGCTTCCCCTAAAAATAGGATGGCTATTTCTGCGGGTAAGCGCCTTGCCTAAATGGCAATTCAAGCTCGCTGAAATCCTGCATCTTCAGGTATCACGAGTATAGTTTATCTAAGAGTCTTAGTTGTAACAATTGAAGCGGATGAAATTCATAAAAAGTTGGATAAGTAATTGTTCAGCAAAATAGCCGTATAGTTAACAAAATACACTTACATTCAAAAACTATGAGTGTTCAATGTGTTCAACTGGCATCGAGTGAATTTACGATTTCTGAAAATCCTAAAATTCATTTCTTATACGCGTGCACCACTGGTGATACCCATCAATTGTCACAGTGTATAGATGGCATAGATGATTTGGCTGCCACAACTGATGAAAACGGCTTCAATGGTTTACACCTAGCTTGCATGAATGGCCACGTAAAGGTGGCAGAATTTTTGCTCCAAAAAGGTATTGATATTGACTATCCGACCAGTAATGTACTTAAAGAAACCTCGCTGCATATTGCGATACGTTGCAAAAAACAAGAGCTTGTACAATTACTACTGAAGAATGATGCTGACGTAACGAAAAATTGCGCACTCAACGGTGGTGATGCTTTACGCTTAGCGATTGAAGTCGAAGAACCTAAAATCGTTAGGATGTTGCTTGAAAAGGGAGTAGACCCTTTTTTTATCAGTAAAGCATATCCGCAAAGTGCATTTGAATTAGTGTGCGAAAGGCAAATGCGGCCTATTGTGTTTTTAATGTTAGAGCACTTTTCAACAGAGCATAAGAGATCATACGCTCCACAAATTATACAAAGTTTATTGTTACTGTTGCCTAATCCAGACTCTATGGCTTCGCAGTGTAAATGCAGAAGAGCAGGGCAAGCTCTCAATACTATGTTGGTTAAGCATAATGAATACTTCAAAGAAACACTTAAACGACATGAATTAATCTTACCTAATCTGCACAATCGAAATTCAGTATTTTGCATGCAACTCGCAGTCATCTATGATGATTTTCTGGTCTTTCAGCATCTGATGTCGCTGCACAATGAACCGCTGAAAGACGCTAAAAATGCTCTTTCGTATTGTGAGCTGGCTATTTGGTTTGAAAGCACGGAAATCCTTAAAGTCTTACTCCAACACAATCCGCAAGCAGCAACAGAAATAAGCGTTGTAATAAAGCCGTTTTCTCTACAAACAATAGGATTTTTTACCAGTGCAGATGTAGTAAAAGTGTTAACAGAGCATTCAAACTTGAGGGTAGCTGAACCTGCATTTAGGGATCAAAACTTAAATGCTATAGGATTGGCTATAATGCTGCGCGATTATCAACTTCTGACTTTTTTGCTGCAAGACGGGCAGGATTGCTCCTTTGTTGCTGGTGCAGATTTGGCGCATTCGATGCCAGCGATTCACTATGCTGTGTTAAGAAATGATGTTATGGCTTTGAGCATTATTCTGCAATTTACTTCAAAGTTATTACCTTCATTAGAAAGTCCAATGATTCGTTTGCTTTGCAAAAAAGATCCACAGGGAAGAACACCACTGAATATCGCTTTAATTTCAGAACATCATAATGCAGTTGGATTTTTATTGGCTAGGATTCCACTAAAACAACTTGAGGTTGATGACGCGAATTTATTAGCTCAATACTATTTAAAAAATGATTTAGTGTCCAAATTAGAAGAAGCAATTCTATCAAGGCAATTGAAGTGCAGTCGCAATAGCTTATTGAATGCTGTTATATCGGCAAAGAATATTTCAGCTCTTCGGTCTTTGATGAAGTACATTGATTTTTCTAAGGCAACCTCAAGTTGGAAAATACTGGAGCTGTGCCAAGATTCGCCTGAAATGTTTGCGTACCTGATTCAAATCCAAAAAATCAGGCCATTTTTAAACGCATCAGAGTTGATTTATTGCTTTATGGTTTTTTGTTCGAATCTAAAGCTAGAATGCTGTAAAAAAATGTTAGAAATCGAAAGTATTGCAAAGTTTGTATCGTCTGCTGAAATAACAAAGTATTATCAAAAATTATTCAGTAACATGAGCTTAGACTTGCTGCTGTTACTATTAGAACATGGTTTTCGAGTGGATCAAGCGGATAGAAATGGAAAAGAAACAATAGAGTATGCTTTCGAAACATCACTTGAAATTACAGCCTTTATATTAAGTGTCGGAGTGATACTAAAACGGCAAGCTAATGGTACAGCAGGATTATATACGGTACTGCCAAAGTCAGAGCTTTTTTTTGATGATAATACACATCTTGATGAGTTAGATGTACTCATTAATAAGCCTGTTGCACTAAATGCATTTTTAGGTGAATTTAATAAAGAAATAGCAAATCAACCAGCTGATCCAATGACGCATCTGTCAGAGATGTTAAGAAAAGAGCAACGAGAGTGGTTTGCGTTCTTAAGCCATACTCCTTCGAAAGAATATGTGAAGTCTTGGTTAGATGAACACCCTAATGCCCGCCATTATCTGAACCGTTATTTTTGGGTCACAGGTTGGACAACGATACATTATGTGATTCATTTAAAGCGCATAGACTTAATCCCATTATTAATTGAAAGAGGAGTTGACCCTTTAAGGCAAACTCAAATCACTAAACAAACGGCAATGCATTTAGCTGTAAGGGTTGATGATGTTGAGGCTGTAACATATTTAGCTAAATTTCAGCCGTTATATTGGATAAAAAACATCGATAGTGAAGGTGCGTATGATGTTGCGATAAAAGAGCATCATTATAAGTTGAATGGTGTTTTTGATATTTTACTTAGGCTGAGAAAATTTAGGCCGAGAGGGCAGTCTTTTGGGAAAGGCACTCAAACGGAAAGTTTATCAAATTTATCTGATTTAACTCGAGTTATTTGGTGTGATTATGAGCTTTATGTACTTCAAGATTATTTATCACAAAGCAAATACAAAGCCCTTGTTAACCAACGATTATCCTGTCGTGAATATAACCCGTTAGAAGTGGCTGTTGTTCGAAAACGTGAGCAGCACGTGCGTTGTTTACTTGTTTCTGGTGCGGATTACAAAGCGTTAGTGCCAAATTGCAGACACAATGTTTTCCACCTCTTATGCTCGAGTGTTTACAGTGATACTGAAGATTGTAACAAAGTATGGAGTGTGCTTATTGAGCATATTCCTGCGCCTATTGTAATGAAGATGCTTAGCCAGAAGGATGCTAAGGGAAAGAATCCCATTGAATTAGCCCAACACTTGCAAGTCACCTTGTTAACAGAATTATTCCAGCAGTTTGTCGCTCCCAAAGTGACTGAACCAAGTGTTACATATTCAAAAATTGAAGAGCCAGGATATGTTGAATTGGATCAGATAAGATAAATGGATAAAAAGCCCTGAAAATTGCATCTTCAAGTATCACGAACATAACACCCTGTAACGACTTCATTTTGCTATTTAAAAGCATCTATTCAGCAACAATATTATAAAGTGAAGTAAATAGATTATTACTTGGTAATAAGTATGGTTGCCTCTATTTTTAGAACACTTGTGGCAGGTGGTAGCGATAACACCCCAATCGAAGAGTTACATCAAAAGTTTCTCGATGAGTGCAGCGCTGGAAATTTAACATCGGTAAAAACGCTATGCTCCAAGGTAGAGGTTGACGATAGTCTTTGTGATTCAAATGGACTTAATGGTTTACATCTTGCCTGTAAAAATGGTCATGTAGAGGTGGTTAAGCGTCTGATAAAGTCTGGATATGATATCAATGCACCAACAAATAATGAGGAACGTTTTACTGCACTTCATATTGCTATCAGTGAAGAAAAACATGATGTTGTTGAGTTTCTGATGACTAATGGTGCTAATCCTAGCTTAGCTTGCGCTAGTGACGAAGCTCAACCGATTCATTTAGCTGTGGGTAAGCGAAACGCTCAATTAATGAAATCCCTACTATCAGTGCAAGTACAAAATACTGCAGAGGGAATTAATTGCTTAGCAAAAGATTCAAATGGAAAAAGTGCCTTCTCTATCGCATGTGAAAAAGGAGATCGAGATATTGTTGGGTTAATGTTGGAGTTTATATTTAGGCAAGATAGCGAAGAGCAACCCCATAAACATGAAGTACTAACAGCATTAATTTTACTATTACCCCCTCCCCAAACTGAAACCACTCTTAAGACTCAAGAGTTGGTCAAAGACAATTTTAAAGCGGTGAATAAAGTTGTACTTGATAAAGAAAGTACAACGGCCTCTCCTGTTTTAAAGCAGCTTTTTGAAACTCATCAAGATCACCCTCTAGAGTATGCTGCATTATGTAATGATCAATTTGTTTTTGAGTCACTCACTAAATATGGTCTTGTCGCTGTATCTGCTTTGACATTAGAGGCCGCAGTTTGGTCTAAGAGCCTAGATATTACTAAAAAAATTATTACTCAACACCCTAACTTTGGCACTGATACTAGTGCCGCTATTGACCATTTGCCAATATGTTACATCGCAGTGATGACGGATGCAGAAATGACCGAAATTCTTTATCCGTGCATTAATAAGATTGGTGTAACTGCCGACTGTATTAAATATAGAGCATTGGGGTATGCGGTATTATCGCACCAATTAAAATGTGTGAAATGTTTGGTTCCAAAAGAGTCTGATCTTTCAAACCTTAGTGCAACACCCAATGAGTGTTTATCTGCGATACACCTTGCGATTCGTGATGAGGAGTGTCTTCCCGTTCTAGAGTATTTATTAGATTATCAGTTGGGGAGTAAGGAGCAATCTAAACCTTCAGCTGAAGCGCGTAAATGCTTGTATGTATACAATCATAATAATCATCCGCCTTTATATAGCGCATTATTCAGGGGCAAGCGTGGAGCTGCTTCTATGCTTCTTGCGAGAATGAAAACCGATGAATTTAACTTAGGTGAGCAATATAAAATAATAAAATTCTTACACAACAACAAGTTAATTGAAGAAGTTGTTTGGTTATTGCAACAAGAGCTATTACTTGAAATGCCTCTTAAAGAAAAAGTCTTATTCCGTTTATATGAGGATACTGAGCTTGTTCATCAGTTAGTAGATGTAAGAGTTTCAAAAAAATATCTTGGAACACCTGATTGGGTGCAATTGTTGTTAATTTATTTATCAAGAAAAGAATATCAGCATTGTGAGTACCTATTAAAGATAGACAGAGTCCGTTTTTTCTTTGCAGAAGGCCAGTTTTATTCCAAGTTCAATTTTGAGCTTTTTCTTGGAACGATAGGTGTAGATGGATTAAAATTTTTGATCCAAACAGCAAAAATAAAAGTCAATAAACCTGACGAAAATGGCTGCACGCTTCTGTTTTATGTTGTGGGTCACTCACTAGAGTTTGTTGCTTTCTTATTAAATGCTGGTGCAATTCCTGGACATAAAAATAAAAATGGTAAAACGGCATTTGAGCAATTCGTAGGTTCTCGTAACCCTTTGAGTATTGAGTTTTGGCAATTAAAAATACTTTTAACTCATCCTGCAGTTATAGGGCATAGGCTGTTGTTCAAATGGAATACACCGCCACAGCAAAAAATTTCCGAGGTGACATTTTCTAGTGAAGAAAGCAAAAAAGCTGAAGAGTGGTTTCAACTTTTACAAGATAAATCAGATGTAGCTCAGTTATCCGCTTGGCTTGAAAGTACAGAAAATGAATCAAAATACCTCAATTTATACAAGGGGGTAACAGGGCAAGCTTCTGTGCACATTGCTGTTTATCAAGAGCGATATGATTGTTTGCCAATTTTTGAGCGTCATGGTGCAAATCTACTATTTCCAACACAGGTGACCAAAAATACGATTATGCATCAGGCTGCAATGAATAATAAAGTTGAACTCGCTAAACTGTATTGTCAGGATCACAGATTTTACAGCCTCACAAATAGTGATGGTAGAACACTAATCATGGAGGCAATACATTTTCAACATTTTCAAAAGGGTCATGTACTAGATATTTTTCTGGAACATCGCCCAATCGTTGATGATTCTTCAAAAAATTCAGTTAAAGCAGAGGTAAGAAAACAAGTAGCAAGGCTTCAAAGACTTCTTTGGTGTGACTATGAGATTACCGTATTTCAAGAAACGTTGAATCACAGTTTAGTTACCAGCAACATCAACATCCGAGATTTCGAATTAAACTATACGGCTGTCGATGTCGCTGTGATTCGCGGTAAGCATAACCAACTTCGACTTTTATTCGAGCACAAAGCAAGGGTAGAAAAATCGACGTCTTCTAGTAATGAAAATCTATTGCATCTATTACTTCGCTTTGACAAAACACCTGAGACAGATCAATTAGAAACGTGGTCAGTCTTAATCAGCAATTTAAAACCTAATATGTTAAAAGACTTTTTGATGCAAAAAAACAAATCGGGTTTTACTCCTATGGAACTTGCGGAGAGAGTCGATAAATCTGAATTACTTCAAGCGTTTCAAGGTTTTCTGGAATCATTAAAAAAATAGCGCTTTCTATTTGACATTTATACCCTTAAACGATAATTTTAAACAACTGTTTGAATTTGAGTTGTGAGTGAATGGTATGGCGTCAGTGAAAGGCACAAAAACCAAAATTCTCAATGCTGCAGAAAAGCTATTTGCAGAACGCGGGTTTTCTGAAACATCATTACGTTTAATCACCAGCAAAGCAGAAGTAAATTTAGCTTCAGTTAACTATCATTTTGGTTCCAAAAAAGAATTGATACGTGCTGTATTAGCGAGATACCTCGATGTTTTCATGCCTGCGGCAGTTGCTTCATTAGAGCAATTACCTGATGAAAGTAGCTTGGAGGATGTATTTTCTAGCTTAGTAAATCCATTACTAGAGTTAAAACGCATACATCCTTATGGTACGAGTAATTTTTTACAATTGATCAGTCGTGGTTATATTGAAAGCCAAGGCCATTTACGTTGGTTTTTTACTACCCATTATGGAGATTCCCTTTCAATCTTTATTGATGCTGTAAAAAGCTGCGTTCCAGATATTCCTGATTCAGATATGTTTTGGAAATTGCATTTTACATTAGGCACTGTGGTTTTCACTATGGCTTCATCGGATGCTTTGATGGAAATTGCTGCGGCTGATTTTGAGGAACACAACGACATTGAAACTGTGATCCGAAAACTGATCCCTTATATGGCTTCAGGCGTAACTAACTCATAAAGAGTATTTAAAATAACCCTTTAGAGACCATTTTCTAAACTAATTTAGGTTTTGTTGTTATGAGCATTGTTGTTTTACTCTTAATTGCTGTTGCCATTGTTTTTGGTGTCCACAGCATTCGAATGCGTCTCATCACTCGTCCTGCGTTTGCATTTTTTAAACGCGTGTTGCCACCACTTTCAGATACAGAACGTGAGGCAATGGAAGCAGGGGATGTTTGGTGGGAAGGTGAATTATTCCGAGGTAAACCAGATTGGAATAAACTCCATGGTTATGGTCAACCAACCCTTACGGAAGAAGAAAAAGATTTTATTGATAATCAGGTGAAAACCGCGATGACCATGATGGATGATTACGATATCGTCCATCATCGCAAAGATCTTCCACCTGAGTTATGGGATTACTTGAAGTCTCAAGGCTTCTTTTCATTAATCATTCCGAAAAAATACGGTGGTAAAGAGTTCTCGGCTTTTGCTAATTCAACTATTGTTGCTCAATTAGCCACAAGAAGCATAAGTGCTGCAGTAACAGTAATGGTGCCAAACTCATTAGGTCCAGGTGAGTTGCTTACCCATTACGGTACCAATGAGCAAAGAGATTATTGGCTGCCTCGCTTAGCAAATGGTGAAGAAATTCCATGTTTTGCACTAACAGGACCTGAAGCTGGCAGTGATGCTGGTGGCATTCCTGACACTGGTATTGTTTGTCGTCGAGAGTTCGAAGGCGAAGAGGTGCTTGGTTTATCCTTAACTTGGAACAAGCGATATATCACACTTGCTCCGGTTGCTACGGTTCTAGGCTTAGCGTTTCAAATGCGAGATCCAGATAAATTACTTGGAGATACCATTGATTTAGGGATCACTTGCGCGTTAATACCAACAAGTCATGAAGGAGTGAATATTGGACGCCGCCATAACCCAATGAACTTAGCGTTTATGAATGGTACAACGCATGGCGAAGATGTTTTCATTCCTTTAGATTGGATTATCGGTGGTCCTCAATATGCGGGCAAAGGCTGGCGCATGCTGGTGGAATGTTTATCTGCAGGACGCGGAATTTCATTACCTGCACTTGCAACCGCTTCTGGGCATGTTACTACTCAAACCACAACGGCATATAGTTATGTTCGTAAGCAGTTTGGTTTATCCATTGGTCGGTTTGAGGGTGTGCAAGAAGCAATGGCTCGCATTATTTCTAACACTTATCAACTTGAAGCGGCAAGACGTCTTACGACAACTGGCCTTGATTTAAAAGTTAAACCTTCGGTCATAACGGCAATCGCTAAATATCACATGACAGAATTAGGTCGTGATGTGATGAATGATGCGATGGATATTCAGTCAGGTAAGGGTATTCAGCTAGGTAAAAAGAATTATCTCGGTCATGGTTACATGGGAATTCCAATCTCGATAACCGTTGAAGGTGCGAATATTTTAACTCGTTCTTTGATGATTTTCGGCCAAGGTGCTACTCGATGCCATCCATATGTGCTGCCTGAAATGGAAACCGCACAAATGGAAGACCAAAAAGCAGCATTAGATCGCTTTGACCGCTTGCTAATGGGACATATTGGATATGCTTGTCGAAATGCATTTAGCAGTTTAGGACATGCGCTTTCACGCAGTAGCTTTGCTTCTGCGCCGGTAGCAGGTGAGACCCAGCAATACTATAAAGACATGACTCGACTTTCTTCGGCATTAGCTTTTATGAGTGATATTGCTATGTTAATCCTTGGTGGAGATCTAAAGCGCAAAGAAATGCTTTCAGCAAGGCTTGGGGATGTATTGAGCCAGCTGTATTTAGGCTCTGCTACTTTAAAACATTTTGAGGATAATGGTCATCAGCAAGATGAACTTCCTTTAGTGCACTATGTGATGCAAGAGCGTTTACACATAGCGGCTAAGGCTCTACAAGAAGCGATTGCTAACTTCCCTAATCGTCCAATTGCGTGGATTTTGAGAGGTTTGATTTTCCCACTTGGAAATCATTTCGATAAGCCAGCGGATGATTTAGCCATTAAACTTGCAGAATCCATGAGCAAACCGTCACCAGCTAGAGAGCGATTGACCTTCTTAAGTCGTGTATTTGAAGGGGATAACAGTGGTATTGCGGAAGTTGAGAATGCCTTCATCGCACAATATGAGTGTCGTGACATCATGGCAAAAATATCTTCTGCACAGAAAACGGGCACTTTAGAACGTAAAGTTCGAGGTATGGCTTTATTTGAGTCGGCGCAGGAAAAAGGTGTAATTTCTGAAGCTGAGTTTAAGCAACTTAAAAAAGCTGATGAGTTAAGATTAGAAGCGATTCATGTCGATGATTTTGACAAGCTTTAATAATTTGTAATTAAACAAAGCGCCACAGCCGATTCGCTGTGGCGTTTTAGTTTGTATCCATAAAATATAACCAAATGCTTTTTGGAGCTTAAGTTTTTAGTGATAATCTCGCCCAAAGAGTGCAAATAACTTCCTCATCTTGCTCTTCACTAACGAGTAAACAATTAGAAATCACTTATGTTTAGGGAGGTAAGTCAATGGCAATATATGTAGATCATACCGGTCAATCTGTAGACGAAAACCAAGTCCCAAACCTTTTAAATGCAAAGCAAGTGACGAGGGTCGCTCGTCAGGCTGGCCAAGAGCTTCTTATCGTTACTAGGAGTGATGAACATAATCGGGAACTTTCTCTATTTTATGTTTGCCAAACCCCCAGAAACTTTGAAATTCAGCCAATACGTTTTGGCTTTTTTCAAAGATACATCACCAATCCGAGTGATATTCAATTACGAGAACAAGCTTATAAGGACTTAATTGAGCAGTGCCCTCTCGAACACTCGCCGCGATTATGTAAATTGTATACCATTAGACACTTTCCTAATCAATTAATACTATCATTGCCAAACGGTACTTCAATAGCCATGGCTTTTGAATTTTTGAACCGTGTGCGTATTCCAAATTTTTCTCGATTTATAGAAATGTTCGAAAATATGAATCATGACGGAATACAAGAAATGTTGGAGAGACCAATAAATATCGATGCTCCGATGAAAAATGGCGATACATTGCTGATGGTTGCTGCAGGTTATTACGACGCCACCATGGTTAATGCATTACTTAATGCCAGTGCAAACCCCAATAAAAAAAATGAAAGAGGGAAAACTGCGTTAAGTTATGCCGCTAAATGTGGTCAGGTAGCTTCATTGGAGCTTTTGCTTGCAAAAAAAGCCGATAGTCTTATTACTGATAAATGTGGACGTTTACCATTACACTTTGCAGCTAGAAATGGTCATGTTGAGTGTATGAAAAAGTTACTTGCAAGTGATCACAGTACAATAAACCAAACGGATAGCTTTGGATACACTCCGCTGCATTGTGCTGTGAGAGAAGGGCGTAAAGAAATCGTTGAGGAGCTTTGTGCCACCGTTGAAATGAGATTTAATACTCCTGCTTTTATTAAGTTTGCTCTCTCAGCAGGCCAAACAGGAATAGCAAAATTATTAAAAAGTTATACGAATACAGATATTGGAAGTGATATCACCATTTCATCTTTATTAAGAGAAGAATCAAGTGAAGACACTCTTACTCATCAGATATGGAGTGCCATTGAGCATGCCGATGAATTAGAACTAAATGCTCTTCTTTCAAGTGGCAATTTACCTAAGAGTTTAAACCTTGGTAAATTAGTCGACCGTTCTGATGGATTTTTTTTATTACATAAAGCCGCTGCCTATGCTAATGCTGAATGCTGCCAAAGACTATTGCGCTATATAACTGATAAAAATTTAAGGTTGCCAGATACTGGTTTCACCCCTTTACATATTGCCGCCATTTTTGACAACCAAGGAGCCTTGGAGTGTTTGGGTAGGAGTATTCCAAGAATTGTTAATATGCAATGCTCTGTTGGGGCGACAGCAGCAAGTTATGCTGCCATGAGAGGGAGTGAACAAGGTTTACGATGGTTGGTGAAAAGGGGAAATGCTAACTTATTAATTAGTTCTGACACAGGTAAAACTCCGCTCCATGTGGCTGCGTATCATGGACATATAAAATGCGTTAAATTTATATTGAACCAAGACGTTCCTTACAAAACAAAAGATAATCAGGGGGCTACCCCAATTCGGTTGGCGACAGAAAATGGTCATTGGGAGGTTGTGAAGTATATCGAAGACTTTGATCGTGTTCCTAGCTAGTCCCTTTAGAGACTTAAGTTATGTTTGAGCAATTAACAATAAATGTGGATTACGCATTTTTTTTCCCTTCGAATAAGAAAAAAAGTCTTGGTAATTGCGCTTTGCTCAAACAAACCTGTTTTAAAACATCTGCAGGTCTAACTCACATCTATCAGGTTTATTCTTCAAAAGAGGAAGGAAATGTATTCTATTTTTGTAAAGGTGAATATCATGGAATTATGTGCAGTAAAAACATACCAACTAGGGATAGATTAATTTTATTTTTTGGTAATACCCCACAAGCAAAAGCTTTTATTGACAGCAAAGTAACCAATCAAAGTCCCCTGCAAGACGTTCATTTATTTTTTCATTACCGATATTATCCGGAGACGCAAAAAGGAAAGCTTGAAAAAGCTCAAGTTTGCCTAGAAACAAAAGATGTGACTCCAGAAGGGAAAGAGGTTTCGATATCGGTCGTTAGAGAGCAAGCTAGTTCATTGGTAACCTTTTATTCACAGGGAACAAAGGCTTCTTCTATATACAGGATTTATGAGCCAGTTCTTTCAAAACATCTTACTTTATTTTTAGATAAGTCTGAGCTTGCAACGAAATTTATCAAGGCTTACGAAGAAAATTCTGCGGTTGCTATTGCTCTAGAGCCTTTATAAAAAAGGAAGGCAAGTAGCCTTCCTAAAAAATAAAATCTATTTGCTTTTAAGCAACAATTACAACCTTACAAGTGTTAGTGCCGCCAACCGTTTCCATTGCGTCACCTTTAGTCATAAGAACCATGTCACCAGACTGTAGATCACCAGATTTTACTAACTCATCTAAGGCGCTTTTAGCGAGAGCGTCAGCGCTGAATTGAGTTGAATCGAAGTAAACTGGCTTAACACCGCGATATAACGCCATTTTAGCTAAAGTCTTATAGTGGCGAGACAGTGCAAAAATAGGCAAAGCAGAGCTGATGCGTGACATCAATTTTGGCGTTGAACCTGACTCAGTCAATGCGATAATGGCTTTAATGCCTTTCAAGTGATTAGCTGCATACATAGTAGACATTGCGATAGTTTCTTCGATGTTATCGAATGTCTGATCAAGTCTATGCTTTGATACTCGAATACTAGGGTGTGCTTCAGCACCAACACACACATTACCCATTGCCGTTACGGTTTCTTCTGGGAAGTCACCAGCAGCAGTTTCTGCAGAAAGCATTACCGCGTCAGTACCATCAAGAACAGCATTTGCAACGTCCATTACTTCAGCACGCGTTGGCATTGGGCTGGTGATCATAGACTCCATCATTTGAGTTGCAGTAATTACAACTTTATTCAATTGACGAGAGCGGCTGATTAATTGCTTTTGTACTGCAACTAGGGCTGCGTCACCGATTTCAACACCCAAGTCACCACGAGCTACCATTACAACGTCAGAAGCTTTGATCACATCATCCATAGCTTCTTGAGTTTCAACGGCTTCTGCACGCTCAACTTTAGCTACGATCATTGGATCGTGACCTGCTTCGTTAACTAGACGACGAGCATAGTCTAAGTCAGCACCTGTACGTGGGAATGAAACAGCTAGGAAATCAACTTTGATTTGAGCTGCTGTGATGATGTCAGCTTTATCTTTGTCAGTAAGAGCTGCAGCAGAAAGGCCACCACCTTGCTTGTTGATACCTTTGTTATTTGAAAGAGGACCAGCAACAGTAACAGTTGTGTGAACTTTACGACCTTCTACTTTTTCAACACGTAGTTGAACGCGACCATCGTCAAGCATCAAGATGTCGCCAATGTTTACGTCATCAGGAAGTTCTTTATAGTCGATACCAACTTGGTTTTTATCACCTTCACCTTTTGCTAGTTCTGCATCAAGAACGAAAGACTGACCAAGGTCTAGTTGTACTTTTTTGTTGTCTTTAAAGGTAGAAACACGAATTTTAGGGCCTTGTAAATCACCTAAAATAGCGACGTTAACACCAAGTTCTTTAGCAATGCTTCTTACATCATTAGCACGCTTTAAGTGGTCTTCTGGTGAGCCGTGAGAGAAGTTTAGACGAACGACGTTTGCACCTTTTGCAATGATTTTACGTAAATTATCATCGCGGTCAGTAGCTGGGCCAAGGGTGGTAACGATCTTAGTTCTTCGGAACATGGGATACTCCGTTAATGCATCAAAATTATGGAAGAATTCTGTTTAAAAAAATTATTCAACATGCAACTTGTCAATACTTATTTTTTGAAATATTGAAAGTCTGCATCTTGAATAATTTTGAAATATCTTACCAAAGTTCTTACTGTAATGTAGGAAAGTTACACCAAAATGATAGGTTTTATAGAATTATTTGTGAGCAATGACAAAATTTTTGAGAGTAATTGACAGAAGTTCAGAAAGAACCCCTGTCATAATTTGAGCTATTCCGTCAGATCTTTATTGATTCTTGACTCTTTCAATACTTCTTTCACACGCTTTAAGTTATCTCTAAAGCGAGGACCGCGACGAAGCATGAAGCCAGTTGATAACACATCTACCACAACTAATTGAGCTAAACGTGAGGCCATTGGTAAGAATACATCTGTATCTTCGCCAACTTCCATCGTAACAGCTAAAGTACACTCAAGAGATAGCGGAGAGTTTCTTGCTGTAATGCCTATTACTGCTGCACCATTTTCTCGGGCGAGCTTGGCAATTTCAATAAGAGATTTGGTACGCCCAGTGTGCGAAATCAGCACCACAACATCACCATCATTACAGTTGATGCAGCTCATACGTTGCATCAATACATCATCAAAGCAAATTACTGGGACATTAAAACGGAAAAACTTATTTTGAGCATCGTGAGCAACAGATGAAGATGCGCCTAGGCCAAAAAATGAGATGGTTTTAGCTTGTGTAAGGATATCAACAGCGCGATTGATCGCATTCATATCAAGGCTTTGACGAGCTAAATCCAAAGAAGCCATTGATGATTCAAAGATTTTGGTGGTATATGAATCAGCTGAGTCATCTTCTTCTACATGTCGACTTACATAAGGTGTACCATTAGCCAGGCTCTGGGCTAGGTGCAGTTTAAAATCAGGGAAACCTTTAGTGTCCAAGCGACGGCAAAAGCGGTTAACCGTTGGCTCACTTACATCTGCCATTTTGGCTAAGGTTGCTATGCTCGAGTGAATGGCCGTTTGTGGTGATGCTAAGATTACTTCAGCAACTTTACGCTCTGATTTACTAAAGTGGATTAGACTGTTTTGAACTTTTTCTAGGGTGTTCATGCTATATGTGTCCGCTCTATATAAGTTGTAATAATTCTATAGCTAAATCGACATAAATGAGTGCTCTCAGAGCTGCCAATCTATATTGATTTAACTATATGTTCTTCCCTGAAATGAACATGCGCGTAACTTTTTGTATCAAATCTGAAAAGATTTTTATAACTACAGTAATTAATGAACAAAAAGAATACCAGATTTTGATCAGAACTGGCTACATAAGAAAACTTGTATTTTTTCAATTTACAGGTGCAATTGGTCGATTCTGTTGTTATATTACAACAAAATTGTGTGATGATTTGCCAATTTTCTCTGGCAAGTGTCACAGATATTGAAAGGAGTGAGGTTGGTGATGGGTAAAAAAAACTCAGACGCTAAAGCTTGTGATTTTGTATTGTTTGGTACTAAAGGTGATTTGGCAAGAAGGAAGCTTTTGCCATCTTTATATCAGCTAGATAAAGCGAATCTACTGGCTGAAGATACAAGAATTATTGGTGTTGCCAAAGACGATTTTAGTCAAGAGGAGTACCATCAACGAGTAACGGAAGCGCTGGAAAAATTTGTAAAAGAAGACCTATGTCCAGAGACACTATCAAGGTTTGTTAAGCGTTGTTTCTATATTGGTGCTGAATTTACAAACGCTGAAAGTTACGAGAAATTTCATGACATAATTGATCTTAAAAAACGCGTTATGGTCAATTATTTTGCAACGCCTCCTTTTCTATTTGGTGACATATGTCGCTGTCTAAATGAACAACAATTGATCAATTCTGAAACTCGTGTGGTTCTAGAAAAACCAATTGGTAATGATCTTGAAAGTTCAAAAGTCATTAATGATCAAGTTTCCACCTATTTTAATGAATCCCAGATTTATCGTATCGACCATTATTTAGGTAAAGAGACGGTTCAAAACCTTATTGCACTTCGCTTTGCTAATTCGCTATTTGCGTCTAAATGGGACAACAGAACCATTGATCATGTGCAAATCACGGTAGCCGAAGCCGTTGGTATAGAAGGTCGCTGGGGTTACTTTGACAAAGCAGGTCAAATGCGAGACATGATCCAGAACCACTTATTGCAGATTTTGTCTTTAGTGGCAATGGATCCACCTGTTGACCTTGATGCCGACAGTATCCGTGATGAAAAAGTAAAAGTGCTTAAATCCTTGCGTCGAATTAATCAAGATAATGTCTATGAAAATACGGTTCGTGGGCAATACAGCTCAGGTTTTCTAGAAGGCCGAGCTGTTCCGGGTTATCTAGAAGAAGAAGATGCAAATGTTGACTCTAACACTGAAACCTTTGTTGCATTGAGAGTTGATATTGATAACTGGCGCTGGGCGGGTGTTCCGTTTTATTTAAGAAGCGGTAAGCGCATGCCATTAAAAAGCTCTGAAATTGTGGTTTATTTTAAAAACCCTCCACACAACTTATATCGTGACAGTTATCGCAATCTCCCTCCAAATAAGTTAACGATTCGGTTACAACCACATGAAGGTGTGGAAATTCAGATGATGAATAAAGTGCCTGGGTTGGAGCAAAAACAGCGTTTACAAACCACCAAATTAGATTTGAGCTTCTCTGATACTTTCAAAAACGATCGAATTGCTGATGCCTACGAACGTTTGCTTCATGAAGCAATGAAAGGCAATCAGGCTTTATTTGTACGCCGTGATGAAGTAGAGCAAGCGTGGCAATGGGTCGATGGCATTATGGAAGCGTGGGATCATGCTGGTGAAAAACCTAAAGCATACCCAGCAGGCTCGTGGGGGCCCGTAGCTTCGGTTGCTTTGATCAGTAAAGATGGTCGTTCTTGGGACGAATAAACTCATTGATTGCAAAGAAGCTTAGCTTCTTTGCAGTGAAAACTTTGGATTGGATACAATGAAAGAAGCTGTATTTAAGTCTTTTGATAGTGCAACACAATTGGCGGAAAAGCTTGCTGATAAAATTGCGACCTTATTACAAGAAGGCGTTGATAATCGCGGTACTGCTAGCCTAGTGGTATCTGGTGGCTCAACCCCTATCGAGCTTTTTAAATTATTGAGAATTAAAAATATCGATTGGCAAAATGTGTATATCACTTTGGCTGATGAGCGCTGGGTTGATGCTGATGATTCGGCTTCGAATGAAGCTTTAGTTCGTGAGTACTTACTGAAAAATAAAGCGTCGTCAGCCAAGTTTACTGGCCTAAAGAACATGTTTGCTACCGCAGTTGAAGGGGCAGCATTAGCCAGTGAAAAGCTAGAGCACTTCCCTGAAAAGTTTGATGTTGTGATATTGGGTATGGGAAATGATGGTCATACATGCTCTTGGTTCCCGTGTGCTCAACCTTCAGAGTTAGACAACGCGCTAACCAATGAGAAAACGTGTGTTGCCGTGACCCCAACCTCTGCACCACATGAACGGATCACGTTAACCAAACCTCGAATCCTTTCTAGTCGACAAATATTTTTGCACCTTGTAGGTGAATCTAAGCTTGAAGTATATCGTCAAGCTAAGGAAAGTGCTGATGTGAACGAAATGCCGATACGCGCCGTTCTTTCTCAGTCAAAAACTCCTGTAGATGTTTATTGGAGCTGTTAATTTTTCAAGTTTATCCATTTCGATTTTTATTGATGATTCCAGCCTCAGTGGCTGAATTAGTCAACAAAACCTTATGGTAAGCAGGAATTAAGTAAAGTTAAAAATGCCCTTAGGAGGCAACATGCATTCAGTTATTCAATCCGTTACTGACAGGATCATAGAGCGCAGTAAAGAGACTCGTTCTCGTTATCTTGCAGCTTTGAAGGATGCACAAACAAAAGGTGTCCACCGTAGTTCCCTAAGTTGTGGCAACTTAGCACATGGCTTTGCTGCTTGTAGCGTAGATGATAAATCGTCATTACAGCAATTTAATAAGGCCAATATCGGTATTGTTACTGCGTACAATGACATGTTGTCAGCTCATCAGCCTTATGCTGATTATCCTGAAATTTTAAAGAAAGCCTGTAAAGAAGTAGGTAGCGTTGCTCAAGTTGCGGGTGGTGTGCCAGCTATGTGTGATGGTGTGACTCAAGGTCAGCCGGGTATGGAGCTTAGCTTACTTAGTCGTGAAATCATTGCTATGTCTTCGGCGGTAGGCTTATCTCACAACATGTTTGATGGTGCTTTACTCCTCGGTATCTGCGATAAAATCGTCCCGGGCTTATTAATCGGTGCATTAAGCTTTGGTCACTTACCTATGCTATTTGTTCCTGCGGGACCGATGAAGTCGGGTATCCCAAATAAAGAAAAAGCACGTGTACGCCAAAAATTCGCCCAAGGTCTAGTCGGTCGTGACGAGTTACTTGAAGCTGAGTCTAAGTCATATCATAGTGCTGGTACTTGTACTTTCTATGGTACAGCAAACTCTAACCAGTTAATGCTTGAAGTAATGGGACTGCAATTACCAGGCTCTTCATTTGTTAATCCTGATGATCCTCTACGTGCTGCGCTGAATGCGACGGCTGCACATCAAGTGTGCCGCTTGACTGAGCATAGCGGTCAATATTCTCCTATTGGCGAAATTGTTAATGAGAAGTCTTTAGTCAACGGTATTGTTGCGTTACTGGCAACAGGCGGCTCAACAAACTTAACTATGCACATGGTTGCTGCTGCTAGGGCGGCAGGCATCATCATTAATTGGGATGATTTCTCAGAGCTATCAGATGTTGTGCCTTTATTGGCTCGAGTTTATCCAAACGGACATGCTGATATTAACCATTTCCATGCGGCAGGTGGTATGGCTTACCTGATCCATGAGTTACTTGAGGCTGGTTTATTGCATGAAGATGTAAACACTGTCGCAGGCTATGGCTTGAAGAAATATACCCTAGAGCCAAAATTAATCGATGGTGAATTAACTTGGGTTGATGGTCCAACAGAAAGTTTAGATAAAGAAGTTTTGACGGGTGTTAAGTCTCCATTCCAGCCAAACGGTGGCTTGAAGTTAATGAAAGGCAACTTGGGTCGTGCAGTATTGAAAGTTTCAGCTGTTCAGCCTGAAAACCGAGTTGTTGAAGCACCAGCTATCGTGATTGATGATCAAAATAAGCTGCAAGCTATTTTTGATGCGGGTGGTTTAGATAAAGATTGTGTTGTCGTAGTTAAGGGGCAAGGGCCTAAAGCTAACGGTATGCCAGAGCTTCATAAACTGACTCCTTTACTTGGCTCTCAGCAAGATAAAGGTTTTAGAGTCGCACTTCTGACAGATGGTCGTATGTCAGGTGCATCAGGCAAAGTTCCGGCGGCGATTCACCTCACTCCTGAAGCCTTAGATGGTGGGTTGATCGGTAAAATCCAAGATGGAGATCTGATCCGAATCGATGCACACACCGGTGAACTAAGCTTGTTGGTTGATGAGACTGAACTATCAAACCGTGAAGCTGAAAAACTTGATTTAAGAAAGTCTCACTATGGTATGGGACGAGAACTATTTGGCGCGTTACGAGCGAATCTCAGTAGCCCTGAAACAGGTGCTCGCAGCACTCAAGCAATCGATGACGTGTATTAATACAAGGAACACGAAATGGTAAATAATAATTGGTCTTTACAACCAGCAGATGTTTTTGAAAGAAGCCCTGTAGTTCCTGTTATGGTCATCAATAAGCTTGAGCATGCCGTACCATTAGCTAAAGCTTTAGTGGCTGGGGGAATTTCTGTATTAGAGATTACCTTACGAACTGAATGTGCATTAGAAGCAATTAAGCTGATCAAACAAGAAGTGCCTGAAGCGTTAGTTGGTGCAGGTACGGTGTTGAATGAAGAACAGCTTCAACAAGCGATTGATGCGGGTTCTGAATTCATTATTACTCCAGGCGCATCTGTTGATTTATTAAAAGCAGGCACACAATCTGGTGTTCCAATGTTCCCTGGTGTGGCTACGATTTCTGAAATCATGACCGCTTTAGAGCTTGGCTATAAGCACTTAAAATTCTTCCCTGCTGAAGCATCTGGCGGTGTTAAAACATTAAAAGCCTTTGCAGGCCCTCTGCCGAAAGACATTCGTTTTTGTCCTACTGGTGGTATCTCACCTAAAAACTATAGAGACTACCTTGAGTTAGACTTTATTGATTGTATTGGTGGCAGTTGGATTGCACCTTCAGATGCGATTGAAGCTGGTGACTGGGATAGAATTACTGGGCTTTGTAAAGAAGCATTAGCTAATATTTAATACCAATTTGAAAGTTATACTTGCGATACTTCCCTTTATGCACTGTGACCAGCTTACTTTGGTGGTTAAATCTCACTGATTGAATTTTGAATGTGTGTTGTTATACCAATTATAGTAATTAAATGCACAGCTCAGAGCTATGTATGTGTTCAAGGTACAAGTGAAATTGATGAAGATATAGTTACTTTACATCGAGAAAATTTTGCGCAGTAATTTGGACACATACAGGCTCCCAGAGGACAAGGCTAAAGCCTTTCATTGCTACGATACAAGTTTTTGAATTATCCCGGTAGTACTTCAAACTTGCGCCTTGTACAGAAAGCCTTTAGCTCTTGCTGAGCGGGAAGTTAATTACTGTAATTGGTATTAAAGTAGCACGGAATTCTTTAGAAGATCACCCGCTAATCAAAAAATTCTATTCACTTCTATTCCTATGAATTCAACCTTGATTCAGTCACATTAATATAGAGTTGCCTCGTTATTAATAAATTTAAGAGGTTATGCTATGACAACATCAATTGGCTCCCCTATAACCCTTAATGCTCCTAAAGATACCATATTTCTAGTAAATCCAAGTGCGAATAAGTCTAAATGTGAGCGATATTTTAATAGTTTTTACGCCTCATACAGCGATACTTCCTCAGAGGATAAAATGTTTTTTTCTACTGAAGGAGAGTCGCTTGGTGATATTGCTGTGAAATTCTTTGAAGAGAATATAGATGTTAAAAATTACACAAATAGTGAACCATTAAGATTCATTGTTGCAGGAGGCGACGGTTCGGTGTCTGAAGTTCTCTCAAAATTTCATAAAAGGTTTTCAGATGTTCCTAATGATCAACGGGCTATTCAAATTGGAATATTGCCATTTGGTACCAATAATGATCTTGCGGGTAGCTTAAATATTCCAAAATTTAACCGTAGAAATTATTCTGCACTAAAAAACTATGTTAACGGAAAGCAAGGAGCACAAATAGGACATTTCGAAGTGTCAGATAGTTACCAGACTCTGTTCGCTTGGGAAGAGTTTGATATGGGGTTAACAGAAAGAACTATGGCATCTTATCAAACTGGGAATCATTGTGTACCGTTTTTACCGTGGATTGCTATAAAGGAAGGTTGGAATTGGCCTAATGTAAGATTGAAAATCCAAAGAGGCGAACAAATTGAGCCAATTTTTGAAGGAAATTATGTTTTTGCTGCAGCATCAACTTGTGGTCGATTTGGCGGTGGATTTAAACTTAATCCAACTATAACTCCTAAATGGGAGTACTCCCAAGGTTCTTCAGCACAACTTATTGTTTATTCTCAACCTCAGTCATCACTCAGTCTTGTTAATAATTTAACTCTGATAAAAAGAATGATCAATCTCAAAACTGGAGAGCATCTTCATCAGTCATGGGGAGTGCAATTACCGCTTGAGCCCAGTGAGTCATACAAGTTTACTCTTAACGAGAGCATGAATGAAACTAGAATGCAAATCGATGGCGAGCTAATTGAATGTAAGTCACAGGTTGAAGTAACTTGGAACCCAAATTCAGTAATTTTAGTTGCTGGTGATAAGCCTTAATAAATTATACCAATTACAGTAATTAACTTCCCGTTCAGCAAGACCTAAAGGCTTTCAGTACAAGGCTCAAGTTTGAAGTACTATCTGGATAATTCAAAAACTTGTAACGTGGTAATGAAAGGCTTTGGCCTTGCCCTCTGGGAGCTTGTATGTGTCCAAATTGCTGCGCAAAATTTTCTCGATGTAGAGTAACTATATCTTCATCAATTTCACTTGTACTTTGAACACATACATAGCTCTGAGCTGTGCATTTAATTACTGTAATTGGTATTAGGGCGTGTTGATCTTTTAGGATTAAATTTTGTGCTATTTGAGCACTTTTCTGTTCAAGGCGTGAACAGTGAAGCTTAGCCATCTAAGTAAGCTGGTCACAACACAGAACAGGAAGTGCTCAAAAGCATCGAAGACAGCGTAAATTGGTCACTTCTGCTGCGTTACCGTTTGTTTATGTGGAATAACCACACTGCACAAACTCTGCCTTGCATAAGATAACCAATTTATCGCTGCAAAAATAATCACGAAAGATCAACACGCCCTAGCTAGTTGTATAACTGTACTTAGTTTATTTTTACCTGAGTTGGTTTTACATTTTCACTTGGGTAACAACCCAGCACCTTTATATGAGTTGTTAACTTAGTTAATTCAGCTAGAGCTTGCTGCATATTTTCATCATTAAGATGTGCTTCCAAGTCGACATAAAACATTTCTTCCCAAGGATTCCCCATTATTGGGCGGGATTCGAGTTTGGTCATGTTAATGCTGAATTTTTGTAACACAAGCAAAGTAGAAACAAGAGAACCCGCTTGTTGAGATGTAGACATGATCAAGGTAGTTTTTGCTGGAATTTGTGAAGATACTTCAACCGGTTTTCGAGCTACGATAATAAAGCGTGTATGATTTTCTGTCTGGTTAGCAATATTGCCTTTGATCGGTTGCAACCCATAAAGCTTCGCTGTTGTTGCGTTACCTATAGCCGCAGTATCTCTCTTGTCTAGCGCTTTTACTTTATTCATAGCATCAACGGTGCTGGAGCAAGAAACTAAATTAATTTTGGGTAAATGGCTTAAAAATTCACTACATTGCTGATATGGCTGAGGGTGAGAATATAAAGTTGTCACTTCTTCGAGCTTGGTTTCTGAAGTAGCGACTAAGCAATGTTCTATCGGCAAAGTTAGCTCACCTACGATATATAACGTGGTATGTTGAAGCTGATCATAAACCTCATTAATCGAACCTGAGCTGGTATTTTCTATTGGTAAAACACCATAATCGGCATGGCCTGATTCAACTGTTTTTATGATTTCTCTAAAGTGTTGGCAATTAAGCTTAATGAGGTCAGTATTTTTGCGACTAAAATATTCTTGGCTGGCAAGGTGGGAATATGAGCCCTTATCACCAAGAAAAGCCACTCTTGCTAATGGCTTACGACAGGTTTCTGGGTTTGCCAAATTTTGTAAGTAGGCTTGCTGAAGCAATACCGAATCTTCAATAATGGTATGAAACAGCTTGGTAATGTATTCAGCATCGAGCTGATATTTATCTTTTCCAGCATTGATTAATTTTACTAAAAGTTGCTGCTCTCGAGCTGCGTCTCGGACAGGTTTGGCTGTTTGTACTTTACTCTTGGCAACTTCAAGACTCATTTTACGGCGCTCAGAAAGTAAACTGAGAAGTTCATCATCAAGTTTATTTAGGCGAAGTCGTATATTATCTAAAGAGTAAGTAGTTTCAGTCATTCCATTTTCTCTAATAATTGCGTATTTACCTTATATTACCCCTCTGATTTTCTGTGAGCCAGTTATACTGTGAAATACCAATACAAAATACTTTAAATCATGAAATTAAACACGTTTGAAAAATTTATTGTGAACAGTTCGGTTAGATTTTGGGTACAAAATCTTATTGAAATGCCTACATTGATGTCGATGTTTGCTCAACCACCTCAATCACCTACTAGTGTATTAGAAATCGGTTGTGGTTATGGCAATGGTATTGAAGTGATAAAACGACATTTAAACCCTGAGCATATTACTGCGATTGATTTTGATGATGAAATGGTAACGGCTACTCGCAAACGTTTTTTAGGTTCAAATCATATCACTATTAAACAGGCCGATGCGGCTCAGTTGCCATTTGAAAATGAGCAATTTGATATGGTGTTTGAGTTTGCCGTTTTTCATCACGTTCCTGATTGGCAAAAAGCAGTACAAGAAGTATATAGAGTGCTTAAACCTAATGGGTATTTTGTTGTTGAAGATTTATATCGCTCAGCCATTTGTAACCCAATTTCTAAACGACTCTTTGAGCATCCACAAACAAATCGATTCGATCACTCTGAACTAGTTGTTCAGTTAGTCGATTCAGGGTTTAAGATAATCGAAGATAAGCATTTCCTTAACTTGCTTGGAGCTGTTGTTGTTCAGAAGATTTGAGGACGGCATTAGCTTTATGGCAAATATCTATGCAACTCACGCCTTGCATTTTACCTTCATCTCTTAATTGTAGGTATTGATGAACCCAAATATTTTCCTTTTTATGCTGTGATTTTGAGATGCGTTTTTGTATCTCACTTTGGAAGTTAAAAGGGTGGTTATTCAACTCTTCAGTAAGGGTTGAAATAATCAGTTCTGGATTAAAACCATGGTGTTTCAATAATTCTAAATGCTCCCATAATTCAAAAATAAGCTTTACATTTTCTTTTAACTTCTGTGGAAGTTCATTTCTTCTGGTGAATTTTCTTGCCTTAAAGAGAGAAAAAGGCTGTACCCTAGCAACCAGGTATTTACGGAGATAATTGGTGCCGTTTATTTGCGATTGCATCTTTATGCATTCTGATATTTTTGGAGGTAGTGTTAGAAGGATCTGATTTTCAAGTATTGTTAATTGCGAAGAAGTTAATAAAGAACAGGGTGTTGTGTGTGTTAGCACGTAATTATAGGTGATGTTTAGTCGTTTTTCTTGCGCTGAAATTCTATGTGTATTCGGCTGTTTTATGTGAACGAGTTCAAGCATACCTTGTTGTGTAGCCAGATACCGTTCTAAAATTGTATTTGCAGATTCTTGGGCTGTTTTAAGTACTTTAGAGGCAGACAATAGACTTTGAATTTGGGGTGTGGGGTTTTCAAGATATATGATTAACCAGCAAGCTTCTATAAAGTATGTAGAACCTGCAATTTTGAATATCTCTTTTAGTAGGTCAACATTATTTTTAATGTTCTTACACTGGTTGAGAAAACACCATAATTGAGATGTATCTATACTTTCGCGTTCAAGAGGAATGAGGTTTGATTCAACCAAACTGATTAATTGCAAAATCATTGAATTTTGCTCATTTGCGACTCTGACTTGATTAAAATCAAATCTAAGTTCATCGTTAACAGGTTGAAATAGTTCGACTTTACAATTTGGTTGCAGCTGTTGAATGATGTTTTGTGATAGCCATTTTGCAGCATTTCTCAAATCAATATTGTTAATATTTGTAAATCGAATTGGAAGATCTTTAAAGGTTACTCTTTGTTTTCCTGTTTCGATGTCTTTTAATTTTTCTTGCCAGCAAGAAAAGTCAAAAATTCTATCGTGTTCGTGAAGAATAAATGCAATAACCAACTCAACGGCTGGTATTTTCACCCCTTTAACTTTTTTAATATTTTCATAAAATTGGCGTACTTGTGTCTCTATTACTTCAGCATTGCACTCTGATTCATTTAATTGATTAAGCAGCTTTAACAATTTAACAATCAGGTGAAGAAGATCATGTTCAAAAAAGGTTGCAGGGCACATATCAAGGCCATCTGCTTTTATCCACGTTGAAGTTGTTACCCCAACTAACCAAATGGGACGGAAAAAAATCAGGTTTAAATCGTCAATATCCAATTCGTTTGTGCAAGGAACAAGAAGATGTTCAGAAGATAGAGCTTTAAGAGCAGGTAAATCTTTTATATTGATTACTCTTGAATAATAGAGGAACTCTAATTGTCGATTAAATTTTTCGTGATCTTGAAACAAACATGGCCAAGGCAATTGCTCAATTAAAGCTAAAGAGCAATATGGCGCATAATGATGAATAACGTCAACATCAAGTTTAGAGTGAAAGTCAGCGTCTTTGCGCAGCCTCTGTTGTTCTGACCAAATATTAAATTTATAATCACTAAAGTTCATAAGTATTTTTGTTTTTTGATAGTCAAGAAAAGACTTATAGTGCAAAAATTGATAGGTAAGTCTAAACGATTCTTGGTATGGAAATCCTTTTTCGGGAAGGGCAACTAGCTTTGTTTTTAATCGAAGCAAAATTACCTTTTCTTCTTCGGCTATAGCTTCATCAATGAGCAAAGTATCCATGCATGCAAGTAATACTGATAATGTTTGCTTCATTGCTGGCATGGGAAAGCTATCTGGGTACTTTTTTGCGCACTCCTGTAATCGAGAAGCTTCATCTGAGGGCATTGTCCGTAACGTTTTTTCGAAATGGGTATCTTCACTGTAATCATGTAATTCTTCTCCATTAGGTAGCAATTTAATTTTAAATTCCGACGATTTTAGGCTTAGAGATGGAGTATGGCGGGTGTACGAAGAACATCTTAGAGTAACTTGGCTGTCTAACTCAGCTCTTTGGGATGCAAAAAAACGCTCCATTTGCGCTTTCAACTGCTCATTTATTTCTGTGATTGGCTCCGCTGGAGGTGCAGATGAAGCTACAGATAAATGAGAAAAGTCTGGGAAGGTCAGTTCTAGATTAAAACCATTTTTGCATACTTGGGTAAGAGCCATGGCTATTTTTCAGAGATGTTTTAATTAAGTATTACTTATTATTACTTATTTATATGAACTTGAGTTTTTTGGGGTATTAATTCTGTTTAATGTAAAAAGAGCTTACATGATGCTGATGATCTTCAGGGTTAATGAGGTAGAAGGGTTGAACAAAATATTAACGCCATCAAATTTGGCTTAAATTTCTTTATAATGATTTCAACAAAGCTTAAGTTTTATCTCTATAATCCGATAACAAAAATAAGATGAGCGAAAAGCAGAGATATAGATGTCGAACGTATTAAATAGTGTCGATCAACGCACCAAATTAGTTGGTAAGAACCGCCTCGAACTCTTATTGTTTAAAATTAATGCAACTCAATTGTTTGCGATTAATGTGTTTAAAGTAAGAGAAGTTGTTAAGCTTCCGAAGCTAAATGCTTTGCCAGGAAGTCACCCTCATATTGAAGGTGTTGCGACAATACGCGGTGTATCCATTCCAGTTATTGATTTACGAAAAGCGATTGGTTTTACTCATTTACCTGAGCATCAACAAGCAAATCTCATTATTACTGAGTATAACAGGACTGTTCAGGGCTTTTTAGTCGGTGATGTTGAACGTATTATAAATATGACATGGGAAGATATCTTGCCTCCACCAAAATCAGTAGGCAAAAGTAGCTACCTTACTGCTATTACACGCATTGATCATCAAGGGAGTAACCGATTAGTATCGATTATCGATGTCGAAAAAGTACTCGCTGAAATTATTCAATATGATGTTTCCGTTTCTCAGGACGTGTTAGATGCTCAACTTGTTGATGAAATGATAGGTCGTAAGGTATTTGTTGTTGATGATTCAGCAACGGCAAGGCATTTGATTATTGAAACGCTAGCGCCACTAGGTATCGAAATCATTGAAGCATCAGACGGCCTTCAAGCACTCACTATGCTAAAAAGATGGCAGCAAGAAGGTAAACATGTCGCTGATGAAATTTTAATGATGATCAGTGATGCTGAAATGCCTGAAATGGACGGTTATAAGTTAGTTCATGAAATTCGTGCTGACGATGCTCTGAAAAATTTGCATGTAGTACTTAATACTTCATTAAGTGGAAGTTTTAATAATGCGTTAGCTGAAAAGGTTGGCTTTAATCGGTTTATTTCTAAGTTCCAACCCGATGCACTGGTTGAGGCTGTACAAGATCGGTTGAGAGAAATTTTATAGGAGCTTAGAAGCATTAAGCTTTGTTCACGAATCAATAAAATTAGTTGCTGCCATTACCTTTCTCTTTAACATGGAGTATGTCTTTTATTCTGTGAGGAATGAGTGATGGCAAATAAACTTCTTAAGTTGTCATTTCTTACGATGGCATGCCTGTTCTCAAAAGTGACATTAGCCCAACAAATTTGTTTAGGAGACCCCGGAACTCCAGCCAAGCTTGGAGATGGTACAAAATCAAACCCGTATAAGCTGGTATTAGGCTATGACTTTTGTGATATCACTTTAGTAAATAAAGCCGATGAAGATCCAAGTGCTAAAAATAAATCTTATCCTGAAGATAGCATTTATTTTCAATACGATTATAGCGATATTCCATACACCTCTCTTGGTGGAAATGCACTGACAGTGAGTATGGTCGTTAATGAGAAAAGCAGTGCTGAGTTCTCAGTTGTACAAGAAACGCCAAATGCAAAATGCGCACTAGCCGAAGACAATCAGCCAGAAAAAGAATCAGGGTATAAATATAAGTATTACGATGGAGGGTGCATTTATACCAAGCCGGAGAATGAAGGGAATGATTTCTCTGGTAGTATTGTTTTTAAAGTTAGCATTAGCAAGTCGCAGAAAATCAAACGCTTTATTGATAAAAATGGAAATTTAGAAAAAGGCCCACATGGAGGTTTATTAGGGGCAGGAGTCATTGAATTTAAATGGGTTACGCCTCCTCAATACTCAAACTTTTTTATAAAATAATATAACGATAATCTGGCGTAAATAACTTCAGAGTGAATCTATACTCGTGATACCTGAAGATGCAGGATTTCAGCGAGAATTAACTGCCATTTAGGCAAGACACTTATCCGCAGTAATAGTCAATCTATTTCAAGGGTAAGTAACGCAGTATAAATGGCAGTTAAACTCGCACTGCGTGGGCTTTTTAGCGTTGATTCTTCTTTGTTGTGAAAGCTTGAATTAGCCCGCTAGTTCTGCACTTTCACGCCTCGAATAATGCAACGCTAAATAAGCCCTGAAAGTTGCATCTTCAGGTTTCACGAGTATATACCGTGGTGGTTTTAAGTTATTGACTGTAAAAAATTGACACAGGCTTTCATTATGATGGAAAGCCTGTTTTTTTATAACATCATCCTTGTAGTAATAATTTTATTCAGCACTAAATTGGTAAGGATTGGGCGATTTCCCATAAAATATGAATGCACTAAAATCAGCATGCTCGAGTGGACCTGATTTATCCGTGCTTATGGTCATTAGCCACTTACCAGATGCCATGGTTGAGATTGAATAATATTCGTAATTTGAAGCCGTACCCTTATATTTAGCTGATAGGGTTTGAGGGAATAAAGAGGATAAGCGAACTTGCTTTTCAAGGTGACCATCAATGGTTCCTCGACCACCATTGTCATCATAAGATAATTTAAACACTCCCATCGCTAAAGCTGAATTTTGGTAGATAAAATAAGTGGTTGAACTTTCAGGAAACTTTAGATCACAAAATCTGGTATTGTTTTTAATCACATAAGGAGAATTTTGAGTGCCGTTACCTTGAATGTCTGAAATACAGGGAAGTGAAGACGCTAATATCGAGGCACTAGTCATGCTACCGACAAGCATGGTGCCTAATAACATTGAATGTTTCATCGCGCTGATCTCTATTGTAAATAGAACGATTAGTATATCCCTCGATGATTAAATAAAGATGTCCCTTAGGTTAATTATATTTTGGCTAATTCAGATTATAAAAAAGCCGACTCAAAGATCGGCTTAAAGAAGTGTTAGTGCTCTTCGGCTTCAATTTCAACTAAATGTTTTGCAAGTTCAATAGGGTCGATTTCATGGCAGTCACCATCTAATATCCAATCAACGCCCATAAGAACACCATCATTGTTGAGGTCATCTACCCAGATCTCAAGATATTCACGAATACTAATTGCAGCAGGCTTATAGCCAGACCACTCTTCAATACAGTGTTTGTTAGCTTCTTCTTCTGAAGACCATACAGGCATGACGTCAGTTTCTTCATACTCAGATGAGTCACATACGACCCAGCCCTCACCAGTTTCATCAAGTAATGCCCAAAATAACTGCGATTCTTCTATGTTATTAATAAAAGCCGTCAGGGTTGGTGTGATTTCTGTCATAATGTGTTCTCAAAGGTAATTGAATTAAGGCATTATAAAGCCAAGTTATAAGAACGGGAAATCTAGGAGCAATTTTTTATGAATAAGACGAGCCTATTAGCATTTTGCCTCTTATTTAGCTCAACTGTAGCGAGCGCTCAAGATACAGAGTTTTATCAATGTCTGTCTAATTTAAAGCTGAAAGCTAAGGCAGAGGGCATAAGCGAAGCAACTATTGCTGATTCTTTAAATCGAGTAAAGCCAAGACCCAAAGTCGTTAAGCTTGATAAAAATCAACCTGAATTTAGCGCCACCTTTGAAAATTATTTTAACCGCAGGGTGAACGCTTGGCGGATCAGTAAAGGTCAAAAGTTGTGGCGAAAGCATCGTAAGTTACTGAATCAACTTACGGTTAAGTATGGTATTCCTGGGCAGTATATTCTCGCATTCTGGGGCCTAGAGACTAATTTCGGTGGTTACAAAGGTAAGATGCCGATTATTGATTCATTAGTGACCCTTGCCTGTAAACCAAGACGTGGGAAATATTTTACTCAAGAACTCATTCAGGCATTAAAAATCAAACAAAAGAATGGCTTCAGTTACGAAAAAATGAAAGGCTCATGGGCAGGGGCAATGGGGCACACTCAGTTTATGCCAACGGCTTATGCTAAATACGCAGTAGATGGTGACGGAGACGGAAAAGCAGATTTATGGAATAGTGAAATTGATGCACTAACGTCGGCTGCTAACTTTTTGCAGCATTTAGGTTGGACTCGAGGTGAGCGTTGGGGCAGAGAAGTGAAATTACCTCAGGGCTTTGACTTTAGCCCTATCGGCGAGCAACAAGACTACCAGTTGAAGAAGTGGCAACAGCTTGGTGTAACCATGGCTGATGGACGTCCTTTATCGGTTGCGAGTATGAAAGCAAAACTTTACTTACCATCAGGGCATACAGGGCCAGCTTTTTTAGCTTACAGTAACTTTAATACCATTATGCGTTGGAATAACAGTGTTTTTTATGCTATCTCAGTCGGCCATCTTGCTGATCGAATTGCTGGTGGCACTCGTTTAGTTGTTCAACCACCTAAATTACCAAGAATTCCAAGAGGTGACTTAAAAGCTATGCAGAAGTCATTAAATGCTTTGGGGTATGACACAGGAAAACCGGATGGGATTGTTGGCTCACGCACGATTCTTGCGATACAAAAATTCCAGAAAAAGAAAGGGTTAGTTGCTGATGGTTACCCGAATGAGGAAGTGTTAAACCTATTAGTGAAAAAACGCGAGAATTTAAAAAGTTAATGGGTACTGTTTGTGTGAGAGTATAGCAATACTCTCACACAACTGAACTTACTCTCCGTGTAAAGTTGCAACCAGAGTTCTACTACCACCGTGATTCCTGTGTTCCCCAAGGTATATTCCTTGCCACATTCCCATGTTCAAGCGTCCTTTTGAAATTGGAATAGTCACATTATTACCTAATAGGCTGGCTTTAAGGTGAGCAGGCATATCGTCACTACCTTCATAAGTGTGGCGGTAATAAGTCTCATTTTCAGGGACATGATGGTTAAAGTAACTCTCAAAATCTTGCCTAACTGTCGGATCGGCATTTTCATTAATGGTTAAAGAAGCCGAAGTATGTTGAATAAATATATTCAGCAATCCGACTTCGAAATGCTTTAACTCCGGAAGTTGAGCTACTACTTCTTCAGTTATTAAATGAAAGCCTCGTTTCTGGGGGGAGATTGAAAAGCGCTTTTGTACCCACATCTTATATCAATCCTAATTGTTGTATAGTCGACGACCTTCACGCATCACTTGTATCAATTCTGGTGCGCTCATTTTCTTTTTTAACCGATATTTGAACTCAGGATCATAGATACGATACTTCCCATGACGATCAATAACGGTAGTTTCATTTTTTTGGTAGATGGCAAAAATACGCTGATCACCCACATATACCCAATTATAGTCGCTTGGACTAAGTAGCGTGCTGCCACTACTGTAATCTGACACAGGGTTAGTGCAACCGAATACTTGAGTTAGCATTGTTGGTACAAAATCATAGTGACTCGTGCGGTAATTGATAACTTTACTGCCAGAATTAGGCAGATGCATGATAAGTGGTACATTGACGTTATCAGGTGACAACAAATCCTTATAATTATTATCGTTAATCTTTAACACGTTACCATTAATTCCAGCAATTACTACAAGGGTGTTTTTAGGCAGGCTTTCTACCAGCATTTCGATTTGTTTATCCACAAAGTAGGCAGACTGCCGATACTGATTAAACAGGACTCGTTGTGCAGGTGAGTAATCTTTAGGGGTTTTAATGGTTTTGATACCTAAAAAACCTACAGGCGTATCGTAAGTTGACGTCGAATCCAATGTTATGACCGAAAACCAAGGTTTAGATTGGTGATGTTGCCACTTCTGGAAAGATTCTATTTTATCGAGATCAGAAACCGTGCTGTTAGCATGAGGGCGAGCAAAGGTTTTCTCAAAATCGGCAAACATGGCCTTAGGTTGTGTGTAGTTCAGTTGGGTTTTAGTAGAAAAAAATTCTAGATTGTAACCTTTTTTCTTTAACTCCCGAGTAAAAATTGGGCTGGTGTAGTTAAAGGCTGCATTATCCATATAGCTGGTTTGTAGTGAATACAAAAGCGAAAACATGCTGCTATTGAACTGTGTCCCACCGGTAAGGTGGTTGTTAAACGAGATGTTTTTTTGAGCATATTGACTCAAAAACGGCATAGTTTCGTTATTGACAACATCACTGCGCAAACTCTTCACAGCGATCATTAAAATATTGGGTGTGCTGTTGGCTTGACACTGAAGCGGTGACATTGGGTAGCTTAATACTTTTTCACCTTGCGGACGTTTTACTTGTGTAGGGCGTTCAAAGCCGTGGCTTTCCATAAAGGTCTTAGCCGTTGCAGGATAAGATACAGGGTAGGCATCATCGTAACGGGTAATATCAATATAGTTCGTAGCATCAGCCCAAATATGAATTAAATGACTGCTGATGAAAGCGGCTCCAACAACAAAGAGTACTTTAGGGCCATAATTTTTCCTTTGGATTTTTACAATACGTTTCCAAAGAAAATTAGAGAGAGTTAATTGGAAAATTAATATTGCTATCGGGATGGCAAGATACGAGGTACTTTGTACTAAGGAACTAATATCTCCCCATGCTAACTCAAAAGCAAAGGGGCTTAGATGCAACCCATAATCTTCAAATACTATAGTGTCGTATATTAACGTGCACAGACCTAGTGTTGCGATAACAGCTGCAAACCCTCTTAATATTCGAGAGTAGGGTAGAAAGATCGTTATCGGGAAAATAAATACTAGATAAACGATAAAGGCCAAAAAGGTAAATTGGCCTAAAGTATAAAGTGAAAGGTAAGCTACGCTGATAAAAGTTTCAGGCTCTCCAATGCTAGCGATATAACTCCAGCCAACCATCATGGCTAACAGGCCATTTATAAATGCAAACCAGTGTCCCCAATTGATGAGGTTTGACACTTTGTCACGTCCAAGTTGTTTTTTTCTTTCAAAAATATCTGCTTGCATTCAAGTATGGCCTGTTAAATGTTGCCTAAGTTGTTATAGCATAAACTCATAGATTATACTCGAGGTTCATGTTACCACGAGTATAAAAACTCTATTTTGTTGACTGAGTTAAGGCTTTAGCAAATTGCTCAGTAATTGATGCTCTTGCTGCTTCTGGAATTTTAGTTTGTAATAAATGAGATACGCAGTTTCCTAACACCATTAAGCTTAAATCGGTTGAGGATTCATGCTTTTCAAGTACTGCTAATACCTCAGCAATAAGGGATTCAACTTGCTGATTATCGTATTTTGATTTAATAGCCATAAAAATGTTTCACAAAGAAAAGAATTAGCAGCATATAATACCCAAAATTTACCTGACTATCACTACAAAGCCTTATGACAATTACCATCGACCAAGCGATTATTCACGAAATTACTCAAAACAATGAAGGTAAGCTTTCTTGCCGATTACGTCCACAGCCGCTTCTAAATGGCCAAGCGGTAGAAGTGATGTTAGAAGAGTTGCATCAGACCTATACCAGTAAAGCAGGGAAGGGCTTCGGACACTTTGGTGTGCCAGAAGGTAGTGATGCCGAGGCAAATGATGCTTTTTCAAATGCTTTGGATGAATATCGTTCTGGGGATCTAGGTTTTGTTGAGTTTTCTGGAAAAGCTGGAAAGTTATTGCAAGATGAACTTGCTAAATATGACTTCAGCCAAGGTGGTTTTTTGTTGATGGCCTGTTACACCAGCTTAGCCAGTGAATTTTTATTTGTAGCTTTGCTTAATGCTAAATCTTCAATGACAGTATTAGATGACATGGAGCTGACTCAAAATAATCACCTCGATTTAAACAATCTTCAGTTAGCGGCAAGAATTGATTTAACTGAGCTTCAAGCTGAGCCGGATTCAAAAAAATACATTTCCTTTATTCGTGGTAGAGCAGGGCGTAAGGTTGCCGACTTCTTCTTAGACTTCATGGGTTGCGTTGAAGGTGTAAATACCAAAGTTCAGAATAAGAACTTGATGAATGCCGTCGAGGATTTTGTTGCGGGTAATGAGCTTACAAAGGAAGAGCGTCAAGAAGTACGTGAAAAAGTGTTCGACTTTTGTAAAGAGCGTAGCGATGAAGGCTTAGACATTGATTTAAAATCTTTGGCAGATGAAATAACCGAAGATGGCATGGATTCATTTTATGATTTCGCCAATACAGGTGATTACGAGCTGGATGATGAGTTTCCCGCCGATAAAGCAACGCTTCGTCAACTCAAAAAGTTCTCAGGAACAGGTGGAGGTGTGAGCTTAAGTTTTGATGGTAATCATCTAGGTGAGCGTGTCATTTACGACCCTGTATCCAATACCATTTTAATTAAAGGTGTGCCTGCGAACTTGAAAGATCAGTTAGATAGACGATTGAAAGGCGAGTAGCATTCTTACGGCTCTGGATCCTTCAGAGCCATTTTCTGGTTGCGATGATTGAAGTTGTTATCAATACCAAGAATATATTTTAAAGCGTCTTCTGCTCCCTTTTTACTATAAATAGTCGCTGTATCCACCTCATCAGAAAAACGAATAGAAAAATCTTTTTGGGAGTGATACAAAATCGGATCCATATCGTCCCACACGAATGGAGCTTTTACCCATTGCCCACCTATACATTGACTCTTCAGATTTGCTGCCACATTGTCAGCTAATGCTGATAGATGCAAAAATCGGAATTTTTGGGAGTTGCAAGGCTTGGCTTCAGTATAAGTGAAGACACAATTTTTATGTTCAATATTACAGCGAAAAACCAAAGCACGATTTGATGCTTTAACAGGAGTAGATGTTGCTGTGAGAATGTATCCTTCAGACGAAACTTCCCAGTCACCAAAATGCTTAATTGTTTGTGCTGCCATGACTGGATTGCTTAATGCTGCAATAAGCAATAGTGGTTTCATTTTATTTTCCCTTGATGCGCTTTTATAGACCCTAAGGAAAATAGTATCGCCAAAATACTTAATCCAAGCTGAAGTTAATGCTTGGTATAAATCTAATTGGGTTCGGTCACAAGTATGTGTTGATGCATTAACCTCAATCAAATACCCATCTTTCATCAAGCTGCGTGTTGAAAATCCACTTACCATCAGATATATGGTTTTTGTTTAGCCAAGTGCTAATCAAGGTTGGTTCACAAGTTTCGCTGTAAACTGCGCACAGTTATAGTGGTTGTGAAGGTTACTCAGTATGAACAAATGATCATTTTCAAAGGTGATTAAATTAATAGTGACTTACTAAGCTAAATATGTCTTGTTTTAGATTAGGTGTTTATTCTCTATGTCTATGTTTGCAGTTGAATCTCCGCTTGCTAGTACTTATGTTGACGCAGTTGTGCCGCCAGCAAAAGCCTCTAGTCAAATAAAGTCACTATTTACTTGCGAACGTTTCATTGATCTTACCAGATATGCAGAAGGGGTAGAGCAGCTTAAAAGTGCGCTCTGCGAACTGTATCACGAATACGTATTTGAAGTAGAAAAAGCCATTAATCACAACTGGAATGATCACGTTTTGAAATCAGCGAGTGCTGAAAATGCCATTTTGCTTTTATATCTAAACGGAACACTCGACGAAGTGGGTTATATCAATGCCGTTATAGTGGTTAAAGCCTTTCAGCAGTTTGGTTTATCTGAAAGTAAAACAGAGCATGACATTCCTTGTAATTCTTGTGAGGTCATTGATTTATCTTTAGATGAAAATGCTTCAGACAAAGATCGGATCTTGGCTATTTCAGAGTGGAGAGAAAGCGAAACAACGCAAAAAGAACTCGATTTTGCCAAGGTATTAAAGAATGCAAAACAAGATGGTGCTTTTGTTTTGAAAGTAGAACTTAGTGATGTGCCTATTAATCTAGAGCGTAGTGCTAACAACGAAAAGTTAACAAGTGCAATACATCAAATTGAAATATACAAAGATGCTCCGCAAGGTGTAGTTTTTTGGGATGAGGAAGCAAACACACTCTATATTCCTTTATTTGATGTTATGCAAGAAGCTATAAACCTAGAAGAATTCCCTATCCGTCCAACTCCCATTTTCGGTACTACATCAGCTGATGATTTAGCAGAACTTAGAGCTAAAGGAAAGCACCCAGTAATATTAACCAATGACTCAATTTTAAATAACTTCCATGATGTACATGGTAGGTTTGCGTCTAGGTTATTTCCACTTCTCCATGATGTTCAGCACACCATCTATTTAAGTAGAATTCCCGACGATTGGAAAACTTTTTTACTCTACTTGGATTCTGTAAATCAGCAAATAATAAAAACAAGGGGAAATGAAGAATATGATGATGTAAAAGTTAAATTGGAAAGTTTTTTTACTCGAATTTCCCCTTTTTTACAGAATAACAATGTTGCTGGTCTTGGTTCCCAAGAGTTAAGTGAACTTTTACTTACCCGTTTAAATTCGAAAGAATTTTTGGCGTTCATGGAGTCATATCAAGTAGAAAGATGCCTTCTTGATCAAGATATTGAAATAAGCGATCCCAAATATATGGGTGCAGCGGTTGCTTCCTTGTTTGAAAGATTTTGTTTTCAACTGGGCTCTGAACTGGCACAAGATGAGCTTTTACTGGTATGTGTTTATTTGGATTTCTTAAGCAACCAAAATAAGGAGAGTTTAGAAAAATTTAAGCAGCCATTTGAATTGTATTTAAAAGTAAAAAATCACCATATTAAGCTGCAAATGGAAAGATACTTTGTTGTTGATAAACATTTAAAACAAGCAGTTGAGATTACTGAATTTGAGTTGAAACTTATGTCATATTTATTAGAAGATATTCAATGATAAGTTGTGAGCAATTAAAAATGCTGACCCTGTTTTTGCAATATAAAGGCTGGAATCCCAGCCTTTATAATTTATGATTACCTATCAAATACCAATCTCTCACCAAATTGTTTGTTGATGATACGTTCGCCATCAAACATATGGTTACCATTCACCCATGTACCGATGACGCTTGATTGGAAAGTGTAACCGTTAAATGGTGACCAACCACAGTGATAGCGGATGTTTTCTTTAGTCACTGTATGAGGCTTATTAAGGTCAAGCAGCGCCAAATCAGCAATGTAACCTTCGCGTAAATAACCACGGTCTTTTAATTGATAGCGTTCTGCAACAGCGTGACTGGTTTTTTGTACGATTTTCTCAAGGCTGAAATTACCATTGTGATAATGCTCAAGTACAGAAACTAGAGCATGTTGAACTAATGGTAAACCTGACGGCGCTTTAAAATAACTTTCGTTTTGCTTTTCATCCCATGTATGTGGAGCATGGTCAGTAGCGATAATATCAATCACATCATCTTGAACCGCTTTAATGAGTGCAAGTTGATCGCTGGCTTTCTTAACCGCGGGGTTACACTTAATTAAGCTGCCAAGGGTGTCGTAATCTTTATCGTTGAAGAATAAGTGGTGAACACATACTTCGGCAGTGATGTTAGCGCCTTTTAGGTCGGCAAGCTGTTTGTTCTTTTGGAATAAGTAAAGTTCATCAGCCGTAGTTAAGTGAAGAACATGCAAACGAGACTTATGCTTAATCGCTAATTCAGTCGCTAATTTTGATGATGCTAAACAAGCTTCACGTGAGCGGATTTCACCGTGAAGATTCATCGGAATATTATCACCATATTTAGCTCGATATTCTTCTTCTAACGCTGAAATCATTGGTGTATTTTCACAGTGAGTCGCAATAACGGTAGGCGCATTGGCAAAAATGGCGTTTAGCGTATCTTCGTTATCAACCAGCATATTACCAGTTGATGCACCCATGAAAATTTTAATACCACAGGCTTGATTTGGGTTTAGGTTTTTAATCACCTCTAGGTTGTCATTAGTAGCACCTAAATAGAAACTGTAGTTGGCAAGAGAACCCTTTGAGGCGCGAACGTACTTATCTTCTAATGCTTCTAACGTGGTGGTTTGAGGGTTTACATTTGGCATTTCCATGAAGCTGGTGATACCGCCTGCAACGGCTGCACGTGATTCACTGGCGATGGTTCCTTTATTTGGAAAACCTGGCTCTCTAAAGTGAACCTGATCATCGATCATTCCTGGAATTAAGTGGTTACCATTAGCATCAACGACTTTAGCATCAGCAGGAGCCGTAATTTGGCGATCGATACGGCTAATGCGACCATTTTCAATTAAAACATCCTGAGTAGATATTTTACCTTCATTGACCAGTTGAGCATTACAGATAAGCGTTTTCATAGGGCACCTTATTGATGGGCTAATATGCACAATATCATACAACATTTCAGTGAATTATGTGCGCCAAATCACAGCATTTGATGTTTAAAATTCTTCACTCGCCACCAAGATAAAACTTGAGTAAAATACTCAGTTCTTTAAAGTTATATGGCCTATTGGCTTTCGCCGATGGGGCTAATCCGAAAGGATAAATGGTGGACTGTTTATCTGCCGAGGAGTGTTGATGTTACTGTTTGTAAATGACTTAACTGTCATTGATTTTTCATATTTGTGCGCTGAGCGCGGTATGGTTGGCGAGAGCTGGATCGTCGATGTTGTGCTTGAAGGTGGACTTGACGATCAAAATATGGTCTTAGACTTTGCCAAGGTAAAGAAAACCATTAAGCGAACCATTGATGATGTATTAGATCACCGCCTTGCGGTGCCTTCTTTGTCTCATGCGACTTCATATCAAGTTCAAGATGATGATACCGTTCGAGTTGATTTTAACTCGCAAAAAGGCAGTATCCATTTACGTTGCCCTGAACAAGCGTTTACGTCTATCGATACAAATGTAATCGATCTCGCAGCAACCATTCAGTTTTTAAATAATGAATTAAAGAAAGTTCTTCCAGATAATGTATTGAATATCGAGTTAACGTTACGTGCTGAGGAACTCAATCGTCCTTATTATCATTACAGTCATGGTCTGAAAAAACACGATGGAAACTGTCAGCGTATTGCCCATGGTCATCGCAGCCCAATTTCAGTATTTATTGATGGCGAAGAATCACAACAATGGAATGAATATTGGGCGAAGCGTTGGCAAGATATTTATTTAGGCAGTGAAGAAGATCTGGTTCAGCTTGCAGATTTAGATGTGAATAGCAAAGGCATTTCTGATGAAAGTCATTTTGCTTTTAAATATCAAGCACCACAAGGTGAATTTCAGTTAGCTATTTCTAAAGAAGTTTGCGACATCATTCCTCACGATACTACTGTAGAGCTTCTGGCAGATTTTGTTGCTAATCATGTAGCCAACGAGATACAAGATTCAAAAGTATTGGTTAAAGCCTATGAAGGTGTTGGCAAAGGTGCGATTGCAAAAGTATGAGTGTTGTTCACCAGCAAAGTGGTAGCTTAACTCAGAAAAGGAGTTAAGCTGCCACTTTCTGAGTCGTAACAGAAGCATGGAAAGTCTTGTCGTAGCTTCTCTTTTACCATAGTTCTGAAAGTCTTAAGTTGCATGCTCACTTTATTGCTTTCAGCTTTGGATTGATAACTTTGGAATTCTACAACAACGCCAAGAATTGAATCTTCGTTATAAGTGACAGTAAGCTCGTTGTGTTTTAAGCCTTTATCAATAGGTTGTTCTATATAATCTAGAAATTCGCTGTATGTTTCATAAAATTTAATAATGTGATTGTGTATTTCATTTTTGTCGCTTACGGGAGTAAGTCGCAAGTATTCCCCCGCATACTGGGTTTCTAAGTCGAAGCATTCTGTATTTTCATTATAAGCTCGGTAGTTGTGTTCTGATGTCATCCACTTGACTATTCGCTCATTGGAGTCAACACGACAAGTGAAGACCCAGTCCCCCCAAAAGCGCTTTATCTCGCTTTTGTGTATGTTTAAAATAAAACCAATATTTTTATACGGTGGAACATTAGCGCCACTTTTTATCAAGCTTGTACAGCAAGATTGCATGTAACCCATAGTCAATAATTCATCCAACTCTTGCTCAGTTTTTGCGAAAGGAGAAAATTGATCTTCATTTTCGCCACCACATAACATCCTTATTAAGCAGCCCTGGTTTTCGAACTGTTTCAGTGTATATAGATACTCAGTTTGGGTCTTAGGCAAAGCTTGAGGAGGAGGCAAATATTGAAGAGGTACACTAACTACAAGAGACATATAAATACTATTTACTGAATTTTATACTGTATTTTAACCATCGTTTGCTTGCAATTTACTGAATGATAGACTGTAAAATGCGTTGTAATTTTAACCAATTGAGCTAATTACTTATGAAAAAGCTAACTATTCACCTTTTCCTCCTATTCTCAATTCTGTGTGGGTGTTCGAATGTGGTATCAGCTAATACTGATATAAAACTCTTTGGTAAATTTGAACAAGGCACATTATTGAAAGGTTTGGTGCCGCCGGGTGCAACATTGGAACTTAATGGTCAAGCTGTTCGAGTGTCAAATTCGGGTAAATTCGTAATTGGTTTTGAACGAGAAGCCGATTTAACTAACAAGCTAGTAGTTACTTTAAATGACGGTACACAGCAATCCCGAATTATAAAACTGGCACCCAAACAATATCGAATTCAGCGAGTGAACGGTATTGCTAAGAAAATCATGAAGCCCGATCCTAAAGCCGTCGCCCGTTCTAAAAAAGACAGTCAACAAGTACGAACAGCTAGAAATATAGATTCAGACTTAGATGGTATTTTCACTCGATTTATCTGGCCTGCGAAAGGACCAATTTCAGGCGTTTATGGCAGTCAACGAGTTTACAATGGCGTCCCCGGTCGCCCACATTATGGAGTAGATGTTGCTAAGCCAACAGGTACCCCTGTAGTAGCACCAGCCAATGGAGTTATAACCTTAGCTGTTCCAGATATGTTTTATTCAGGTGGAACAATTATTATTGATCATGGCTACGGTGTAAGCTCTAGCATGTTGCATTTGAGTAAGTTAGATGTAGTTAAAGGTCAATCCGTAAAACAAGGGCAAAAGGTTGGAGAAATAGGTTCAACTGGGCGTTCAACAGGTCCGCATTTAGATTGGCGAATTAACTGGTATCAAATGCGTCTTGATCCCACCACCATTGTGCCTTCGATGAAAGAAGCAATGAAGTGAGTTCATTGATTTGAATAATGAGAGTGTTGAAACACTCTCATTTTATTTGGCTAAACCGACTATTCAGCAACCACACTAAATACTCTGCCATCTTCTCTCAAAATACAACGAGCCCCATTTAACTCAATAACTCTTGTTTCTGGATCTCCCGGTCCATGAGCGGCAATATAAACTAAACAAACTGGAGCAGGGTGTTCATGCTTATCGCCACTTTTAGGCTGATAGGCCATTGAAAACAGTAATCCTGTATCAAAATCTTCATTGTCCCCAAGTTGTTGTCCAGTGTTCAATCCTTGTGTTGGCGTAATGAGTGTTCCTGTGACTTCTTGTTTATCTTGGCTTGGATCCGTTCCCGGTTCGGTTTGGTTTAAAGGTGAGCACTGGTCATCTAAATCAACAATGTTGGCAATCTGATTAACATGCTCGGCTCTCACGACCCAATTACCGTGTTTGCTGGTAAATGTCATCTGAGTATGAGCGTTACAAGGTAAATCTGAAGCGAATAAATTTAGGGAGAATAGAGCGAATGGCAATGCCATCCAAATTAAGCGTTTCATCGATATGTCCTCTCAAAATTATTGGCAAGGCCTAATGAACCCTGCTTATAGTCTTTGAGAGGCACTGAATAACGCCTGTATGAGTTATTGGTTTTGAGGCTTTTAGCCTTGTTTAGCCACCACTGTTTGCCCAATTGGTGCCAATGTCAACAACGCAAGCTTTAAATGAGCTATACCAAAAGGAATACCAATAATGGTTATAAAGCAGGCTAGGGCGTGAGTTAAGTGGCCGATAGCTAACCAAATACCAAAACATAAGAACCAAATAACGTTTCCGATTGTACCAAGTACTCCTGTACCAATATCTTCAAAACCTTTTACATTACGACGATTGGTTTGCTCATTTCCAAATGGCCAAAATGCCATTTCACCAATGACAAAACATGCTCTGCCAAAGGGAATACCGATAATACTAATAAAACAAATCAATCCCGCCAACCACCAAGCTAAGCCCATTAAAAAACCACCCATAACGAACCAAGCAATGTTGAAGATTAATCGTAATACAGACATAGGAATTATTTACCTTTTAAAATTATTTCTAAATCAGATAAAGCAGTTTGTGTGCCAAAATGCTAACCGCTTAATTTTACGCTTAATATCGGAGTTAAGGTAGAATAGAGGCTATACCAAGTTAGTCATAATTACTAAACATTGATGAAATTAACCCAAAGCCCTGTTACTACCATTAATTTATTTGAACACGAATTACATATTAAACGTGATGACTTATTGCACCCTGAATTTAGTGGTAATAAGGCTCGCAAGTTTCATTATTATCTCGCCAATGAGTTTCCTCAAGTTGAAACGCTGGTGGGATATGGCTCGTGCCAAGCGAATTCTTTATGGTCGCTGGCGTGTTTGGTAGAGCTTAAAGGTTGGCACCTCAAATTTTATGTGGATCGTATTCCGACTCATTTGAAAGAGAATCCAGTTGGCAATTATGCCGGCGCGATAGCAAAAGGGGCTGAGGTTATTGCGTTTCCTCAAGAGTTGAATCTTACTGCTGATGAAAAACAAATATGGTTAGAGCAAAAATATCTTAATCAAACTTCAACTTTATTGGTGCCAGAGGGAGGGCGTTGTGAGTATGCTCGTTATGGAGTGTATTTATTAGCGCAAGAAATCGAGGGTTGGTGCATTGATAATGAAGTTAGTTCTGCCACGGTCTTTTTGCCTTCAGGAACAGGAACAACAGCATTTTATTTAAATGAATACCTTAGTCAGTGCGCTTTGAATATTCAGGTCGTCACATGCCCTGTCGTGGGGGAGGCAGCATACTTACAAAAGCAGTTTCAAATGCTGGCTACAAAAGATAGTGCTTTTCCCATAATCGTCAGCCCTGATAAAAAGTATCATTTTGGCAATTTATACCCTGAGAGTTATGCAATGTGGCAGAAGGCAAATACTTCAGGTGTAGAATTTGAGTTGCTCTATGATCCTGTTGGTTTAATCACATTAGAGCAACACATTAATTCATTTGATAGTGAGGCCATAATCTATTTACATCAGGGAGGGTTAAAAGGTAATGAAACCATGATTCAGCGCTATAAAAGAAAAGGAAAATAATCGTTGATTGCTTTCCTTATAAACGATATAACTTGTTAGTAAGTGGTGCTAATTCAAATTTAAAATCAAATAGTTAATTTGCGTTAACTGACTTTCGTCAATACAATCCAATGAGAACGAAAATGAATCTATCCAAATGACATAGTTTTGCTTTTCAATGCTAAATTGAGTGGCCTTTTTTATCGGTATTTTTAAGCGTTGATTCTTGATTGCTAATTCTAAGGCTGTTGGATTTTCGGTTGCAAAGAATCTAAAAATTTGTGTTTGATTTTTTTCTGTCAATGAAAGGAAGTTGGCGCCAGTGATTCCCCTTTGAGCAATAAGTCTATGACCATTTTTTAATATGAAATTATGTTCAATTCCCTGAGGAGTATGGAATTGGTTAGATTTTATATCACACTGTAAACATGGTAATGGCTTTTCTTCCCAGTTAAATTTCACAGCATTATGGAATAAATGCCCATTATTGATAGACCAACTATTTTTGAGCTCTGTAGAGGGTGCAGAACACCCGCTCAGAAGTATAATAGCCAATATTAGAAAGGCTGATTTAGTCATTTTTCAATGCTCTTATTTGTTGCAATAATTCCTGTGGTGGTTCCATTTCTTGAATGATAGGTTGAGTATCGTCGTTCATTACATTCACAGGCGTTACTGTACTTGTATTAAATCCAATTCCACTCACATTTCCACTCCAAGAACGATTAAACCTCAAATTGATCAACGCCCATTCATCAACATCTCTAAGCAAACTAATGCTTCCATCATTATTGATGCTTCGTGAATAAGGTAGATTATCAATATCATCATTACAGTTAAAATCAATAGCTACAGAGTTATCATAGCCAAAGCCTTCATCTTCTGTAATAGCCGCTTCATCAATATCCCTAGCATTTCCAGAAGAGTAGCCAATTTTAAAATTTTCAGGTGATTCGGTGTTACCAAATTTTAACTGGTTGTTTTCAAGGTTGCAGTTTAGGTTACCGTTAAAGAAACGGCGATAATATCGGTCTCCTTCTCGATCACCTATGGTAGGTAGCCCATCAAGTTGGTATAGATAGTTCATCACGCTTAAAAAATTAGGTTTGTAATTCGTATTTTCATTACCACCGTGCAGCAGACCTAAATTGTGACCTAATTCATGCATAATGGTTGAAGCTTGCATATTATAGGTTCTATTTTTAGACGGTTCGTTGCTTAGGTTTAACCCCCACCCACCCATACTAATTAAAAAATCATTACCGTCTATTTCTGCTACGCCTGAAGAGCCCGCACTTCCATCAGCTTTTTGGCTGTTTGCCATGAGCATATAGTGAAAGATAGGTTTACGGCGGACGTCAAAATTTTTCACTTTGTGCTCTATAAGACTAGGAGCTCCATCTCTAGGGGTAAAAAGCGTTTGTTTGTAAAATGTAATTTCATTACCACCGCCTAAATCCATGCTTTCTGGAGAAATACCATCAGCATTGTGATACAAATTTCCAACATCGAAGTGAACGTGATAATTCTTTCCTTTAAAAGCGTCGACAACTTTTTTTAATGCCGTTTGGTGGGGGATAACTCCTGCATCATTACTTTGCATATAATCGACTTCGATAAAAATATCTTTTTGATTTTTTCGGGCTCCCCATTGGTAAAGGGGCAAGCCTGCAAAGGTGCTGTTTTCAACTTCTGCACAATCAGGAATACCATCTACATCAATATCTTCTGTGCAGTTTGTTACATCATTAATTCCAGCTGGGGTTGCGAACTTTGCAATATTCCAATCACTCGCAGTATTGGTATCACTGTCATCAATATTTCGGACTAAGCTATAGCCTAGTGTTCGTTCCATTGGTGGTATTGCGATACCTAACCATGCATCTTGAGTCATAGGCTCTTGAGTAAGGTTTCCAAAACGGACAAAGTCGACAGTTTGAGTCCTTTGCGAATTGAGTAATTCAAGATATCCACTGTCTGACCAATATGGGCGAATATTATCATTACTGTTGCCGATGATTACTAATTGATCAGACTCCGCGTTACTGTTCTGAAAAGTTCCATTTTTAAAGCGGCCTTGAATGATGATACGTTGACCAGCCTTGACGATTCGATCGGGCAGCTGAAAATAGTCACTAAGGCTAGTTTCATTAGCATCTAAATTAACGCTCTGAGTATGAATAGTATAATCACTCAGATTAATATCGTTGTTGGTGCCGTTATAAAGCTCAATCCAACGATTATCATTAAGATATTGGCTAGCGGAAATTTCAGTGATCAGAAGATCTGCTTGATTAGTAGTGAAATGAGAAATGACTTTGGTTTCAGCTGCTGTACCTGCAAAATTTTTGACCTTATCGCCATTAACCTTCAGTTGGTATTTCGTACCAGATTTTAGTTCGGTAGTGGGCGTTAATCTAAAGTTTCTTTGGTTACTAAATTCAATGTTGAGTGGAATACAAGTTTTAAACTCGTCACTTGATAATTGAAATTCACTGTCACAGGCTGATGAAGGTGTTGAGCTTGCGAACACAATAATGTCATCAAAAGTAAGAGAAATGGAGTCAGTTTCGCTGATTTGCTTAGCTCCAGCACTTGGAGATATTTCCGTTACTTTTGGTGCTGTAGAATCCACCATGGGTAAACTGATAATAGCTGATGCTGTAAGCTTTCCATCACTGACTTTAAAGGTAGCTTTATCTGGTTGTATATTATCGGTTTTAGGAGTGTACCTGTAGCTATTAACCTTTGAGTCTACAAGTTCAATAGTGCCGTGATCTGGTTGTTTTTCTATTGAAATAGTTAAAGCATCGCCGTCTAAATCGGTTGGGTTAATTAAAAAAAGTTTGGCTTGATTAAACTCTACTTCAAAAGAGGCATCGGCTAACACAGGTTGTCGGTTAACGTTAACAATTTTGGTCGAAATTGTTTGGGAGCTGCTAGCACTTTCATTATCAGTCACTTTCACCAAAAAGGTTAGATTTGTATCCGATGTTACTTCAGGTACGATAAAGTTGATACTGGCAGTATTGTTTGTTGATAACGTTACCGTTGGTCCAGATGTTTGGGTCCATAAATATGAAGTAATACTTCCATCAGTATCAGTAGCATTAATTGATAACGTTGCTTGTGAACGTTCTTCTACGCTTACGGGTGTGTTATGTGAAAGTTGAGGAGCTTGGTTGCTCTTTTCGCTGTCGTCACCACCTCCACCCCCACATCCCCATAGAGTTAGTACAGAAAGAGTCAGAATAGAGAGTTTAGAAGTTGAAATGCCCAAAGCAAAATTCCATTTCAAAATAAAATGCCATTATTATCAAAAATAGCATCAAAACACCAGATGTTAATTTTATGTTTAATTTGTTTTGTGAGTATGCTCATTAGACTAAAAAACAATCTAAAAAGCTAAGGGTTTTATGATTTGTTGTAAATTTGTTTTTTATTGGTAAAGTGCTCTGTTCTTAAAATAAGAAAGGAGTAATAATAATGAATAAATTATCGGCAGGAAGCGCTATCAAAATTGCTGTTGGAGCCGTTGCCATTTTGGCTGTAACCAGCTCATTTTATACCGTAGATGAAGGTCATATGGGGGTTGTTAAACGTTTTGGTGAAGCTAAACACCAAGAGACTCCGGGTTTACATTTCAAAATTCCTTTCATTGAGACGGTTGAAACCATTGAAGTTCGAACACGCAAAAATTCCGAAAAAATGGCATCAAGCACAAAAGAGCAAATGCCTGTTACCGTCGAAGTAAGTGTTAACTGGACGGTAAATAAAGAAGCAGCGTTAGATTTATATAAAAAATACGGTGGATTAACTCAATTCGAACAGCGTATTTTAGATCCTCGTTTCCGTAGTGCCACAAAAGATACCATTCCTCAATTTGAAGCCGAGCAACTGATCCAAGACCGAGCGTCAGCCATTCAAGGTATCGAGCGTCGCTTATCTGAAGAAATGGCAGCTTTCCCTGTGATAGTCGATAACATACAAATCGAAAATATCGTGCTACCACAAAAATACATTAATTCGATTGAAATTAAACAAACAGAAAAAAACTTAGCGGCAGCTGAGGAGCATAAACTTGAGCGTCAACGCTTAGAGGCCTTGCGTGCGGTAAATACTGCTGATGCAAAAGCAAAAGGTATAATCAAAGTGGCAGAAGCTGAAGCTCAGGCTATTGAATTGAAAGGTCGAGCAGAAGCTAAAGCGATTAAAGCCAAAGCTGAAGCGTTAAAAAATAACCCATTGATAGTAAAATTAACCGAAGCTCAGGCTTGGGATGGTAAACTCCCTGCAACTATGTTGGGAAATGGTGCGATGCCAATAATGGATATGCGCTCATTAGAGAATAAAAAATAAGGTTATACGATGTCATTTGATCCTAAACAAGCCATTGTTATTGAGCCAAAAGAACCTGCTACGGCAACAGTAATTTGGCTGCATGGTCTTGGAGATTCTGGTGCAGGTTTTTCACCTGTAGTTCCTATGCTAGGGCTACCAGAAAATCATTCAATTCGCTTTATCTTTCCTCATGCGCCAGAGCAAGCCGTAACTATTAATGGTGGTTTTGTTATGCGTTCGTGGTACGACATTAAAAGCATGGATTTATTAGATCGGGCAGATCTTGAGGGAGTGGTAGCTTCTGAACAAATCGTGCATCAATTTATCCAATCTCAATTAAATGAGGGGATAGAATCTAATAAAATTATCCTTGCTGGTTTTAGTCAGGGTGGGGTAATGAGCTTGTTTACTGGATTACGTTACCCTAAGCCTTTGGCAGGAATAATGGCCCTATCATGCTATTTACCAAATGGTGATGCTTTGCCTGAAGGAGTGAGTGAGGCCAATAAATCTACACCGATGTTACAGCATCATGGTGAGCAAGATCCTGTTGTTCCTGTTAGTGCAGGGAAAATGGCATATAAAGCCTTAACAGAGGCCGGTTATCAATCTAAATGGCAAACGTTCACAATGCCCCACAGTGTATTACCTGAGCAGCTTGTGATTATCGGAGATTGGATTAAGCAATGTCTTGATGACTAAGGCTGTTTTTTATTCGTTCTTTTGTTGAGACAGTCATTGTTCTTTAAGTTTTTTTCAAATTATTAAAACAATTAAGCACTTAGGGTGAAATTGCCACCTTAAGTGCTTTTTATTATTTTCAGCCTGATAATTAAATCGTTATATACTATTTATTTTGTAAAAAAATGGTGTCAAAAAAACAAATAAAAAATAATGGTTTAGCTCACATATTTGAACTTTTGTTATCACTTAGTTGTTTTCCTGTTTGTTAGTATCCCGTTCTAACGAATTACGTTAATCAAGCGTAAATTCATATAAAAATTTGGCAAAAAGCCAAAAGTATAATTCGGGGTTGATAAACATGAAAACAAATTTTATTAAAGGGTTAGTGGCTACGGCTGTATTGGCTGCCCTAACTGGCTGTGGAAACAATAATGATTCTGAGCCTTCAAAAGAAGTGAGAGAAGGCCAACCATTAAGCTTGTCTGTTATTCATATGAATGACACTCACTCGAACTTTGATCCTGTAAAAGCTGACTTCAAATTGGGTCAAGTAGGTTCAACAGTATTTACCGAGTTTGGTGGTTATCCACGCTTACTTAAAGCAACGGATAGACTTATTGCTGAAAGCCAAGAGAAAAAACAACCTTCTTTAGTGCTTCATGGTGGTGATGCGTGGCAAGGAACCATTTATTTCCAGCTTAATAAAGGTAAAGCTAACGCAGCTTTATTAAAAGAGATGAAAATTGATGCTATGGCTTTTGGTAACCATGAATTTGATTTAAGTACGTCTGAAGTAAAAGACTTTGTAGATGCAATTAATTTCCCAATTGTTGCTGCGAACGTTGATACATCCGAAGACAGTGCGTTAGCAGGCAACGATAACATTAAGCCATATCAGCTATTTGCTTTTAAAGGTGCAGAAAAAAGAAGCATCAACGCTGTTTCAGAAGCAAAAAATGATGAGAGTATTCTTGCTGTTGTGGGTGTAGCGTTAGAAGATATGCCAAAAATTGCAGATGGCACTGGAGATCTTGCTTTTTCTAAAGAAATTGAATCTACCCAAAAAGTGGTTGATTCATTGAAAGAAAAGGGAGTAAACAAGGTTGTCGTACTTTCACACATTGGTCTTAAAAAAGATATATTGTTAGCCGAAGGCACAACCGGTGTGGACTTAATTGTTGGTGGTCACTCTCATACACTTTTAGGCGATTACAAAGAACTAGGTTATAAGAACGAAGGTACTTACGCACAGCAAATTACTCAAAAAGATGGAAAGTCGAAAACTTGTATCGTTCAAGCAGGCGATTTAGCACAAGCGATTGGGCGTGCTGAAGTCAAATTCGATAAGGAAGGTAACTTATTATCTTGTATGGGTAATAACACCCTTCTTTCTGACGATGAGTTTTTTGATAAAGAAAGAAGAACAGATCAAGATTTGATAACTGGTTACGGCAAAGACTTAGTTAACTTGTTTATTGATGCACAGAAAGTGATCACTCGTGAAGGCGAAGATGAAGCTTTAAGAGCCACAATCGATGCAAACTACAAACCTGAGTATATTAAAGCATTAGGTCGTGAACTGGCTAAAATTGAAAATACCATCAAGCATTTCAGAAGACCAACTGCTGAAGATAAGCATGGCTCAAAAGTGGCTCCTCTTGTCGCACAATCTTTCTTGGATTGGGCAAACAAAGCAGAAATTAAGCAATTGACTAATAAAACAGTCCACATTGCACTTGCTCCTGCTGGTGGTGTGAGAACTCACTTAAATGCTGTAGCGTTATGGGAAGGTCAAGTAACTTACGAAATGCTGCCGTTCAAAAATAGCCTTTCTATTGTTGAGCTGACAGGCTCTCAAATTAAAACGTTACTTGAATCAGTAATTACTCCAGTGTTAGATCCTGCTGAACACGCTGGTAAGTTCCCTTATGTTGCTGGCATGAGATACACCTACAAGCAAACTGAAAAGCTAAAAGAGGTTGACGGTAAAAAAGTAGGCAAAGGTGAAATTAGTGTACTTCAACTAAATACTGGAACACTTGAACAGCCAGTATGGGAAAACATTGAAGCAAATAAAGCCTACAATGTTGTACTAGATCAATACCATGCAAATGGTAGAGATGGTTGGACTGAAATCGCAAAAGCGCAAAATGCAAATGAAGGCAAAATTCGCTTTGATATCGCTAAGAAAGGCGACGCTTACAGTGCGTTTAAAGTAAAAGAGCTAACGTTTAATGCAACAAAGAAAAAGTACTACCCGGTATTTGATGGAGAAGCATTGAAATGTCGCGGTTCAGTTGAAGTTAACTGTGCAATGGACTCTGAAGCATTTATTCAGTTTGCAGACAAGCTAGATAAGATTGAACCAATTGCTTACCCAATGGTTACTATGGAATACCTTAAGTAATGATAGGTTTGTAACGATTCAGAAAAAGCAGCCTATGGCTGCTTTTTTGATCTTCCTTATTGACTTTCCCTATAGAAATTAATCTTTATTTACGATGCACTTTCCCGTATATGCATTAGGTAAGATGTTCCACCTAACACATTAGTAAGGTGTCAATTTATGGGAGCTGGAGTAGATTTAGGTGCAGCAATAGCTGTTTCATACAATGCAGCGTTAATAGACCGTCAATCGGCCAGAGTATATGCTCTGGAAGCGGTAAAGGGCTTTATATCTCATAATAAATTGATTGAGAATGGTGAGTTTATTGTTATTGGTCATGAACCATTTATGATTCAAGTAACAAAAGACAGTTCCTTGAATGATGTGCTTGCTGCTTATTTCCGAAAAAGGCCATTAGTATCAGATACAAGAATTACCTTGTCATATGGTGGTGGAAACAAAGAGCCCGGAGTATTGGGTGCTGTGGTTTTTCTTTTAAAAAATCTTTCTGGTGATACTGAATGGAGATATTTTGAGGAGGCAGGGGAGCAGTTGTTAACTCAGCTGCATAAAACAGAAGAGTATCAAGCTTATGCCAAAAAAGACGAGAGCTTTGATAGAAAAAAATTAGAATTGCTTAATTTTCTTAGTTTGAAACACAATTAACCAGTTAAAATTTTCGGTAAGAATAATGCCTAAAATAACGATAGCGAGCACCAATTTGATTAAAGTAAAAACCACCATTTTTTATTGTATAATCTCTAAAATTCTATTTCTGGGTTGATAATTAAAACCGATACTGGGATCTTCTTTTAAGCGAAATCTGCATGTCCAAGTAGTTCTATCATCAAGAGCCGTATACTCTTCTATTGGCTCGGACATTATTGCTCCCCAAAGATCCTCACATTCAGTTTTTCCTGCAAGCCCATCACCGTCATTGACATTACATTGAGCTCCGCTAGCACATTCAGGCCAGTGATTATAAAAAAGAATTGAGTGACCACTTATAGTCAGTTTACCGTTTTCACCAAGTCCAGCAATAGTCGCTTTTGACTCATAAAGCTTTACTGCACCTGAAAACGCAGAAAAGAAACCTTGATTTTTGGCTTTATAAGCATCGTCACTAAAGTTGATAAATTTAGGGGCAGCTGTAACTGCTAAAACACCTAAGATTACAATGACCACAACTAACTCAATTAGGGTAAAACCTGCAGTTTGCTTTGACATTTAATTCTTCCGTTCAAAAGCCCATATTCTGAGTAGATATTCTATCGTAAAAATAACAGAGATTACAGAGCCAAATTACTCATTGTTAAGGTATAAAAAAATGGCCTCAAATATGAGGCCGATTATACAATAGTTGACGATTAAAGCTTGTAGCTAACCGTTAACTTAACGTTGCGCTCTTCACCCGGTAAGCCGCCTTGGAATAAGGCTTTTTTGTAGTAGTACTTGTTGAACAAGTTGTTTAAGTTCAACTTAAAGCTCCAATTTTGTACTTGGTAGCTCGCTGCTGTATCAACGACTGTATAAGCAGGTACATAACCGCTTGGAACACCAAAATATTTTGAACCTGTTGTACGCTTATCCATATATTTTACACCAGCACTTAGTGATAATGGATTAGAAAGGCCGAATAGAGTGTTAGTGTACGTTATCCAAGTAGAGGCTGTTACACGTGGTACGCCTTTTTTCTTACCAGCTTCATCACCTTTAACTGTTGCTTCATAAGCGTCTTGATATAAAGCGTTTACATTAAATTTCCATTGGTCATTCAGTAATGCATTTACGTCTAGCTCAACACCTTTGGTTTTTTCTTCTTTGTCGTAGAAAAATTGAGGAACATTAGGAGTTGCGTTTTCATCTTCATAGTCTTTATTGCCGTATTGAATGTTGGTACGGGCAGTTTTAAAGAATACTAAAGATGCTAAAAGCTGATCATTAAAACCTTTGAAGCGGAAACCTAAGTCATTACTGATTGACTCAGAGTCTTCCCGTTTTTGGTCATCAACACCTATGCTGCCTAAAACACTGTATGCTGTTCTACCTTTCGCATGGTTAGCAAAAATAGACATGTTTTCAAATGGCATGTAAGTGATACCTAAATTATAGGTAACGCCATTATCTTTATTATCTGCCTCTGGCTTAGGAGCAGCACTTCTCATTCTAGCATCAACACCGCGATGTTTATAAGTTTGCTCAATTTCATTAAAAGCAACACCAATTCGGGTAGTTATCTGCTCAGTCCAATAGCCCACGTGCTGAACACCTACTCCCCACGCGTTTACAGACTTTAAGTAGTTTGCTGTAAGTAATGGATCGTAATCGTTGAATGATTTGGTTGGCCAGTTAGGATTACGAATATCTAAGATATAAGGAAGTTTCCCTGTGTAATCTTCATTTTTGTAATCTTGATCCCAGATAGAGTGACGAGTTAAGTCGATTTCTCTATCTTCGTAGTTAGTGTTAACTAGGATTTCATTGTTCATCTCACCAATTTCGAAATCATAACGAAGATCGGCAAAGTATTGCCAAGACTTCTCATCAGCATTCACACGACGATATTCTTGACGACGTGCTGCAAACGGGTGAAGCTTACCATCAATAACTAAAGGCGCACGCTCAGTTTCATGGATAATGCCGTTACGCTTCATATAAACGTAGTTATATGCACCTGTTTGGCGGGTAAACCCAGTTTTGTAATCTCGGTATTGTAATTGCTGATTCAAAAATAGATTATCAGTAAAGTGATAGCTATGGGTCAGTTTGAAACGAAGTTCTTCACCTTTGTTCGCTTTAGATAAAGGGGAAATTAAGCCTGTACCACCAAGTCTAAATGGCGTTTCACCATCATTTGGGCGAAGAGATGCTACAAGTTGTTTACGCTGCTCTTCTGTTAGCTGGGTCCCTTTTCCGCTTGGATCATTAATCAGGTCTTCCCAAGTGACTTCACTGGCTTTTTTTCCGTTAAGATCATTTGAGTTGAAGCTACGAATTGGATCACCAATTGAATCTACAGCAAGTGCATCATTAATGTATGCAGCTGAAAGCATGATGTCTTGAGTTGTGCTTGGCACAAATTTGATTGAACCATAAACTTCGTCGCGGTCGTTTTGTAGACCTCTAAAACCATCACTGCGAGCCGTTTTACCAACAAATCGGTATGCAACTTCATCAGTAATACCGCCTGTGCTATCTAGAAAAAGGCTTTTTGTATTCCATTGACCGATCTCTAGCTTCATTTCTTTGTGGTCAACAAATTGAGGCTTTTTCTCAATAAGGTTGATCACACCACCAGCACTGCCCATACCGTATAGACCGGTTGCAGGGCCTTTTAATACTTCAATAGCATCAACATTGGTTAGTGAGCGAGTAGGGTTAAAGCTGTTACCTAAGCCAGCACCACCATACATTCCGTCATAAGTGTAGTTAGCGCCTAAACCACGAACCACAATATTGTCACCGATACCATAGTTGTTACCCGATTGGATAACACCACTAATGTTGCGCAATGCACCTTGAAGATCATCTAAGCCCTGAGAATCAAGAAGCTGTTTATCAACGACAACAACGGCAGCAGGTGTTTCCATCAAAGACATGTTTGATTTAGTCGCTAGTCCAGAGTCCATTACAACTTTGTTTTGACGACCATAAACGGTAACACGCTCAATATCGTTATCAGCTTTTTCTGAATCGATTGTCTCAGCTTGAACAGTTGGGAAGAATAAAGTGCTACTACATGCAACAGCGAGTAGTGATAGGCGAAACGGCAACATCTATACAATACCTTAACGTTAAAAATTGACGCAAATGATATTGATTTGCATTTAGATTGCAAGGAGAAGTTCCATTTTTTTATAAAAAAGTTCAAAAAGTATGATCTTGCACAGCTATAGGTTGATAATTAACCTGTTTTTAGGCCATCTATATAAGCCAAGGAATGTCTTACTGATGAGCTATGAATAAATTTTTATTAACTTAGTAAATATTCGAATTAAAACAAGCTATAAATTGATTAGGTCGTCATTTTAGGAGTGAGTTTTGAAACGAGTCTTAGAGTTACCATCATTAGTGCTTTTTGGGTTAGCGTTTATGTCTCCGTTAGCTGTATTTGTAACCTACGGAGCAGTGCAGCAGGTGACTCATACTCACATTTCTTCTGCCTATATCATCACTTTAATTGCTATCATTTTTACCGCTATCAGTTATGGCAGGATGTCACGAGTTGTACCTAACTCTGGTTCAGCATATGCCTATGCGACAAAATCGTTTGGAACACAGCTGGGATTTTTAGTGGGATGGGCATTGTTGTTAGATTATTTACTTGCTCCCATGCTTTGTTATTTAGTTTTAAGTATTTATATGCATGATTACTTCCCTGAAATAGCAAAGAATTATTGGATATTCGCCGCTGCAATCGTCATGTTTGTGTTAAATGTATTGGGTATAAAATTGGTCAGTAAAATAAATTTGGCGTTAGTGGCTTGTCAGTTGCTATTTGTTGCAGCCTTTTTAGTGTTAAGCATTATAGTGTTGATGCATACCAAGGCCGAAATTGATTTTTTACAACCTTTTTATGACCCTAAAGTTAAGCTTTCTATGCTTATCAGTGGTTCAGCCATTTTATGTTTGTCATTCCTTGGTTTTGAATCCATATCGACATTATCCGAAGAGGCTGAAAAGCCTGAGTCAACGATCCCTAAGGCAATCATTTTATGCGTGTTATTAAGCGGAGCTTTATATACTTTGACGGCGTATATGGGGCAATTAGTGGTACCGCATTGGCCTCAAAATACCGATCCAGATACCATGGGGCTTAAGCTGATCAGCTTCGTTGGGGGAGAGAACTTTAAAGCCAGTTTTGTAGGCATGAGTTTGATTGGATGCCTAGCGACAGCAATGGCGGCCATTGCGAGTGTTAGCCGTGTTCTTTATTCAATGGGGGGCAATGGAGCTATTCCAACTATATTTGGCCGCTTACATAAAAAATATGAAACTCCCGTTGTTGCGATAGCTATAGTGTCGATTATCTCGCTTTTATCAATGTTTATGAGTTTAACTTTAGCATCTAATATGATCAGCTTTGGTGCCCTCGTTGCCTTTACTTTTGTGAATTTGGCGGTATTTAAGTATTTTTTTATTGATCAAATGAATCGTAATCTTGTTAGTAATTTACTGCTGCCACTCATTGGCTTTGGACTTACTATCTGGTTATGGACATCCTTATCTTCAACAGCAATTATTGTCGGAGCATCTTGGCTCGCAGTAGGCTTGGTTTATTTGATGCTAAAACCACAACAGCTAAAGATGGAAATTTAATACTTCATCAAACACATAATTTTTAATTGCAAAGAGAAGGTTACTTTTTTACTCAAATGTTGCTGATTTTGTTGTGTACTTGCAAATAAGGGAGATGGTGATTCAATTCATAATGTGATCTAAACGGCATTTTCCTTGAGTTATGTTGCCTCAAAAGACCATTCGGTCTAAAACTAATCATTCACTCTTATTGTTCAATATTTACCTTCCTAAGATCTGGTTTCTGGAGTGGAGCTGGATGCTAAATTGAAAATCTCTGTCAGGGCTGACTTTCTAATAACAGTTTTAGCAATTTGCTATGAGTTATGAGGTAGTTCCTATGAAAAATCTTTTATTAAAGGGGGCGGCAGTCGCATTAGCTTGCGCTGCTTTATTTGGTTGTGGAAGTAGCCACGATAAAAATACTGAATCATCATGTGCCACCGCAGGAGACAAGTGCGTCAAATTTACAATTCTCCATACTAATGATAACCACGGACGTTTTTGGGTTGATAAAGATGGGCAAGGAGGAATGGCTGCACGAAAAGCAGTGGTCGATAAGGTTAGGGAAGAAGTGAAGGACAAAGGGGGGACGGTTCTCCTTCTTTCTGGCGGTGATATTAATACGGGTGTTCCTGAATCAGATTTACAAGATGCAATTCCAGATTTTGTCGGAATGAACCTTGTTGGTTACGATGCGATGGTATTAGGGAATCATGAATTTGATAACCCGAAATCGGTATTAGATAAACAAGCGGATACAGCAGATTTCCCTTTTTTATCAGCCAATATTTATCAAAAAGATCCAGATGACAATACCAAGTTAGAACGGGTATTTACACCTTATAAGATTTTTACAGTAGGCAGTCTTAAAATTGCAGTGATTGGACTGACAACGACCGATACTAAAACAATAGGAAACCCTCAATTTGTAGGTGACTATACATTTACCAATCCTGTGGATGAAACTAAAAAAGTTATCGACGAAATTGGTGATAAAGCCAATGTCTTTATGGCCGTGACACATATGGGGTATTTCAAAAATGCCCAGCATGGTAGCAATGCGCCCGGTGATGTAACTTTAGCAAGAGGTTTGACGGATAAGTATGCCAATAAACTCGCAGCGATTATTGGTGGTCACTCGCAGAACTTAACTTGTACCAATGATTATACTCCGGGTGGAGCCTGTACCCCAGATAGACAAAATAATACCTACATTTTCCAAGCTGGAGATTGGGGGAAATATGTTGGTCGCGCCGATTTTGAGTACTATAACAACACCTTACATATGGTGAGCTATTCATTGATTCCAGTTAACCTTAAAGTCGATGATAAAGTCGTAGGTGACCCAGTTACACCTGATCTTAATACACAAGAGATCCTTCGTACTTACCAAATCAAAGGTCAGGATGAATTAAGTGACCCAATTGCAAAAACAACAGTGGCTCTCCAAGGCGATCGCTCAGTTGTTCGTGGTCAACAAACTAACTTGGGTAAATTTATTGCTGCTGCTCAAGTTGCAACTCAAAACAATAGGGCTAACTTTGGAGTGATGAATTCTGGTGGTGTAAGAGCTTCAATTGCAGCTGGAGACGTAACAACACGAGATGTTCGAACTGTTCAGCCATTTGAGAATGAAGTTTATAAAGTCACCATGACCGGCGCCGATCTTAAAAAGTATCTAGGTACGGTTGCCACTATTCAAGCTGGCTCTGGAGGCTATGCACAATTTTATGGCATTAAAATGACCATTAATTGTACTGGTAGAAGTGTTGATAATGTGCAAGTAAAAGATGTCGATGATAATGATTATTCTGCTATTGCTGACGCGACAAAATATGTCTTTACAATACCAAGCTTCAGCGCGTCAGGGGGGGATAGTTATCCTAAGTTAACGGGCTCAGACTCTGCATTCCCTAATGCCGAGCTTGACTCAGCGCAAGGTATTGTAGATTGGGTTGCATTGTCTGACTTCTTTAAATCAGAAGCGGCTAAAAATAATGGTACAGTGGATTTAGCACCTTATGCTCCTGTCGCTAGTGACTTAGTGTATGAAAATTCAAGCTCAAATAATGGATGCGTTATTCCATAGAAAGTAATTTTCCTTATTTAAAGACCTTCCTAAACAAGAAGGTCTTTTTTCTTTGTTTCTTGCCTTGCTCTAAATTGCAAAATATAAATCAAAATGACAGTAGTCAGTACTAACAAAGCAAACGGCATAGCGGTACCCGTATAAAAGAAAGCTAATATCGGGCCTGCAAGAGCACCAAAAGCAAAGCGAAGTGTACCGACAACTGCTGATGCGCTTCCGGTTTCTTTATGAAATTTCATCAGAACTAGCGCATCGCAACTGACAGAAATGATCCCTAAACTGGCTAAAAACGGCATAGTAAAGGCCATCATTCCTATATAGTTTGTACCGATCAAATTCACTGTTACCATGCCGACTCCTGCAATAATCCCTATGATCGCAGCGGCATTGAGCATTCGTTTGGCGCCAAAACGAGATGATATTCGTGAATTTAAAATGTTGGCGGCCATTAACGAACCAACATTCAAGCTAAATAGCAGTGCAAACATCTCAGCAGAAACACCAAACACTTCCATTAAAATAAATGAAGACGCTGTTAAGTAACCAAAAAAAGCCAGCGAGCTTAATACGCTACAAGCAATATAGGGACGAGCTTCCTTTTGATTTAGCACGGTGTGATAAGCACCAAATAAAGTTTTATCGGTACGAACAGACTTGTCGCTATCGCTAGGCAGTTTTAACTTCCAAAACACTATGGTAAACATCAAAGCACTATAAATGGCCAGTACAACGAAAATCATATGCCAGTGATAACTTTGCAATATAAAAGTACCCAATGCAGGGGCTACAAGCGGGGCTCCCATCATAATTAGCCTGACGTAAGACAAGCCTTTAGCTGTATCTTTGCCATAAATTTCTTTGATATACCCAGGGATCACCACTGTAGCAGCAGAGCCTGCAAAGGCTTGCAAAAATCTAAGCAAGAAAAACATATCATGCTCAGTGGTTTTACTCAGGAAAAAGCTAATAATAGAAAAGCCAAATAGTCCAAAAGTCACCAAAGGGCGACGACCTAACCGATCTGCAAGATAGCCGAAGCAAAGTAACCCGACAGCATAACCCGCTAAATAGGTACTTAAAGATTGCTGCATTTCACTGGTATCGGTACTTAACGAAAGTGCTATGGATTTAAGCGCAGGTAAATACATATCAATTGCCAGAGGAGTAATGGCCGTGATTGCAGCCAACATCGGAATCAAAAATGCTTTCGAAAGCGCTGGCGAGTTTTTCATAAAGAGCCTAATTTAAAGAATAAGAGTAACCTGATGTGTGATTAATTTCAGGTAGGCATGATCATACCTTAGAATGATTAATTCTAAGGTTCTTGACGGAGAATACGATCATGCCTGTCGAAGATTTTATCATTTATTTTTACTGTTTGGTTGATGATTTTTATCAGAATGAAATAACCGTTCCCTTATGGACTCGTGGCAGATCTCCGAAACTCACTGATCCTGAAGTAATTACAATGGAAATCGTGGGTGAGTGGACAGGGCATCATATTGATAAAGGGGTTTGGGAATACTTTAAAGGATATTGACTGCCTTTATTCCCCAATTTACCAGCTCGCTCTCAGTTTGTCAGGCAAGCAAGTAACCTTTGGAGAGTAAAACAGTTATTTCATCAACATTTATGTCATCAACTGAGAGCCGATACTTGTAATGTCCATTTGATTGACGGGTTTCCCATTGAGCTTTGCAAACTCACCCGAGTTAGAAAATGTAAAAGTTTTAAGGGGGATGCAAACCATAGCTACTGTGCTTCTAAGGATATGAAGTATTTTGGTTTTCATGGTCATCTGCTTGTTGACGGAAGAGGCATTCCAGTGGAATTCACTGTAACTGCAGCAAATGTTGATGAGCGTGATGCAGCATATGAAATCATCAATAATATCAAAGGACTTTTGATAGGCGATAAAGGTCTAATCAGACCCATACTCAATCAAGAGTGCTCTCAAGCAGATATTTATTTGCAAACACCTTTACGGAAAAACATGAAAGATGAACGTCCCAAATGGGTCGTAAAACAACTGATGAATGTAAGAAGAAAGATTGAAACAACCATAGGGCAACTTGTTGAATACTTTGATATTGAGCATATTAACTGTCGGGATTTGTGGCATTTAACAAGTCGAATGGGAAGAAAGATATTGGGATTAAGCATTGGGGGTTATCTCAACCTTGAACTTGGAAAAGATTCAATGAAGTTTGAGGGAATGTTGGCAGGTTAACTTCGCAACAGAGCCTTCAAACGTCCGTCATCCCCGCATGTAGTAAGCGGGGTTCTAGCTACATGGCTAAGGCGAAGACTGAGAAGTATTCAGCTCAGGCTATGGAAAAAGCCGAAAAGGTTACATAGGAGACTGAAGCAACTTGGCTTTAAGCCACCATTTAAGTATATCCATATGAGACGGTGGAGGAACTCAAAAAGTCCACTTGCTCATTATTCGATGCCGAATAAATGGTTTGCAGAGATGGGACTATACAATCTTGAAGAAGTACGAACGGGCTATGTGCTCAGCACAAAGTGATTGAATAAAATTAAGCAGGAGCCGTATACGAGACCCGTACGTACGGTTCTGTGAGAGGGATGGGGCACTAACGCCTCACCCTACTCGATTCGATTCTGAAAATACTGTGAACGATAAAATTTCGATGAACAATAGTCGCTCCTGCGTAGGCACTGAGGGCCCCCCAAAAATTTTCAAGTGATTGAATTTGCAAGGGATAGGGTAAGTAATAAGCTGAATGTCCGAGGCATGGGTGCCGAGGCCAAGCGCCCACGGATGGGCTTGCAGCGTTTCAGCGTTTGCTTATCCTCGCTTCCTATCAAAAAATGGGGATTCGTCAGTGCGTAGGCAGGAGTCCAGTGCCTTTATTTCTGTTCAAGTAAGACACTGGATGCCTGCCTGCGCAGGCATGACGAAATAAACAAAAATGCTGCTAAATTGAAGTCGATTCGTCGCAGGTATAATGAAATCCATCTATGTTCAGTAGGTTATACATATTCATTTTTTATTGTGTATAGAGGGCTGAAAAATAAAAAATAGCCAGCGTTAATTAACGTTAATCTTTCTGTTCGCTGTTCTGCGATTAAATTACTATGGAATGAGTTCTCTATAACCGAGTTGCTCCAATGGCGCTTTGTATATCATCAAAAGAGTGTGTTCGCCTGGGAATAGATAATCATGATAGTTTGCACCTTCCTCAAGATGTTTTATCCCAGCTGAAATGCCCTCAAAAAAATAAACTTGTAATAAGGGTTGGCACCTCTAACGGTGGCATGCTGCTTGGCTACCATTTCGAATATAAGGAACATCCATGTGATTTAAGGCTGTCAGAATGGTTTATGGAATATACCGAACCGTCTGTCGCTCGAGCGGCTGTTTCTTCTTTCAAGTATGCCGTTTGTTGTATCAGTAGCTCAGGCTATAAACCATTGTTACAAAATGAACCTGATAAAATTCAAAGCAAATTGATTAAAGCTGTTAAAGATAAATATTTTGAACGAAAAAGTTTATTTTGGGATAGCTGTAGAGAAGGAAATCATAAACAACTAAATAAACAGCTTGCATTAGGCGTAAATCTTAATCATCGAAATCGAACCGGTGTCTCAGGCTTGCATTTGGCAGCGGAAGCTGGACATTTAAAATGCGTGAAATTGCTTATTCGCAATGGCGCCAATATCAATGCAAAAACCTTTGATAAACATCAAACACCACTCTATTTAGCTTGCTGCCAGAATAAATTTGAAGTTGTACAATATTTGCTAAAGCAAGGTGCTAATCCATCCATTCCGAGAATTAAAGGCCGAACACCGTTGATGATAACCGTTTTCCATAGTCGCGTTATCTGCTTCGATATATTGCTAGATACAAACCTTCCTCTTGAGCAAAAAGATAGCGAAGGCAGTACTGCATTGCATTATGCGGTCAATATTGGTCAGTATCACCGAGCAAGAAGCTTGCTTGAGAGAGGTGCTAACCCCAATTGTGTTGATTGTGATGGCGAAACCCCTTTGTTTGATGCCGTCCATGATGAAAATATTGCAATGGTGAAATTGCTCATCGATTTTGGTGCAAACCCACTGTTTAATGATCGCGGAGTGGAGTTAATCGGTTATGCCGCTTATTGCTCTCGAAAAGATATTTTCCTTAGTTTACTAAACCCATTAAATGCTAGAGATAGAAATTGGTATATCAATCTTTACAAGTTCTTATATTGTATGAGTGTGAAGCCTGAAGCACCAAACATTTTAACGATAAAAAAATGTCATTTTGGTGATGACTACTTTGAACGATCAGAGGGGGGCAAAGTACAAGAAATACACAAGTGGATACTCTATTTAAAGAGGCCTAGTTTGGGGCCTGTTGTTGGTAAATTAAAAGCTTGGGAAGCATTTGTGTAATAAACAGCCTATAAGCTTGTTGGGGTATACCTGATGTGTGATTAATTCTAAGGTTCTTGACGGAGAATACGATCCGTCATCCTCGCATGTAGTAAGTAGGGTTCTAGAGCCTTTGTGCTAAAAAAAGAAAAAGACACTGGATTCCTGCCTTCGCAGGAATGACATAATAAGCAATTTCAATGAGTTATAAAAATCACACATTGGGTTAAGAGTAATAAGCAAGTATGTTTAGAAGAGTTTGAAAGTATCAGTATTTAGTTTCGTTCTGCTCTGGTTCAACAATTAACTCATAAGGAATTGTGACTCTATAAGCATAATAACCCAACGGTCCAAATGAGAGGCTAATTAAAGACCATAGAATTTTATCAGGTGTCGTGAGTCGAACACTTGAAACTGCAGCGCCAATCGCAAAGCAAGCGTGAGTAAGTAAGATACCCAGCAGTATAATTGTGTATAACGAATATGCAGAAGCCACTGCTTTTCCTTATAAGAAGTATTCTTGTTCGTGTAGCAACCAAGGTTGGTACTTTTTCATTATCGACTCAAACCAAGAATGTTCTAGCCAATAATTTAACCAGCATTGTAGGTTAGGGTACGGCAAGCTATCAAATTTCTTTTTGTCAACAAAAGCAAACTGCCTGATAAAAGGAAATATCGCAAGGTCGGCTATGCTTGGTTTAGCGCCAAACAGAAAAGTATGCTGCGACAGCCGAGTTTCTAGATTTTCTATGAATGAACAGGCCATGGATAAGTAATGACTTTGCCCATGCTCTGGAAAACGATCGGCATATTTGTATCTGTCTAGCCAATGTTTAAACTCTTGATCATTGCGTTCAATTAAAGCTAGTACAGTTTCAGTTTGCTGAGAATAAGTAGCAAGAATATGATGAGGGTCATTACTGGTTAATGCCCACAACATAATATCCAAGCTTTCTTCTATCACCTTTTTATTTTGTGAGTCGGATACAATCATTACAGGCACAGTGCCTTTCGGAGAAACCTCTAACATTGATTGCGGCTTGTTCTTCAATTCGATTTCTCTGATCCGAACTGGAATTTTTGCAACGAGCAAACCTAAACGAGCACGCATGGCATAAGGGCAGCGCCGAAAAGAATAAAGTAATGGGGAGGTCATAATGCTATTTGTTTATTCATATTTTTAACGCAATTCTAACTCAATATCTAACAAGGCCAAACGCTTTTGTTCTCGACGAAGATCTTTGATAAAAAGCTGGCTTTGCTTAGTTGCATGTGGCAACGAGAGCGTGAGGGTGTTTTCGCTGGCATGCGCCTTGTTGAAATCAAATTTACAGCCAATTCTTCCCAAGTTAGAAAGTACCGCAATACGTAAAATGCAGGTAAGGTAGATCAGACTTTGCTTATGCTGCGGGGCGAGAGTTTGAAAGTGGGTAATCGATGGCGTTTTACGGTGATTAGCGATAAGTGTGGCTAAGTCGCTTTGTAATTGCTCACTAAAACCAGGCAAATCACTGTTACTAATAATGTAACTACCATGTTTTTGATGCTGACGAGAGTTAATGTGAATGCCAATTTCGTGAAGACTTGCTGCAAAACCAAGCAGCCTAGCTTGATCTCGAATTCCCCATTCGTCAGCGACATGTTCAAATAAATCCATAGCCATGTTACTGACCTTATGAGCATGGTTAAAATCAACATGGTAAAGTTTCGCAATGCTCTGAACGGTTCTTAGTTGCACATCTTGGTATTGACCGATTTTAGCTAATTCGTATAAAACGCCTTCCCGTAAAGCGCTCGATGCAAAGCTAAGATTACTGATTGAAAGTCTTTTAAAACAACTTATTAGAATGGCTAGAGCTGCGGGAATTAAAAGAGTTCTTCGATCCTCTACATTTTCGAAGAAAACTTGTTCAATATTTTTGCATTCAATTAAGTGCTGCTTTAATGCTTTTAGGTTTTTTAAGGTAAGTTCAGTTTCACCAACAACTTCTTTCACTGCTTCGACAATAGCTTTTACTGAACCTGAACTGCCTAATACTGTCGTCCATTCAGTATTAAAATAGGTTTTTGATAAGGTTGCTAATTGCTTATCTGCGGCAGTCATGGCGGCTTTAAAGTGTTCTTTCGTTAGTTCCCCATGATGGAAAAAGTGCTCATGGAAGCTAACGCACCCACAGCGTAAACTCGATAAGTGGGTCGGCTTGGTTTTTTTTCCTATGACCACTTCTGTGGAGCCGCCACCAATATCAATCACTAAGTTGCGCTGAGTCAACACTTGGTTTTGAGCTATGCCACTGTATATGAGTCGTGCTTCCTCATGCCCTGAAATAATCTCAATAGGATAAGGAAGTACATTTCTAGCTGCTTGCAGAAATTCATTAACGTTAGTTGCAACTCTAAGCGTATGTGTGGCTACGGGTCTAACTTGGGTTTGCTCAAGTTCAGAAAAGCGTTGAGCGAAGTCTTTTAGGCAATTTACGCCTCGCTCAATAGCTTCTTGTGAAAGTTGATTTTTATGGTTCAGCCCTTGAGCGAGTTTTACTTGCTGCTTCTCTTTGTGAAGTATTTGTAAGCTGCCATCTTGTTCTCTAGCGATGACTAAATGGAAGCTGTTGGACCCCATGTCAATTGCAACGAAATGCTTTTGTAAAACTCGACTCATATTATTCACCAACCTTGTTTAGCCACTGTGCATTGTTGGCTTCATAATCTTGGAGGTATTCATAAATGGCTTGTTGAGAGCGAACTTTTTTCTTGTTTCCACGTCTTCGATATGGATTTGACTGCTCTGCATTTAATATTCTTGCTTTAGTATTATCGCTAAAGTGAATATTTAAAATATCTGATAGCATTTTTTTGAGCTTCGGCTCGTATATTGGTGTGCTTACCTCAATACGATTATCGATATTTCTGGTCATCCAGTCAGCTGATGACAGAAACATTTTTTGCTCACCTCCAGCATGAAATACCATGATACGTGAGTGTTCCAAAAAGCGATCTACGATACTAACAACCTCAATATTTTGGCTTTGTTCTGGTACTTTAGCAATAAGGGAGCACATACCTCGTACCAGTAATTTTATCTTAACTCCTGCGTTAGAAGCGCTATACAATTTGCGGATCAACTGTTTATCTACTAAGTTGTTGACTTTCAAGATGATGCTGGCTTTTTTGTTGCTTTTTGCAGCTGTAATTTCGTCTTCGATTAATCGATAAATACTTCTTCGAGAATTGTAAGGTGAAACAATTAAGTGGTTAAACTTATCTTGGCGATAAGGGTGCTGGATCAAATGAAACACTTGCTGTACTTCTTCAGCGATTTCTTGGTTGGCAGTAAATAACGAAAAATCGGTATAAATTTTGGCGGTTTTTTCATTGAAGTTACCAGAGCCAATATGACAATATAGGCGAGTTTGGTTGGCTTCATTACGACCAATTACACAAATTTTAGAGTGTACCTTTAAGCTGGGTATCCCGTGGTGAACCTGAACGCCTGCTTCAACTAGTTTACGTGTCCATTCGATATTTGCTTCCTCATCAAACCTTGCTCTAAGCTCCAAAATAACCATGACTTTTTTACCATTACTTACCGCATCTATTAATGACTGAATAATGCGTGAGTTTTTGGCAACACGATACAAGGAAATATTGATGAATTTAACAGCAGGATCATAAGCGGCTTGACGAATAAATTCAGTGACATAGGAGTATTTATGGTAAGGATAATTCAATAAAATATCGTTTTGGGCAATGGCTTGGAATACATTGTGATAATGGTCAAACAAGCTGCTAGGAATAGCCGTTAGTTTTTCGTATTCCAGTGACTTACGGCTAGGATTTGGAAATGCCATAAAATCTTTAAAGTTATGATAACGACCGCCGGCTACTAAAAACTCAGTAGAGCTGATTTGTAGTCGTGTTTTGAGCATTTGCAGCATGTGTTCTGGCATTTCGCGGTCATATACTAATCTTACAGGTTCCGCGGTTAAGCGCTTTTTTAAGCCTTTCGACATTCGCTCAAGCTGGGTATTATCCAATTCGTCAGTGATATCAAATTCGGCGTCTCTTGTGAGCTTCATGGCATACACATCGATATCATCGTATTCAAAAAATGGTCTAAACAGCTCATCGGCACAAAAGCGAATAATATTATCTAGCAAAATTAAGTGCTTTTTCGATTTGGTGCTTTCCGCAGGTAGTTTTACAAACCTAGGGACACTTTTTGTCGGTACTTCAATCAAACTATATTGACGGCGTTTATCCGTATATAAACAAATGCAAAGATAGGTAACGCCATCAGATATTTGTTGGGTTAGATCTCGGTTTTTACTGACGATAATAGGAGAGATATGTCGTTTTAAGTGATCTTTAAAATAAGTCATCAACCAAGATTGATGAAAACTAGAAAGTTGAAACTCATTAATGAGAAAAATGTTTTTTCTCGCTAGCTCTAGCATCAGCTCATTGTAATTTTTGTCAAATCGCTCTTGTAGCTCAAGCACTTTATCCTGAATAAGGTTCATTAGGGTCTGGTTATGCTGCATTTTATCTTGATTGAAATTATCAATCAGAATGGCACGCCTGATTTCTGCAACACGAACCCTGAAAAACTCATCAAGATTACTAGAAAAAATACCTAAAAACCTTACACGCTCAACAAGTGGAACGTTTTCATCACATGCTTCTTGTAATACACGCTCATTGAACGAAAGCCACGACAATTCTTTAGACATAGTAGGTTTGATCATTTTCGACACGAATGTAATTCCTTTAACAACGTGGGCTACTGAGTTCTTTGTTTGAGATCCCTAAATGGAAAAATTGGAGACTCTAAGAAAAACTTGGAGTAACAGTAATTTACCATGTAACTAGTATTAGCATTATTTCAGTTTTGTGACACTTTGTTTTTGGAATTCGATGAAACATGTACCAAAAGAAAAACTACTGAGGTCTATGCATAATTTGGTTAATAAGCTAAGTTTTAGGTTTATTTTTTAGAGAAAAGTACCACATAACAGCGGGTTTAATGAGAAACAAAAATAAGAAAAATAAAAGGCCAATGAGCATTCCTACCCAAGGGTTCTCTTTTGTAGCCCAAAGTATAAATTCCATCTTGAAACTCCTTCTAATCATTAAAATATTAATATATTAGAAAAATCTAATTTTACCTGTGAGTTAGATCAATTTTTTGTTTAAATTAAAAGTAAACAAAAGGTTAAATTAGGTTTACAAATATTGATTTGGGATCTACTCATGACCATAATGTATATCTGTTTTTAATGGTTTTTATAGCCATTGATATTTTGGTGTATGTATCTTTACATCCTCCCTAATTATTAGGAGTTTTTATGACTCTTGTTGTTACTCCAAGTTATTCTAAGATTCATGATTTTGCCCATTTCAACTGGGAGCAACCTAGTGCGGAATGTTTTATTGAAAGTGGTAAAAAATATCAAATTCGCAATTGCGCTCGTAGTAGCGAGCTTTATGTTGAAAGACTTAGTCCTTACAGTAGCGGTTTGAGAGGACTTTTTGAGTGCTTTTGCAGCTTTTTTCTAGCCAAAATCAATAGCCGTAATCGAGACGAGCTAGGTGACATTCTTAGAGGTGAGGGGATAAGAGCAGTTGGGAAGGCATCAGGGAATATTTTTGGACGATTTCAAGTGAATACTAAATATCGTACAAACTTGCATCAATTTTCAATGGAAAAACCAAAGTTATTCAAGCAGGCAAAGCAGCAAGTGGATATTTTACGTCAAGTTCCAAAGGCTGAATCAAGGTTGGATATCAATAGTTCAGATAGCCCGATCCAGCATCGCTGTCCGATATCAGGCTATATACTGAATCATACAAATGCGGTTGTGTTAGAACATAATGGTCAATCGCTTGTGGTTTCCCGCCAAGGTATACGCTACCAATTGCTGAATGATGATCCAAAATTCAGTAAAATCAGCCGTCAAATGATACTTGATTCTCAAATCAAAGCGTTGACTTCCGAAAATTACAATCTATCAAATTTTGGAGAGTGGTTGGTTGGCTTTCTCTCATCTTGTTCTCCGTTAGGTGTGAGCAAGGGAAAGTTGGCAGATATTGTCGTTGTGTGATTTTTAGAGCAACTTTTTGCCTGAATGTTGCCGTAGTGAAAGCGAGATATGATCGAAGAAATATAAAGCCCCAAGCCTAAATGGGGCTTTTGTTTATTCTCGTGTTCTCTAATTGATACCATTGAATTAAAAATTTCACTTTCCATCCCCTCAGGTAGCATTGGCCCTGTGTTGGTTATTGATAATTCAGCTTGTTGTTTTTCCTTGATAAGCTGAATAATGATTGGTTCATTGGGTTTCGAGAACTCTGCTGCATTGGCAATCACTTTATCAAACATTTGAGCTAAGTAGTCTTCAACACCTAAGATATGAATATCAGCTTGAATTTCAGCGTGGAATTGATGTTCAGGATAAATTTGCTGATAGATATCAAAGCAGTTATTTACAAGTTGTGACAAGTTCACAGAACTACGGGGTTCTGAATCTATAGTTTGCTCTATTCGAGTGGCCTCAGACATGCTATTTAGAATACCATTAAGCCTTTGCAGTCCTTCTTGAGCTCGAAGCAGGTACTTACTGTCATTTTCACTGCCTTGCTGTAGCTCTAAGTGCTCTAAAGAGGAGCGTACAATTGTAATTGGCGTTCTTAATTCATGAGATAAACGAGAACTCATGTTTTCGAGGTAATGGTTATAGTGTTCTACTCGTGTCAGCATACTTGAAAAACTTCGGATTAAGTCGCCAATTTCATCTGCATTCTGGCTATTAATATCAATCGCATGAATTTTTCCATCTGAATCGATAACGGATTCGGCCTGATCTCGTAATTGCGTTATTCTGCGTGAAATGGAAGTGGCAAAAATCAGCATGCTAACACTGGCTAAAATAGTCACAATTAACGCGGTATTGAGTAATGATGTCATGGCATGGCTGCGTAATTCTTGAATGCCTTGGGTAGTTTGTTGAGTTAATACAGCACCTACAACCACACCTTGATGCCATATAGGGGTGATACTGGACAGCAGCTCCGTGTCTGAATCAGCGAGGGCTGTTTCTGATTGACCTTTAAAGCCACTCAACGCTCTGTGGGTCATAGGATCATCAAATTGGATTTGTTGTTGGTTAGGGTCAACAAAACTCAGGTTTTGTGTTCCAATAAGCCAATGGTAGATAGGCTTTAAAATATCAGGAACTGAAGAAATGGTGCTGACACCTGAACTCCAACTTTGTCCACTAGCATGAATATCGCCACCCTGTGCCAGCACTTGTCCAGCATGATTCAGTACCCAAATTCGAGAATCAGAGTTATCTAATGAATCAATTATCTGCTCAATATCACTGCTAGGTTCAATTAAACGTCCTAGTGTGAGGGGCGAATTAACTGGGCTTGAAGTAATACTTGTTGTGCCATGAATGGTATGGAAAAAGCTTTCAAACGCCATGGCTTCTCCTAACAACCCTTTAGGTAATGTCAGTTGAAGCAGAATACCGTCATTAGTGAGTGTCCACATTCCCTCAATGACTGATTCTGGGGTGAGAGGTGTCATCATGGCGGGATCGTCAGGTAACAAAAATCCATTTAGTTTTCCGCTTGCTGAAATTGTTATTAAATAGCGATTAAAGCGGTGATCTTTTACCGTTGAAATTTGTAAGTACTGGCTAGCGTAAGGAGAATGTGAGCTGTGGTTTAAATCAAGGTTAGGTACTGTAATATGAAAACTCATGAACACTTGGTTTTCGTATTGACCAACTTGAATGATGGCTTGGCTGCTTGAGTTATGAGAGCTGAAGATCTTGGCTGGACTTTGTTTTAATGGCAAATCATCTGTGCTGCCAGTGAAATGCACTGGATTACTTAACGGATATAAATAAAAGTCTTTGGGCTGAATTTTATCGCGAGAAAAATTTAATCGTTCAAAAAGTTTAGGGCGTTGCTGTAATGCTGTCGCGACGGCTTGTGAGGTATTAGACAAGTTATGCAGTTGAGTTTGCTTTAAGTAAACGTCAAGCTCATTAAAGTACCGGTAACCAAACCAAGGTAAAGCCGACAAAAAAAGCACAATAACCAAAAATTTGGTTCTAAGGCTGAACTTTGGGAGCTTAAGATAGAGTAATCGCCGCATTATTGATTCCAGCGATAGCCCATGCCGTAGACGGTGTTGATATGATCAAAATCAGCATCAATCGCCATAAACTTTTTTCTGATCCGTTTTACATGAGAAGTAATGGTGCTGTCATCAACATAGATTTTTGCATCTGACATTAGATCTTGTCTGGAGCGAACATGACCTGGTCGCTTAACTAATGCGTGTAGCATCCAAAACTCGGTTACGGTCATTTCTAATGCTTTCCCTTGCCATTGTACCGTCATTTTATCTAAGTCCAGTTGTAGCTGGTTAACCTCTATGATTTCATTTTTGGTCTGTGTTGCTAAATCACTTCGACGAAATAGCGCTGCGATTCGTGCCATTAGGTGCGGAAAGCTAGTGTTTTTCGTAAGGTAATCATCTGCGCCAAGTCGTAAACCGCTTACGACATCAAAATCACTATCTCTCGCCGTGAGAAAAATAATAGGTAAAGTAGGGGACATGGCTCTAAGAGACTGACAAAGCATAAAACCCCCATCAGGTTCATCTTCTAATCCAATATCAATAATCGCAAGATCGGGTAAGCGAATCTCAAACGCTTGCATAGCCGTTGAGCGATTAGCGAAGCCTTGAACTTGATAACCATGGTTTTCCAAAAGCTCTTTATAGTTTTCACGGATGATGGTTTCGTCTTCTACTATGGCTATGCGTTTCATCTTTACTAGGTTTTAAGTGTTTTACAGCAATATACCGAAAAAATAGTAAGAAATCAGCGTGCTGGGTTAATTGCCATTTTTCTGCCACATTTTATCCCTAATGCATCATTTTAGCTCCCCAATATTGCCAAGTTGCTTTGCTTTAATAATCCCCATCGAAACACTTTCGTTATAAATTTAACTACATGGAGCAAGCTATGAAAAAGGCAATCATCTCAACACTAATCATTGGTTCAATTGTTACAAGTAATATGGCGATGGCCAACACTGAAGAGCCACACGGTCAACAAGAACAGTTAGTTGGATTTGGTTCAGGTTTATTATTAGGTGCAGCTGTTGGTGGTCCTGTTGGTGCTGTTATTGGTGCTATTACAGGTGGAGTAATAGGTAAGAGCGTGGCCGATGATGAAAAGCTCACCGCTCAAGATGTTAAGTTGCAGCAACAGCAAGTGAAGCTAGCCAAATTGAACGAGCAGCAACAAGATTACCAACATCTGTCACATCAATATCGTTTAGCACAAAACAAGCTACAACAGTTAGGTGAAATGAGAACCTTAAAACAATTAGATTTAGGGTTGAATGTGCAATTTAGAACGGGTTCAGCTCAAATCGAACCTTTGTACCAGAAACAACTTGAAGAAGTAGCAAAGCTGATGAATGCTCAGCCCGAACTTAAGTTAGACTTAAGCGGTTTTGCTGATAGACAAGGGCAAACTGATTTAAACCAGAAACTGTCTGAAAAGCGTATTTCTTCAGTTAAATCGTTATTGACCGGCCTTGGAGTGGATGAAGCGAGGCTTACAGCTAAAGCTTATGGTGATACAGCTCCAATACATCAAGAGCAAACTTTAGAAAATAATGTATTTGACCGCAGGGTGACGTTACAGCTTAGTCCTGAAATGGAATCCAGTTTAACAGCTAAGCAGTAAAGGATTTATTTTCCCAATCTGTAACTATTCAGCCCATCTGACTCAATCTGCTTAAAATAGCAACGGTTGAGTCACCATTTTACTTGATCCTCAATGATCATTTGACCGATCTTCCCAGTATGTCATGCTGACCAAATA
>NZ_ML014763.1 GCF_003675895.1 Parashewanella curva
AGGAAAAGGTGATAAGTACAAAGCGCTACATAAAGATCACCAGTTAACGTTGTTCTGAGATAAATACCCCGCTTCGCGAAGCGAAGTCGAGCCGAAGGTGAGACAGCTTGCTGCGGGGTAGTTTATTTATCTATTATTTAAGAACTTGACGGTTGCTTGTGCTTCTTGGAGTTTACGAACTGTTTCGTTAATTTGATGGTTTATTGCTGATAGTCTTCCATCTGTTCGACCATTTCTTTTTGTAAGCTTCGACCTTTGATTAGTGAGCTCACCTAGCTTTTTTTGAAGTTCTTGAGCGTGTCTATTTTGTTGAACCGCAAAGTTAGCCGCTTTCAGAGGTCTTATATTGTTATGTCTTACTACATCTCTCGCGCTTAATCTATTTACTCTTACTCTTTGAAGGTTTGTTGTAAACATTGCTGAAGGATGAGGATGTGGGCTGTCTTCAGAACTCAGTGCCTCTTTTTGCATTTGAACTCCATCTTGAACTGGTCGGCTTTTGATTGCTTCAGGTGAGTGACGGAAAGGATATGCATCTAATTCTGTTGAATTATAATCGGGGCTTGAACGTAGTGTCCCTTGTATAGTCGCACTCATGTTTTTACCTCTCGGAATAGTTGTTAAGTATCAATAATAAGCCTTATCGATCTTTTTCTTTATTCGAAGTGGATATAATTTATACAGCACTTGTATAGGCTACCAGAAATACCGAGCATAGAATCGAAAACATCAGTGGTTAACAAGAGGCTATTCTCGATGGATTGATAATTTGTGCTACTTTTTAGAAAGATTAATGTGGCTAGCAGTGTCTAATATATATCGAACTTTAGAAGGTATGATGAGATGAAAGCTAAAGGTTTTACTAAAGGGATCGCACAAAAAGCGGCTTGGGATATGTCGGAGTCAGAGGTAACGCCTGAATCAGTATTCAAGCAACGCCGAAATATTATTAAAGCCTTAGGTTTAGGGGCTGCATCGGCAAGCTTATCCACCAATGTGCAAGCTGGGCTGTTTGATGTATTTGGTAACGACAAGCCCAAAAAAGCGTTTGAGGTATCTCCACTAACATTTACCAAGAATCAAAGTTATCAAACATCAGAAATTTTAACGCCAGAAAACAAGGTGATTTCTCATAATAATTTTTATGAATTTGGTACTCGAAAGACAGATCCTCAAGACAATGCCCAAGGATTTAAAGTCAATCCATGGCAGTTAAAGATAGAAGGTGAAGTCGAAAAGCCACTCACACTGGATTACGAAGATCTATATAAGCTGATTGCTTTAGAGGAAAGAACTTATCGCTTACGTTGCGTAGAAGCATGGTCGATGGTTATCCCGTGGGTAGGCTTTTCTTTGGCTGAATTGATTAAAAAAGCCAATCCAACCAGTAAAGCGAAATATGTGGCGTTTGAAACGTTATATGATCCTGAGCAAATGCCGGGGCAGAGAAATCGCTACGTTGGTGGTGGTGTAAGTTATCCTTATGTAGAAGGTCTTACTTTACCCGAAGCAATGAATGAACTCAGTTTTTTAGCAGTGGGTCTATACGGTAAGACATTACCACCACAAAATGGGGCGCCTATTCGTTTAGTTGTACCATGGAAATACGGTTTTAAGAGCATCAAATCGATTGTAAAAATTCGTTTAGTTGAGAAAATGCCGCCGACCAGCTGGAATATTCTTGCACCGCATGAATATGGATTTTATGCCAATGTGAACCCTCAAGTGGATCACCCAAGATGGTCTCAAGCTTCTGAACGAAGAATTGGTGCTGGTGGTTTATTTTCAGCAAAACGGATCCCAACTCAAATGTACAATGGTTACGGTGATCAAGTTGCAAGCTTGTATAAAGGCTTAGATTTAAGGAAAAACTTTTAATGAGAGTGACTCCTAAACAGCTTTTTTGGATTAAAGGGCTGTTTCATCTTGTGGCGTTAACACCAATTGTTTTTTTGGTGCTCAATGTGTTTAGTGGGGGCGCAGGAGGAGATCCGGTTCAATACATCATTCATTACACAGGCATTGGGGCTTTAAACACGCTTTTAATAACGCTATTGATCAGTCCTATCGCTAAAAAAATGAAATGGCCATGGTTGATGAGAACTCGCCGCTTGGTGGGATTATATGTTTTTGCCTACGCTACCTTACATATTGCGGCGTATTTTAGTTTGGATCTGTTATTTGAATGGCGATTATTGGGCGAAGAAATCGTTAAACGTCCGTATATTTTAGTTGGTGCTGTCGCCTATTTGATCTTAGTCGCATTAACGGTGACTTCATTGAAAAAGTTGATGTCTAAGATGGGACGTAAATGGCAGACATTACATAACCTTATTTACTTAGCTGTTATCTTAGTAGCGATTCACTTCTTTTGGTCGGTAAAGTCAGAAATTATTCAACCTAGTATATATATAGGCTTAGTCATAGTGTTGCTTTCATTCCGCTGGCGAAAGCTTATCGGATTCTTTAAAGACTAAAGCCTTTTTCATAAAAAATTAGAAAAAATGAGCGGAAACTTCAGGTACCCGCTCATTTTTTATGGGATTTGATTGTGACGAAATTTTTAGAAGTTATACTGATAAAATTTACCAATTTCAGCCTTGTTAAACATTAGATTTTCATGTCGTTGATGTTGTCTGGTAAGATGGTAAAAGAATAAAAATAAGAGTGATAAATGGCATCTTATGGTTGAAAGGACGTAACAAAATTGAGTAGTAAGCAAAAGATTTTGATAAGACTTGGAGTCATGTTCTCGTTACTAACGGGCTGTATAGGCTTAGTGCAAGCGTCGAATTCAATGCACATTACCGTTACTAAAGGGTTTGGTGTTTCGATATACGCATCTGATCTTGGTGACGCCAAGCAGATTGCCGTAGGCGATCAAGGAACCATTTTCGTAGGTTCAGGTAAGTCCGGTAAAGTCACGGCTTTAGTTAATGCCAATCAAGATGGTCGTGTAGAGCGACGCTATACTATTGCTAAAAATTTAAAGTACCCAGAAGCGATTGCCTACCAGCAGGGCAGTCTATATGTGATTTCAGATAGTAGAATTTTACAATATCGTGATATTGAAAGACGCTTACGCCGCCCACTTCGTCCAAAAGTGGTTTACGATAACTTACCCGAAATGGACAAGCGTTATACACGCGTAATGCACTTTGGCCCAGATGGACGCCTATATGTATCCTTAGGATCTCCATGTAATGTTTGTGACAGTGATGCCCCATTTGGCAGTATCATTGCGATTAATCTCAGAACGGGTAATACCGAGCAAATTGCAAGCGGCATTCGCAGCGCAAAAGGGTTTGATTGGTCACCGGATGACGAACATTTGTGGTTTGTAGACAGTGGACGTGATTGGATGGGAGATAATCTTCCAGCCGATGAAATTAATCGTCTTGACCACAAAGGGCAGCATTTTGGTTTTCCGTATGTTCATGGAAAAGATGTGAAAGAGCCTGCCTATAAGCAGCCAGTTAATTTATCGGTAAAAGCACCTGAATACGAACTTCCAGCTCACGTTGAACCTGTGGGAATGCTATTTTACCGTGCTAAGCAATTGCCTAAAAAATATCATAATCAACTGTTTATTGCTGAAAATGGCTCTCGCCATCGTTCAAGTAAAGTTGGTTACCAAGTGGTATGGCTTAACATTGAAAATAATAAAGTCGTGAGCCGTAATACACTCATGAGTTTTCTTGATGGCGGGTTCCCTGTCGCAAGACCTTATTCTCTTGCCATCGGTAAAGATGGCGCAATGTATATTTCTGACGATCTGAAAGGCAACATCTATCGCCTGTTTTATAAGGATCCAATGCCTGCACAACAACAGGAAGTGAAACATGACTGATGCTGTAGAACTGAGCTTAGATGGCGTAGAGCAAATGCCACTTCGACGCTTTACTGAAGAGGCTTATCTTAATTATTCCATGTACGTGATCATGGATCGTGCATTACCTCATATTGGCGATGGTTTAAAGCCAGTACAGCGACGTATTGTGTATGCCATGAGTGAGCTGGGGTTATCGGCTGCTGCCAAATATAAAAAATCAGCCCGTACAGTGGGTGATGTGTTGGGTAAATATCATCCTCACGGTGATAGTGCCTGTTATGAAGCTATGGTGTTGATGGCACAGCCATTTTCGTACCGCTATCCGCTGGTAGACGGTCAAGGAAACTGGGGTGCCCCAGATGATCCTAAATCATTCGCAGCTATGCGTTATACCGAAGCCAAGTTATCTAAATTTTCAGAAGTCCTGTTAAGTGAATTAGGGCAAGGTACAGTCGATTGGGGCGTGAACTTTGACGGTACGATGAAAGAGCCGCAAGTTCTTCCTGCTCGTTTACCTCACATTTTGCTCAATGGCATTACAGGTATTGCGGTGGGGATGGCAACAGATATTCCACCACACAATGTACGCGAAATCGTTGCTGCCAGCGTTGAGTTATTGGAGCAACCAAAAACTGAGCTATCAAGACTCTTAGAATTAGTACCGGGGCCAGATTATCCAACCGAAGCGGAAATCATTACGCCAAAGGCCGATATTCATAAGATTTACGATACTGGTCGTGGCTCAATCAAGATGCGAGCGGTGTATAGCGTTGAGCAAGGGGAAATCGTCATCACTGCACTGCCACATCAAGTGGGCTGCGCAAAAGTGTTAGAGCAAATAGCTGCACAAATGCAGGCGAAAAAGCTGCCGATGGTGTCGGACATTCGTGACGAATCGGATCACGAAAATCCAGTGCGTATGGTGATTGTGCCTCGTTCCAATCGCGTTGATTGTGAGCAATTAATGGCGCACCTATTTGCAACCACTGATTTAGAAAAGAACTATCGTATCAATCTCAATATTCTTGGTTTAGATGGACGCCCTCAGGTTAAAGGTTTGAAGACAATCCTGACTGAGTGGCTTAGTTTCCGAATCGAAACTGTGCGCCGACGTCTGCAGTTCCGTTTAGACAAAGTCTTAGCTCGCTTGCACGTTTTAGATGCGTTAATGATTGCATTCCTAAACATTGATGAAGTGATTGAAATCATCCGTTTCCACGATGAGCCAAAAGCCGAATTGATGTCGCGTTTCAATTTAAGTGACAAACAAGCTGAAGCCATTCTAGAGCTTAAGTTACGTCATCTTGCCAAACTTGAAGAAATAAAAATCAAGACTGAGCAAGAAGAATTAGCGGCTGAGCGAGACAGCCTGCAACTTACATTAAGCTCAGAGCGCCGCATGAAAACCTTGGTGAAAAAAGAACTCATCAAAGATGGCGAAACTTATGGTGATGAACGCCGTACACCAATCATTGAACGGCAAGAATCGAAAGCACTATCTGAGCAAGATTTGGTGCCAAGTGAAGCTGTAACCGTAGTGATGTCGGATAAAGGCTGGATACGCTGTGCTAAAGGGCATGATATTGATCCAACTGCCTTAAATTACAAAGCAGGGGATAAGTACCTCAGCAGCGCTACTGGTCGAAGTAATCAACAGAGTGTGTTTATTGACTCTTCTGGTCGAGCTTTTGCTACAGACACTCACACGATGCCATCTGCCAGAAGCCAAGGTGAGCCCATCACCACACGCTTTAATGTCGCACAAGGTGAGTTAATGCAGCATGTAGTTATGGGGGATGACAGCCAGTGTTACCTTATGGCGAGTGATGCAGGTTACGGCTTTATCTGTCAATTTAAAGATATGGTGTCGCGTAATAAAGCGGGTAAAGCTCTACTAAGCCTACCTGCAAATGCACAAGCTCTACCGCCAAGAAAAATTGACAATACCGATGGTGCATCATTATTAGCCATTACCAATGAAGGCCGAATGTTAATGTTTAGCCTTGATGCGTTACCTCAGTTAAGCAAAGGTAAGGGGAATAAGATCATTGGTATTCCATCCCAGCGTGCCAAAGATAGAGAAGAGCTTCTGACTCACCTTGAAGTTATCCCTGCTGAATCTGCTGTTACTTTATGGGCTGGTAAGCGTAAACTTACCTTGAAAGCCTCTGACTTGGAACATTATCGTGGAGAGCGCGGCCGCCGTGGGGCTAAATTACCAAGAGGGTTGCAACGAGTCGATAAAGTTGAAGTTGGGGGCGAGGTGAGTGTAGTGGATGGCTTTTAATTCTGAAGTGGTGGAAGCAGTTAGATAAAGCTGACGGCATCGAATTTTAAGCTGATTGACTAAATCCCAATTAACTCTTTGTATTGGATAGTTCAGTTTTATTGTTTAATGTCGGTAACTTATTTAAAATGCAGAAAATTATTTGCTCTAGAATAAGGAAATTAATTATGCCTGCTAGCTTCAAGAATAAAATTAAAATTATTTCTGCGCTAATGCTGTTCGGTTTAATAGGATGTAAGTCAACTCCAACAACACCGATCGCCCCTAGTTTCGCTGAAGGAAAAACTGTATATTCAATTAGTAATTTGCATGCGGACCCTAAAGGAAATCGTTTATTTGCTTTAAATTACCAATTACCAAATTTAATACCAGTATGCAGTAAATTTGTTATCAAAAGTACTGCTACAAAAGTCATTGAAGTAGAACATGCTGGCACAAATTATAAGTACTTTTGGGATAGCCATACTCGAAAAGCAGGCGAGACACTTCAAGAGAATTTCAAGGCTTACTTTGCTCCTTCTTGTGCAGCAATAAAAACACATATTTCTGAGTTATCATCAATAGACAAGAAAGGTATACAGCGAGGAACACCTATTGTTGGTATGTCTAAAGAAGGTGTCTTGATTGCTTTGGGGAGACCCCCTATTCATGCGAATCCAAATTTAGATGCTACAAGTTGGACGTATTGGTCTAATCGCTGGTCACGCTTTATTATAGAGTTTAATAGTAAAGGTGAAATTTCAGAAATTATTAAATAAAAGCGTTAGTATTGGTGCTTCTTGCAATTGCCAAGAGGCACCAATTGACAAATGTAAGTTTTTCAAAAGTTTTATATGTGTTACACATGTTACTCTTCAAGTATATTTTTTTATTGTGATTGTGAACCTTTTTTTACTTTAAGACATAAGGTAGAATGCGCCGCATAGATGGAGCGTCGGGCACTATTCGATACGGATTTCTTTTCATGCATATTCTATTTTCGCACTTCTTTAATCAAAGATTGCCCGTCACAAAGTAAGATGGGGTCATAATGAAGATTGAGTTTGATGTATTGTCATGGGGAGTGTGGTCACCTAATGCAGGTACACAGGAATCATGGCAAACCACTACAGTTTTACCCTGTTTTAAAAATGGGTCAGTCTCACCTGTTTTAGGTAATGTAGGTAAAATGCAAACGAGGCGTTTTAGTGTATTAACTAAGATGATGTTATCAGCAGCTTTCGACTGTGTTGACGATATCAAATATCCTGCTGTTTTTGCTTCACGTCATGGGGAACTCGCTCGAACGACGGAGTTACTTAAAAGTATCAGCTTAAAAGAAAGTTTATCTCCTACAGCATTCAGTCAGTCAGTACACAATACTGCGAGTGGCTTATTTAGTATTTTGCAAAAAAATACAGAAGCCCTTACCTCAATTGCCGCTGGTGAACAAACTTTTACAATGGCAGCTATTGAGAGTTATGCGCAATCTTCTGCTCTAAATAACCCTGTTTTATTAGTTTTTGGACAAGATGAAATCCCTGAAGCTTATCAAGATTTTTTTGCTAGTGATTCAGAAGTGATATCGCTAGCTTTATTGATCAACTTAAGGTCAAGTAATAAAGGTTGTAAATTAATAATCGAGCCTTCAACTAATGGTAGAAATTCAGATACTATCAAATATGTTGATGTAATGAATGCTATTACCAAGGAAGACTCTTTGAATGGTGTCCTAGAAGGCTGGGCTTGGACTATATATCAAGAGCAATGACATGGTGTTGCAAAGAGTTTATACAAATCAGGTGAATCCAGCTCCAAAATTGACTGGATTATCTTACATCCCGAGATGGGTGGGCGGAATACTTTGTTATGTTTTTTTTGGGTTAGGAGGGTTACTGCTTTCATTAACGGCGTTACCATTATTACGGTTATGGCCTGGAAAGCAGGACGTAAAAATAGCTAGAGTCCAGAAGACTGTTCAATTTACGTTTAAGTTTTTTGTCAGCATGATGCAATGGGCTGGAGTAATTAATGTTGATGCTAAAGCAGCCCTGTTACTTTCTAATACCAAAGGAAAAGTAATTGTTGCAAATCATCCAACATTAGTAGACGTCGTCATTTTAATTAGTTTGATCCCTAATGCTGGCTGTATTGTGAAGCGAGAATTATGGCGAAACCCATTTCTGCGTGGCGTTGTGTCTATGGCTGGGTATATTCCGAATAATGGCGCTGATGCATTGATGTATGACAGTAAGAAAGTCCTTGAGCGTGGAAACAACTTAGTAATATTTCCAGAGGGGACTCGAACTAAATTGGGAGAGTCACTTAATCCATTTGCGCGTGGTGCTGCCAATATAGCGATTAGAACAGAAAGTGATGTATTGGCGATTTTATTAAATTTTGATGTCAGAGGATTAACAAAGCAAAACCCATGGTATGAGATTCCGCGTCAGACTATCAATATGACAGTAGATATTGGAAAAATGTTTTCATACCAAAAATATGATTCTGAGCATAAGCAAGATGCGAAACAGGTCAGAAATCTTACCCGAGATATGGAAAATTATTACAAGAAAAAGTTGAAATAGTTATGAATATAGAAAAACAAATAAAACAATTGATTATTGAAAGTTTAGATTTAGAAGATATTAGTATTGAAGATATTGAAACTCAAGCACCGCTATTTAATGATGGTTTGGGATTAGATTCAATTGATGCGCTTGAGCTAGGATTAGCTATTAAGAAAAAATTTGAAGTGAAGATTGAAGCAAACTCAGAAGAAACTAAGCAGCATTTTTACAGTGTTGCCACACTTGTTAATTTTATTGAGTCACAAAAATAATAAGGAAAATCATGCAAAATCGTGAACAAATGCTGCAAAAATTAACTGAAATATTAGTTGATGAATTTGAGATTGAAGCAAATGATATTCACCTAGAGGCAAATTTATACCAAGATCTCGATCTCGATAGTATAGATGCAGTCGATTTAGTTATTAAGCTACAGCAACTTACTGGAAAAAAAATTAAACCTGAAGAGTTTAAAAATGTAAGGACTATCAGTGACGTACTTGATTCATTGGAAGGACTTGTTACTGCATAATGCCTTTGTTCCTTAAAATATTATTGACCGTTTTATTGGTTGCTTATCCTTTTATTGTGTATTTAGGATTGCAATTCACTGACTTAAGGTGGGTTCTTGTCGCCCTCGCGGTCATATTATTGATTAGGCTAAGTGCACTTAAAGAGGCTGACAAAGCTCTGAGGTTACCGGTTTGGGCTGGATTATTACTAGTCACATTGAGTTTTGTCACTGAGCAGCAGGGCTTTATTTTATTTTATCCTGTAATGGTTAACCTTATTTTCTTATTTATTTTTGGCTATTCTCTTAAATCAGGGCTACCAATGATTGAACGGTTTGCTCGTATTAGAGAACCTGAATTACCAGAAGAGGCCAAACCTTATTTATATAAGATTACTCAAATTTGGTGTGGATTTTTTATAGTGAATGCCTCTATTTCAATGTATACCGCTATGATGACAAATTTAAAGATTTGGAGCTTATATAATGGCCTGATTTCTTATTTATTGAGCGGTTCATTGTTCGTCGGTGAGTGGCTTTATCGTAAGTTGTGCTTAAAAAGATGAAGACTGCAGATTTCTACTCTTGGTTGTGTCATGGAGCTAATCCTGACTCTGTATGTTTTTTTGATGATAAATGCGCAATGCAGGGAAAGCAATTCAACCAACTTATAAGCCATTACACCAAGATATTATCGGAACATAAAGCAAAGTCATGGTTAGTGCATGCGCAAAACAGTGATTGGTTTGCCATCGGCTTAGTTTCAGCTATTTTAGCAGGTAAGACAGTGATTTTACCTGCTAATACACAGCCAGAGACGTTAAACAAAATGCGTACTCTTGTCGAGGCTGAGTTATCTCCAACTCCGAGTTTTTCTGAATCTGATGCTTTGCATTTACAAAAAGTAGAACGATTTGCTCATGAAATGTGGCCAGCTTCTTCTGATTTAGGTCGATTGATCTTATATACATCTGGTAGCAGTGGTGAACCTAAAGCAATTGAAAAGAGTATCTGTCAATTAGCTGCAGAGATAGAAAATTTGGAACGCTGTTTTAGTGCAGATTTTGCTTCTGAGGATACAAGGATTTATTCTACAGTTTCTCATCAGCATATATATGGCTTGCTGTTTAAAGTGTTATGGCCATTAGTCACTGGACGTGCAATCTTTATACCTCTGATTAGTTATCCCGAAGTTCTATTTGATGCATTTCACTCTAGAAAAAATAAAGTATTGATCAGCAGCCCTGCTTTTCTCGAGAGATTAACTAGTGAAAAAACAAATGGCTTTAACAAATTACTTGTATTTAGTTCTGGTGGCCCACTTTCATTTAAAGGTGCTTCACTCAGCCAGGAAGTGCTCGGTGTTCATCCTATCGAAGTGTTTGGTAGTACTGAAACAGGTGGCATTGCGTATCGTCAGCAAGTATCAAACAATACAACTTGGCAGCCATTTCCGAAAGTTAATGTAACATGTGACGCTAAGAGTAAACGTTTAAGAATTCAATCTCCATATTTGCATAACACTGATTGGTATGAGTGCGATGATAAAATATCCATCGAAGACACGGGTAAATTCAGGCTTTTAGGGCGTATAGACAGGATTGTAAAGATCGAAGAAAAGCGTGTTTCCATTACTGCAATGGAAAAATACTTGTTACAGCATTCTGATATTGAACAAGCGGTAATAACTGTTTTAGAGCATACAAGGCGCCAACTTGCTGCTGTTATCGTTTTTAAACCTTCAGGAGAAAAGCAGCTTCAAAAAATGGGGAAATTTCAACAAAGCCGTTTATTAAAGCAGTATTTATCCAAAGAATTTGAGTTAGTGACTCTCCCTAGAAAATGGCGTTTTGTTTCACAGATCCCGCTATCGTCTCAAGGTAAACGAGATCAAAGCGCACTTAGAGAATTATTTGAACATGATTAAGTCGCAATTACCCAAAATTTTAGAGCAACATATTTCTGATACAGAAGGCTTTTGGCGTCTTTTTGTTGATGCTTCATTACCTTTCTTTAATGGTCATTTTCCTCAGCAAGCGGTATTACCGGGGGTAACTCAACTTGATTGGGTGATAAAAATAGGGTGTGGAACATTTGGATATCCAACAAATGTTGCTCAATTAGAAGTACTAAAGTTTCAGCAACTTATTTTGCCTAATACAGAAGTTGAGTTGCGAATTACACACAAACTAGAACAAAAAAAATTGTTGTTTTCAGTCACCCAAGGTGAAAAACAATTTGCTTCTGGTCGTATTTCAATTAAAACCGAGTGATCTTTTATGCGAACAGCAATTGTTATTCCTAATTACAATCATAAAGATGCTATTTCAGAGACTCTAGAGAAATTAACTGACTTTGGCTTGTCTTGCTATTTGATTAATGATGGTAGTGACTTGGAAACAACGGTTTTATTGGAGAGTTTAGAAACAAAGTACTCATGGGTAACACTCATTCATCACTCTAATAATCAAGGGAAAGGTGGCGCTGTTATAACCGGTCTTAAAGCCGCTTTTGAAGATGGATACAGTCATGCAATTCAAATAGATGCAGATGGACAGCATAATTTGAATGATATTCCAAAAATGTTATCAATGGCTGCGCAGTATCCAGATAGCGTAATTTCAGGGCTACCTGAATACGATGAGTCGATCCCCAAAGGTCGATTATATGGGCGATATATTACCCATTTTTGGGTATGGGTAGAAACGCTTAGCTTTGAAATTAAAGATTCTATGTGTGGTTTTAGAGTGTATCCATTATGCGCAACTGTTGGGTTAATTGAAAGTGAATCTTTAGGCAAGCGCATGGATTTTGATATCGAGATTTTAGTTAAATTACATTGGCGTGGAACGAGAGTGAAACATGTGCCAACTGCTGTGATTTATCCAGAAAATGGTGTGAGTCACTTTCAAGGATTGCATGATAATTTACGTATATCCAAATTACATACTAAATTATTTTTTGGAATGCTAGCTCGCATACCTCGATGGTTGTTAAAAAATAACTCTAATGAACAGCATTGGTCAAAAACCAAAGAACGTGGTAGTTATCTAGGAATAAAAATACTGGCAGCTAGTTATCGTTTAGGAGGGCATATATTGTGTCGCAGTATTATGTACCCTGTTATTGGTTATTTTTTTATCACGGGTAGGCAAGCAAGAAAAGCATCATTAAATTTTTATCAACAAGTTTATGAATATCACCACTGTGTGTCTAGTTTCAAACCAAGCATTTGGAAGAGTTTGAAGCACTTTTTAAGTTTTGGCGATGCTGCTCTCGATAGACTAGATGCATGGTGTGACAGAATTAAACTTGATGAAGTCATTTTTCCTGGAAGAATGGAATTTGATAAGCTGATCCGATCAAACAAAGGTGCTGTCTTATTAGCTTCGCATTTAGGGAATATTGAACTGTGCCGAGCTCTGTCAGTTCAAAATAAGAATATAAAAATTAATGTATTAGTTAGAATTTCACATGCCGAAAATTTTAACCGTATTCTTAAACAACTCAATCCTAATAGCGATGTAAATTTATTGCCTGTCGATGATATGAGTTTAGCAACTTCTGTTTTGCTACAAGAAAAAATAGCGCAAGGTGAATTGGTTGTGATTGCTGCAGATAGAACGTCTCAAGAAGGTTCTGAGCGGGTTTTCTACTCTGACTTTTTAGGTAAAACAGCCGCGTTTGCACAAGGGCCATTCATTTTGTCTTCTTTACTAGATTGCCCTGTTTACAGCATATTTTGTATTAAAAATCAGCATAATAAATATCAAGTTTTTTTAGAAAAATTGTCCGACAGTTTAAATGGTCCAAGAAAGCAGCGCATGCAAAGACTTCAGGATGCAGTGGATATTTATAGTAAACGCTTGTCTGTCTATGCTGGACAGTATCCACAGCAATGGTTTAATTTTTTCGATTTTTGGCATAAGCAGCCTCAACAACAAACGGTAAGCGGTAATGATTTTTCCGCTCAAGGAACAAATAAATGACGCAGATGAATTCAATGGAAATCCAATCAGATGTTATTGAAGTTGGTGAACAGTCATTAACCATTGCTCAGGTCGCTGCTGTAGCCAATGGAGCTAAGGTACAGCTTTCCCGTTCTCTAGACTATGTTGAAAAAATTGAAAAGGGCGCGCGCTTCATTGATAGTCTATTAGAGGAAGAAGGCGTTGTCTATGGTGTTACTACCGGTTATGGTGATTCTTGCACCGTTGCGGTTGATATTGAACATGTTCACGAACTCCCTTTGCACTTAACTCGTTTCCATGGTTGTGGTTTGGGGCAATATCTAAATGATCAACAAGCCCGTGCGGTAATGGTTTGTCGCTTGAATTCGTTAGCGATTGGGAAATCTGGTGTTAGTTACGCGCTGCTTGAGCGCATTGCAGTTATGCTGAACAATCAGATCATTCCGTTGATCCCTGAAGAAGGCTCTGTTGGTGCTAGCGGTGATCTTACACCCTTATCTTATCTTGCTGGAGCCATCATTGGCGAACGCGAAGTTCGTTATCAAGGTAATATTCAATTAAGCGTCGATGTTTTTGATAAATTAGGTCTTGATCATATTAGCTTACGCCCAAAAGAAGGCTTAGCATTAATGAACGGCACAGCGGTGATGACAGGACTTGCTTGCTTAGCTTATGAGCGTGCGCAGTATCTTGCAAAGCTAAGCAGTCGTATAACGGCTATGGCGTCGTTAACTTTGCAAGGTAATTCAGATCACTTTGATGAAATTTTATTTGCGGCAAAACCGCATCAGGGGCAAGCTCAAATTGCAGCTTGGATCCGTGAAGACCTTAATCATTATCAGCACCCTAGAAATTCAGATAGATTACAAGATCGCTATTCAATTCGCTGTGCTCCGCATATTATTGGGGTCATGCAGGATGCTTTACCTTTTTTAAGACAGTTTATTGAAACGGAATTAAATAGTGCAAATGACAATCCAATTGTTGATGCAGAAGGTGAACATATCCTTCATGGTGGGCATTTCTATGGTGGACACATTGCTTTTGCTATGGATTCATTGAAAACCTTGGTTGCTAATATTGCCGACTTGCATGACAGGCAGTTAGCATTAGTTATGGATACTAAATTCAATAATGGTTTGCCGCCGAACTTATCAGGTGCTAAAGGAGTTCGAAAGGTTATTAATCATGGTTTTAAAGCGGTACAAATAGGCGCTTCAGCATGGACTGCAGAAGCATTGAAACATACGATGCCTGCGAGTGTATTTTCTCGTTCAACAGAGTGTCATAATCAAGACAAAGTAAGTATGGGAACTATTGCTGCGCGAGATTGCCTACGTGTATTGCAATTAACAGAGCAGGTTGCCGCTGCGGCTTTATTGTCGATGACACAGGGTATTCAATTGAGAATCGACGCCGAAGAGTTATCTTTTGAGACTTTAACCCCTTCACTAAAAAAGACCTTATCGCAGGTTCAATATGTGTTTGAGCCTTTGATTGAGGATAGACCGCTAGAATCAGTTTTACGAAAAGTAGTTGATGATATTCAGCTTGGTGCATGGGAAGTTTGCAAATGAAAGCGATATTAACCTGCATGACGGAAATTAAAATTCCCTTTCATGATGTGGATTCGATGCAAATTACTTGGCATGGCAATTATTTACGCTATTTTGAGATTGCTCGTTGTGATTTACTTGATAAGTTAGATTATAACTATTGTCAGATGTTAGAATCTGGTTATTCATGGCCGATCGTGGATTTACATATAAAGTATGTCAAGCCGAGTCTTTTTGACCAAAAAATCTTGGTTACGGCATCGTTGGTCGAGTGGGAAAATCGTATTCGTATTAATTATGTAATTACAGATGCTAATACGGGGAAAAGATTGACAAAGGGGTACACCATACAAGCTGCGGTTGACAATGATACTCAAGAGTTGTGTTTTGTTACGCCAAAAATTTTCCAAGAAAAAGTATTGCCATTATTGGAGCGATAATGAAAATAAGAAATTCCTTGTCGAAGATATTCATATTCACTTTGGTAGCGCTTCTATCTGGAAGAGCGTTGGCCTGTGAGAATTTGTTTTCGCATCCCATTACCGCATCAGAGTTGAAACAGATGAGTAAGCTGTTGGTTAATTCCAATCCCTTGCAGACTCAATTCGAGCAAACGAGGAAGTTAGCAATTCTTAAACGACCGTTAAAGAGTTCTGGCCGCGTATCGTTTTCACCTAAACGAGGCGTGATTTGGCAGCAACAAAAACCGTTTAAAACGACGTTAATTTTGCAAGCCAACTCGTTGACTCAAGTTAATAGTCAAGGTCAGGTAAGTGTTATCACAGGAGGCGAAAGTAACACTATATCAGAGCTTTTATCTCCTGTGATGAATGGTATGTTTACTGGTAATATCGCGGCTTTACAAGAATCATTTGACCTTTACTTTCAAAACGATGTGGATAAAGAATACTGGCTGTTAGGGCTGATCCCAAAAAATAATTTAGCAAAGAAAGCTTTTTCAAGCATTGTGATCAGAGGGGATAATATTGCAACTAAAAGTGAGTTTTCGATCCAAACTATCGTCTTAACATCTAATGCTATAAAAAATAAAAAGTCCGATGTTACAACTATTCGATTTATCGAACCGCAAACTCATTCATTAGGAAAAAATGATTTGCAGCTGTTTGAATTGAGTTCCAGTAATTCAGTCCTGTGATAATTGATATTTTATGAAACGGACTTTTTGCACGTCAACCGCTCAAATGCGCTTGGTGATTTGGACATTCATTACTCTTGGTGTAATGGCATCTGGTCTATATCAGTTTCAGCAAGGTGCTCATATACAGCGTGATATTTTGGCTATGCTGCCAAAGGCTCAAGAAAATCCACTACAAAAAATTGCAATTAATCGTATTGAAGCCAAATTAGCTGGGCAGCTTTTTATTGGTGTGGTTGCTCAAAAAGAAGTGACAGCTATTGATGCTTCAAAATTATTTTTGAAAAAGTTAACTCACTTTTCTGAACAAGCGCAGCACCCTTTTTTTAATATAGAGAGCGTTCCTGAAGACTTTTCAGTACAATTAGGCCAATTATATTTTTCTCACCGTTTTCACCTCCTTAGTCATGAGCAACAAAAGCTGCTCACTCAACATGACGTTCAATCATTAATAGATCATGCTCAGCAAGCGTTGTATTCGAGTTTTGGAGTAGCGAGCAGCCAACAATTAGAACAAGATCCGCTCCTATTATTTACTGATTTTTTAAATTCACTAGCAAGGCAACAGTCTCTTAATCACAAGCAAGGCATTCTATTTGCAAAAGATGCCAATAAAACCATTGGGATCATACAAGCAAAAGGAAAGGGCAGTGTATTTAATCCAGATGCTCAGCAAAAGCAATTAAAGGTAATCAACCGAGCATTAGAGGCCGTGAAAGCTCAATATCCGAATGTTGATTTTTTGAAGGCAGGGGCGTTATTTCATGCCGCTTATGCAACCGAAAATGCTAAGTTTGAAATCTCGATTATTGGTTTTGGTTCACTAATAATGATCATTATTATGATTTTGTACGTGTTTCGTTCAGTGATGCCAATTTCAATGGCTTTACTGACGATGGCGTCTGCATTTTTATTTGCCGTTGTTTTGACAATCTCAATATTCGGTGAATTGCATCTGATCACTCTTGTTTTTGGTAGCAGCTTAGTTGGAATTTCTATCGATTATACGTTTCATTATTATTGTGAGCGTATGGTTAATCCAAATGTGTCATTGCAAACGACAGTAAAGAAGATAACCCCAACGGTATCCTTAGCCTTACTGACGAGTATTATAGCTTATCTTACTATTGCTTTTACTCCATTTATCGGTATGCAACAAGTCGCTGTATTTTGTGCGGGAGGCTTAATTGGAGCATTTGTAACCCTTGTGTTGGCTTATCCTGCATTAGCTAAGTTCTCTCCAAAACGACGATATGATTTTAGGTTATCTCAGTGGTATTTGAAAAAGCTTGAGCGAATAGTCATTAGACTTTTAATAACAAGAGGCTCTGCAGTTTCAGTATTGATTATTACTGTTTGCATGAGCATATGGGGTGTTTACTTATTAACGCCGAATAATGATATTCGTAATCTACAGCAAGCACCAAATTGGATAACTGAACCTGAACAGCAATTGAGACAAGTGTTATCAGGTGGTACGGATAACCAATTTATATTAGTTTCTGCAAACAATGAACAAGAGTTATTAGCGAGATTGCATCAAATAAATATTCCTTTATTGGAAGCTGTTGAGCAAGGTGAATTATCAAGCTTTATGAATTTGGCAAGCTATGTACCAAGTACCGAACAGCAAAAGCAAAATTATCAGTTATTGTCTCAACTTTATGGAAACTCTTTGCCCAATATATTGCAGCAAATGGGATTGCCTTTAGAGCTTGCTCCAGCACTGCAACAGCAATTTGTTGAGAAAAAAACACAATATCTCACTTTGGATGCTTTATCCAAAATCCCACATAGCTTTTTTAATGAACTATTAATTACTCCAAGTTCTTACCACAATGAATTTGCGACGATTATATTACTTGGTGGGATCAAAGAGCTTGATAAGCTGTCTCAACGGATATCCTCTATTCCCAATGCTCAATTGGTTGATCAGGTCAATGATATTTCAAACATAATGGCGCACTTTAGTAAGTTAACATTGTGGTTGGTTGTTTTATCTTTGGTCATTGCTTCTGCTATTTTTATGCTCCATTTCGGTATGAAAAAAGGCCTCCTTGTTGTTGCAGTACCAATATTAGCAATATTGCTTACTTTAGCTACTTTGGGCTTCATACAATCTGGATTTACACTATTTCATGCATTGGCTTTGTTACTGGTGTTTGGTTTTGGCGTAGATTACTCACTTTTTTTTGCCAAAAATCATCATTCCCCTTCCGTAATGACGGCGGTAACACTATCAGCAATTTCGACTATGTTGGCTTTTGGGTTACTTAGTCTGAGTGACACTCCTGCAATTCACTATTTTGGCTTTACAATAGCAGTCGGAATCGCAATTACTTTTTTACTTGCTCCATTCGTGAGTCTTTTTACAAGGAAGTACAATGATAAAAAAACACAATCAAAACTCGCGTATTGAATATGTCGATGTTGTCATCATTGGAGCTGGCCCGTCAGGTGCCATAGCTGCGAGCTTATTACACAAGCAGCAAAAGAAGGTTGTAGTAATTGAGAAGCAGCAGTTTCCACGTTTTTCGATAGGGGAAAGTTTACTGCCTCATTGTATGAGTTTTATTGAAGAAGCTGGAATGCTTGATGCCGTAAACAAAGCTGGTTTTCAATTCAAAAACGGCGCCGCTTTTCAGTATCAAAAACAACATCGAACTTTTGATTTTACTCAAAAGTTTTCTCAAGGGCATGGTACAACATTTCAAGTTCAGCGTGGCTCATTTGACAAGTTATTGGCCGATACAGCTTCAGAGCAAGGCGTTGAGATACGTTATGGGCATTCAGTGTTGAACGTTAAACTTGAACCTACAACCTCTGTAATTGTTACAGAACCACAAGGTACTGAATATACCATAAGAACTAAATATATACTTGATGCTAGTGGCTTTGGCCGAGTTTTACCCAAATTATTAGATTTGGAGGTACCATCTGATCTTCCGCCTCGTACAGCGATTTTCACTCATGTGTATGACCACATTTCAGACTCTGATTTCGATCGAGACAAAATTTTGATCAGTGTTCATCCTCAGCACCAAGATATATGGTATTGGTTAATTCCTTTCAACGATGGTCGTTGTTCAGTTGGTGTTGTTGCTGAACCGAACTTGATTGAACACATTAAAGGTGACGATGAACAGCGTTTACTGGAATTGATTTCTCAAGAGCCAAGTCTAAAACGTTTATTAAGAAATGCTACGATTGCTCAAGAGTGTAGTCATATCAGAGGCTATTCAGCTAATGTAAAAACATTGGCTACTAAAAAATTTGCTCTTTTAGGTAATGCTGGAGAGTTTCTTGATCCTGTATTCTCTTCAGGAGTGACCATTGCAATGAAGTCAGCTTCCTTGGCCGCTAAAGTATTATTGCGTCAATTGAATGGGGAAGATATAGATTGGAAAAAAGAATATTCACAGCCTTTAATGTTCGGAGTGAATACTTTTAGGATCTATGTTCAGGCTTGGTATGACGTAAGCTTCCAAAAAGTAATTTTTACAAAAAATCCTGATCCTAAAGTGAAGCAAATGGTCTGTTCTATTTTGGCGGGGTATGCTTGGGATAAAACTAATCCATTTGTGGCTGACGCTGAAAAAAGGTTATCAACTTTGGTACAATTGTGTGAACTCCAAGAACAAAAAGAAATGCAATCATGAGATTAGCTTTATCTTTATGGGTGTTTTTAGTTCTACTTTTGTCAGGATGTCAGGTCATTCAGTCAAGGCAATCTTGTGTCAGCATTGACACAGAAACTCATTATTGTTTACAAGGAATGGCTAAAGTACAAGAGAGTAATCACGAGTTAAATGTTGTATTTAAACGTCAACAGCTACAACATGAAATGCTACTTCATGTTGAAATACAAAATGGGAAAATGATTGTGGTCGGGCTTGCTCCAATAGGACAAGCACTATTTACCTTAACCTTTGACGGTGAACATTTAGTCAGTGAGCATAACATATTGCTTGGAAAGCAGTTTAATCCTGAATATATATTAGCCTTACTGCAAATTGCATATTGGCCTGAATTGGATGTTAAAACTGGCATCGAAAAAGGTAAATTGATCGTCAGCAGAAATTTTCGGCAAATATTAAGTAACGATATGGAGCCTGTCATTCAGATAGACTATAGCGGCAGAGCAATGGGGTGGGATTCAAAAGTAACATTATCCATGCCAAAGGCGCAACTAATACTCAATATCTCCCCATTAGAAAGTGAATAAAAAATGGATAAGAATAAAACAGTGATAGAAGCATTGGGGTTTTGCTCACCAATTGGTGACACTCCTGAAACCGTTCTTAAAGCTTTATATCAAGGAGACCAAAGTGGTCTCAAAAAACGTCATGATCTGAGGTTTAATAAAGAAGTTTATGTCGGTGAAGTTGATGCTGAATTAGTTTCATTACCAAAAGAATTCACTCAATATGAGAGTCGGAATAATCGACTGCTTCAGCACTGCAGCAAAAAAATATCTCAATCAATTGAACAGCTGAAAAAGCAATTCGGTAAGCATAGGATTGCTGTCGTGCTTGGTACCAGTACCTCAGGTATTGCAGAGGGAGAGTCGGCATTCCAACACTTCTTTGAACATGATGTTTTTCCTCCTAGTTATGATTACCATCAGCAGGAGCTGGGAAATTGCAGTCGTTTTATCGCTAGTTTTTTTGATGTCACAGGCCCTTGTTATAGTATTTCTACAGCCTGTTCTTCAGGGGCAAAAGTATTCGGATCGGCTCAAAGACTGTTGGACAGCAAAATATGCGATGTGGTGATCGTTGGTGGAGCGGATAGTTTATGTCAGTTAACGGTTAATGGCTTTGACTCTCTTGAATCACTAAGTGATGGATTGTGTAATCCATTTAGCCGTAACCGGGATGGTATCAATATTGGTGAAAGTGCTGCCTTATTCGTACTCGTTAACCGTGACGCTAAAGCAAATGATATAATTGTTGCAGGGGTTGGCGAGTCGAGTGATGCCTATCATATTTCAGCGCCACACCCTGAAGGAAATGGTGCTATTGCTTCTATGACTAAAGCATTAACGGCTGCAAACCTAGCACCAGAGGATATTGATTATATTAATGTTCACGGCACAGCTACACCATTAAACGATTCCATGGAAAGTAGGGCTATTGCAAATGTGTTTCATGAACATTTACCATTTTGCAGTTCGACTAAATCGCTTACAGGTCACACGTTAGGAGCCGCAGGGGCTGTTGAAGCTGCGTTTTGTTTTTTATTATTAAATCGAAAAAAAGCAGGTCCTTTACCTAAACAAGTTTGGGATAGAGAACTAGACCCTTGTATTCCTAAACTTCCTGTAGCAAAGGGAGAAGAGTCAATAGTAGTCAATCATGCCTTGAGTAATTCGTTTGCATTTGGTGGCAGTAATTGCAGTTTGATCCTCAGCAAAGTAAAGGGCAAAGAGAATATATAATGATTGATTTTACAACAGTTGACGTTCAAGAGTTGTTGCCTCATCGTCGTCCGATGGTGTTAATCGATGAGATCATATCTTATGATCAAGATCATCTGATTTCACAAATCCATGTTACTGAAAACAGCCCATATTTTGATGAAAGCATTATGGGAGTTCCAAATTATGTTGGTATTGAGTACATGGCGCAAACCATTGCTGCGTTTGGTGGAGTGGAAGCCAAAAAACAACATTGCCCGATACAAATCGGTTTTTTACTCGGTACAAGAAAACTCACATTTGCTATACCGCATTTTTTATTGGCGAAAAGTTATCAAACAAAGGTGAAGAGACTTTACCAAGAGGATTCAGGGCTTGCCGTTTTCGATTGTAAGATTTTTTATCAAGACCAAGTGGTAGCAAGTGCAAATGTGAATGTGTTTCAGCCAAGTGATGCTGAGACATATTTAAAAACATCAATAGCTGGAGAATAACGATGAAAAAAAGAGTATTGGTGACAGGAGCCAGTCGCGGGATAGGTAAAGAAATTGCAGTGCGCTTAGCCAGCAAGGGTTTTGATATTGCTATTCATTATCACAGTAATCATACCGCAGCAATCAATACACAAGAGCAGGTGAATAGCTTAGGTGTACACTCTAGCATTTTAAAGTTCGACTTAGCGAATAGAGACCAAGCAAGAATAGCTATAGAAGCAGATATTACTGAAAATGGTCACTATTACGGTGTGATCCTAAACGCTGGTATTAATAAAGACAATGCCTTTCCTGCTATGGAAGCACATGAGTGGGATAGTGTTATTCACACAAATCTAGATGGTTTTTACAATGTAGTGCACCCGTGTATTATGCCAATGGTTCAAAATCGTCAAGGTGGGCGCATCATTAGTATGACATCAGTTGCAGGTATTGCTGGGAACCGTGGACAAGTTAATTACAGTGCATCTAAAGCAGGGATCATAGGAGCGACTAAAGCTCTTGCGCTAGAATTGGCCAAACGTAAGATAACAGTAAACTGTGTTGCACCTGGTTTGATTGAAACCGATATGGTCGAAGGTATTGATAAAGAAATTGTAAACCAAATAGTTCCAATGCGCAGAATGGGGAAGGTGAATGAAATTGCAGGTATTGTGAGCTTTCTAATGACCGATGATGCTGCTTATATTACTAGACAGGTAATTTCTGTTAATGGGGGAATGATTTAGCATGACATCAGACAAGCGAGTAGTTATTACAGGGATATCTGGAATAACTTCATTAGGTCATGATTGGGAAAGTATTTCAGCGAGCCTCAGAGATAAACAAAATAAAGTTGTGGTTATGGAAGACTGGAAAAAGTTCGATGGTTTAAATACTCGTCTTGCTGCACCGGTGACAGACTTTGTAGTGCCTTCTCATTATTCAAGAAAGAAAGTTCGCTCAATGGGTCGAGTTTCATTAATGGCTACGAGAGCTAGTGAGCTTGCATTAGAAGATGCAATTTTGCTTAATGACCCTATTATTCAATCGGGCGCTATGGGAGTTGCTTATGGCTCTTCCACTGGGAGTACAGACCCATTAATTCCTTTCGGAAACATGCTTAAAGACGGTGATATGTCAGGTGTAACGGCAACCAGTTATATTCGAATGATGGCACATACTACCGCAGTTAATCTTGGTGTGTTTTTTGGTTTAAAAGGGCGAGTTCACACGACAAGCAGTGCTTGTACTTCAGCAAGTCAAGGTATTGGCTATGCATATGAAGCTATTAAATATGGTCATCAAACTCTTATGATGGCTGGTGGTGCAGAAGAGTTATGTCCAACAGAAGCGGTTGTATTTGATACGCTATTTGCTACTAGTACTAAGAATTCTCAGCCTCAAACCACACCACGTCCTTTTGATTCAGAGCGTGATGGTTTAGTTATTGGTGAGGGCGCATGCACGCTTATTTTAGAAGAGCTTGAGCATGCTAAAGCTCGTGGTGCAAACATTTATGCTGAAATCATTGGTTTTGGTACTAATTCTGACGGACTTCATATTACTCAACCAAACTCAGAAACAATGCAGGCGGCTATTGAGATGGCTTTGGCTGATGCAAAGGTTTCGCCAGATGCTGTTGGTTACGTTAATGCTCATGGCACGGCGACTGATAGAGGTGATATAGCTGAAACAGTAGCAACACAGAATGTCTTCGGCAGTCGAATGCCAATTTCATCGTTAAAAAGTTATACGGGTCATACCTTAGGAGCTTGTGGAGCGATTGAAGCTTGGGCAAGTATTCAGATGATGCGTGAAGGTTGGTTTGCACCAACGTTGAACTTAGCAAATATCGATCCTGATTGCGGATCTTTGGACTATATCAAGGGCGATATTAGAGAGATCAACACAGATGTAGTAATGAGTAATAACTTCGCTTTTGGCGGGATTAATACGTCATTGATTTTCAGGCGCTATGAAGATTGACGACTTTCATGCCTGCTTTTGAAGTGAAAGCTGGCATGAAATGCAATAAATTTACAAATTATGTTGCTTTTTATATTCAGCCATCAGCTTATATATATTGTTTTTTAATACTTTTTCCATATCCCCGCCAGCACCACCAACTCGTAAATCGCTTTCTGACTCAATATGATATACAACAGTTTTGGTTCTGGCGTCTTTTAGTTTCAAAATTGAGTGAACTCTTCCTTTTCCTGCGCCGAACTCACCAACCAGCCACCTTAATGCTCGGTTTCCATATTTGACATTAATATCTAAATCAGCCAATAACTGTGGATTAGAGGTATCCATAGATTGCGAAATTTTGTAGCCATTTTTCTGTAGAGTTTGGGTTAATTGATGTTTTGAAAAACGTTGCCAATTTTTCAATTTAGCCTGAAGCTTAGCATTATCTTTTGCTGAACTTTCTAAGGAGTATACGTTGACTTTAGAGAGGTATACATTTTTGTAATTTTTTAAATTTTCACTGTGAATTTTTGTATTGACATGAGCTGCACCACAGCCTAAAAGGGTGACAGCAAAGATGCAGCAAACAAACGATTTAAAAAGATTCATCATTTTATCTTCCTTGATGGTGGTTTAGTTTCAAACTCATTAAACCATGCTTTGTTTCTAACTGGAAGCAAAAGGGGGGAACTAATGAATCTATTCTTTTTTAGAGCCCAAATTTCTATGAGCTCTAAACGTCATATTTATTTAATTGCTTGAGTTGCTTCAGAGGCGGTAATTTTTCCGAACAAAATATCCATCATGTATTTTATCCTTTCTTCTGCATTGCTGAATTTATTAGTATTAAAATTATTCGGTGCTTTATAACTGGTAAAGCCTACTTTCTGCCCGTTGTGAAAGGCTTCTATCTCTGCTCTATTTAAAAATAATGCTAAATCCCATCTCCATATTCCAACGTACTCAATAGTGAGTTTTTTTAAATCGGTTATAGAGTTACTTGGTACAACAGAGTAACTGTAACCATTTTTATCCAACCATTTCTTTACGGTTTCAATAAAACCTTTTCTCGTATTGTCATCTCGTACTAGGTTAATTTCTGGCTTAGAATCCATAAGTTTGTTTGAAATAGAAGCGCCATCATACTTAGGTGAAGCACAGCCAGAGGTTATAATAGTAACGAGGATTAACAGCAGTAATCGTTTCATGTTGTAGCTATCTGTATGTATTCGTGATTTCGAAGAATGATAAGTTAGCGCAATCTAGTTTTCAATTGTGAGTATAACTTATTTCCTTTTTAGTGATCTTTGTTCAACTAATTGATGAATAAATTGAAAAATAATTGTTGTGTTTATGTGTATTTAATTTTAAATCTACTTTTGTTGGAATATGATACTGATTCGAAGGTCATAATAATCGTGGCTATATAACAATCACAATATGGAGATTAAAAGTGAAAAAAATAATAACTGTAGCTGCCAGTGTTTTTTTGGGGGTGGCTATACAAGGGTGTGCTCCTTCTAGTTATAATGTTAAAGAGCCAATTGCTAGCAATATTGCTTTTGTTAAGCAACAAAACGCAGGTTCTCTTCAGTTTGAAGATCATCGTCATGAAGATCAAAAGATATTTTCTTTTGGTGTGTTGCCAGCAGGTTTAATGCTGGGAGAGGAAAAGCTTGAACCAATTTCTTATTTACAAAACAATACAGTAAAAGAACTTCAAGCTAGAGGTGTGAATCTAGATTCACAAAACCTAGCTACGACTCAGGTAAAAATTAATAAGCTTCTTATGCGAAATCATCGCACCAATGGCTATACACCTTTTATTACTCTGACAATGTTAAGTGCTGATGTTGAGACAGATGCAGGTACTAAACGTTTAGGGTTTTTTATTAAACGAGGTAAAGTGCCAGTTTGGTCATTCAATGAAGTTATACAGCCTACTTTGAATGAACCATTGTCACTATTGGTTAAAGAATTTTCAGCAAAGCTAAATAAGTACGTTTATAAAGGACAAATGAGCGATACCGAGGTTACAAAACTGATTGATAAAATTAAAAATAGTAAGGACAAAAAAACAAAATATCTAGACGTATACCAGCTTGGATTTAGTAATAATCCTAGTGCAATTCCTTATGTGTATGAGTTGAGTCAAACTGGTGACGAGTATGTCAGAATGGCTGCAATATCTTCTTTAGGAATTCTTGGAGCTAATGAGCATTTTGATGATTTAAAGCGAGTTGCTAATAATGGTGAAACGTGGACTGATAGAGCAATGGCACTCAAAGCAATTGGAGATTTAGGGACTGATGAAGCCAAAGCTTTTTTAATGAAAATGACTGAACAACTTAATACTGTAAATTCACATGAGCAAATTTGGAGTTCGGAAATCATTCGACTTTATTTATAGTATTCTTTACTAAAAGTTAAGGTCACAGTCGTGGCCTTTTAGCAATTACCGTAAATTTTGCAATAAACCAATTAAATCGAGAGTATTAAATTCAAATCAGGTACAATTCCCTGCCAAGTGTAAGGGCTCTATTTCTTTAGCACCTTAGATTGTCACAACAACAATATAGGCTTGGTCATGTCAGAAAAACACTACATAAGCGCGCAACAATTATTGGAAGACTCATTTCGCTTAGCAGCAAAAGTTTACGAGGATGGCTTCCGTCCACAATACATTGTCGGGATCTGGCGTGGTGGCGCTCCAATTGGTATAGCTGTTCAAGAATTTTTTGATTTTAAAAAAGTCGAAACCGACCATATTGCTGTTCGCACATCATCATACTATGGTATTGGTACTGATAAGCAAAGCAAAGAGATCCGTGTTCACGGCTTGCATTACATTATTGAAAATGCCAATGCAGATGAAGGCTTGTTGATCGTTGATGATGTATTTGATTCAGGGCGTTCTGTGCATGCTTTGATTGAAAAGCTAAAAGAGCAAATGCGTCTTAATTTACCTAAAGATATTCGTATTGCCTGCCCATATTACAAACCAGCGAATACCGCTGTGCCTTTGAAACCAGATTATTTTATTCATGAATCAGATGAATGGTTAGTTTTCCCACATGAAGTGTCAGGGTTAACACCAGAAGAAATCGCAGAGGGGAAAGGGGACTTAGCGAATATTCGTCATCTTTTTGTTTAAGCACCCTGAGCTTAGTGAAATAAAAAGCCGATGCTAAGCATCGGCTTTTTATTATCATCAAATTATCTTATAGGCCAAATAGAGACTTAGTCTTAGTTTTACGAATTTCTTTTTCGTCAGACCATTCTATTAAACCGGTTTCCAGATCCATTAAGCGCATGGTCATTTTGTAGTAAACGTCTTTGGTGCTGCCCGCTTGTTTCACGATACTTGAAAGGTTGCCATACAGCATGTATTGCGCACCAATTTGACGGCCAAATTTGATAGCAGTTGATGGGTCAACCATACCAGAGTTGTTTTGGTAATCTAACTGTTTACGAACGGCATCGACTTTTGTCATATCAATAAAGCGGAACTTGCCTGAACGTAGCAGGCGATTACTGATGGAATCAGTGACTGACTCGGTATCGATATGCTCAGAAGTTTTGTTTTTAATGCTATCTACAAAAATAATTGGGCGCTGATTATTGGCTGTTAACATTAACACCGGTGGGAAAGTGAGCATGCTATCTACCATTTTATCGGTGATAGCTTGTAAGTCAGTTGAACCAAAGTTAGCGTTGACGGTTTCAACTTCTTTCGCATCGCCATATTCGACTTTGGATTGACAGGCTGTGAGTGCCAGCACTCCAGCTAAAATGAGCACAGATTTAAATTGTTTCATGGTCAGTTCCGTAAGTAGTAGTTAAAGTCATTGTAATTCTGTTAAATCAATATTGAATAAAAACGAACGTAATTTCCAGTTTTTACTACCCATACAAGGGTTTTTCTGCCCGCTTCAATAGTAGTATTTTGTGTTTGGCTCTGTTCGACACTGATCGGGTAAGTGCCTGCTTGTACATATTTTCGAGCTATTTGAGCTTGATTAGGCAAAGTGAGCCAGCTTCGTCTATCGGCTTGTTCAGTTACGACATTAAATACCTGAACGGCAAGAGAGCCTAGATCAAATACATCGTTATTTTGTTGGTGCCTGCCAGTGATATGTCGAGCTAATTCAGCTTTTGCGTACACACGAGCTGCTTGTCTGGTTAAGATAAATGGCAGATCTTCTCTAAGGGCGTTCATTGCCAATGCATCGATGCTGGTAATTGAAGCTGCACGTAAAGGTTCTGTAGGAAGACCTGAAATATTTGCTGAACCTGGATAAGTCGCTGCTTGATAATAAGTGGGTAGGTCAATGGTTTGCCAATTGCCTTTAACGGTAAACGGCACACTAAAGTGACCTTTTGGTTGTACAAAACCTTTTTCATAAATAACAATCAACTCACCTTGATTGCTCTTAGGTAGCTTAGGCTCACCAAATTTTCGTCTAAATTCGCTATATTGTGGCATCGACAACTGTTTTGCTAAACGCACAAGACTTTGCTCGACAAACGGGTTGTGTGGCCAAATGGCCGCGGCCTTGCGGTAGTCAATAAAGGCATCATTAGCTCTGCCTAATATTTCATGTAATAACCCAGTGACATAATAACTGTAGGCATTGAGAAAAGAGCTGGTAACGGAACCGGTGCCTTGTCTTAACTTTTCTTCTTGATCGGAAACCACACCATTGGCGATACGTTGTACCGACTTTTTGGACGATTCATACTTGTCTTGCTGGATCTGTTGAAGCTCATTAGCGCGACGAACTTCCACTAACGCGCCTTCAAAGTCATGTTCAAACAGATAGTTAAAGGCTTGGTATTGATGCAGCATGATACGCTCAAATCCAGAGCCTTCGTAAGGGATCGTGTTGTCGTTGAGAAGTAAACTGCTGGCATTGGCACCAATATCGCTGGCGCTGACGACAGCTTTATTATCGAAAGCTAGATATTTCTCAATGGCCTGTTGATAGTATTTTTTACTTTCGGCAAAGTTACCAGATATTTGAGCAACCCGCCCCGCTTCTTGAGCATAAAGAAGCCCGTCGTTGCTGGAAATATTACCGGTTAGTTGTGGGAGTTGTGAGTCGGGTTGTGACGAGTTTAAAGCCTGCTTTTGAGTTTGGAGTTGTGATGGATAGCTAACGAATAGACTGCTGGTCGCACAACCTGAAATTGAAAAACATAATGCTAAGCAGACTAAAACTCGTTTCATGCCTTATCCTAAAAAAGTGCTGAATACACCGCTATTGGTTCATATTTTATTCTTAATAGACTGTTAGCATAGTAATTAATTCCAGCGGCTTGCAAATTTAGTAGTGAGGCGGTGGCGTTTCTTCCGACTGACTTGCGATATTGCTAGGCTCCATCGACAGTAATTTTTGTACTACCAGCTCTAGCTGATGATGCTGCTGGGCAATAATATCGTTGAGCTTTATAACTTCTTGGTTTAATTCTTCAATGGTCAGTTCTTGAAAACTCAGTTTGGCTTCAAGATCATCGACTTGTTGTTGGAGAGTTTGCATAAAAAAATCAGAGTGAGTAAATAAGCTATTGTACCTACTCGTTAAGATTGATCCTAGAGGCATAAAGGCAGACTTGAGATGATTGTAGGCTATATTGCCCTGAATTGTGGCTGAACTTATTCTTGTGGATTATCTCTAAAGGGTTGACACTGGTGGCTAGTGCCGTTAAAACAGTGACTTAGTGTATTCTACAATCATTAATTATATTTCGTTTTTTGGTGTGAGTTTATGAATTTCTTTATGAGGTTGAATTAACTTTATAAAGTAATTCATAGAGTTAGCTAAAACGATTTTTATGCTGAGGAAGCGTTTAAATGAAGTCTGTATATAAAATTTCTTTAGTGGCATTGGCCGTATTAGGTCTGTCAGCTTGTAACCAAGAGCAAAAAACCACCAAAGACACTGCGGGTACTGAACTGACAACACAAGCACAAAAAGAATCGTACAGTGTGGGCGCTTCTATTGGTAAATACATGGCTAACCATATCAAAGAACAAGAAGAGCTGGGTTTACCTGTAGACCGCACGCTTATTGTTGAAGGGTTTGCCAATGGTTTGAACGATAAGTCGAAACTGACAGAAGAAGAAATGCAAACGTTATTACAAGGTCTGGATAAGCGTTTAGCAGAGAAGCGTAAAGCACATGCTGATGAAATGGCGAAAAAGAACCTGGAAGCAGGTAAAAAATATTTAGAAGATTTTGCGAAAAAGCCAGGTGTAGTAACCACTAAATCAGGTCTTGAATACCAAATATTAGAAGAGGGCAAAGGGCCTAAGCCTAAAGCAACGGATACGGTTGAAGTTCACTACAAAGGTACTTTGATTGATGGTACTGAGTTCGACAGTTCTTACAAGCGTAACCAGACGGTTAAATTCCAACTGAACCGTGTTATTCCTGGTTGGACTGAAGGTGTTCAATTAATGCCTGTTGGCTCGAAGTTCCGTTTCGTTATTCCTTCAAACTTGGCATATGGCGATCGTGACATGGGAACAATCCCAGCAAACTCAACGTTAATTTTTGATGTTGTGCTGAAGTCTATCGTTAAAGAAGATGCAGCAAAAGCAGAGAAAAAAGCTGACTCTCACGCAGGTCACAGCCACTAATTTGGCAAAATCTTGACTGAAAAGGCGCCGATGGCGCCTTTTTTGTATCAGTCGTATATAACTCATGGTATAACAGCCAAAATGAGTATATAGGTAGTATCAATGGATTTCGAATTTCGTCACAGCACTTTTGATGACAGTATCCACGCTTTTTTTTCAATGGAGCATCATGCTCTCGGTCGTTGGTTCACCGAAGAGCTTTCACAACAACCCGATACCATTTCAAAAATAGAGCTAGTTATCGAAGAGTTACAGTCAGGGAAACGCCATGAGTGGAAGTTGATTGGGCGTACACTTTCACTCGAGCTCCATAGAGATCAAGCACTCATTGTTGATAATAGTTTGGGTATTGACTGTGAAGAAGACCTGCAAGAAGACATGAATTTGTACGACTCAGAGTTAACGGCTACTTGTGGATTAGAAGATTTTGAACAAGCGTTAATGAGCTTTAAATCCTTTGTAAAAAATTGATGTAGATCAAGTTGATGTTCGGTTTTAATCGAAGATAAATTGTTCACAAAACTTGTTTGATCCTGATCATTAATTACACCGAATAACTGTACTAACCTGTAGCTGTATTTAAATGAAAGAGGATTTCTACTATGGCATTCTGGTTAGATTTGATGTTTGGCAACTGGATTGGTTTATTATCCATGATTGTGATTTTTTCAACGCTAGGCATTGTTTCTTATATGCTATGGATGTTTGTAGTTAAGTCACGCGCAGAATAACTCTTTCATACAAACTTGCCTTGTTCTTATTGTAGACACCGATATTACAGCTTCCCCCCCCTCTCCGGCTGTAATATCGGATTTTTATTTGTGTTTACGCCACTTGTTTTCTCGTTGAACTCAAATTGTTGATAAAAGCTGGACGTGACTTAATGAGTCGCTGTAGCTCCAACTCATTTGGTGTGCCTTCAGGTAACCTTAGTATTTTTCGATTCAGTTTACGGCGTGCTTGCAAGGTGATTTTATAGTCTGCCGTTGCGGATTGGATCGCAAAATGCTGCTCATTACCGATACACTCAATAATATGCGCTTTTGTTAGGCTTTGAACTGCCAAATTGTCCATTGGGAGTGAGAGGATCGGGCTGCTCTGTAAAAAGAATTCCCGAAGTAGAGCGCGCTCATAAGCGTCAAAAAAGTTGATCTTTTCATCAATCACAGCGTTGATACGTTTTTCGCTGTAATGCTCAATACCGGCATCGAGCAGATGATCACACAGTTTAGCTAAGAAGTACGCCGCTGAAATTAATAAGCTCAATCCAATGAAATGTTGCTGACTTTGTTGAAGTCCCGATAAGCCTAATTGATTAATGATAGAAGCTGGTAGGAACAACAAGCTGCTGCTTAGGAGCAGTGTCCAGAGCATTAGCGTATATAGCCACCTTGTTTGAGTGAGGTATTTCTTAATGTAATGAGAAAATTTGGCCATGAGATTTTACCGTCATAAATTTGAACCCGCTCATCTGGTTAGCAGATTCTATGCCAGTTAAATCTTATTATTAACTATTTTGTAGCCAATTTTTTTAATACTCGGCTGGCGGCAACAAAACCAAACGTACCTGTTACGCTTGTGGCTGAACCGAAGCCTGAAGCGCAATCCATTCTCATATTGCCATCGGTTTCAGATTTGGTTTGGCAGACAGTGCCATCAGATTTTGGATAAACCAGTTGCTCTGTAGAATACACTGCATCAATACCAAAGCGGCGAGATAAATTTTTAGAAAAATTATATTCTCTGCGTAAAAAATTTCGCACTTTTGCCAGCAGTGGATCTTGTTGTGTCTTAGCCAAATCACACAACTGAACTTGAGTTGGGTCGATTTGTCCGCCAGCGCCACCCACTGTGACAATCGGTAGTTTATTACGCTTACACCACGCAATTACTGCGGCTTTAGCTTTTACGGCATCAATGCAATCGACTACATAATCGAGGCTGCCGCCTTGCTTTTTACTTTGCAAGTACTCAGCAAGGTTATCGGGCATGATGAAATCTTCAATTTCATTGACTTGGCATTCTGGATTAATTTGTTTAATTCGCTCAGCCATCACTGCTACTTTAGATTGCCCAATGGTAGATGTTAACGCGTGAGTTTGGCGGTTACTGTTGGTAACACAAATATCATCTAAATCCATTAAAGAAATTTGGCCAATGCCTGAGCGGGCAAGAGATTCTGCCACCCAAGTTCCCACCCCGCCGATACCGATAACCATAACATGAGCTTGGGAAAATTTGGCTAACGCTGCTTGACCGTATAATCGGCCAATACCAGAAAATCGTTGTAGGTAAGAGTCTGAAAATGAAGGTTGAGAAGCTGACATAGTGTTAAAAAAAACTGATAGATTTGAGATTATAACAAATTCTTTATTTTTTTCTTTTGAAAATTGAAATGATAGTTATTTTTTGAGAAGCACCGTTACAAACTTAGGAATAAAAAAGCTACAGTAAGGTTTTAAAATATCAACTATTCTCATCAAGGTAAAATGGTTCGTCCTCTGATAATGAGCCACTGTCAGATAACTCTCTATTATCCTTTGGAAGAAAGGGCAGAAATGTTTCTACAGCCATGTCTATTATTTCAAAGCCATCATTTAAGCTTGATTCAGTTGATTTAGGCTCTTCGTATGTCTGGTTTTTGGAATGAACTTCCCTATTTTTTTCGACTGTTGAAGGCATAGTTTTTGCTGGAGATGAAGTTCTTTGATTTTTCAACACTTCTTCCTGTCGACTTTGGTAGCAGGGGCGATTGCTATCATAGCTCACGACTCTATATTTTCTGATACCCTCTTGAACATGCATACGGCCTAGTTCTACCTGCAAATTTATTAAGACTGGATCTGGTTTATTCCCCCAAAAAGAGGTTTTTTTTTCAACTAATGGTTTTGCAAAAAAGTGCTGACTGTTTTGTTCGCAATCAAGTAGGTATTCCACCTTATTGATTTCTAATATAAAGCAAGAGTTGGTTGATGTTTTCCCTTCTATTACATTAGCCTCATAAGCGGCTTGAAATAACTTTCCTGCAATATCTGAAGTCATTATAGCTTTGGCTTCTGCCATTATGTTACTCGTTGATTTTATATCGGTTATCTAAGTTTGGTACGGTATAAAACGTGAGTCAAAGAATGTTAACGATGTTTAATCACAATAATAAAAAAGCTGGCGCAAGGCCAGCTTAGTAACGGTTAGCCATTAGGTTTAAGATGGTCTAATCTTCGCTATCACCTAAAGAAAGTAGTGTTGCATTACCACCAATCGCAGTAATGTTGTTAGTTCGAGTTTTCTCAGTTACAAAACGCGTTAAGTAGTGAGGACCTCCGGCTTTAGGACCTGTACCAGATAACCCTTGGCCACCAAATGGCTGCACACCAACAACGGCACCAATTTGGTTACGGTTAATGTAGACGTTCCCCACATCAACTTTACTCGCAATATCTAAGGCATGACCTTCGTTACGGCTGTGTATACCTAGAGTTAACCCAAAGCCTGTTGAGTTAATGTCAGCAATCACTTTATCCAGCTCATTACTCTTATAACGGATAACGTGTAAAATTGGACCAAAGTGTTCTTTTTCTAGCACTTTAATTGAATCAATTTCTACTGCTGTAGGTGCCACAAAGTGGCCATGTTCAGTGCCTTCTGGCAAATCGATTTGCTTGATCAAACGACCTACTTGCTTGATGTGATCAATATGAGCGTTCAAATTGTTTTTAGCCGTCGCATCAATCACTGGGCCGACATCGGTTTTCACCAAACCAGGGTGACCGATTGATAACTCGTCCATTGCACCTTGCATTACATCTAATACGCGATCAGCAATGTCATCTTGAATATAAAGTACACGTAGCGCTGAACAACGTTGACCCGCTGAGGTGAATGAAGATGAAACCACGTCATTTACCACTTGTTCAGGTTGTGAGGTTGAATCAACCACCATGGCGTTTTGACCACCGGTTTCTGCAATAAGTGGAATAATGGCACCATTACGCTCAGCTAGAGTCATGTTAATGCGTTTTGCAGTGACTGTTGAACCAGTAAAGCACACCCCGCCAATACGCTCATCAGCCGTTAAGGTTGCCCCTACAGTTGCCCCTGTACCCGGTAGGAATTGCAGTACATTGGTTGGTATACCTGCTTCATGAGCAAGTTGAACGGCACGATAACCCACAAGGCAGGTTTGCTCGGCAGGTTTGGCAATAACCGTGTTACCCGCAGCAAGAGCCGCAGTGACTTGGCCTAAGAAAATCGCAAGTGGGAAGTTCCATGGGCTGATACAGACAAATACGCCACGGCCTTGAAGGAATAGCTCATTAAGCTCACCAGTCGGTCCAGGCATAAGCTCAGGTTGAGCCATCATCTTTTTAGCTTGAACAGCGTAGTAACGACAGAAATCTACTGCTTCACGGACTTCATCAATGCCATCTTGTAAGCTCTTACCCGCTTCCCGGGTACATAGTGCAATTAATTCTTCACGGTTTTCTTCAAGTAAGTCAGCTAGTTTTTGAAGTGCTGTCGCACGTACTTCAACTGGAGTGCGGCACCAATCATTAAAGGCTGAAGTTGCTGAAGATAGTGCTTGCTCGATAACAGGTGTAGTGGCGTGGGTAACTTTACCTACTACTTGGCGAGTATCGAATGGGCTTAGTACTTCAATACCATTATTGGTGATGGTTTCGCCATCAACTAATGGACCTGCTGTCCATTGAGTTTCTTTGTAAGTATCTAGGGCTTTGAAAAATGGCTCAGATTCAGAGGTAATGTTCATGTTGACTCCCATTGAGTTTTTGCGCTCTTCACCAAAAATATCAATTGGAAGAACAATCTTGTTGTTAGCTAGGGTCTTAAATTTCTTCAAGGTCACTAAAGGGTGTACCACAAGTGATTCGATAGGGGTTTTAGGATCAACCAACTTATGTACAAAAGACGTGTTTGCCCCATTTTCAAGTAGGCGGCGTACAAGATAAGGTAGAAGGTCTTTGTGAGCGCCAATTGGCGCGTAAATACGAACCGTTTTAACGCCAGCTTCCGCCAGAAGTGTGTCGTATAACTCTTCGCCCATGCCATGTAAGCGTTGGAATTCGTACTGACGATCACCCGCCATATCGGTCACGCTGGCAACGGTTTGTGCGTTATGGGTAGCAAACTGTGGGTAAATGGCGTCACGAGTAGCTTCGGATAACAGGTAACGCGCGCAAGCAAGATAGGCAACATCGGTTCCAGCTTTACGCGTGTATAGTGGATAACCATGCTCACCGTTTTCTTGTGCCCATTTTAGTTCACTATCCCAGTATGCACCTTTTACTAGACGCAGTGGAATTTCATCTCCTTGGTCTTTAGCCAAGCGAGTTAACCACATCAATACTGGCAGCGCTCGTTTAGAATAAGCTTGAACCACAATGCCCAGTAATCCCCAGCCTTGAGCGGCTTCAGATTGATACAGCTTTTGGAATAGTTTCAAAGAAAGTTCAAGGCGATCCGCTTCTTCAGCATCAATCGAAATACCAACATTAACACTACGGGCTAGGGTAATCAGCTCGATTACGCGATCGTAAAGCTCAGTTAAAGTACGATCTGTATTGGCCACTTCATAACGTGGGTGCAGAGCCGTAAGCTTGATGGAAACCGTTGGGCGTGGCGCTTCTGATTCGTTATAGCTCTGAGCTCCTAAGGCACGAATAGCATCGGCGTAGTCTTTGAAATATTTTTTTGCGTCTTTTTGCGTTAACGCCGCTTCACCAAGCATGTCATAACTGTGGGTGTAACCCAGCTTACGCTTATCGACACTGTTTTTTAGACCTTCTTCAATGGTGCGACCAAGAACAAACTGCTTACCCATGATTTTCATTGCTGCTAGCATGGCTTGGCGGATCACAGGTTCGCCCATTTTGTTTACTAGTTTGCCGAGTAAACTGCTTGGCTTGCCGTCAATGCTTTTATCGAGTTTTACGATTTTGCCCGTTAGCATTAAACCCCAAGTTGAAGCGTTAACCAGCATAGAGTCACTTTGACTCATGTGTTTATCCCACTTAGCGCCGGACAACTTATCTTCAATTAAGGCATCAGCGGTAGCGGCATCAGGAATGCGTAGCAGAGCCTCCGCTAGACACATTAAAATAATGCCTTCTTGAGTATCTAAGCTGTATTGTTGCAAAAACGCATCAATGCCAACCATTAGCCCTTTTTTTTCGTATTGGCGAACTTTATTCACCATATCATGGGCACGTTGGGTGACACGTTGGATTTCTTCGGTTGAAGAAGGTACAAGCTCAATCAGCTCAGACAAGTACTGCTCTTCATCTACTGCATAGTTATTAGTAATGATTTGGAACAGTTCAGGTAGGGTGGCGTTGTCGTAGCGACCAGCCAATACTTCACTCGCTTTGAACATAATCGTATTTCCATTCTGACCCACTTAGCGGGGTATTATTTTGTATACAATTTCAAAATTTCGGCGATTATACCCATAAATGTGGTTTAGAACACTAGTTAAGATCAAGCAAATTTGCGGTGAATAATGATTTATTTGTTCAGATTTCTTTCCTTTACTTAGTTTGTAAATTTTAAGTAAATCTATTGTGTGTAAATGATAGGTTTATTTACAATTTAATGGTTGTCAGAAGATATGAATTTGAGAAATACCCAATCGCGCTTGTGTGCGCGACTGAGTCATCTTTGAATAGGTGGTTATTTACCAGCGAGTTTTATGTTTACGACTTGGCCTAGGCAAGTAGGCGATTACTAATCCTATTAATAAGCCAATACCAGCAATCATGCCGCCTTCACGCCAGAACTGGTATTTAGCATCATCATTTAGCTCATTAACTTGAGTTTGCAAACGAGCCACTTCGTCTTTTGTCTGCATCTGCACTTTTAAAAGCTCTTGTTCCGCTTTCTTTTTTGCTTGTTCAGCTAACGATAACTTATCTGTAGTTTGTTGTAGTTGTGCGGTTAATTGAGCTTCTTTACTGTCATTTTGACTCAAGCTTTGTTTAATATCAGCAAGTTGCTGTTCAAGTTGTGGCTGAGTAATACGAAAAGTGGGTTTGCTAGTGATCATATTGGCTTGAACCCAACCTTCTCGGCCTTTGTCATCAATGATCTTTGCATAACCATTTTCGGTTTCGTTTAACGACGAGATCGTTTTACCCGCTGCAACACTTCCCAAAATTTTGTATTGAGATCCTGGTCCTGAATGTAGATAAATGTAGATGTTTTCAGAGACATAACGGGTGTCTTCTTGAGCCGTTGTCAGTCCCGAAAGCAAGATACAAAAAACAAAAGTGAATAGTCGTAGCACTAGGGATTTCCTATAAGTTGTTATGTTGTTAATGCTATGAATTTATAAACTGGAATGCAAGAGGGGAGCATAATCGCTCCCCTCTTTTAATCTACTTTTTTGTAAAAGCGAGTGTTAGCTCATAATGCCTTTAATGATGTAGAAGAAGATAATCGATAATGCCGCACCTGCAGGTAGAGTCACCACCCAAGATACTACGATATTACGAACTACACCTAAGTTGATTGCAGCGATACCACGAGCCATGCCCACACCTAGCACCGCACCAACAAGGGTTTGTGTCGTTGAGATAGGAAGACCTGTACCCGATGCGATAACAACAGTTGTTGCAGCGGCAAGCTCTGCGGCAAAACCACGGCTTGGGGTTAAGTGGGTAATGTTCTTACCAATGGTTTGCATTACACGCTTACCGAAAATAGCCAGACCCAATACGATACCAACCGCACCTAATGGAAGGATCCACCAAACTAATTCTGCTTTTTTCGAAATTTCACCGCCGTGCTGTACTACCGATACAACAGCTGCTAGAGGACCAATCGCGTTAGCTACGTCGTTTGAACCATGAGCAAACGCCATACAACAAGCTGTTACTACCATCAGTACCGCAAAAACACGTTCTACGTTACCGAAATGGGTAGTTCTATCGGCACTTTCACTCATTTTTAAGCGGCCAATGATAACCTTACCAATGACACCAACAATAGCAGCAATTGCTAAAGATAGAATGTAAGCTTCGTGAGTATCAAACTTAACACCGACGTGCTTTAGGCCTTTAGTAATGGTTACTAGTGACATGATAAAACCAGCTAGCGCCATGTAGAACGGCACATAACGCTTGGCATTTGCTAGCGGATTATCAGTATCAAAAATCAGCTTTTGAACGCTTTGGAATAGCAAGAATGCGATAAAACCGGAAATGGCTGGAGTAACGATCCAAGAGCCAACAATACCTGCTACTTTGCCCCAAGATACAGCATCAGTACCCACACCAACTGCAGCAAAACCAATAATTGCACCGATAATAGAGTGAGTAGTCGATACAGGCCAGCCTAGCGAAGAGGCAACAACTAACCAAATACCTGCAGCAAGTAGAGAGCCAATCATACCGTAAACAAGCAGTTCAGGAACATCGACAAAGTAAGCGCTATCAATAATGCCTTTACGGATGGTACTGGTTACTTCACCGCCTGCTAGGTAAGCACCTGCAAACTCAAAAATCATCGCAATGATGATTGCTTGTTTGATTGTGATAGCGTTAGAGCCTACAGAGGTACCCATTGCGTTAGCAACGTCATTGGCACCAATACCCCATGCCATTAAAAATCCGAATGCGGCCGCAAAGGCAATAAGCCATGGACCGTTGGTGACTAATACATCAACCATTGTTACAACCTTGAAATGTGTTAATTAAACGCGAGCTAACATCAGCTCTAAACGGGAACCTGCGCGTTCTGCTAAATCAGCAAGGTCGCCCACCCATTCGATGATTTTGTACAAGAACATAACATCGACAGGGTTCAATTCGGATTCCAGTTCAAATAACTGGCGTCGGATTTGAATTTGGATATCGTCAGTATCCGCTTCGATGTTATCCAGCTTGTGGATCATTTTTTCCACAAGTTCGAGTTCTCGTCCACGAAAACCGGTTTCAAGAAGATCGTCAAGCTCATTAATGGCTTCCTTGGCCATATACACTGCGTCTAAGCAGCGAGTAAGGTAAGCGAAGAAGAGCTCTTGCAATTCGGAGGGAATAACTATATTACGACCAATGACACGACCAGAGATGTCCTTGGCTTTGTTCGCTATTTTGTCTTGTTGAGTGACTAATTCTAATAGATCAGTTCGTTCAACAGGCATAAACAGCCCACCCGGAAGCTGAAGACGGATATCTCGCTTCTGGATGTCAGCTTCTTGTTCGGCTTGACGGATTTTTTTACGAAGCGCTACAGCTTCATCCCAATCCTGCTTCACAGTAGCTTCAAAAAATGGCACAAGGATGGAAGCACATTCATGTACTTTATCGATGTGTTCTTGCAATGGTTTTATTGGCGATTTTGCAAACACGCCTAAAATAGAGTTTACTGGCATTGCCGTGTACCTATTTCTGTTATTCCTTATGGAAAAATCGGGCGAATGTTAACTTATACACCCGCTTTTTGAAACAGCTTATCACTATGAAAATCGATCTATAGGTCGTATTTTGCACCTGTTTTGATTTAAAAACCACCAATCGATTGAAATTTGTAAGTGCTTCTATATTCGTTGACTCTCATAATATGAAGTCGGGGCTGATTGTGAATCCTTTATATGACACTAATGTTACATTTTGTGCGTTAAGTGTTCACATTATTAAAGTTTAATATGAAATTGGTGAATTTTTTATGAATAAAGAGCATAAAGAAGTCGAGCTAAAGTTGACAATACCCAAAGATAAGCACAAGGGATTCATTGAATTCATGGGGGTAGTTAATCATGCTGTATTTGTTAAGCGTGAACAATTGAAGAATGATTACTTCGATACAAGTAGTCTACAACTTAGTCGTTTGAAGGTGGGGCTTAGGATTAGGCAAGCAGACAGTTATAAAGAGCAAACGCTAAAAACCGCAGGTGAGGTTTGTGATGGTATGCATGTCCGTCATGAATATAACCATGCTATCGAAGGCAATATTCCAAAACTTGATCTGTTTCCCAATTTGATATGGCCTGATAATTGTGATGTTAAACGTATACAGCAAGCTTTAATTTGCCTGTTTAACACGAACTTTATTCGACATACTTGGCGAGTAGAATTGGATGGAAGTCAGTTTGAAGTCGTACTTGATGATGGTGAGGTTGCATCTGACTTTTCAGGGGTAGAACGAAAAATACCGATAAGTGAAGTTGAGCTGGAATTAATTTCGGGTGATTCAGAGGCTTTAGTAAAGTTTGCTCAGCCGCTAATTGATCGATTTAAACTAGAAAAATGTGAAATCAGTAAAGCGCAGCGAGGGTATGGCTTACTCGAAAAATCACATAAAAAATAAAAGCCAGTCAAAGACTGGCTTTTAAAACAAGCTATTAATTTAGAATGTTACTGATACTGGATCTGAACATAAGCTAGATTCAGTTTCACAAACTTTGTATTCGTAAGTCCCAGCGGCACGGCGAATACGGTCGCGGTGACGTCCGTCGTTACGAGTGTTTTTCAGCATTTCACCGTTACGATAGATGTTGACGTTCTCTCCCATTGCATCGCTCCAACGTAGATCGATACTTGCGGTGCCTGAACGAGAAACTCGAGTACGACTGATGCTAGCATCAATGCTATGCTCGAATACTTCAATTTCCATGCTCTTAGTAGCTTCTCTACCCGTTTCATCTGTAACAGTTAACATTACATTATAAAGACCTGGTTCAGCATAACTATGAACAGGGTTTTCCTCACTTGACGTATTGTCATCACCAAAGTTCCAACTGTAAGACGCTATGTCTTCATTCGCATCAGTACTCGCATTGGTGAAAGTAACGGTTAAGAACTCAATATCGGCTGTGAAGTCCGCTACTGGCGCTGCTGGTGCTGCCTCGCCTGTAGCTGCGATAGTAAGTCCCCAACTATTTAGAGTACCAGTATCTAATCTTACATTGTCTGATACTTTAAGTGTCCAAGTGCCTTTAGCCATTTCTGTATTAAAGTCAGTAACGGTATAGCTTCTGTCTATATCATCAGCACTACCACCTGTTCTATCATGAAGTGTTACTTCAGTACCTTCTGCAGAAATGAGCTTAACTGAGAGATCGCCAATCCAAGTATGTGTAATATCGACGTGAGCGGTAACACCAAATACTTGTAAATCATCAGCAATTTCGATGGTGCTTGCAATGCCTTCAGGATCATTATCAGGTATTGCTATTGGGTTTTCATTGGAGTAATCAAAATCACGTAAACCAGCAGGTAGTATCTTTAATGATACCGCTTTGGATTTTTCAACATCATCACCCATACCTGTTACGGTTAATGAATAGTCTCCCCACTGTGTGTCTTCAGTGGTTGTCACATCTAGGGTAAATTCACCACCAGTACTTACTGTTGACGCTGATAAGCTAACGCCTTCAAGTGCAGGTGATACGGCTACGCTAAGCTCAACATCACCATTCCAACCCGCAACACTACCAACAGAGTAGGTGTAAGATGCACTTTGACCCGCATTAATGGTTTGCGAGCCAGGGGTTACATTCAGTTTAAAGCCTGGTTCAGGATCGGCTTCCGCCAATGCATTGGCAACATTCAAGCGTTTACCAGATGCAACTTTGTCTGTTAATGAATCTAATGAGTCACCTGAATCCATCAGAATTTGCTTCATTTCCACAGGGCTTAGATCTGGAGCGATAGACCAAACCAAGGCAGCTGCACCCGCAACATGTGGGGTCGCCATTGAAGTGCCTGAAAATACAGAGTAATTATTGTTAGGTGTCGTTGATAAAATAGCAGAGCCAGGAGCGGCTAAATCAACACTAGTAGCACCATAGCTTGATGAACCAACACTAAATACAGAAAGAGCATCACGTCTATCTGTTGAGGCAACAGCTAATACACCATCGCTGTCGTAAGAGGCTGGATAGCTTGGAGTGGCATCATTATCTGAACCACTATTACCTGCAGCTGCAACAAACAGAATGCCTGCTTCTATACCAGAATCAATAGCGTCTTTTAGTGTCTGGCTAAAACCACCGCCGCCCCATGAGTTGTTGGTTGCTTTAAGTTCAACACCACGGTTTGTTTTAAGATCCGTCATGTAATTAATACATTTGATGGCATCAGAAGTGCTACCACTTCCGCTAGCATTCAAAAATTGACAACCAACAATTTTAACATCCCAGTTCACCCCTACGACGCCAACACCGTCATTGCCCTTTGCACCAATGGTGCCAGAAACGTGAGTACCGTGACCGTTTGCATCCATAGGATCGCCACTGCCGTTGATAGCGTTAAAACCGTGGATATCGTCAACGACACCGTTATTGTCATCATCGATGCCATTTCCTGCAATTTCACCCGGGTTCACCCACATGTTTGGACGTAAATCAGGGTGGTTATAATCAACACCGGTATCAATTACACCAATAACCACATCACTGCTACCTGTCGTAGTGTCCCAGGCTTCTAGTGCATCAATATCAGCATCTGCAGTACCGCTGTTTTGCCCTGTGTTGTGTAGACCCCAAAGGTCACCAAATCGAGGATCGTCAGGCGTAGCAATTGCTTTGACTATGTAATCAGGCTCTGCATACTCAACGGCTGGATTTAAGCTTAACTTTTTGATTGCAGCCATCACATCCATGTCACCAGATAGTGAGAGTTGTGCAAGATTCCCACCCATAAGTTGAGCAAACTTGTCATCAATACCATCGGCATTTTTATCAGCCATTTTTGCATTGATTAGTGATTGAACAGCCAGTCTTTCTTTTTTGGTTGTTCCTTCTTTAAATTTTATTAAAACTGAATTCTGTACATATTCATGCGTTGGTTGGAGCTTCGCTTCAGCTGTGTGTGCCGTAATAGAGAGCACACCAGCTACCGCCATAGCTAGAGGGGTTATTTTGTTAAACATTTCCCAGTTTCCTATAGTCCATTTAAGAATTTATCAACTTCACAACTGAGCAACTGATTGATTAAGTAAGTTGATAATTTTTTATCATATTTATTTCAACAAAAGCAGAACCACTGAATTGCAACACTGATTTGCTTCAACATTGTTGTCATAGGCTGAGAGGGATTTGAAGAATTAGCACCATATTTAGTGCTTTTGTACTAGCGATTAAGGGGGAGAAACTGAAGGTTCAGTATCTTTTTTTGATTTTTATACTTTAAAAACAGATTGTTATATGGTGTTCGTGGTCATTTTAAAGTTTATCTCTTGTCGGAAAAAACAATACTTTTTTCTGATATTCATGTTGTTGTTCAGGCTGTAATGTTGCATAGGATTGTATTTGCAATATATGGATAACAGCCTAATCAAAGGGGTGCTGAAATGATCGTTCAAAGCTTTAGGAGCTTATGTCTCATCGTCTTGATGTTACTCGCAATGAATTCGAAATCCGTTGCTGCTGACAATGAAGACGATATTAAAGCGGTAAAATTGTCATTGACTCTACACAGTCTTTTAACCAGTGCAAATCGCGAAAATGTTATTTCATTGCTTCAACAAGGTACAAATAATAGTGCGACCTTAATACAAAATGGAAGTTTTAACGGTATTGATCTCGCACAGTATGGTTCAAAGAATAGAGCCAACATCACTCAAGTCGGTAATAACAATGATGTCAGTTTGAACCAGCTTGGGAATGACAATGTAAGTGATTTTACTCAATTTGGTGACAATAACCTGATCCAGTTAGATCAGGTAGGCGGCACTGAATTGCTCATACTTCAAGCCTCGGATAATGCAGTTCTTAGGATTACACAACAATAGTTAGGGAGAGACACATGTTCTTGCGCTCAAAAAAAACACTTATTGCTTTAGCTGTCACATCATTGATTAGTGTGCCAGCTTTTGCCGATTCAAGTGAAATCAAAATTACTCAGGTTAATGACACTGTTGCAGATGCAGTTGGTCAGACTGCTAAATCGTTGCAGACTGGTAACAACCATAAAAGCACGATTACTCAAAGAGGTGACGATCAACAAGCAACCGTTATTCAAGTTGGTGCTGATAGTATCTCAGATGCTGTTTCTGAAGGAACCGTTAACGTGTTAACTCTTAATCAAAGTGGCGCAGAACACAAAAGTGATATCGTTGTTTCTGGTGATGAAAATACGGCAACAGTAGATCAAGTGTTCGGAATTAATGACTCAAATATTGATATAACAGGTAATATAAATAACGTTACAGTTGATCAATTCGGTATTAGAAACAGGAACGTTACTGAGCTTGTCGGTGATGAAAATACTGCAGAGGTTAAGCAATTTGGTACAGATAACTTTGCAACTTTCCGAGTTGAAGGTGAGTTAAATGATGGTAATATCAACCAGAGAGGTATTGATAACGTTGGTGGCTTTGTTTCTCTCGATATCACGCCAAATGTTGGTAATGATAATGATCTTATTGTAACTCAAGATGGTAATAATAACCTTGGTGCAGTCAAAGGTGTTGCAGGCGATAGTAATGATTTCATCATTGAGCAAACAGGCAATGATAACAAGGGCTTTGTTTATGGTTTGATTGGTAATGAAAACGAGTTTGAAATTACCCAAGAAGGCGATGGTAACAAAGCCTTTATTGATCTCGCTAGAGGTGATCAAAATGATGTTGAAATCGACCAAGAAGGCAATGGTAACTTGATTGGTGACAATTTCGATGGTGGAGAACATATTGCCAAGTTAGAAGGAACTGACAACACCATAGATTTAGAACAAGAAGGTGATGCTAACCGGTTAAACCTCATTGTTATTGGTGATGAAAACGACCTAGATTTAGATCAAGAAGGTGATAATAACTATGCCTTTATGCGTGCTGAAGGTAATGACAATGACCTTTATGTTGGCTCTGACGGTAATGACAATGACGCGAGAGCTGCGATCTTCGGTGATGATAACGATGTTGAAATTCGTCAAACGGGTGATGATTCAAGCGACAATATAGCATGGACAGTGGTTCGTGGTAACGATAACGAAGTTGATACTGAACAAGCTGGCCTTGAGAATGAAGCTATCGTGACAGCAGAAGGTGAAGGAAATGACATCCAAGCGATGCAAGATGGTGAATTAAACCTGCTTGATTTACTCGTTGCTGGTAACAATAATGAAATCTCACTTGAGCAAGATGGTGATTCAAATGACATCGTGGGCCATGATCCGCATGGTGATGCATTTAAAGTAGAAGGTAATGATAACAATATTACTATCGTACAGTCTGGTGAAGAAAATACTGTTGAAGGTTACAGCATTGGTAATGGTAACACTATTGAAGTGACTCAAACTGGTAGCTTAAATACAGCGATTGTAGGTCAAAACTAATTAAACCTATAACGTGCAGATGGGAGGCAATCGCCTCCCTTTTTTGTTGGTTAACAAATGGGTATACCATTAACTTTTCTTTGATAGTGTTTAGAAAGGTTTTAACTTTGCAACGACATTGTTTCAATTCCTCTAAAGCTATGAGGCGTTATTTCTTCTAATACATTACATAGAAGTGAAAGGTGTAAGAAGTGAGCTTGAAAGGTGTGAAGATCCCCTAACATTATAATTTCACGCCCAAATGGCGAGTTACTTTCAGCAGCGTGGTTCTTTTAGAGGGAATTTCTGAGTGAGAAAAAAGAGCTGCCTTTTCATAGGTACAACTTTCTGCTTTGGGGTAGGCAACTCTCATTTGGTTTTAATGTCTATAGAATAAAATCAAGCGGCTTAAGCCAATTTTGCATGATGGTGATTAGACCAGCGTAATAACTCCACTCGATTTCGAGATTGCGTTTTTCGAAAAATGGAAGAAATATGAGTTTTTACCGTATGCTCACTAATACACAATCGATTAGCGATCTCTTTGTTCCTAGCTCCACTGGATACTAATTGAATGATGGTTTTCTCTCTTAGCGTTAACATGCGCCAAACAGAGAGTCTGTTTTCATTGCTAATATGTGAACCGGCAGGCTCATTACTATGAACGAGTTCAGATATAACTTTACTGAGTGTCGTTCGATCATACCAAAGTTCTCCCTCAAGCATTTTTTTGAGGCCTGTAAGTAGTAAATCCATGCTGAGGTTATTGTATAAAACGCCTTGAACGCCAAGTAAAATACAAGCGTTTTCGTCAATGCTTTTTGGTTGTACTTGAAATAAAGCAACAGGCATCTCTGCCACAAGCTTTGTGAGTTGCAGCGGTAAACCTTTTGCATCTAAAGATAGCCCCGTTTGTGGGAGCAAACAGAGGTAACGTCCTTCACTATTGCAGCTAAGTGCTTCCTCTATGCTGGAAACAACCTGAGTTGATATACCGATAGACTCTGCCAATACTGCTAAATGGCAAGGTGAGCTGAGCTCATGAATAAACAGTAAATCCTTTACTTTTTGCATTAAAGCTTCTCCCTAAATTTTATCTTGTAGCGAATATTGTTTTAATAACTCTGTGACCCGTTGTACAAGACGTGCTTTATTAGCTTTTATGTTTAGATCCAATTGCGCCTAATTAATTTATCAATCTGTTAACAATAACGAAAGCAAATTCTGGTTGAATTTTGTTCGTTGTTATAAGTTATCCTTTGATAGTTGGCTGAGCTGTCCATAGTTTATTCTTTTTACCTTGTTCAATTAACTCAAAGACTGCAAGCTCAATAGCCTGTTTAACACAGTATTGAACAGGTTCATTGGTACTGTAACCAAACTCAGCCTCTGCCAAACGATTTAAACTAGTAAATCGATTTAGACCTGCGCGAACTTGTTGAGAGTATATTTTCTTAGTCGTATTAACTGACAATAAAACTTTGCCGCTATGAACGTCTATCGCACGTAAATAAACGGTTACTTGATCTTCTCTGTATAAATCTGATGCAGTGATACCAAAATACCCTGCGCCTTTACCGCCAGTTGTAGTATTGGTTTCATAGCCAATGATCCCTCCTTCAAGTAATAGCCGGGCATTGGTTAGGCTTGGCAGGTCGCTGTTTTTCTTATCAATCTTAATTTGATTCTTTTGTAATATTTTTCGCTCGGTCAATAAGTTCTGTAAGCCTTCTCGTTCAACTGGTGTAAACCACTCACTATCCAGAAGGGTTTGCACTAACATTGGAGTAGCCCCTTGCGTCACAGCGGTAGAAAAAGTACTGGTTTTTTGTTGGGGTTTATATTGCCCAGTTTGGTCTCTGAATGAATAAACAGCAACAGGTATTCGAAATTTAGGCTTTGGGTTTTGTTGCATTTGAACTAATAATTCACTAGGAGCATTGATTTTTGCTGGGGTAATATTTAATGCAGGATGAGTTAATAGACCACAGCCACTCATTAATAAACTGCTTGCAAGTAAAAGCGTTTTTTTCATGATAGGCTCCTAGTAACCAGGATTGATCATGTCAATGACAGTGGTTTCACCAGTTAGCTCGTTCAAGATTGTGACTTGAAATCGGCCACCGCCCAGATCTGCTACAGTGATGGTATAGTCACCCGCATCGAATGTGCCCTCTTTTAGCTCTTTATTAGCAAAATCACGAGTGATTTTGCTCATTATGTTTCTTTCTAAGGACTGTTTAAAACGAGTAACAAAGTCTCTGGCATCGTTTTCAGAGTGGTTATTTTGTGCTTTCGCTTTTGTGAAAAAGTAAGAGCCATTGAGTGGGTTTCCACCAAAGGTTGGGTTGATGGGCTCATACACCAACTCAGAGGCACTGAGGCCAGGAGTGGTGATAAGCGCAATGATGGCTGCCGTTGTTTTTATTTTATTCATGATAGTCCCTTAACATTAATATCCATCTATTTGATCGTCAAAATCGTTGTTATATTGTTGAGCCTGAAGGTATGCCAAATAGTCAATGGTCACTAGCATGGCTTGTTCTGCCCTTTTTTCCACGGCTAGCATGCGTCGCCCAAAATGGGTTTGGTATATTTTTTTATCATTGAGTTTCACCACAAGAAGTGTTCCGGCTTGAGGGAAAACCGTTTCGCTAATAGTGACGTTGTGGCCCTGTGTGTAGGGTAATTCACGCCAGTATCCTGAATAATAGAAAGTAAAATCCTTTCCAAAACGAGTGAGAGTTCTATCAATTACCAGCCCACTGAGTTCTATCTCGTTGGCAGCGGTGTTTTGAGTAGAAAAAAGGACTATTGAAATTAAAAGTAGCGTGATTTTTTTTAATTTATAAATCATGACTTTTGTTGCATATAAACCCCAACGAAAGTCTAAGCTATCAGTTTATTTTATAAACCACACTCACAATGTTAATGGTTTGTGAAATATAGCACTAAAGTACTAGTACTTTTGCTCTATTTCAAAACTGAACGCACTAATTAAATAAGATATATTTGGGAATAGTGGCGGCAATTACTGCTATTTTTTATCGTTAATTTGTTGGCTTAACTTTTTAACTTCGTTTAATAACAGCTGTTGGTTTTGTTCCATCTGCTTTTGATTGGCTTCCATTCGAGCAAGAGCCTGTTGGAGTTCAAATTTGATTTGTTCTCTGTGTTCTCGTTGGGTTTCTTTTATTTCATCTTCATCTGGTGCGACAAAGACTGAAGCCATATAGCCAGAAACCACACCAAAGAAACTGACACCAGAGATGATCACTAAGCCACCGATAATGTGGCCGACGGTAGTAACCGGGTAATAATCACCATAACCTACAGTCGAAATCGTTACTAAGGCCCACCATATTGCTTGTTCAGCCGTATGAATGTTGGCGCTGTCAACACCGCTTTCTACGATCAATATCAAAACAGATGATAAAGACAAAATGGCAACAATGGCGACTAATAAGCTGGCAAACGTTGCTTCTTTCTTTTGTTTGAGCAACGGAAGTAGTAATGAACGACTGGTTCGGATCAAGCGTAAGACTCGTAATACCTGAAAAATGCGGGCTGCTCTGAGTGGTTCAATAGCAGGAATACTGGCGACAAAATCAATCCAATGATGTTTCAAGTATTGGAGCTTATGTTTAGAGCGAAATAAGCAGTAAAAAAAATGCCCGAGAAATACTAAACAAATAGATGTATCGATAAAAAATAATAACTTATGAGTCTGATCAGATAAATCACCAAAAGCTAGAAATAGCATGATAGTAACGGCGATCAATGAAAGTATCATCATTGCTAGCTCAAAAGGTTTTGGGCCGTCTAATTGGTCAAATAACCGTCTACGCTGAGTCATGCTTCGTCCTTGGTGAAAAGGTTATCTGTCGATCAATTCGTCTGTTACGTAATTGACGAGATCATCTAATACTCGTTTTTTTATTTCGAGTTGTTCTTCAGAGTCGAGACCATACTTCTCTGCGAGAATTTGATAGTCATCTAAGCTCAAAGAAACAGTAAGACGAGGACGTTTTGGGCGCTTGGATACTTCTAAACCTAAAATTGTGCGAATTTGATCAGAGGGGCTTACGCCTGAATCAAGTGCAGCTTTTCGTATTGAGTATTGAAATTTTTCATCCAAATCAAAAGCAACCTGAGTGGCTTTCGCCGCTTTTTGACTCTGTTGCCATTTTTCTGGTAATTTGCTTTTAGTGTTACTCAAAATTAAGCTGCTCCTTATTCTTTCTTTGGTCAATGTTACCAAATATTTCAAAATTGCCTAGCCCGTAATAGCTAAGAAATCGGCCAATATTGACGAATGTCGGACAAAGGGCGGTATAAAATTAAGCTTACGTCGGTTTCTCCACCATCAAAAACTTCGATATCAATGGCATGCTCTTCGACATCATCGATTAAAAAGTAGTTCTCAAATTCGTCACCGCGATCACTAGGTGGATTCTGGTTCCTATAATCTTTATCGTGGAAAAAACCTTGTTGAGCGAATTTAATGCGTCTGTAGGTTTCCCCAAGCCACTGAGTTAAGTCATTGCATTGGTGTTCTGAGTTTACTGTAAGCACTGTTTGAGAAGTCTCTTCAAAGATTTCACTGAAAGTATCTAAGTCAAATAACTGCTCGACGTCACTTCGAGTAATTTTTAAAGAGAAAGCGAGATATACGTCTTCATCTTTATCTAGTGTGAGATAAAGGTTATGACTTCCTGTTCCCTTTAAATGCCATTCAGTTTGCTGAGAGCGTTCGTATTCATAGGTATTGATAGACTCGACTTTTAGCTGTTGGCCACGTAAATGGGGAGGAAGCGCAAAACTATCATCAAGCGTGATCATATCACCCACAATCAGTTGTTCTGGATGATTCAACTGACGTGCAGGGGTGTCTGTTTTAAAAAGAGAACTAAAAAAACTCATGTACCTTCCTCCAGAAGACTAGGGCGTGTTGAACTTTCGTGTTTATTTTTGCAGCGATAAACTGGTTATCTTATGCAAGGCAGAGTTTGTGAAGTGTGGTTGTCCCACATAAACAAACTATAACGCAGCAGAAGTGACCAATTTACGCTATCTTCGATGCTTTTGAGCACTTTCTGTTCTTTGTTGTGAGCAGTTTACTTAGATGGCTAAGCTTCACTGCTCACGCCTTGAACAAAAAAGTGCTCAAATAGCACAAAATTTAATCCTGAAAGATCAACATGCCCTAACATCATTAAAAACAAGAAAGCGACTCAATGGCAGTGGTTGGATCCTGCCGATGAGTCGCTGAGCCTCAAATCTATTCACATAGATGGGCAAGGGTGGGTTTAACCTTTACGTGCTTTTAAACGCTCCAGCACGGCATTGGCGTCAGATGTCTTTTCACCAATACCCGCTTCAGCTAGCTTTGCCTGCAGTGATTTATCACTGTTTTCGTTTTCAAGCGTTTCAGCTGCTTTTAGCTTGTCATCAAACTGTTGTTGCTTCGCTTTAATACGTTCTAGTGACTCTTTGGCATTCATTAGCTTAGAGTTGCTGGTTGCAAACGAATCAGAAATGGTCGCCGTGGCCTTTTGCACACTTTCAGTGGTTTTCACCATACTGAGTTGACGCTGATAATCAGAAAGCTGGCGTTCTGTCTTTTTCACTAATTCTTTAAGGCGAGCAACGTGTGCGCTGAAACTATCGAGTGCTGATTGCTGTTCAGTAAGCTCTTGGTCAAGAGTCGCGATTTTTTCTGCTACTTCTAGGGCTAGAGCTTCATTACCTTTTTCAAGTGCTTGTGTTGCATAGCCTTCATGCTCTTCAATGCTGCGCTTTAGTCGATCAACTTCTCGACTGGCCTGCATTTCTTTAGACATAACGTCAGTTAGTTCACGCTTGGCGTTAGTTAGATGCTTTTTAGCATCACGAATTTCTTGTTCAAAAATTCGCGTTGAGTTTGCATCTACAATGCTTTCACCGATTTCGGTAGCACCACCACGAAATGCGGTTAGAATTTTGCTTAAAATGCCCATATCCTGTCTCCTTATTTCAAGTAGGCAACCATTTCGTCGATAACTTCAAGACAGTTATCCGACAACACGGCGATTTCTTGCTCAATTTCATTCATGCTAGAGTTCAGTGACAGAGCACCATAAACCACATACTTGTTATCGACTTTGGCAAAAGCCGATAGTGGCATTGGGATATTAAGTTCTAGCATGGTTTCGAACATTTCTGTTCGTTTGTCTGGATTTACCTCGTTCTCATCCCATAAATAACTGATGCACAGTATTTGATTATCGGTAACGGAGATAAATACCGGAATTTCTTCACGATCAATGACATTAACTTGTAGCACTTCCACTTCGCCATCAATGGGATAACAGTCAAAATTAAAGCCTGTTTCACCCTTATCGCCCAATTCATTGAGATAGTTTGCAATTGCGTGAATGTTCATAATTATCCTTATTGACATAATATGTCTTGAGTCAAACAATAGCACTGAGACATAATATGTCAAGCAGTTTTTTTGGTTAATTGCCAGTCATTGAAGGATCGACTCCTAGTTCGTCCTTCCATGCGGCTAAGTGATATCGGTAGAGCTGCAATGACCCTAACACGTTAGCCTTTACGTTTTTGTTATCATCATAAAAATTCCCCGGAAACTCAAACGCTGCCCGAGTCAACGCGGGGGTTAGCCAGTGTTCGTCAATCGGAAATTGTTGAACACTTTGTAATCTGGTTAACGCATCTTTACCCATAATGGTACCAATAGTCCATCCCCACTCACCAAAGCTTGGGACATTATGATGGTATTGTTCTACCTTGAATCCTGCTAACTGTAATGTTTTACCTACAGAGATAAATGCATTCTTGGCATGATACGGAGATGTGGACTGAATGGTGATTGCGCCATCACCGCTCAATAATTGCTTTAACTTCAAATAAAAAATGTCTGAATACAGTTTATTAAGATCGGGGTGGCTAGGATCCGGCAAGTCCACAATAATGACATCAAATTTTTGTTGCTCTCGAATTAATTCATCGACACCGTTAAAGGCATCGTTATATTTAATCGATACTCTCGGATCATTAAGCGAATTACCATTGAGGGTTAACAGCTGCTGATTCAAAAAGTGAGGCATTTTAGGATCTTTCCCAGCAAATGCATCAATCAAACCTTTGTCCAAATCCATCAATACGACATGTTTAGGGTGCCACTTAAAAACTTGTTTGAGCGCTAGGCCATCACCACCACCCACAATCAACACCTTATCGTGGCGAGCACTAGCTGACATTGTGGGGTGAACTAAAAAAGCATGGTAGATGTGCTCATCTTCACTGGAAAACTGTAAACGCCCATTGATATATAAAGAATCGACAGCCGGTAAGCTATTACCTCGTAATCGTTGGGTAAACGTCAGTTGTTGAAAGCGAGTGGACTTGGCATAAACCACTTTATCTTTATAGAGTAAATTATTGAATCCTTGCTGCCAATCTGGTCCAAAACGTGCGAGCATTATCAATAAAATTGAAGCAAGAATATGGCCTAATAGTAGCCAAGGGAAGTGACGAATACGTTTACGAAATCGGAATAAAAATACGAAGCCAGCCAGTAAATTAACACTGGCTGTTAAGGAAGCGGCTAGCTCAATATCCATGGCGAGCATGACACTTACCCAAATTGCTGCACCAATTCCTGCCCCAATGTAGTCAGCACCATAAATCGTTCCTGCGTTATGAAGCAGATGTTCATCAGATAGGGCTTGGCGCACACGAGCAATCAATGGTATTTCCATTCCTATCATTAACCCGAGGATCGTGCCCCATAGATAGGGTAAGTATGTACTCGCGGTTTGCAGTTGGTGCATCACACCACCGTTGGGTAAAGTATCTGGTGGTAGTGCAAAAGTTTGAGAAAGATATTCCGGAAACTCGGCGGTAAAACCAATGATGGCAGCGGTGATCATAATGGCACTAGCACCGCAAATAGCCACAATTAACTCTAAAACCGCAAAGCCAGTAAACGCGCAACGAATTTTACGTGCGGCAAATGCGCCTAATCCCATCGACACAATCATGATGCCAATCATGGTGTAGATTGCAGCTTCAAGTGCGCCAAGAACTCGACCTGCATAATGAGAGAGCAAGTACTCATAAATTAAGCCACAGCCTGCTAATAGAGCCATGGTTATTAGTAGCAGGGCATCATCCCATTTGGTGAGTGAGCGATTTGATGAAGATGATGTTTGGGCGGCGATGGTCATCGAACATCCCTTAAAAGAAATTAAAAATTAAATAAGCATCTCTCGAACTCAGGGATATGAGAGATGCTTTATTTCACAGCTTGATTTGCTTATGCCATCAAGGCGGTTAAGATCATGGCTACCGAAAAGCTAATCGCTACTTCAATAGCGGCTAAACCAACATTATGTTGTAACTCAACCTCGGCGCTGCGATTGATTTTAGCAAGTACCGTTGCTTTCACAATAAATTGCAAGATTGAGAGCGCAACCAACATGATGATTGAAAATACCAACCAAGCCAGCAGGTTACTCACATACGCATCGGGTACATATTCAATAAAATGACTGGCTGCATTAAAGCTCAAGCCCATGGCTATCATATAACCTGCATGACGCAAAGCTAAGGCCGTATTTCCTTGAATTAAGGCTTGTTGAAGGCCTTGCCCTTGATTGCGTTTTTGATAGCGATTTTCACGCCAGCGAGTTAATAAAACTAACATCAACTGAGCAATAATAAAGCTACTAAAAATGGCAATAAATGTATTGAGGGATAAATCTTCAACCCACAATAAAGTCGCACGAATAATGATGGCAGTTGCAATCACAGCACCGGCATCAACAATGGCTACCGAAAGGTTACCACTAATAATTTGCTCATTTTTATTAAATTGGTTTAGGGCAATTTTATCATGAATAAAACGGCCAAGCTTAATAAGCACAATGCCGACAATACCATAGCTGAGTAAACCTATTGCTTCAGCGGTGTAACTGCTAGCGGCTTCACCTGTGATGGCGCCAGTGAGCACAATACCTAAAGCAGCCACGGCTCCTGCTGTGCTGATACCAAAGGCAAAGTTATCCTTTTCTGCTAACTCTTTCTGGGTGTTTACGTTAGCACTCCAGCCCAAAATGAAACGCATTAACGTCAACAGTAGGGTGGCAATACCTAGATCTATCAACAAGATGATCAGCAATTGTTGGCTTAGGCCGAAATCCTCAAAAAATGACATGATATATCCTTTTATTTCCCACGACTGATACCGCGTGACGTTCGACTAGAAGAGTTACGAAAATTACTGCTTTTAGAGTAATTAGAGCGAAATTTACTGCTCGATGATTTGGTTGATGCACTCACTTGGCTAGCACGGCTCAAACTGGTAGAGCCTGTGCGAGTTTTGGCGTAAGGACTGGTAAAGCTCTTACCTTGGCGCTTAAATTTGCTTTGTGTTTTTTGATAAACAGATTGCTGCTTTTTCATCTGCTTAGGGGAGGTGTATCGATAGCGTCCTACATCGCCATAATAGCTGTACCCTCGATGGCGTGACCAAGAATCATAACGAACCGGAGACGCTAAGTTAGAAAACAAAGCATACATACCGTACCACTCCCAAAACGATATGCCATTGCTGCCTGTTTGCCATTGACCATAACTAGGGTTGCCCACTAATTGGCTACCTGCACCAAAGTCCGAAGCGTTATTCGCCATTAAATCAGCTTGTCTGCTGATGGAATTGACTCTAGCAAGTGTTCCACCAGACATATCAGCAATGACGTTTACAGGATCGGAAAGCATATCATTGTATAAGGATGGAGCTGCGGCTTGATATAAGTTTTCGATTTCGGCAAGCTGTGCATCAAGATCGATGAAATTAGCAGAGTCTTTAGATTCTGATAATCGTCTTGTTAGCCCTTTAAAAATCGGCCCTTGATCGGTGGCATCTTTCGCCAGCTGTTGTAATAGCGCGGTATACTGCGGCTTCTGCTTAGCGAGAATGGCCGAATATTGTTTGAGTAATTCGGCATTGCGTAATTGGCCGTTTCTCAACTCTTGTGCCAAGGTCGCTAAACGATTATCGGTTAATTTTTGGTAGTGTTGGATTTGTTCTGGGCGATCATCACCGCAACCCGTTAACACGAGCAAACTCAGTCCAATACTCATAATTAATATGGCTTGGCGTAGCATTCCTGCCATATGCACTCCCATGTGAATTTGTATGTGTTGATCATTAAAAAAACACGAAAGATCAACAGCCTTAGGATTCATCTAATTGGTATACTTGCCAATAGAGACTCTAACTGTATAGCATAAGCCGACATAATATGTCGAATGTGTGCGCTTTGTAAATGATTATGACTATGGATAAGCAGACTAACAAGCCTTTTAATCTTGATATTGAAAAAATTGCGTCCCAAAGCGTACAGCAATTGAAAGATCGCTTCCCTGAAATATATCAACAACTTAATTCTGAGCAACAACAAGAATTGAAACAAATTTTTGGGCTAAGTGACTTCGTTTATCGACAACTGCTACGCAACCCTCAATGGATCGCTAATATTCTAGAAGAATTGCATGAAGATTGCCTAAGTGAATTTTATCGCAGCCGCTTGCTCAGGCAGTTAGATGAGGTAAAAGACGACGCTGATGCAAAGCGGATCATTCGTTTATTCAGACAACGTCAGATGGTAACCATAGCTTGGCGTGACTTTTTAGGTTACTGCACGACAGAACAGTCCTTATATGATTTATCTAAATTAGCGGAAGCAACAATTATCGGCACTCGCGACTGGCTTTATAAAGGCTTGTGTGGCTTATATGGCACACCTGTTAATGTTAAAGGTGAGGCTCAGCCATTGATGATCATGGGCATGGGTAAGCTAGGCGGCGGTGAACTGAATTTTTCATCTGATGTGGATTTGATATTTGCCTATCCTGAAGCTGGAGAAACGGTAGGAGGGCGAAAAACAAGAGATAACCAAGAATTTTTTACTCGTATGGGACAAAAGCTAATCAGCTTGTTAGATCAAGTCACCATTGATGGCTTTGCTTATCGAGTGGATATGCGTTTGCGTCCTTATGGAGAAAGTGGTCCGTTAGTGTGCAGTTACAGTGCCCTTGAGCATTATTATCAAGTGCAAGGTCGTGAGTGGGAACGCTATGCGATGATCAAAGCCAGAGTTTTAGGGCCTTTTTGTCAACACAAACGTGAGCTGAAAGAGCTTTTACGGCCTTTTAAATATCGTCGTTATATCGACTATACGGCTATCGATTCATTACGAAAAATGAAGCGTATGATCAACCAAGAGGTACGTCGTCGCCAGCTTGATAATAATATTAAATTGGGAGCTGGTGGGATCCGAGAAGCAGAGTTTATTGTGCAGAACTTTCAGTTGATCCATGGTGGGCGTCAACCCGATTTAAGAAAACCAAACCTGTTACTCGCACTTGAGAATGTCTTCCATCACGGCTTTATAGGCTTTAATGACAAAGTGGAGCTGAAAGCGGGTTACCTGTATTTAAGAAGGGTAGAGAACTTATTACAGGCCATTGATGATCAGCAAACCCAAACCTTGCCAGATAATGATTTGAATTGGCAGCGCCTTACTTGGGCAATGGATGAAGATAGCCCAAATTCTTTACAGCAGAAAATCATTGAACATATGGAAAACATCCATAAGCATTTTCAGGCTTGTATTGGTGAAACTCAGCAAGAGGAAGATAGCTGTGATTGGGCTGAACAAATTTGGCATGAGCAAGAGCTTGAAGTTGCGGAACGCCTAGCTCAAAAGCAGGGCATTGAGGCCAGTGAATTGCTCACTAAAGTGTTTTCTTGGCGGGCGGATATTCTTAAAAAGCCCATAGGACCCAAAGGGAGAGACGCCCTTGATAAGCTCATGGTTTATTTGATTGCAGAGTTATGTCAGCAGTCTAAATCGGCACTGGCTTTTTCGGCGATTGCATTGGTATTAAATCGAGTAATAGGACGAACCACTTACCTCGATTTATTATGTGAAAACCCCGGTGCTCGCAATCAGTTGATTTTATTGTGTCAAGCGAGTCCTTGGATTGGTGAGCAATTAGCGAAGTTCCCAATGTTGTTGGATGAACTTATCGATCCTGCACAGCTTTATCAAATTACCAAGCTTGACGATTATCAACAAGAGCTAAGGCAATATTGTTTACGGATCCCTGAAGACGATTTAGAGCTGCAAATGGAAACCTTGCGTCAGTTTAAGTTATCTCACCAATTACGAATTGCAGCCGCTGACATCACGGGATTGTTGGATGTGGATGAAGTCAGTGAGCATCTCACTCGTCTTGCTGAGACTCTTATCAAACAAGTGGTGCAATATGCTTGGTATCAAACGACGTTGCGTCATGGGTTACCTCAACATCTAGGAATAAACGAAACCGGATTTGCTGTGGTTGGTTATGGCAAATTGGGTGGACGTGAGCTGGGTTATGGTTCTGATTTAGATTTGGTATTTTTGCATAATTGCCAAGATAAAAGCTGTGTCACCACAGGTGAAAAACAGATTGAAAGTACTCGTTTTTATGCCAAATTGGCGCAAAGGATCATCCACTTATTTTCAACTCGAACCAGCTCTGGTGAGCTTTATGAAGTAGATATGAGATTAAGACCATCGGGTGCATCTGGATTGTTGGTGAGCGAAATCAATCGTTTTGGTGAATACCAACAACAGGCTAAAACGTGGGAGCATCAAGCGTTAGTTCGTGCAAGAATGATTGACGGTAGCCATGATCTTTATAAGCAGTTTGAAGGATATCGGCAGTCAGTGTTGACTATGTTTCGAGATCAAGCGCAATTAAAGGCAGAAATTGATGCAATGCGATCAAAAATGATGGCACATTTATTATCGGCATCGTCTGAGCAATTTGATTTAAAACATTCCCGTGGTGGCATCGTCGACATTGAGTTTATGACTCAATATTGGGTACTTGCTTTTTCACATCAATATCCAGAATTAGCCAAGTATTCGGATAATATGCGAGTGTTAAAGACATTGATCAAGCTGGAGTTATTAACAAAGCTAGAGGCAAAATTGTTGTTAGAAGGGTATCAATATTATCGAAAAGCAGGTCATTACAGTGCGCTGATGGGGCTGAGTACCATAGTTGAGCTTAACACTGAAATAGAAAAGTACGCTGAGTTTGTGACTGAATCTTATCAGCGTATTGTGAAAGGTGAATAAATAAGGGCAGCCAAGCTAGCAGCCCTTAACAAAACAAAAAAGTGTCGTTTTTATTCAATATCGAGTGGCTCAGGAGATAAGATAATACCTGTGTTATCTGCATAGATGTGATCGCCAGGTAAAAATGTCACTCCACCAAAATTCACCGGCAAGTCGCTTTCACCATGGCCGATATCGTCAGCACCAATTGGGATTGGCGCTAAGGCTTGAATACCGATATCTAACTCTTCTAAGTTATCAACATCCCGAACCGCACCGAATACAACAATGCCTTCCCATTTATTTTCAACAGCCAGCTCTGCGATTTTGGCATCAACCAAAGCACGACGAAGTGAGCCACCGCCATCAATTAACAGAACCTGCCCGGTCCCATCTTCAGCCAATGTTGTGGTGATAAGCCCATTGTCTTCAAAACATTTAATGGTAACGATAGAGCCACCAAATGAACTACAGCCTCCAAAGTTACTGAACATAGGTTCCACAACGTCGACAACGTCTATATACATATCGCAAAGTTCTGAAGTGTTGTATTCCATATTGATACTCCTGAAGAGTCATAGTGTCTAATAACAGCAATAACTGAAGTTATAGCATTTGCTGAGCGGATAGAAAACTTAAAAATAATAACTAGGGCGTGTTGATCTTTCGTGATTATTTTTGCAGCGATAAATTGGTTATCTTATGCAAGGCAGAGTTTGTGCAGTGTGGTTATTCCACATAAACAAACGATAACGCAGCAGAAGTGACCAATTTACGCTGTCTTCGATGCTTTTGAGCACTTCCTGTTCTGTGTTGTGACCAGTTTACTTAGATGGCTAAGCTTCACTGCTCACGCCTTGAACAAAAAAGCGCTCAAATAGCACAAAATTTAATCCTGAAAGATCAACACGCCCTAATACATAAAGTAATCATAGGTTGTTGTATTTCAAGTATACCCACACTTAGATAGTAAAGGGAGGTTGTTTTCTACCTCTTTGATTTACAGCAAAATATTGCCCAAGATTTATCGCAAGATCACATTATTGATGCTTTTAAGGTTAAAAAAACGGCTATAAATGCTGTCAAGATAACAATATTTTCACAAAGTATGAACTAGGTCATCTATTTGAAGTTTACTGTTTCAGAGATGCGATAGGCTTTGGTAGTATACGAAGAACAAACTATTTTATATTAAAAACAATGTTCCTGTGCAATGAAACTGCTACTAGTTCTAAAGCACAGAATGAGGTGACTGATGGAAGCATTAAACTGGGTTGAGATTTTAGGGTACATGGCATCAGTCATGGTAGCTATTTCATTAATGATGAAAGACATTGTTAAGCTAAGATGCTTAAACTTTGTTGGTTGTGCATTATTCTCGTCTTATGGCGCATTAATCGAAGCATGGCCAGTAGCAGGCATGAATGCTTTCATAGCATGCATTAACGTTTACTATCTAACGAAAATGTACATGGAAAGCAAAGCAGGTGTAGAAGCTAAAGCATAACCATTCTTCCTAGCTTTGGGCTTTTGAATGATCAAGAGCCCATTGTTCATTCTCACTTCTACTTAGCCAGTCTTCTTATATCATCAGCTACACTTATTAATATTACATAAATATTTATTCATCATTTGTAATAAAACATTCGTGTAAAAGTAACCTAATAGTCATATACATTGTCTACTTTTACAGCATCGGTACTTGTGTAGAGTTCAGGTTCTGTCAATGCTTAAGATGATCAGTCGTTTCGATATACAGGGGTTTTACTCTATAGCTGATATGGTTAAGCGATATCAGCTTCAACTTGTTGCCAAAAGGATTTCTGCTTCGGGTGATGGTCATTACTATGTGTTACTGGCTGTGGTTTTGTTGCTATTTCATTCCAAAGGGCAGCAGCTGTTTAATCTATTGCTGACGAGTTTTGCCATTGAGTTGCCTCTTTATGTACTGTTAAAAAATAGCATTCGTCGAACTCGCCCTTGTCATTGTTTTCAAGGTATTGAGCTCGCTTTTGAACCCTCTGATAAATTCAGTTTGCCTTCAGGGCATACAGCAGCGGCTACCGTCATGGCGACAGCAACCTGCTTTGTGCTGCCTGTGTTAGGTGTTGTATTTGTCTTGTGGGCATTGTTCATTGGTTTGTCTCGTGTTGCCCTAATGGTGCATTACCCTACCGATATCATTGCAGGAGCACTTTTGGGTTCTGGTTCAGTAATGCTGGCTTTCAATTATATTAGCTAACATAAGCAAGGTGTTACATGCGTATTTTGTACGGGGTTCAAGGCACAGGTAATGGTCATTTGAGCCGTGCTAGAGTGATGGCAGCAGCACTTCAGGAACAAGGATTACACGTTGATTATTTGTTCTCAGGACGTTCCCGTGAGCAATTCTTTGATATGGAAGAGTTTGGCGATTTTCAGTGCTTGAAAGGCATGACGTTTTCAAGTGCAGCAGGGAAATTACAAATAGGTAAAACCATCAAGCAAAATTTATCTCGCTCAATACTGCAAGACATCGAAAGCATCGATTTAACCAATTATGATGTAGTGCTAAATGATTACGAGCCTGTTACGGCATGGGCGGCGAAAAATCAAGGCGTGCCAGCCATAGGCATTAGTCATCAAGCTGCGCTATTGCACGCTGTACCTAAAGCGGGAACCCAATGGTTTAGCGATTTAATGTTGAAGTATTTTGCTCCAGTCGATGTCGCGTTAGGTTGTCACTGGCATCATTTCGGTTTTCCGATCTTACCGCCATTTGTTGATGTAACTGAAGTCGAGGATGAGTTTTCTCATCAAATTTTAGTTTACCTCCCGTTTGAGTCAGCGAGCGATGTCATCGAGTTGCTTAAACCTTATGACAATTATCAGTTCTTGGTATACCACAAAGACAACATTGAACAAGAATTGCCCAGTCACATTACTTGGCATGGTTTCGATCGGTTTGGATTTAAACGTCATTTAGCCAGTTGTGGAGGCGTGATCTGCAATGCTGGATTCGAATTGGTGAGTGAAGCACTCACCTTAGGCAAAAAAATCTTAGTTAAGCCTCTACTGGGTCAGTTTGAACAACATTGTAACGTAGCTGCATTAGAGTTATTGGCTGCCGCAGATGCAATGATGACGTTAGATCCGCAAACTCTCAGTCGCTGGCTGAAAAAAGCCAATCCTCAACCTATTGAGTACCCTCAAGTCGCTGATGCGTTAGTTGATTGGTTGCAACAGGGAGATTGGGGTAACCAAGAAGAGCTGTCTAAACAGTTATGGCAGCAGGTTACCTTACCTGATAGTTGGCGTTAAGCCGTTGTGAGTCGGGCAGCAGCGGCATGCAGTGCCATTATGTACCCTTGGCTACCAAAGCCACAAATGACTCCGATGGCTTTATCCGAAAAATATGAGTGTTGCCTAAACGGTTCACGGCTGTGAATATTAGACAAGTGAACTTCTATAAAGGGAATGTTGACGCCGAGCAGGGCATCTCTAAGAGCGACAGATGTATGGGTAAAAGCGGCAGGATTGATGATGATCAGTTCTGCTTTCGTTTGGTGAATGGCATCAATCAAGTCATGTTCAGCGTTAGATTGAATATGCTCAAGCGAAATTGATAATTGTGAGGCTTGCTTTTGTAGAGACTCTACAATTTGGGCAAGGGTTTCTGAGCCATAAACTTCAGGCTCACGTCGACCGAGTAAATTTAGGTTGGGACCATTTACTAATAATACTTTTGTCATTGATCGTTACTCTCGTCCATTTCTTCATTACAGGTTAATCATTAACTCCCCAAATCACAAAGGAATTTTCTTACTGCGTAAGCTTTTGGTTTGTCCTCGCTGCTTTTTTTTATCCATTCGTTTGGTTTGGCTGGATCGTGTTGGTTTTGTGGCAATGCGTTTTTTCTGGACGACGGTGACAGATTTTACCAGCTCAATAAACATCGCTAACGCTTGCTGACGATTGTCATCTTGGCTGCGAGTCGATTGCGCTTTTATGATGATTTTTCCGCTTTTGGTTATTCGGTGATCGGCTTTAGAGAGCAGTCTTTGCTGGTAATACTCAGGTAGGCTGGAAGCCTTAATATCAAAGATAAGAACTGCTGCAGTAGATACCTTATTAACATGCTGGCCGCCAGTGCCACTGGCACGAACGAATTGCCATTCGACTTCTGATTCAGGTATATGGACTCGGGCTGAAATCTGGATCATGGATTTATTCTATCTTAACTCGCACTAAGTGGGCTTTTCAGCATTGATTTTTCTCTGTTGTGAAAGCTTAAATTAGCTCGCTAGTTCTGCACTTTCACCCCTCGAATAATGCAATGCTGAACAAACCCTGAAAGTTGCATCTTCAAGTATCAAGAGTATAACTACGAAATGGCTCTCTGAGAGCGCAGTTCTTTAAATTTTTGCATGCTTAAAAGAAATAGCGAACAACTACAAACGACAGCAGAAAGAGCTGCTCCATATCCCAACGACAAATTTAGCAGTTGAAACCCTACCAATGTAGAAAAGGCACCTACAAATGCAAATGGCAGTTGAGTGACTACATGTTGATGAGGTGTGCAGCCGCTGCTGGTGGCACTGAGTACACTAGTATCAGAAATTGGAGAGCAATGATCACCAAATACTGAGCCTGCCATGACGGCACTGAGGGCGGGTAATAACAATTGAGGATCAATAATATGCGCGATTTCACCACCAATCGGCAGCATAATGGCAAAGGTGCCCCAACTTGAGCCTGTGGCAAAGGCCATTGTGGCACACAAAAGAAATAATCCACTTAATAGAAATTGACTGGATAAATGCTGTTGAGCCCAATCAGCTAGGATGGCTGCAATAGAGAGTTCTTTGACAATCGTTCCAATCAGCCAAGTGAAAAGCAGAATACTGCAAGCAAAGGTCATGGTGTTTAACCCTATCCAAGTATCCTTGAGTAAGGCATTGAATTTGCGTCCGCTAGTTTTGAGAAGTAACAAGGTGAGCAGTACAGCAAATAAACTCGCATTTCTCATACTGCTGCCAATATCGGCATGAGCCAGCCATTGATCTAGCTGTGTACTGTCCGTTGCCATTGCTCCTGAAAGTAACATTAGGCCGAGTGAGCCTACCAATAAGGCTAAAATAGGTAATAGCAACAACCAAGGTGATCCTTGCTTATTAGAGTCTGCAACATAGTTCTCGTTTGTCTTTTTATTAGGACTTGCGCCGAAGCCAATACCAAACCATGCAACCAAAACCGAAATGATCAAAGTGCTTATGGCGTAAAAATTCATTTGCGCGATGTCGACAAAATTACTAAAGGCTGAACCGGATAAAAATGTCATGCTTGCCAAGATAGCAATTACGTAGGGCCCCCAACTGGAAAACGGTATCAGAGAGGTAACGGGCGAGGCATTCGAGTCAACAAAATAGGCAAGCTGCTCTGACTTCACTCCATATTTCTTGGATAAAGGTTGGCAAATGTTTCCGACCGCTAAGCAGCTAAACAAACCATCAATAAATACAAACCAGCCTAAGAACACCATGCCTAACCTAGCTTGTCTTGGGGTTAGAATTTTGTTGTGAAGCCAGTTGCTAAACTCATCCACAGCATGACTTCTTGAAAGTAGCTTGGTCATAACCCCAAGTAATATCATGGTCGCAAGTACGTTGAGGTGCCAAGCTTGCCATTGACTTTGTTGGTAAAATTGCTCAATCAGTAATCGGCTCAAATGCTCTAAGGAGGCGACTAAAGAAAAGTGATTGAGAATAAAGCTACCACTGACAATACCAACCCCCAATGCAAGTAAAGTATTTCTTACCGTTAATGCTAAGATGAGCGTTAAAAATAATGGTAAAAGAGAAATAATAGGAGTGGTCATATTGGAGTCAAAAACTTGATTGAAAGGTTAGGAGTTATCTTAGGTTACTGACAATTAACTAACATTGCTAAGAAAAGTTTCCAATTGTTATGGAAAACGCTTCTCAATTAACCATTACCACTGATAAAATTGCCTCATCATTTAGTTATTGAAGAGAGTTCCATGAGCTTAGAATTATTGTCAAAACTGGAAGCGAAAATTAAAGCCACTGTAGAAACTATTGAGCTGCAAAAAATGGAGCTTGATGAAGAAAAGCAAAAAAATGCTGAACTGACGGCGAAAATAGAGCAGCTACAAAGTGAACTGAATTCTTGGAATGATAAAGTGAGCGGTTTAGTTGGCTTATTAAACGAAGATATTGACGCTTAAAAAGTACCTGACGATAAGTTGTTTGAAAATTATCGAGTTCAGGTTTAGTGCCATTCAAGGTGCGATGACGAGCCATAGCGTAACTATGGTGAGGAATTGCAACGCAGAAGGGGGCTGAAAATGGGCTCGATAAAATCTTAAGAAATTTATGGTTAGTACTTACATCTAATCGATGCCTTGGGGGAAACTCTAAGGCATCGATACTATTCTCTCTAACCGCTTACTCTACAAGTCTGTATAGATTGCTTTTCAGCTAAAATTAAGGCATTCATTTCAGTAATGGCTTGTTTCACCTTAGGTCTACACCACCTTGGGATCATAAGCTTACCACCATCAAAGTAGATCACTCCTAAGTCTTTTACCCAAATGACGCCCTTTGCAAAAATTCGAACGTGTTTAGCTATCAATTTTGGTGAATAAACAGGAAATCTTCTCATTTTGAAACCTCACGACATTCATGTCTTTAGAATACTTGTTGTGACGCTCTATGGATCAGTATAAGTCACGAATATATAGACCTGTAGCGGCGGAAAAAGTTTCGCTTTTTATTGTGAATATTTGATGTCAAATTGTGGTCAAATACTTTACTAATGCCAATAATTCTTGATCAGATTTCACAGATTGCAAATTGATTTTGTATTGACCGTTGATAACTAGGGTCGGTATGACTTGAATATCAAATTGTTTCAATTCTCGACCATGTTTTTTTACTCTAGTTGCGACCATAAATGAGTCAGTTTGAGAATAGCTTTCAGCTTTTATTCTTGAGTTGATTGCCAGCTTTTTTACCTCTTCTTTAGTTTTTGGTCGATATTTTTGTTTGTGAATGGCATCAAAAATAGCGGCCTCGATTTGAGGTGCTTTTCCTAGTTGCTCAGATAATACAAAGGTCTTGCTTAGCTGTTCAGTAACAGGGTTGGGAAAGGTATGAACTTGTCTAAAGCTAATTGAAGAAGGTAAGGCTTGCTTTATATTTGGAACAATGGTTTTTGAGCAGCGGTAGCAATGACTGCAGTAAAATGAAAAATATTCGGTAACGGTAGGTTGGGCTGTTGGAGCTGGGTTTTCTAGTTTAGTGTAGTGTGTGCCTTGTTTGAAGCTGTCAGCAAAGCTTGAAAATGAGATTATTGCTGTTAATGCTAGAATCAATTTTTTCATTTGTATAACGTCCTTATTATTTTTGTTTGTTCAATTAAAAAGGGAGCCGCAGCTCCCTAAAAAGTGTTCTCAAAACTATTTATTTTTCGCTAACCAAAACGCGATAGCTAGATACTCATCCCAAGACTTTATAGCACCTTTTTCAATTTTGTAGACACCATTTACCACAAGATCCGGTACGCCATTGATTTGAGCATCTTGAGCGGCACGACGCATTTGAGCTACTCTGGCATTCACCATGAACGAATTAATCGCAGAATCAAAATCTTTACCTGAAACCCCATTAGCAATGAAAATCTTACGAACATCATCACGGTTGGTTAGACGCTGACGTTGAGCGTGAATTGCTCTGAAAATCGCCTTTTCCATCTTCTTCTCTACGCCCAGTTGCTCAGCTACAGCAAAAGCACGGCTTAGCTCTTGACCCATTTGACCACCAATAAAGTCAACGTGGCTTTGCTTAAAGGTCACGCCTGCTGGCAAACCCTTTTCAAGTTTAGGCAATACGTTAAGTGAGAATTGGTAGCAATGACCACAAAAAAACGAGAAGTATTCGGTGATTTCAGGCTTGTCGGTCTTTTGTTGACCTTTAATAACGCTGTAGTGGACACCTTCTTTATATTGTGCAGCTTGAGATAATAGCGGGAACATGAGTAATACGGCCGCTACTAATAGAAATTTTTTCATTTTTAGACCTATAAACAAACATCTAGAGTTATAAGGAGTACAAACATAATATGGATGTACGGTGTATTCAATAATTATGCGTAATTTGTTACAAATTAATAGGGCGTTAAGCTTAAAGCTGGTTCATTTAACGCAGATAGCTGTTCTTTAAAAGCAAGAATTTGCCCTTCCCAATACTTTTGGGTATTAAACCAAGGGAAATGCATCGGAAAGGCGGGATCATCCCAGCGGCGACTGATCCATGCATTATAGTTGAGCATTCTTAGTGCTCTTAGTGGCTCGATGAGTTTAAGTTCTTTCATATCAAAGTCACTAAACTCTCCATAGGCTTCCAGTAGAATGTCTAACTGCATAGTACGTTGCTGGCGATCGCCTGTGAGCATCATCCACAGGTCTTGTACTGCAGGGCCACTGCGGGCATCATCTAAGTCTACAAAGCCTGGGCCATCGGGTGTCCATAAGATATTGCTTGGATGTAAATCCCCATGCAAACGTATGTGTTTGGTGGGAACACTTTGCCAAATCTCATTGGCTGTATCGAGTACTTGGTGAGCGATGGTAAAAAATGCTTCATGCAGCGAATTTGGAATATGCCCTGACTGAGCCAACCATTGCATAGGCTCAATACCAAGAAGCTCAGGGCTACAACCCAGACGGTGTTGAAAATGGCTACGACGGCTGCATTGATGTAAACGGCCAATAAAATGCCCCACCATTTCAAGCTGCTCTATATTGTCAACTTCAAAGCCTCTCCCGCCAATGGATTTAAATAAAGCAAAGTCAAACCCTTGATAGTGGTGTAATGTATTGCCGTTGATGGTTAGCGGTAGGGCTAATGGCACTTCGGCGTCATCAAGTTCGTAAGAAAACTCATGTTCTTCGAGAATTTGTTCTTTACTCCAGCGTTCTGGTCGGTAGAACTTGACCACATACTTTTCACCTTGATCGCAGCGAAATTGGTAAACACGATTTTCATAACTGTTAAGGGCGAGTAAGCCACTTTCTGGATAGATCCCAATACTTTCAATGGCATCTAAAATATTATCTGGAGTGAGAGATTGATAATGAAACTCTGCCCCGATAGGGAAGTGCTTACCATCGTCATGGTTGGGCTGTGACACTGTATCATTCACCATTGTTAGCCTCCAGAGCGTGTGGCATTGATTGAACCAAAGGATTCAATAGTTGTTGTAGATAAATTAAGGTATCCAAATCTTTAGTATGTTCAATACTAAGCCAGCAGCTATCGGAATAAAATTCGTAATTGAGATTGAATAAACAGCCTTCGAAATCCAATTGCCATTGATGGCGATCGGCTCCCCAATGTTTTTGAATCACTCGGCTGTCGATGGCTGAACAAAAAGCTGTGGCGAACACATCAAAACTGTCAAATTCGATGTCAGAGCGAAAATACAAACACAGGTTTGGTTTATCGAGTGTAAGTTGATAAATTTTAAGAGGATGGGGCACAACATATCCCAAAGCGATTGGTTATTGCCCCTAGTTTATACTCATACAGGCGATACTTGAAGATACAACTTTCAGGGATTATTCAGCGTTGCTTTTTTCTTGTGCTCGTTTTATACGAGTGATGCGTCCTTCAAAGCCTGTAATCGTTCCATCTGTTAGCTTGTATGTTAGTGCTTGCTCACACAGTGAGATGGCTTGCTCATAATGACCTGATTCTTGAGATAAGCTTGCTAGCTGCATAAAACTTACCCCTGCGTGTTTTGCTTGTTTTTCTGAAAACGAATCGACTTGTGATTGGATCAGGGCTAAAAAAGAGTGATGTACTGATTGCCCATAAATACAATATTGTCGAAATTTTCGCTGTTTATAGCATTCGGTGATCGCTTGATTTAAGTATAAAAGTTGTTGTTCGGGCTCTTGAGTGCTTTGCCATTCACTCACGGCTGACTTTAATTTTTCATTAGCCCAATCAAGCTCAATATGTATTTTAGGCGGAGTTTCTGTTTCAGGAGGTGCTGTTTCTTCAGCGCTGAGAGCGACCTTAATTTCTGCTTCTAGCTCAGAATTTATTTCTACGTCTGAAGGTGTACTCTTGTTTCGTGAATATAAATAAATTCCTAAAGCCACAAGAAAAATGACTACACTTAGTTTTGCCAGCATTATTGTTGTCTCCATGAGGGAAGCTGTTCCTTTTGGCTGTAATAATAATACTGAAAACCTTTAAAAGTACAGAATTTAAACACATGAGCTACGGGATCGCCTAGGAGCCAACTGTGACCTCAACACTCCCATTTATTGAACAAGCTTATTGGTGGCTATCCCTGATTGCGGGGTTACATTGTTTATTACAGTGTTTGGTTTTTTTGGGAAGCAGTTGGCGAAAACCAACATCTCAGCGAATTATGTTAAGCGCGATATTTGGCTTGTTATGTTTATTTTTTATCGATGGAGTGTTAGGGGTAGTGTTCCCTGAACCTTGGCGAACTTTTTTTGGTGTCGTTACTGCTAGCGCTAGTTTGTTTATCCTTCCTCTTTGCTACCAGTATTATGTTGTTAGTTTGTATCCAGAACAAAATGCGACAGAGCGTAAGAACCCTCACTTCATTTCAGCTTGTATCATCGTTGTTTTCGTATTAATGGCCTATGTTGTTGATCCCAGTATTGTCACTCATTCGTTCCAGAATCCTAAGACCATTGTGTGGTTTTCGGGGATAGAGAGAGTGTCTGAAACTCTGCCCATCTTACTTTTTATTCAAGTTGGGGTGTATTTGGTACTCATGTATCGGTTACTGGGGGGCTATAAATATCAGTCACAAAAAACGCAGACTTCTCTTAGTACGAATCAAGCTTGTCATTGGTTATATGTCGTTACGGGTTTTATTTTCGTGAATTGGTTATTGGCCGTTCCGGGCTTAGTGTTCGTTCAGTTGTTGAACTGGAAGCTTGAGAGCACTGTAGAAGTCATTATGCATTTTACTTGGCTACTTTCTTTGTATTTACTCACTTTATATCGATTACAGCAATTGATAAATATGCATGTAGAAAGAAATGAATCTACTAATAGCTCAAAGCAAAAACCTCCCATATTAAATGAGGAGGAGCAGGATTATATTGCTTCGGTAATCAGGGATAAGGATTAATTCGATTGGCTGCATTTCACATCAATATCAAAACAAGCACCGCCTTTGGCACTACATTTTTGTAACGCTTTCCCTCTCGCTTCTGCTTCAGTACTGCCTGTTCCGTAAAAGTTGCCTGCTTTGACATCATCTAAATAGCAACCCCACTGGGTGCGGTTGGCATTGCGATTAATATTGAGAGTTTGCGTAGAGTCAGTCGGTTGGTTTAAGCCTTGTTTTAGTTTTCGTAGCTGATGTTTTAAGCTTTTGACTTCTTGTTTGAGCTGCTCAATTTGCTGATCTTTAGTTTGAGCCTGAGCAAGTGTAGGTACGCATAGTGATAGAAGTAAAACAAGAGTGTATTTCATAGTGGCTCCTCGTTTTTGCTGATTATATTCAGTGACGACTGTATCCTTACTGACTGTTAATTGTAGCCAACAAATAACGCTCTGTTTGAAACCTGTAAAGTTATTAGTAAAGAATATGTGTTTATTTCGGTCACGAAATTGAGGGTTTCCTTGACTTTGGTCACGCAGATTTCTAGTCTGCTTTGAATCCCTTTAGTTTATATGTAGATGTCCAATAAAGATGAAAATAGATTACCAACTAAAACCGCAGTCAGAACGACGTTCCACGCCTTTTACTCCAGAAGAAAATGTCGGCTTTGGTGTGCTTAGAACCGATCATATGTTTTTGATGGATTATGAAAATGGTGAGTGGAGTAATGCACGCATCGTTCCTTACGGTGCGATGGATATGATGCCAGGGGCTATGTGCATTCACTATGGTCAGTCTATTTTTGAAGGTGCAAAAGCATTTCAGCATGAAGATGGCGAAATTTATACCTACCGCATCGACAAAAATGCCAAGCGATTGAATCGTTCTGGCGACATTGTTTGTATTCCTAATTTGGATGAAAGCATTCAAGATCAAGCCGTACATGCGCTTATAGATGTTGAGCGTTTGTGGTTCCCACAGCAAGAGGGCGCTTGTTTCTATATCCGCCCGTTTATTTTTGCTACAGAAGATCGTTTATCTTTAGGGATCAGTAACAAATACACCTTCTGTGTCATGTTAAGCCCTAGTGGTGCTTATTACGCAAATGGCTTTAACAATGCTTTACGTTTGTTGATCAGTAAAACCTATCATCGTGCAGTTTCTGGTGGTACTGGTGCCTCTAAAGCGGCGGGTAACTATGCCGCCTCATTGCGTGCGACTCAATCAGCAGCTGAGCATGGAGCAGCGCAAGTATTGTATCTAGATTCAACTAACACCAAGCTTGAAGAAGTCGGGGCGATGAATCACTTTCACGTTCGTAAAGACGGCACCATTGTTATTCCTGAATTTACCGACACCATCTTAAAATCGATCACATCCGAATCGATTTTGGCTTTAGGTGACGTACTTGAATGTGAAGTTAGACAAGAAACCATCTTACTTGATGATTTCATCGCTGATATCGAGTCTGGTGAAATTATTGAAGCGGGTGGCTTTGGTACTGCTGCCGTGGTTTCCCCTGTCGGTTCGTACGTGTTTGAAGATGGTCGTGAAGTCATTGTTGGTGATGGAGAAGTTGGCCCACACATCAAACGCATTTATACGGTGTATACAGATATTCAAAATGGTTTACGTGAAGCACCAGAAGGTTGGTTGCGCAAAGTCGAAAGACACCATAAATAACAACATCAATCGATGACTTGAAAAGTGGGCAAATGCCCACTTTTTTGTAATGACAAGGAAAACGAAATGAAGATCGAAGTCATTCATGAACACGATACGAATACCTACGATGCCCTCGTTTCAGGTGTGCGCGAATACAACAAACAAAAATTGGCTGGTGAAGTTTCTCAACCACTCTCAGTGGTTTTGCGTGACGATAACCAAACAGTCATTGGTGGTGTAGCAGGTCGAACCATATACCAAACTTTTTTCATCGAAGTATTATGGGTCGATGAAATAGCAAGAGGGCAAGGTATCGGGCGTCGACTGATGGAGCTAGCCGAAACTGAAGCCATAAATCGAGGCTGTGTTATGGCTCAAGTGGATACTTTAGCGGTTCAAGCACCAGACTTTTATCAATCCTTGGGGTTTGATGTCATTGGTATTGCTTCAGGGATCACCCTCGATCATGATAGATATTTTTTGAAGAAAAGTTACATCTAAAGGTTAGGGCGTGCCCTAACCTGATCAAGGGGGTCGGCTAAGCAGGAAATTTAACTAATTCTTTTTTGCGTTTTTCAGCATAAATATTTTCGTGCCATTGTCTATAAAGTGGCGATAGTTCTCTATAGATCTGGCTTAATGTATCTGTCCCTAAGCACTTTCCCCATAGTCCGGTTATCGTGTCACAATGTTTTTTAGACATTTGAATTGCTAGCATATTTTCTGTCGAGCCTAAATATTGAACCGTTATCACTCTGTCACCGTATATTTTCTTCACATCTTTTAAGTTACTAGAATCATTATCAATGAATATAATTAAAAGCTCTTTCGATTCCCTCTCAAGTTTTTCTAATCTGGATTTTAGCATTTCACCTTTATTCCGAGGCTCAAATCGACTTTTAGGTTCGAATGAATCGAATTCTGAGCAAGGAAATGAGGGCTGTAGTGTTTGTAGCTTAGATTTGAGGTTTGATTCTCCCTCTGTATGGGTTAAAAGAATAAACCTTGAATTCGGAAAAGTTGATTTTAGCAATTTTAATTTGTCGTCTAGACTTCCTGCTTCGGTATATTGTTGCTCATAAGTCTTGAGGTCTTGCTGAATCATTACATCGTCCAAATCCCAAGCAAAATATCCAACCTTTAAATTATTATCAACAGTCTCTGAAATTAAAGGTGCTAGGTGTGACAGCTCCCATATTTGTAGATCAACGCCTTCTGGTTTCTGAGTAGAAACGAGTATTTTATCAAGAGGGTTAGTTTTTGCTGCAGCAGTCAGATCTGTAAGATTGAGTTTCATATGGCTTTCACGAATTGCTTTCAGTCTAGTTTGTTTCTTTGGATTAGATACTTCCGAGCTTGCTACGACATCTTGTTTTTTATCAGAAGTCGCTGCTTGTGAGGAATCGGTATGAAATTCGCTTAGACCTTGATTTGTTTTTATTGGGGTGACGGTATGTACTGCCAGTAGACTTACTGTTTTGGCAACCAATTCTGCAGCCAGCATGTTCACGGCACCCTCAACTATTGGGGACGTGGGCGCTGACGAATGGGGTGATGGAGTTGCTGACATAATTGCGCACCTATCGTGAACAGTTTCCTTAATACTACAACACTCAAATTAACAGATACTTTTCAAATGATTAATTATTACTAACCATTACTAGAGACCATATACGGCCTCTAGGCCGTGTTGATCTTTCAGGATTAAATTTTGTGCTATTTGAGCACTTTTCTGTTCAAGGCATGAGCAGTGAAGCTTAGTCATCTAAGTGAGCTGCTCACAACACAGAACAGGAAGTGCTCAAAAGCATCGAAGACAGCGTAAATTGGTCACTTTTGCTGCGTTATCGTCTGCTTATGTGGGGCAGCCACACTTCACAAACTCTGCCTTGCATAAGATAACCAATTTATCGCTGAAAAAATAAACACGAAAGATCAACACGCCCTAATGTGCTTTGGTTTAGATTGTATACAATCCTATAAAACTTAGTTATTGTGTTGTTATTTTGTTAAATACAAGAGCAATAATATGAAAATAAAACTCAGTTTAGCGCTAGCAAGTTTTTGGATTGCACAAGGTGTTCTTGCGACAGGCACCGATATTTCAATTTATCCTTTAAGTTTTGATACCAAGACCCAGCAATGGTCAATCGGCAAAGGTCAAGCTGTCACCAATCGTGATGGTTATGATAACCAAGCCAGTTTTGCATTAGATGGGCAATCCATCTTCTTTTCTTCTAATCGAAGTGGTGCTCATACCGACATTTATCAATATCAATTTTTTAATGGTGACATTTACCAAATAACAAATACACCAGATGAAAGCGAATTTTCCCCGAATGAGACATCCGAAGGCTTGAAATATGTCGTAGAGCAAGGTGTCCCGCATCAGAGCGTTTGGCTTCAAAAAGGGGGCAAACCAAGAGAGCGTGCCATCAACAGTTTGATCCCATCTGGTTATTATGCGGTGCATTCAAAACTGGGGACGTTATTGTGGGCGCGCTATGCTCATGCGCTTTACTTCGAGCCTAAAGGACAGCAAGCCGATGAGCGTCATTTTGTGACTGATCATGTGGGTAGGAGTATTCATGTTGTTCCCAATCAGCAACGTTTTAGTTATGTGAAAAAGAAAATGAACGGTGATCAGGTGGTTACTGTATTTGATCCGATACGGAAAAGTCATCAAGAGATAGTCAGTTTAGGTTCAGGAAATGAAGACTATGCTTGGAGCGGTCAAGCATTAACTCAATCTGCATGGTTATTCAATTTGGATGGCACTGAGCTAAGAGCTTGGCGTTTAGAGCAAAAGCCTTCTTCGACGATACCAATGAGTTGGCAGTCAGTAGCAGAGATTACGCCACCCTCAGCACGACATCACAGTCCTTATCGTATCGCAGTGAGCCCTGATAATCGGTATCTCACCATTGTTTGGAATCGTAACTAGTACGCACGAGTTAAGGAAGATTTTTGCGTAAAAAAAGAGGAAGGCATGGGAAAATTTCAAAATAGCCTGCTATCGAGTATCTGGTTAGTGGGAAGCATTTTAGGAACTGATGTATGCGCCAAAGAGCCGTGGCGGGATCACTTGCGCTTTGAGGATAATAAATTACCGCCTCATGCCAGCTTTTTTCCTTATTCTTCCTCTTTACTGGCGATAAAAGACGAGTCCAGTAAAAGCCCCAATTACTTTGATTTAAATGGTATTTGGCAATTTCATTTTGCTGATAATCCTCAAAAAGCGCCTAAAGGCTTCACTCAAGCAGGTTTTTCAACAAAAGATTGGACTTCAATTCAAGTGCCTGCCAATTGGGAAGCGCAAGGGTATGGCCATGCCATTTATTTAGACGAGCGTTATCCTTTTGATACAAAGTGGCCTGAAGCGCCTACAAAATATAATCCAACGGGCAGTTACCGAAAAGTGATTACGCTGCCTGATAGTTGGCAAGATAAGCAAATCTTTTTACATGTCGGTGCAGCTCGCTCGGCATTAACAGTGTATCTAAATGATAGCTATATCGGCTATAGCGAAGGCGCTAAAACGCCAGCAGAGTTCGATATCACCCACGCACTTAAAGCGGATGAGAATGTGATTGGTATGCAATTGATCCGCTGGAGTGACGCCAGTTACCTTGAAAGCCAAGACATGCTGCGTTTATCGGGTATTGAGCGTGATGTGTACTTGTATGCCACAGAAAAGCAGCGAATTGCAGATATTGATGCCGCTTACCAATTGAATAGTAAGCTTGATACTGCTCAGCTGAGTTTAACTGTCGATCTCGTTAATCACGATTCGCCTAAAGCCATTCAATTGGAGTACCAGATATTTTCTCCGGTTGGAAAAGTTGTTGCCAGTGAACGTCAATCTAACACACTAACAGCTAAAGGCTCATTAGGTTTTAGAGCCATCCTGAACGCTCCTATCTTATGGACAGCTGAAACCCCGCATTTATATCAATTGATGATGAATTTATACGATAAGCAAGGTGAGCTATTACAAAGTAGCAGCCAAAAGATAGGTTTTCGTAAAGTCGACATTCACAAGGGGCAGCTGCGGGTTAATCATCAACCGATCCGTATTCGAGGTGTGGATCGCCATGAAACCGATCCTCAAACGGCGCATGTTGTGAGCAAGGAGAGAATGCTGCAAGACATACGCTTGATGAAGCAAAACAACATTAATGCGGTGCGTTCGAGCCATTACCCTAACGATCCATATTGGTTAAAACTCACCGATAAATATGGCTTGTATGTAGTCGATGAAGCCAATATTGAATCTCACCCTCTAGCCATTAGTGATGACACTCAAATTGGTAATGAAATGAGCTGGCTACCGGCGCATTTAGCCAGAGTGAAGCGCATGGTGGAGCGGGATAAAAATCATCCTTCTATCATTATTTGGTCTTTAGGTAATGAAGCCGGTGAGGGCGAATTATTTGAATCATTGGCACATTGGATCAAACAGCGAGATCCCAGTCGCCCTGTACAATATGAGCCAGCAGGTTTGTCTGAATATGTGGATATTTATGCTCCTATGTATCCTTCGATTGAAAAAATCGAAAGTTACGCCAAAAAGCATAAAGATAGACCACTTATTATGATCGAGTACGCTCACGCTATGGGGAACTCTGTTGGTAATTTGCAAGATTATTGGAACGTGATTGAACGTTACCCCAATTTACAAGGTGGCTTTATTTGGGATTGGGTGGATCAATCTCTTGAGCAAGTAAACGCTAAAGGCCAAAAGTATTGGGCTTATGGTAATGACTATCATCCGACAATGCCTACAGATGGTAACTTTTTAAATAATGGGCTAGTTGATCCTAATCGAAATCCACATCCACATTTATCCGAAGTTAAAAAAGTTTATCAGCCCATTCAATTTACTGATTTTAGCTTTGATAAAGGTGTGGCTACTATCACCATTAACAATCACTATAACTTTATCGATCTAAATGGGTTTGATTTGGTTTGGCATGTGCAAAAAGATGGTGTCACGGTTAAAACTCAGCGTCGTTCAATGCCAAAGCTTGCAGCCCATCAACAAATCAAACAACAATTGCCTATTGATACAGAATTTGATCCCCATACTGAATACCACTTACTGATCGAAGCCAAAGTAAATCAACCGCAACCGCTATTACCCAATGATCATTTAATCGCTTTTGAGCAATTTCAGTTAGCAAAGGCTAAACCACAGCAAGATTTTATGCTCAAACCTGAGTTAGGCAGCTCTGGTGATCAAATTGAGTTATTGGTTACTGCAGCTGAGGTTCGCTATCAATTTAATCGGCATTCTGGCTGGCTAGAGCAAATCATTCATCAGGGGAAGCCACTGTTAAAGCAGCCATTAAAGGTAAATTTTTGGCGAGCTCCCACAGACAATGATCTCGGTAATGGCATGCCTAAATGGGCTGACTTTTGGCAAGATGCTGGGACAGAGTTAACGCTTAACGATATTCATTCAAATGGTGATTATGGAGTTACGACCCATCATCTGCATCCATCAAAAAAGTTTGAGTTAATCACAAATTATCGCATAGGTGCTCATGGCGCTTTAGCTGTCGAAGCTCAATTTGTTCCTCTAGTTGATGGCTTGGCCGATTTACCCAAATTTGGCTTTACGACTCAGTTGCCGTTCAATCAACGTTTTTTACATTACTTTGGTCGTGGTCCAGAAGAAACCTATGCTGATAGGTATTCAGGTAATCCATTAGGTTGGTATCACCTTCCTGTTGAACAGGCTTTTCATCGCTATTCTCGACCACAGGAAACTGGGCAGCGTACCGAGGTTAGATACGCTGCGGTAACCGACGAAAAGCAATCTGGATTATTAGCGGTAGCAAGCAAAGAATTACAAACCAGTCTCTGGCCTTTTGCGTTGTCAGACATTGACTTTAGAACGGGCGATGCTTCGAATTCCGCTTCTGGCTTAGTGCCCGTCACTCAGAATCATGGTGGCGAAATACCGTTTCGGGAGTTCATGACGTGGAACATTGATGCCAAGCAAATGGGCGTCGGTGGAGATACTTCGTGGGGAAGACCAGTGCATGACGCTTATCGCATCCCTGCAAAAAAAATGACATTTCGTTTTAATTTACTGCCAATTTACAGTGAACAGGATATCCAACAAATTGCGAGGGAAATATGGCAGCCTAACTAGCTCTCGATACGCCATAGGGGACGCGAAAGTGACCGTGTCATTATGGTTTTAGTTTGCAGAGCAGAGATTGATAAAGTAGGAGTTAACAATGGATGCATTCATCCAAGTAAGCGTATTTTTAGGCTTAACTTTGTTAGTGGCACTCATCACTTATGTTCGATGCAAAAAAGTAAAGCGTGATCCCAATGATACTAAAGATTATTTTCTCGCTGGCGGTGGCTTAAACTGGGTGGTTGTCGCTGGCTCTTTGATGATGACCAATATCAGTGCTGAGCAGATTGTTGGAATGAATGGCGCTCAAACACTATTGGTTGCATGGTGGGAAATTGCCGCCGCCATAGGGCTGCTAATTTTAGCGAAATGGCTTATTCCCATTTATTACAAATACAATTGCACCACAACTACAGAATTACTTGAGCGTAAATATAATGATAAAGGCATTCGAGCTATGGTCTCTGTGCTGTTTATGCTTGGGTATGCTTTCATCCTACTTCCTGTCGTTTTATATACAGGTTCTCTATTCATGAAATCCATGTTTGGACTTCATATTCCGATTATAGTGATCGCCATTTTGTTCGCCGTGGCGGGAGCAGTCTATGCTATTTTTGGCGGTCTTCGAGCAATTGCGATTTCAGATACTCTTAACGGTGTTGGCTTGATCGTCATGAGTCTTATTGTCTCTTATCTTGCAATGAACGCGATTCATTGGGATTTTTCCGGCATCCCAGCAAGTAGCCTTACATTAATTGGTGATAACACTTCTGATATCCCATGGCCAACATTGTTTACAGGGATGATTTTCATTCAGATCTTCTATTGGGGAACCAATATGGTGATCACCCAGCGGGCGTTAGCGGCTAAGTCGGTAAGAGAAGCGCAAAAAGGGTTATACGGTGCGGTATTTACTAAATTTCTTACCCCGCTGGTCGTCGTACTTCCTGGTATTGTGGCGTTAAAACTTTATGGTGATGTGGGTGATGTGGCTTATGGTAAGTTAGTTGGCGACATTTTACCTCACTGGCTTTCAGGTGCGTTTGCTGCTGTGATAGCCGGTGCTGTGTTGAGTTCATTTAACTCATGCTTGAACTCTGCAGCAGCTCTTTATACCTGTGATATTCACCAAAACTATTTTAATGCTGATGCCGATCCAAGAAAAATCGGTACTCGGGTTGCGTTGTTATTTACCGTGCTCTCACTCTGTTTAGTGCCAATTTTTGCTAAAGCATCCAGCATCATTGCATTTTTACAACAGCTCAATGGTTTATACTCTATGCCGGTACTCGCTGCATTTATTTGCGCTTTGATGTTTAAAAACGTTCATGCTACAGCGATTAAAATAGGTTTAGTGTTTGGAGTGGCTCTGTATTCGGTATTTACTTTTGTGTGGCAGCCATGGGGATTACACTATATCCATCTGATGGCCATTACCTTAGCCGCCACAGTAGTATTTACCTTGATGCTAAGCCGACTGTGGTTGCAATACCCGTCAACTGAATCAGCTAGAATATCTAAAACAGAGCCATTGGCGTTGCAGGATCGAGTTACGATGATAGATTAGGTTGTTCTAGTTAATTAACCTCAGCTCTGCATAAGCAAACCTCTACAGCACAGCTACTTACCCGTATTTCTCTGTTAGAACAGCCCGAAATAGACCAGCTATTACGGACTGTTCTGCCTTGAACTACTTGCAACTAGCAGCACTGTAGATTCAATATTACTTTTTCTTTTTGAAACCAAACCGTTGTTGATTTCTTTATACAGAGCTCAGGTTAAATAGGGGGCGTTCCCAATTAGATTTTTGATTGACCGACATACACTGCTGTCGTTACTACGTTTAATCCACTAAACTTCAATCTTCGTGCCTTGATTTTGCAAATTTTAGGGAGTAACAAATCAAAAAGTCTTTAATTGGGAAGGCCCCCTAGTGACATCTCGCTTTGAAGCATGATATAACTCAGGTTAATAATATGATAATTATAGCCGGTAGACGCCATTGAAGTGTTAACGGTTTATTATTTGATGAGAGGTGGGCGAAGGGTATTAATGCTCTTGAAAGTTAAGCCTCTCCCAAATATCAATACCATGGGAATCTTGAAGTTATATGCCCTCGCCAACACAACGTGCAACTAAATTATTTGTAAGAACATTTGGTACCAGTCCGGATGCCTGCTTTCAAGCACCAGGACGTATTAACTTAATGGGCGAGCACACAGATTATAACGAAGGGTTTGTGTTACCCGCTGCTGTGAATTTTCGAGTCCTTGTAGCAGTGAAACACCGCGAAGATAACTTGTTTCGGGTTGTAACAGATATCGATTCAGAAGACTTTGTTGAGTGGACATTTGGGCAAGAAGATCTTGAAAGCAAAGAGTTTCACTGGAGTCATTATTTAAAAAGCTTTACTGCTGCACTGGCAATGTCAGGACTAGAATCTACAGGTGTAGATGTGGCCATTATTAGTGATATACCAGTAGAGCACGGCTTTTCGTCATCGGCGGCATTACAAATTGCTTTTGGTACTGCGGTAAATGATGCCAGTCATTTATTTTTGTCGCCTTTGGCTATCGCGCAACTCGCTCAGCGGGGGGAACACCAGTTTATGGCGCGTACCTGCGGCATGAAAGATCAGATGATCAGTGCACTCGCCGAGTCTAATCAAGCCTTGTTGATTGACTGCTTAGATTTAGATTATGAAGCGGTCACGATTCCAGACAGCCTGAGTTTGATCATTGTCCATTCTGGCAAATACGCGCAAGACGTACAGAGAAAGTTTCAATTACGTAAAAATGAATGTCAGCAAGTGGCTGAATATTTTGGTTTGGAAAGTTTACGTCATATATCGGAGTCTCAACTGAAGCAGCATCAAAACCAGTTAGCTGAACATTTATATAACAGAGCACGTCATGTGATCACCGAAAACGCTCGTACTCAAAATGCAGCCAGAGCCTTAAAGCAAGGTAATGTAAAGAAGCTCAGTCAGTTAATGGCACAATCCCATCAATCTATGCGAGATGATTTTGCAATGAGCATTCCAGAGATTGATTTGCTGGTGGATATCATTCAGCAACAAGTCGGTGATAGAGGTGGTGTTAGATTAACTGGCAGCGGTTTTGGTGGTAGTGTTGTTGCGTTAGTAGAGCATGAATTGACAGATGACGTTGTAACAGCAGTCGAGACACAATACTTGTCACAAACTGGCATTGAAGCACAAGTGTATTTATGCAGTGCCGCAGAGGCTGCAGCTAAAGTCGCTGAGTGAGCGAAGATCTGGTTAAGGGAAAGTTAAGTGATAAAAATAATAAAAATAATAAAAAAAGAGCCATGGAAAGATCCTCGTGGAGGAGAGATACAAAGAGTCACTGTTGATAATGGTATCCTTGCAATAGAAGTGCTAAGTCTCGGTGGTATCATACGGAGTTTATGGGCTCCTGACCGACATGGTGAACGACAAAATATTGTACTTGGATGTGATAGTGCTCAAGCTTATTTAGATCAAGACGCTCACTTGGGGGCGATAGCTGGTCGGTTTGCTAATCGAATTAAAGGTGGAAAATTAAGTCGTCAAGGACAGTGTTACCAACTTGATGTAAACAACCAAGATAATTGTTTACATGGAGGGAGTATTGGATTTAATCAAAAACAATGGCAGCTAGAAACATTAGAAGATGGTGTCAGGCTAACCCTAATAAGTCCTGATGGCGATATGGGGTTTCCTGGTAATTGTAAAGTGCAGCTTGATTATCGCCTTAATGGTAACAGTTTGATGGTTGACATCATCGCAATGACTGATAAACCCTGTCCAGTGAACTTAACTCAACACAGTTATTTTAACCTTGATGGTTCTGATAGTGTTGCTCAGCATCTGATGCAGAACGATTGTACTAAATACTTACAAACTGATGAGCAGGGGATCCCTTCAACTATTGAACCTGTTACGCCAGCTTTGAATTTTGGTAAAGACAGTTTATTGGCTGAGCGTTTGATTGATGCAAGTTTAGAGTCGACTCAAGGACTTGACCATTGTTATTTAATGGAAAAAACTTCTGAAACTTTGGTTCGTTTTGGCCGGATCAGCAGCCCTAAAAGTGGTAGAATGATGACCTTGTATACAAACCAACCAGGTGTTCAAGTGTATACTGCGAATTTTCTACAAGGGACGATAGGTGCTCAAGGACAAGTCTTTAAACAATATCAAGGGATTTGCTTAGAGCCGCAATTGTGTCCAGATGCCCCAAATCAACCAGAACTATTGGGACAATCTTGGCTAGAGGTGGGAGAGCAATATCATCACCTCAGCCAGTATGAGTTTGAGACAATGGAAGAGTAAGAAGTTTACTCTTCGTATTCTTCATCTGTCCAATCACTTCGAAGATCATCGACATCAGCGGTGATCTCAGGTTCTTCTTCTATGTCGATAGACTCATCTGATTTGGTAGCAACGGGCGCAATCTCTGGACTTAAATCTAAGTTCCCCTTTTGTTTACTCATGAATTCCGCTTTGGCCTGTTTCCATGCTTCAGCATAGTTCGCTTGTGCTTTTTCAAGGCTATCGTTATCCAAATCGTGCAAATTATTTTCAACAATATCTTTGACATACTCGATGATGGATTCGCGGGTTGAGTTATACAAATAAATACGACCGGGACTGGCCTCAGGTAAAGCCTGATCGTGGATAACAATAGTATTTCCACGAGCGGTTCTCAGCTCGCCATACCAAAGTTGTTTTTTGTCCATGCTGTTCATATATGCTAACACCCTTCATTCAACACATACATTCAGGGGGGATTTTTAATCCACCCGACGACAATGTTTTGCATTCGAAGAATGAAGTAACGAATGCAAAAACGGTGATTCAGTTAATATTGGTTACAAAAAGCCAATTTAGGTAAAGCCCCATTCCATCAGCTTTATACGAATTTAGTCAAAAATTTTTAGGGTTCAAGTTTTTTATAACAGTTTAATGTTAATTTTTTGCACCAGTACGCAATTTTTGTAGTTAATGTTCAGGTCGTGCTGACTTTCTTGCTTCTTTTTATGGCGGCAAAAAAGCCCTAAACAACCACATTATTAGATTGAATTATGACAACCGTTTTACAGTCTTTAGAGCTCTAATCTACAGTTAAAACAATTTTTCCTACATGAGCTTTAGATAGCATCAATTGATGAGCTTTTTCCACTTCTGATAAATCAAAAGTGCGATGGATATGAGGTAGACATAAACCTTGATTAAGTAGAGGCAAGACGAATTGTTTTAGATCAGCTGCAATGTTTGCTTTCATTTCATCGGGCTGGGGACGCAAAGTCGATCCCGTCCAGGTAATTCGCTTACTCATTAAACGGAAAACGTCCACTTGGGCTGTTATTCCACGTTGTAGTGCCACGGTTACCATGCGACCTTCATGTTTAAGTAGTTTGAGGTTCAAATTGACAAAATCTCCAGCTGCCATATCAAATACGACAGATACGCCATGCTGTCCTGTTACTTCATAAATATCATTGAACAAGGTTGGGGAAGAATACTCAAAAGTGTGGTCAGCCCCTAACGATAAACAGTGTTGACACTTTTCTTTACTTCCAGAAGTTACAATAACCGTTGCATCGAATGCCTTAGCTAGCTGGATTGCACAGTTGCCCAGACCTCCTGAAGCACCGTGAATTAGTAAGGTGTCAGAGCTGCTAAGTTTGGCTCGTTGGAACAAATTTCCCCATACCGTAAACAATGTTTCGGGTAAAGCTGCACCTTGGACCAGAGAAATAGACTCAGGCAAAGGCAGGCAGTGATCTTGATGAGCGCTAACATATTGAGCGTATCCACCACCTTGGACTAAAGCGCATATTCTGTCCCCCACTTGCCATTGCACAACTTCGTCACCTACAGCACACACTTCGCCTGAGACTTCTAACCCCAAGATAGGAGAGGCATTAGGCGGTGGAGGATAAATCCCTTGTCGTTGTGCTAAATCCGGTCCATTGACACCTGCGGCAGCAACTTTGATAAGTACTTGATTAGAAGCAATCTGCGGCAGTGGAGATTGAGTTAATGTTAACAGCTCATCTTTATGGTTAGAGACTGCTACATGGCTAAAATTAACTGGGAGTGAGCTCATATTTGACAACTATGTAAACTAAAAGAAGATGGTATTTTGTGCGCAAGTTATAACCTATTAGCCTTGTATACCGCAAATACACTTAAAGTTTTTGTTATTATTTTCGATATAAAACAATGACCATAATAATATGCTCGAAAAGAGAGACATTAACTATATGAAAGCCCGCATTTTTCTTCTATTGGGAGCCTTATTCATTTCGGGGCAATCGTTAGCAAAACCAAGTGATGCTTTTAAACGCCCCGACCACATTCCTTTTCCTGCATCAAATCCATACAGCGCTCCCAAAGCGGCATTAGGGAAAATGTTGTTTTTTGATCCAAGATTAAGCCGCAATAGAAACCTCACCTGTGCAAGTTGTCATAACCCCAGTTTTGGTTGGGAAGATGCTACTGCTAGAGCGGTAGGCAGCCAAAATACCCAACTTGGACGTCATTCTCCGAGCATCATAAATGCGGCTTGGGGAGCGTCATTTTTCTGGGACGGACGAGCGAAAGACTTAGAAGCTCAGGCTAGAGGGCCAATTGAAGCAGCGGTTGAAATGAACATTACTTTACCTGAAGTGGTAGCACGGCTTAAAAAAGTGCAAGGATATCGAACATTATTTGGTGAAGTGTTTGGTTCATCAGGTATCAATGAGCAGAACATTTTAAAGGCCATTGCTACCTTTGAACGTACCATTGTTTCTGGTGAAGCACCGTTTGATCGCTGGGTTGAAGGCGATAACAATGCTATCAATTCGGAAGCAAAACGTGGTTTTGAATTATTTATTGGTAAGGCTCGCTGTGCTTCGTGCCATTCTGGTTGGAATTTTACCGACAATGAGTTTCATGATATTGGAGTCGATGCGATTGATGAAGGTCGATTTGTTATCACAAAAAATCCGATTCATAAATTTGCGTTTAAAACCCCAAGTTTGAGAAACATCAGTCAGCGAGCACCATATATGCATGATGGTTCCATGAATGACTTAAATGTTGTTATTCGCCATTATATGAAACAAACACCATCCCGCCCAAGTTTGTCTCCATTGATGCAACCAGTTCAGCTTTCAGAGCAAGAAATTGATCAGCTGGTGGCATTTCTAAAAACCCTGACCGGTGAAGATAAAGTCATCACCTTGCCATTACTTCCTTATTAACTGGGCATCTAACAATGAAAATTAAACAAAAAATACTGCTGAGTTTTGGTGGATTAATACTTCTATTTAGCTTATTAAGCCTTTTTTTGCTAAAGCAATTAAATGAACAAGGACAACAAACAGTATTTGCTTTTAATCAACCGTTAAAAGCCGTAAATAGCAGCCATGCAGCATGGGAAACCTTTTTGGAGCTGGAAGCCTACGCTAATCGTGTTTTGGCAATGACAGAACCTAAACCAGTGGATGAAGTGAAGAAACATTTTGAATCTTTAGAGAGGCGTTTTGAACTGCAAGTGCTACAAGCTACAGAGAATAGCTTAACGGATGCCATACACACTCAATCACAAGCCATTCACCAAGCAGCTCAAGTATGGTTTAAGGGAATGGAAGCACATCTACTGGCGAGTAACCAAACACAGCTCATTGATATTCGCATTCTAGAGCGACAAAAACATCAAATCGAAAACCAGTTAACGACATTGATCGAGGAGACCATCCAAGAATCATCAAAAATGGCGATGAATGTTAAGCAAGGCATTGAATCTCAGCGAGTAAAAATGGGTATTTTGATGATGGTCATCGCCGTCATTGCCATTGTGTGGGCATTATGGGTTACCCATAATATATTGACGCCAATCAGAGCCTTATCCTCTGCAGTTGTAGAGTTAACTCGAGGAGATGGTGACTTGACAAGAAGGTTAGATGTTTCTCGTAAAGATGAAATCGGTCAGCTTTCTTCTGAATTTAATAGTTTTATTGAGAAGATACAAAGTGCTGTACGAAATATAGCTGAGTCTGTTGCCATTATGGATGATCAGCTTTGTGAATTTAAGGATATTAGCGAACAAACTCAACAAGGAACGTCTAAACAAAAAATTGAAATCAATCAGATCAGCCAATCAATTGATACAGTTGTCTGCTCAATGTCGACTATTGGAGAAAACGTTTCTGTAGCAACTGACCAAGCTGGTAATATTTTGGCAGGTACTAAAAATAGTACGCTGTTATTGGAGCAAGCCACGAAAGCACTTCGGGATCTCAATCTCAATGTCGATGAAACAGCAGAAGTGATTCATTCACTTAGTGATTCAAGTAAAGCGATTGGAAACGTACTTGAGGTGATCGAAACAATTGCCGAACAAACAAACTTATTAGCCTTAAACGCGGCGATTGAGGCTGCAAGAGCTGGAGAGGCTGGGCGTGGATTTTCTGTGGTAGCAGATGAAGTGCGCTCATTGGCCATGAAAACACAAGAGTCTATTACTGATATTCATCAAACCATTGTTCAGATCCAACAGCGAGCAGAACAAGCAAGAGAGATGATGGCCGTTGGGCAGGCTGGAACTCGACAATGTTTGAGCAATAATGACGTGCTCTCTAATTCGCTCCAGGATGTACTAGGTAGCGTTAAAAGTATTCAACAAACCAGTGAAAGTATTAGCGAGAAGAGTAAGCAGCAAATTGAAGTGTCCGACAGTGTTTCAAGCAATTTATGCAATATAGTTGTAATCGCAGAACAAACAGCACAAGGCAGTGAGACCCTTAAAACTTCGGGCGAAAAGGCCATGCAAACCATGAAAGAGGTTGAACACGCTATTCAACAGTTCAAGCTATAAGAGATTCAATTTGCTTAACCAGGCCTGTGTAAAAATAGGAATTATGCACAAGGATGTTTTTTATAGGTATAATTAGCGTTTGGTTCGCAGAAAAAAGGATAACAATTTCAAATGCAGTACAAGGTCGAGTTAACTGGCAAACCATCACTTTTATCGCTTTATCGCAAAATCTTTTTCGTTAGAAAACCGGGGTGGGACGGTAAAGCCTTACCCTCGATTCTTGTTACGCAATCAAACGTCAAGGTTTCTCATCGCCGTGCAAAGCGATATTCTGAAGTCTGTGGTTTTGAGTTTGATGGACAAATTCTTCCACCAACCTATTTACATATTGTAATGTTTCGTCTTCATGCGACCTTATTTACTCATGAGGCGATTACATTTCCCCTTTTAGGTCTGATTCACCTTAGAAATCAAATCACTCATTATCGAAATGTGACTATTGATGAGTCTATAACTTGCAGTTGTGAGTTAGTAGAAAGTGAAGTCACCGATAAGGGTATCGAGTTTGTATTTTACTCAAAAGCACTGGTTGAAAAAGAGCTGGTTTGGGAATCTCGCTCAACATACTTATATCGTAATGAAGAGAAACATCGGGCTCGTCCTCCTCGTGCTAATAACATTGCGTGGGGTAATGCCACTACTACTGATATCCCTGAAGATTTAGGACGACGTTATGCCAGCGCATCAGGAGACTACAATTTAATTCACTTGTATCCTTTTTTATCGAAGCGGTTTGGTTTTGATAAAGTATTAGTGCATGGCATGTGGTCAAAAGCATTTTGTTTATCTCAATTAATGTCAAAATTGGAAAGCTCAGCTTTTAGCATTGATGTCGCTTTTAAGCTGCCAGTGTTTATGCCGGGTTCTGTTACCTTTAATTATGAAACTAAAGAGAACGGGTTGAGTTTTGAAATGCGAGACAAAAAAGGTAAGCGGCCACACCTGACAGGTGATTTGACCTATCTATAACCTCACCTATGTATAACCAAATTAATAACTTATTAAGCCTAGAGTCGTTCCAAATTAAAGACTTTTTGATTTGTTACAGCCTAAAATTCGCAAAATCAAGGCACGAAGAATGAAAGTTAGTGGACTAAACGAAAGATGAGTAACAAAGAGTTTGCGAATTTTAGGCGTAACCCACAGGGCTGCGTTTATTTTAGTTTAAACTGCGTTGTCAAATGTTTACCTGATTCCCCATTAACTTCAGCCTAGCTTCAGCATATTCAGATTATATTTTCTGAAAGCTCACTATGAAGTTAGGTGAAACTCATGCCAAAGAATAAAATTCAGTTTCAGGCTGGCTACAGTTTG
>NZ_ML014764.1 GCF_003675895.1 Parashewanella curva
TTAAGGTCTCTAAAGAGCCGTCCGAGACTAGGACGTTGATAGGCAGGGTGTGTAAGCGTTGTGAGGCGTTGAGCTAACCTGTACTAATGACTCGTGAGGCTTAACCATACAACCCTAATGGGTTTTATAACTTGCTAAACCTTAGTAAGAATACGACGTACTTAGTAAAGTCGAGAACAAGATTAACTCAGCTTTCTGAATTAAGAAGATTGGTTAAAAGACGCAGGAAATTGTTCGGCTGACAAAGCCGTGACGAGCGAAGCGCGGAATGTACTTCAAGTACATGAGCACTAGAGCGAGGAAACAATGCCGTCAGACGGACAATTAACCAGTCCAATATACAGAATTTGTCTGGTGACAATAGAGCTGTGGCCCCACCTGAATCCATCCCGAACTCAGAAGTGAAACGCAGCCTCGCCGATGGTAGTGTGGGGTTTCCCCATGTGAGAGTAGGTCATTGCCAGACACCAATTTATTCATCTTTACTGGCACTAAAAGTGAAGATACAAGTCAGATTAGGCTTGAAGAATTTGCTGATATGGCTCAGTCGGTAGAGCGCATCCTTGGTAAGGATGAGGTCCCCAGTTCGATTCTGGGTATCAGCACCATTATAAAATTGAAAAGAATTTGTCTGGTGACAATAGAGCTGTGGTCCCACCTGATCCCATCCCGAACTCAGAAGTGAAACGCAGCCTCGCCGATGGTAGTGTGGGGTTTCCCCATGTGAGAGTAGGTCATTGCCAGACACCAAATAAGAGAAAGCTCTAGCTAAAAGCTAGGGCTTTTTTCGTATTTACTGGCATACAAAACTATTATTATTTTATTTGCTCTTTGAAGCTAATCGAATCGAGTATAGAGGATAAAAAGTGATTTGGGTTGGAGATGCTCCAAGCACTTCTAATCTCAATCTTTATTTTCACTTATCACTTGCTCAACAAAGCCGACACCAGCGAGATCATATAGGTTGTAGATATTATCTACTCCAAGTTCTTCTAATGATTCAGCATCTTCGGCATGGAGAATGAGTACGCTGAATTTTCCTTGGTAGTTTTGCTCTTTAAGTTGTTCGAGGGCGGAGATATTACCTGAGTGCTTAGGCATAGCGAGAAATACACGTTCAATACAATGTAAGTTGTCGACTTTCTTCCAAAAATCGCAATCCGATGCGTCCCCATGTACGACATTACGCCCAGCTGATTGATGAAATTCAACCAGTTCAGTTTTGTGTTCAACTCCTAATATTTCGCAGCCATATTTACCTTTTAAAGCATCGTAGGCTCCGGAACCTATACGCCCCATGCCCAATATCAAAAAACGAGGTGTTCCAACTGCAATAGGACTATCTTCAGGGTGAAGTTTTACTGCCTGAAGCCTTAATAAAGTTTGTTCTAGTTGATTGTATATGGCATCGGCGGATCTATTAAGCCATGCTGCAACAATAAAACTAATACTTAACGCTACAGCTAAAATCACTAACCATTGTGATGGGATCATTCCCATAGTGATAGCTACGGCCATTACGATTAATCCAAACTCGCTATAGTTGGCAAGATTAAATGCACTGAGTAACGCTGTGCGTGCACGTAATTGAAAACGAGTTAATAGAAGTAGGAACAGAGTAACTTTAAAGGGCAGTAGAAGCGCTAAAATCACCGCCAACGTAATGTCGTGTAGAGATGGAAAACCATTGAGACCGATACTTAAGAAAAACGCGATTAAGAATACTTCTTTAAAATAGAATAATGATTTAGATAATGCTGAAGCTTTGGCGTTTCCTGATAATAGTATACCAATGATCAAAGCGCCTAGATCTGCTTTTAAGCCAACCAGTTGAAATGTCCAAGCGCCTAATACAAATGCCATTACCAAGCCAAATAGTACCGTGAGTTCGCCATGTCCTAATTTGTCCATGATGTAATAGAGCAATGGTTTTAAAAGAGGGAGTAATAACAAGCAGAATGCCCAAACTGAAGGGACTTCGCCTTTGGATATGGTAAGAAAAGCGACGGCAAATATGTCTTGTATGATTAAGATCCCAATGGCGACTTTACCCGAAAGGGCTTGCATATTGCCTTGGTCCTCTAGGGTTTTAACCGCAAACACTGTACTCGAGAAGCTCAAAGCAAAAGCGATGAGAAATAGTTGATTGATACCAAGATCAGTAATTTGTTGAAGCCCAATGAAACCAAGTAATTTAAGCAGAGGAACAAAGACTAATATTGAGCCTAATAAGTGGATGCTAGAGGTGGCTAAGACTTCTTTTTTAAATAAGCTTTTAATGTCCAGCTTTAAGCCAATGGCAAACAGCAGTAAGGTGATCCCAAGCTCTGATATTTGGTGAAGAAACTGGATAGTGCTCTCTTTAACTCCAACATAATATAAAGCAAAACCAGCAATCAAATATCCAATTAACGGCGGAAACCCTAATCGGTTTATTAACATTCCACATAAGAAGGTGATGACTAAGAGTACAGGTTCCATTTGACTCCGAAGATATGTTTAGCTGATGATTATTTAAGTTATGCCATGCCGTTATTAAAAGTGTATTACCGATAAAGCGATGCAGCGTTTCACTGCATCGCTCGGTTCACAAGCTCTATAGCCCGTTACTAAAAAACAGTGCGTTACTATAGATTTTTTCACTGCCCAGCCACACATTTCTGAATACTAGGTTCTCAGCAAAGCCAATCACTCGTCCTTGCCCAATACGTTCGGCAATCATGGAGTGAAGTTTAGGGTAATGTTGTTGATATTCCGGCGCCATATAACCGCTTGCCAGTGGTGACTGATGATATTGTCCAGCACTGATAAAGGGCGCTTTTGGTGCTTCAAATGCCACAATATGGTTTTTCATTAGACGAATACGATTATTGGTCACACCAAAGTTTAATGGGTGGCTATTGTCTAAGTCGATATTGACGATTGCGCCACCAATGGTTTTACGAGCACGTAGACTGTCTTGGTCACCAAAGGTTAACCCTTTGGTATCAAAAAGCTCATTGGCTTGTTTACTGTTAAACACTTCGGTTTGAATAAGCTTATGTTGCTTAAGCCAGCTTATCGCGCCTTTTTGAGCGACAATGGTGCCACCACTTTGAGCAAATTGTTTTAATTTGTCTGCCGTTTTCGTTGATAACGAAGCATACCATCCGTGAGCAAAAAGGACATGGCTGTAATCACTTAAGTTAACACGACTTAGGTTATCAGCGTCTACCAAGGTCACTGGTACTTTCAAAGTGTTATCTAAGAAGTTCCAAAGCTGACCGACTTCCATAGGATTCGTGCTATCACTGGTAACCAATAGCGGTTTTACTGGCGTTACAGGAACAAAGTTCGGGCTGCCTAAATCGATACCAGATACCGCAGCAAAGGTAGATACAGGGGTAATGTTTACATTGTGTCGCTTAGCTTCGGTTTCCATCGTTGCTACTAAGCTATCGCGGTTAACATCATCCTGATTAAGTAAAACTTGTAAGGTACCAGAGCCTAATGTCTGTGTTTTCGCGCCAGAGGTTACTGTTAATGGCTTGGTGCTAAATTTGGCATTAATGCCTTTAGCCAGCAAGCTCTGTAAGAATGGTGCTGCATTAGACTGTTGCCAATCAATTAAAACGGCTACCGACTCAGGAGTGATAGCTTTAGGTGTATGATTTTTAATGCTTGAAGTCTGGTATTTATTGGAAACATTGACCTCTTCAGCCAGCTGTAAATCGAATGCCGCTGATAAATCGAAGCTCGATACATCGTAAAACGTTTCGTCTTTAAATGAATGACGTTTGTCAAATAAGGCTCGAATTAACGCATGTTGTGATTGGCCGTAAGGAATAAACAAAGAATCTTGCTTAGCAAAAGTTAGCTTGTTTTGGTTGATATTACGATTGAGATACTCAAAATCAATCTTGTGCTGAGCTAAGATTTCGGCAAATTGCTGTAGGCGATGTGGATCATTGTTAGCACTGATCAAAACCCCTTCCTGTCGTCCCGCTTTGTTACGCTGCTTATCAAAAAACTCTATTTGATAGGCGTGGAGTTCTTTTTTGAGTGCCAACGTGCCTTTAAGGCTGGAGATTGAGGTCGCAAATTGATTTTGAATGGCGCGCTCTAAGGTCACGGCACCGTTCGGAGAATTTACCCCTTTACCTCGAGCACTGGCTTGTTCGAACAAAACGCCAATGGCACCATTAATATCAGGATATGTTGAGCCTTTCCCATAAAAGAAATCATCGAATGATTGCTTAGAAAAATAAGGCTGCCCCATTTTATCCAGCTCAGAGCGATGATAATTGGCAATTTTATCAGTGAGAGCTTGGTTTTGTTTCGGGGTTAATGGATGTGTTCGCTCCGGTACGCCCGGTTGGAAGAAGTAGCTAGAACGATGCCCCATTTCATGAAAGTCACCCACATAATGCGGCTGCCACTTATGGAATAATGCCACACGTCCTTGGGATTCAGGGTGACGGAGGAACAACCAATCACGGTTTAAATCAGCAAGGTAATGATTAAAACGACCACGCTCCCAGTGCTGATGATGCTCACGATTGTTAGGATCGAGATTTAACACGTTGCTGCGATTATTGTTTGCCCAGTTAGCAAAGCGATCCATGCCATCTGGGTTTTGGCTTGGGGTGATGATCACCACCATGTCATTCAATAATTGCTTCACCCAAGGCTCATTACTGGCACTTAAGTAATAACTCAATGCCATCGCGGCATGCGCGCCACTGGCTTCGTCACCGTGAATTGAATACGCCAACCAAACCACTAATGGACCATCAACTTTATTACCAGCTTTGACGGTAGCTCGTTGACTGATGATTTCATCTAAACGCTTTTGGTTTTCTCCTGATGTGATCACCACAGAAAGCTGCTGGCGACGCTCGTGACTAAACCCTGTGTCTTCTAATGATACTTTTGCGCTTTGTTGAGCCAGTAATTTCAAATAGCCATTGAGTTGATCGTGGCGAAGATGCCATTCACCTAGTGGATAACCTAAATAATTTTCAGGTGTCATCAAGTCTGATGAATATAGGGCTGAAGGTAATGTAAATTCCGTATGAATGGTTGCGTGAGCTGGAGCTAAAAGGCTACTGCTTAAGAGCAAAGAACCTAGGGATAAGAGCGCAAGTTTTTTCATTGTTATGGTATCGTTTATTGGAAATGATGTTTATGTGACCAAGTTAACATTTAATGAAATCGTGATAAAGGCTACACACTTTCAGCAACAAAGAGTATCATTAGCGACTATAACTTAGTGAATAACTCAGGTATTAAAGTAGGTTGGCATGATTAGCATTTCTGAAGCAGCACAAAAGCATTTTGTAAAACTATTGGCGGATCAGCCAGAGGGCACGCATATTCGCGTTTTTGTTATTAGCCCAGGTACGCCATCGGCAGAATGTGGTGTGTCTTATTGTCCACCTGATGCCGTGGAAGAAGATGATATTCAGTTAGATTTTGATGGCTTTAGTGCCATGGTCGACGAAAAGAGTGCACCATTTTTAGAAGAAGCCAGTATTGATTTTGTAACGGATCAGCTTGGCTCACAGCTGACTTTGAAAGCACCCAATGCCAAAATGCGTAAAGTAGCAGATGATGCACCATTACGCGATCGCATTGAATATGTGATCCAGTCTGAAATAAATCCACAGTTAGCCAGTCATGGCGGCAATATTTTATTGACAGAACTGACAGACGAAGGCGTAGCAGTATTACAGTTTGGTGGTGGGTGTAATGGTTGTGCTCAAGTAGATGTGACGTTAAAAGACGGTATTGAAAAGCAGTTATTAGAGCAATTCCCTGGCGAGCTTACGGGGGTGGTCGATGCGACTGATCATCAGCGTGGTGACCATTCTTTCTATTAAGCAATTTTTGTTTAAATCGCAGAGAATAAGCTAATATGGCTTATTCTCTGGTGTTTTAAATCAAAAACGCCATTCTATTACAGTGATTCGACTTGTATCATTCTGAATATGTTGGATCTTTTTGTTCTAATAAATTCATTCTGCTTTAGTGATTTTTATTCTACTTTCAGCCTATAGTGAACGGCTATCGATGATTTATGAGTTGTAAAGGTATTCGCTTTCTTTTTTAATTGAGAGTCGTTTTTTCGTTGTTTGATGAGGATAGTGATTGACGTCTTGGTAAATAGAGCGGAAATCTTGTAAATTAAACTTTCTTTATATAATTCATTTTCACAAAGACCGATTTTCATATTTTATTTTTTCAATAAAGAAGTCGATAAACCCTGAGCCTTTCTTTACAAAACAATATTAGTTTCAATAAGTTTTTTAGTTTTGACTATTATTTTGCTTTTTTTTGCATAAAATTTCTATCGGGTTATTAATAAAGTTTCACTGTACATAAGGAAAAAGCCCGATACTTTTAACTCATTACTCGCAATTAAAGAGGGGGGTAATGTTATGGCTACTGAAGTTTTGTCACGAGCCGCTGCTCCATCATTCAGTTCATCACCTATGTTTACGGGTGATGTGCTTCCCTCATTGTGTGCAAATGAACTCAACTCTACGTCTATTAAACCAGAGCAGGAGATAGCTTGGCGCGAATTAGTTGAAAATGTCAACGAACTTAAGCCCTTGTTTGAGCAGCAGCTCCGAGCTTCTCAACGACACATTGATTGGGAGTTACTGCAGTATCATTTACTGACCATAGCTAATGGCCAGTCAACCAATAGCAGCTTTGAGAACTTTGTTGATGCAATAAAAACATTTCGAAATCAGATTACTGCTGAACCGCATTCAGAGCATCACCAACAGGCGCTTAAAGCTATAGCGCTTCAACTGTCTTATTCTGATTCTTTTTCTTTTGTTCAAATTTATCAAGATCTAGTGCTCAGCAATCAGGGCTTACTACATACCCATTTACATTTAAGAGCCAGATTACTGTTTGAAACCGCGATGCAGAGCGAGTTTGGTTTCCATCGTCATGATGAATATGGAAATATCAAAGCTGATTGTATAGATGATACGTTGTTACAAATAGGTAGGGGGACCGAGCCGAGCTTAAAAGAGTATGTAGATAAGCACAAATCTATGCGTTGGGATACAGTGCAACAAAGAAGGCTATTAGCTATTTTGGGGGAGATTGCTCCCAGAATTGGTATTGATTACACACCACCTTCTGGAGTGGGACTATTCAGTCAATCAACTCAAAATGCATTGAGTAGAGGTGATGATGATTTATTAAGGGAAATACAGCAGCGTTGCTCTATATCGCACGTACTGGACTCCGCTGCGCAAATGTATTCTCGCCATATCAATAGAGTGATAAAAGAAAAAAATAACCGCTATAAAAATCACATTTTGAAAAGTGGGTTAATGCAATTGCTTGCCTTAAAGGAGCCAGAATGCGGAGGAGGTTATGAAGCCCATGTTGCACTCTTTATCGATAGAGGACACTGTTCTTTAATTCCCGAGCAAGAGTTAGCCAATATGGCTAGGGTTCAACAACAGGCACTAGCACTATTACCTGCTTATCAGTTTGAATCTACAGCTCAGAATGTTAATTACGAATCATTGAACAAAGCTATTCCAACCCTACCACAACACGCAGTAGAACCATCCGTAAAGCGATGGATTCAAAAGAGTAGCCACCTTACTGACGCTGAAGGTTTGATTCATTTGGTTGATGATATGCAGTTGAGCAGAAAATCTTTATCCCAAACTGAACTAGAATATGTTGCGGCGTTACGCAGAAAGGTTCTTGCTGAGCCAGAAATGCAACAGGCAATATTACACCTTTGTAACGATCGGAGTGTGGCAAGGCATAGAAAGCTTAGCAAAAGCGAGCAAGCTCGGAACTTACTGAGTGTTGTCGGTATTCAGATTGAGGAACGTCAAATTGGAGGGCGGACGAAGTGGGTAGAAGCTGAAAGAACTTCAAGTCGTAGGCGCAACCGTAATGCTCCGGCTCCAACACGAATTGAAACTGACACTTGGCTAGTCAGTGGAAGTCAATACTCCCACATGGCAGGCTTGTTACATGCAGTCAGAACAGGTGATTTTAATGAAGTCAAACTACAACTGGAAGATGGAAAAATTGCAAAACAAGTTCGAATGAAAGATAAGAGCTTTTTCTTTCTACATCTTTTTCAGATTGCCTGTCGCAAGCAAGGTGAGGTGCCAATTTCCAGACGAAATCAATATCAGGAGATTGCTAACCATCTAATAGGGCAAAAATATGTCGATATTAATGCCCAAAATAAGCAAGGAAAAACACCGTTGCATATGGCGGTTGATACAGGCAGTTTAGACCTAGTTAAGTTTCTGTGTAAGCAAAGAGAGATTGATCTTTCGATTACTGATAAAAACGGGTATACCGCTTTGCACGCAGCTTGTGCATCATCCCATGCCAATAATCAAAAGATGGCATTAAAGATTGCCAAAAAAGCTCCTCAAATACTTAAGCAATGTTCATTACCGATTGAAGTAGAATTTCAAAACAAAGTAAGAGATATTGCCCATGCTGCTGATGAAGTAGAACAGCATCTTGCTAGAAAACAGTTTTATCAACAAATGAAAACTCAGCGTATTACACCACTTCAGCAGTGTTTATTGAGCGGTCAAAAACAATTAGCTGAAAAATTGGCTAAAAACGCGAAAGAGCCACTTGTTCAAATGACTTCTTGCCGAAACAGCACTTTGCATTTACTGGCCTCTCTTGGAGGAACTGAAGAACTTCAGTGGCTTATTCAGCAAGCGTCAGTGACCGAAGCACAATTAACTTCAAAAGGGATAGCCGGCTTTACTCCGTTGCAGCTGGCTGTGGTGTTAGACAGACGACAAAAAGTGGACACGATCATACAATCCACACCATGTTCAATGGCTTGTGTTAATCAACATTGGAATCAACAAGAATTCGGAATGACTTTATTGCAACTGGCTTCTCACCTTAACCACTTGGCAATAATGTCTTCGCTGGTTAGCAATGACAAAGTAGAGCTTAATGACCGTGATGACGCAGGCAACCATATTCTTCATGTAGTTTGTCAACACAGTAACGCTCAAGTTGTTCAAGCCCAAATGAACGCATTAAATTCGCAGCCCCATACTCAGTTTGATTTTACTGCAATGGATGAAAACCAAAATACCTTATTGCATGTTGCTGCAATGCACTCGGCTCAACATGTTGCTCATGCATTAACTTTATTAGGGACTGACAGAGCTCCGGCCGTGGTGACGAAACTAAATCATGAGGGGAAAACAGTGCTTCATCAAGCCATTCAACAAGGTGACGTTGATACGGTTAGAGCGCTACTGGCTGACCCCAATTATAATGTTAATGCCGTCGATGCTAACGGTAATAGCCCATTAATGTTCGCTGTATTGTTGAAAAAAACAGACATGGTTTCTGAATTACTGGCGCATGATGGGCTTGATTTAACCCAGCTTGATCCCAAAGGAAACAATGTATTCCATCTTGCTTGTATGGTTAGTGATGTTGTTGGCTTAAAACAAATCATTGATTATTTGAATAAACACTTAGTCGTAGATCCTCAGTTAGCCATGGGGGCGAATTCGCGCCAAGTATTAGACTGTTATGTTGCACCGGCTACGCCTGCAAACCCACAAACGCTAAGAAATTTATTAAATCGTCAAAATGAACAGGGGCAAACACCGCTACATTTGGCTTGTGGCGCTGATTTCTCTAATCGTTTAGCTTTGGCGAACGAATTAACCAGCGTAACATCAAGCAGAGCAGGTGCTAGTGCGATAGTGAATACCTCAATTAAAGATAATGCAGGAAATACTCCGTTACACTTAGCTTGTGCCAGCAATCATACTGAGCTTGCATTACACCTTATTGAGAAGTCAGATAAGAGCAAATTTGACCCTGAGTTGAGTGATTTGTATGACATTTCTTCTTTGGTTTGGGTGCAAAAAATCCGCGAAATCAACCCAGACTCAGACTCAAAAGTTGAATTAGTCGAAGCTGATGCTACTCAAAATGAAGAGGCTGATGACGACGGTGATACCATCGCAGTTAGTTGGAGTACGGATTTTAGAGCAGTGAACGCTCCTATTAATGAAGAAAATGAAGTCTATGGTTTTGAGGTGGTAACGGCCATTCCTAATGCAGAATGGGAGGACAACCCACTCCATATCGCTACGCGGTACGAAAACCAAACCGTCGCCAATGCCATTATGGAGAAATACCCAGGTTATGCGCAAGCAACCAATGCCCATGGGATCACTCCAATTCAAATAGCGGTTAAAAATAAATTTTGGAATATCGTTGGTGTTTTTTTGAGATGGCTTGGTTTTGGAGGGCGTGGAGATGTACCAGGAGATATTACTAAACTGCATGAAGTGGTTTGCATCGCTAATACCCAAGCTCCTGTTAATGAAGAACAGTTTAGACAAGGTTTGCAGGCTTGCACTAAAGGTGAAGCCAGTATAAACGCGCGTGATGACTGTGGAGACACCGTGCTTCATGTTGCGATTGAAAATAATCGACCTGAGATAGCCGTAAAAATTCTAACCCTTCATGGCATTGAGCAACCTACAGATCCTAAGAAACCTCGAATAGTGCTTAAGCCCGCATTTAATCCTGAAACGAGAAATGCTAATGGTCAAACACCACTTGAATTAATATGGAAAATGGGGCGACATAAGTCCCCTGCATATGCAGAGCTCATAAAGTTATTACTCTATAAAGGTGACGCAAAAGGCAAAAAACCTGACTGGTTAAAAGAGCAAGTGGGTGCCGCCATCGAATGTGAAAATACCGCATTACTGGAAGTATTGCTTAAACACTGCAACGCTGTGCCTAGCGTAGAATCTCAGACACTCAATAACCCTGATTGGTGTAGCGATGAAGACGGCAACGGTTTTATGCATCTAGCGGTAAAATTAGGATCTCCAAGTGTGATTACTACATTATGCAAGTGTGGAGTAAACCCTGAAATTCGAAATAAACGCGGCGAATTACCACTGCATATGCTAATAAAATCGGAGCTTTCCCTTGAGATAAAAAATGCATGCGTTAGCGCATTATTAGAGCATTTTACTGCTGACGTGGAAAATGATGAAGTTTTAGAGCCTTTGATTGCCACTTGGCTATACGCGGTTGATGTACAACGCAATAATACTCTACATCTGGCGGCAATACATGAGCCGGGTTTATTGCCAATGCTTGTTCAATCAGAAATCACTCCCCCGACACCGAAGGTACAGGTATCCCCCGATTTTACATCGCAATCATTAGAATCCGGAGGGTTAGGCATTAATGAGCCCAATGCACAAAAGCGAACCGTATTACAATTGGCTGAGGAGAATAAAGCCACAACATTAGAAACCATAAAATGCTTAGCAAAATGTGGTGCTAAAGCACCGCCGCGTGTCATGAAAGGGTTAGCGACAAAGATGAAAGAAAAAGGCTGGCATGACACAGCCGTTCAATTCGAAACAGGTAATTTTCATGCTGTAGACCTTGATGGTAACAACACCATACACAGACTTTGTGCAAATGGTGATGTTGAAACCCTGAAATACTTGTTAACAACAGAATATAAAGACGAATTTCTCTCCTGTTTATTGCAAACGAATTATGAAGGTTATACTCCGTTACACTTAGCCGTAGAAAAAAATTGTTCTGCTTGTGTGAAAGCACTTTTGCTTCTAAAAGAAGACATTGGGTTTACTAAAGAAGTTAAAGGTGAAACTGTGTTTCACCTTGCAATGAAAGGACTAAGTAGTTCTGGAGAGCAATGCAGTATATCAGTATTCAGCTCTTTACTGGGTTATGTGACCAATAATCCAAGTTTGGCCACGCTACTGCTTAAGCCAGATTTAGCTGGTTATACGCCACTGCATCTCTTTGCAGAGACAGATTCAGATGAAAATAGAGCGCGTATTACTGCATTATTAAAAGTCCAGCCTGGGCTGCTGTTGATTGAAGATAGAGATGGAATATCGCCACTTTTTAAAGCCGTAGTTAACCAACAAAAGAAATTGGTTTCCCTTTATCTCGATTATGCAAGAGGGAGTATTAAAGAGAAGCGAAAGGGTTTACCTGCTAATGATCAACTACAGATGCTCAAAAAAGGTATACCTTCCAAAAATAAGCTAACCAAAGTATTACTGGATCAACAAAATAGTGATTTGGAAAATAATGGTAATGATGAAACGCTTCAGCGCAGATTATCGCAATCATCGATAGCTATCCCACATAACCAAGAGAGTTGCACTGAGCAGGCATTTCTTGAAAAAATATGGGATGAATACGGTAAGTTAGATCCTATGTTAGTAGCGGTGGTATTAAATAATATAGAGATCAGTAAAATGCTACATGATTTTGCAATCCAATGTTATCCAGCTGCATTTGGCCATCGATACCAAGGGGCTAATTTGTTGCATGTAGCATGTAAGCACGCTAACGATGATACAATTATTCACGTGCTTCAGTGTCAATACGAAGAAGATTTTGCATGGGTTACGGATGATGCAAATATTCAAACCAGATACTGTTATGGGCTAGTAACTCCTGATAGTGACCAAAATAGTGTTTTACATCTTCTAATTGAACATGATAAAGCAGCAGCTTTAGGCTTTGCGTTGTCGAGGTGTGGAGTTAGGATGTTCACTGGTTTACGCGAGATGACGAATCTAGAAAGGAAAACTCCTGAGGAGTTTGCAGCGGAGCTTGAAAGGGAAGGGATGCTCAGAATGTTTCAAGCTCAAGAGCTAGCATTAGCCGACGAACATGACAGTCCTCTTACTCCAAGGGCTGCTTTGACTCAAAGCTCACCACCAATTTTGGTGACAGATAGTAACACTCATGCATATCAACACCCTGATGGATCCGTTTGGGATGCAAACTTAGATATGTGGAAAGGTGCAACTACCCCTGATAGCGTTAGCCAACGGCAGCAATCACCAATATCTCCACCAGTAAATGCTCATGCCTTAACCCCCGATGTTCACTTAGACGAAAAGAGAGCTCATCGTCAAACTCAAAGATCGTACAGTGATACTTCTTATTTGACTGCTGAAAACGGAAGAACACATACATCAATTAGCAGGCCAACAAACAGTGAAAGTGATTTAAGTCACCTGAGCAGACCACACATTGAAGCCGATACAATAAAGCAAGGTTTCAACCAAATGCAGGAAAGTGCTCAGCAGCAACAGCGTCCAAACTCTCTTTCGTTAGGTGGTGGCACAGGAACAAATGTTACTCGTCCTCCTATTTCACCAAATCCACATGAGACCGGAGCTCCGTTGACGCCTCAGAGTATAATGTCTGGTACCTCTACAGTGGATAATTCACCATTACATACACCGACATCGGGTGTACTGATGTCGCAGCCTCAAAGTAAAGAGGGCAGAGTAGTATTAAGAAACCCTGGTGCTCAAGCTCTGACTCCAGCGGCAAGGCCAGTTAGCACGGGTAGTACGGGTAGCCGTGCTAGCTACCTTAGCGATGCTTCAGGCGCAGGCGCAGAACTACCAAAGGTTGATGAAGAGTTGACATTTCAAATGGATGAACCGTTAACACTCGATGAGGCCATTGGGAGTAGTTGAAGTATTAATGATCACAATTGGGCGATGTGATGCATGCTTGCATCTGTAAAAAATGCAAACCAAGAGTTAGGCTACGGCTGAGCAGAAAGGCACTCAACGCTAACCATAAAGCGTGATTTCCCCAGTCTTTGGTGAGCCACCACAAAGGGAAAAATACGACCAAAGTCGAAAAAATCATGCTGTTACGCATGGTTTTTCCTTTGGCCAAGCCAATATAAACGCCATCAAACAAATAGCAGCCAAAACTCAATAAAGGTAACAAAGCCAGCCATATAACATAATTGTTTGCGGTGGTTCGAACATGGGGAATATCTGTCAGTAAAGCGATTAAATGAGGACCTAATAAATAAAAAACCATCGCAAACCCGAGGGCAATCATCCCTGACCAAAACCACGATAGCCATACGGATTCAGTTAACTTCTGCCACTGTTTTTTGCCATAAGCTTCACCGACTTCTACTTCTGCGTAATACGCCACACCGTCAAGGGCATAAGATATTAATAACAATAAGTTCAATAATACTGCATTAGCCGCGAGGACATGATCTCCAAGACGAGCGGCATAAAACGTCATAAATGCTAACGTTAACTGTAAACAAAGGCTGCGAATAAAAATATCTCTATTGAGGCTTAACAGTTGTTGGTAGCCTGCTTGTTTAAGTAGTTCGATGATTTTTAGCTGGGGCAGCTGTAATTTCTGCCACTGCTGAATGACAAAGTAACTGGCTACAGCAAAAGCCGTAATATCAGCACAAACGGAAGCCCAAGCTGCACCAGCAACACCCCAGCCTAATCCCCAGATGAACCATAAATCTAGTAGGATATTAACGCTATTGGCGATGATGAGTTGCCACATGGCGACTTTAGGCAAGCGTTTGCCAAGCAGCCAACCGAGAAACACTAAATTAACTAAAGCCAATGGCATCGACCAAATACGAATACTGACATATTGTTGAAAGTAATGGGCGACTTCATCACTGGTATCACTTAGTGCTAATGCCAATTGAATGATCGGTTGTTGAAATACCAGTAACAGTAAACCAAGTAATACAGCCATAACTGTACCTTGAACTAATAATTTAGCCTGAGAAGTCGTCGAGTCACTGGCTTGGGCGGTTAACCCTGTGGTGGACATGCGTAAGAAACCACAAAGCCAAATCATTAAGCTGATCACCGTTGAGCCTAGGGCGACAGCGGCTAAGTAATAGGCTTCAGCTAAATGACCAACCATGGCCGTGTCTACAAGACCTAGCAATGGTACACTGATGTTGGAAATAATGATGGGGATCGCTAATGACCACAAGCGTCGATGTTGATCTTTGCAAAAGAGTATGGAAAACCGACTCATAGGAAATTAAAGTTCATGAAAATAATGTGCAAGCTTATCTTAGTTTTAGGTTTTTTGGTAATGCCAAGCACTCAGGCGACGGTGATCTTGCAGTATCATCATGTCTCTAATGAAACCCCTGCGATTACCAGTGTTACCCCCGCGCAGTTTGCCGAGCAAATGCAATACCTTGCCGATAATCAGTTTAATGTTGTACCGTTAAGTCGAGTGATTCAAGCGCTAAAAAATAAACAATCACTACCAGATAAAACAGTGGCAATCACCTTTGATGATGGCTATCGAAACATTTATGAAAATGCTCGCCCAGTGTTAAAAAAGCATGGTTTTCCTTATGCGATGTTTTTAGCCTCACAACCCATTGATCAGCGAATTAATAGAATGATGAGCTGGCAACAAATACAAACTATCGCTAAAGAAAAAGCGGAAATCATGAATCACACTTATGATCATGTGCACCTTATTCGCAAGCTTGCCAGTGAAACTAAAGGCCAATGGTTGTCACGCATTAAAGCCAACATTAAAAAAAATGAGCAGACGATTTATCAGCGTACAGGTCAAAGTTTCAAAGCCTTGGCTTATCCATACGGTGAGTACAATGTTGATATTATGAAAATGCTCAGCGATATGGGGTATGTCGCTTTTGGCCAACATTCTGGCGCAGCAGGACGTTATTCACCATTAACGTCTTTGCCTCGTTACCCTGTCGCCGTGCCTTTTTCGAAAATGTCATCGCTGAAAATAAAGATGAATAGCTTGGCCATGCCTGTGCTTAAACAGCAACCGCTAGAATCACAACTCACTAAAGAAGAACATCGACCCAAACTGACATTAACTCTAGATACTCAAGACATTCGTAAATCTCAGTTGATGTGTTATGTCTCTAATCAAGGCGCTCACCCACCTGTTTGGATAAGTGAAAATACTTTTTATATTCAAGCTGAAAAAAGGTTACCGGCGGGGCGCTCTCGTTATAACTGTACCGCACCTAGTAAGACCAGCAATCGATATTATTGGTTTTCCAATACATGGGTAAAACCTAAACATAATGGTGAGTGGAAAAAAGAAAAATGAAGACCATCATCAAGCAATTTTCAGAGCTAACGACTGACGAGTTATACGAAATCTTGAAACTTAGAGTGGACGTTTTTGTGGTAGAGCAAGCTTGCCCTTATCCAGAGTTGGACGAAAAAGACAGAGATTCAAATAGTTACCATATTTTTATTAGCGACGAAAATGGTAATATTACTGCATACTGTCGAGTGTTACCGCCAGGATTAAGTTACCCACAAGCAAGTATCGGTCGTGTCTTGGTGGCACAAGCATACCGGAATCAGCGTTTAGCCACGCAATTGATGCAGAAAGCGATAGATTGTGCCAAAAATCAGTGGCCACAGTCAGATATTCAGTTAGGTGCACAAGAGTATTTGGTGGATTTCTACCAAAGTTTAGGTTTTACCACAAATTCAGATATGTATTTAGAAGATGGGCTCCCTCACAGGGACATGTTATTAACATACCAAAAATAATAATAAAGAGTGTGATCCAGTTAACCTCAAAATGTAAGGAACTGGGTTACTCTGGTTACAGATAAGGTTTAGTTTATAAAAATTAAGAAATAACAAGGGGTTTTAAAATGTCTGATGTCTTTCATCTTGGGTTGACCAAAGCCATGTTGGATGGAGCAAACGTTGCTATCGTTCCAGGTGATCCTGAGCGCGTAAAACGTATTGCCGAACTAATGGATAATCCAACTTTTTTAGCTAGCCATCGTGAATACACCAGTTATTTAGGATACTTAGATGGTAAAGCTGTTGTGGTTTGTTCAACAGGTATTGGCGGTCCATCAACGTCAATTGCTGTTGAAGAATTAGCGCAATTGGGTATTGATACTTTCTTACGTGTAGGTACTACTGGTGCAATTCAAGAGCACGTGAAAGTCGGTGAAGTGATTGTCAGCCAAGCGTCAGTTAGATTAGATGGTGCAAGCTTACATTTCGCACCAATGGAATTCCCTGCGGTAGCCGACTTTACATGTACTACTGCCATGGTTGAAGCTTGTCGTGATGCGGGTATTGAACCACATGTAGGGGTTACCGCGTCTTCAGATACTTTCTACCCTGGCCAAGAGCGTTATGATACGGTATCTGGCCGTGTGACTCGTCGTTTTGCTGGTTCAATGAAAGAGTGGCAAGACATGGGCGTATTGAACTATGAAATGGAATCGGCGACGCTATTTACTATGTGTGCTTCACAAGGTTGGAGTGCAGGTTGTGTGGCGGGCGTTATCGTAAATCGTACTCAGCAAGAAATTCCTGATGAAGAGACCATGAAACAAACTGAAAGTCACGCGGTGAACATTGTGGTAAACACTGCTCGTAAAATGGTTGCAAAATAGTAAAACCCAATTGTCACGGACGGTTGCCGTACTACATTATTGCTTCACATATCGAAACAATAAAAAAGCCTGCTATTCAGATGAATGCAGGCTTTTTGCTTACTAGGGAGAGGTGATGAATCGGTTATTGCTTCAATGCGGCAGCTTTCTTAGCGGCTTGCTCTTGTTCCCAAGCCCAAATCGGTGGCTTGACTAATAAATTCCAGCGGTAGCCCCAAGATGGTGCGTTCCAGAGTTGTTTGGTGAGTTTTACATACCCTGAGAAATACACTTTAAATGGGTTAACAGAATTAATTCTTGGGAATACTCCGTATTTGACCTCTTCTTCTTCTCTGGCAAAGGTGCCAAACATGCGATCCCAAATGATAAAAATACCGGCATAGTTTTTATCAATGTACTGTTTATTAGTGGCATGATGCACTCTGTGATGTGAAGGCGTATTAAAAATAGCTTCAAAAGGTCGTGGCAACTTTTTCACAGCTTCTGTGTGTAATAAGGTTTGATAAACCTGAACAATGGTTTCACACAGTAGTACCAATAGTGGGTTAAAGCCCAGCAATACTAGCGGTAAGTAGAAGAAGAATGGAAAAAGCCAATCTAATGGACCAAAGCGATACGCCACTGAAATATTAAAGTGGGGAGAGCTATGGTGAACTGTATGGGTACCCCATGCAAACCCGTTGATATGCATGAATCTGTGTTCCCAATAATAGGCTAAGTCAGCAAGGATAATTCCGCCTAAAATGGTCCAGCCGGTGATAGGCAGTTGGGTGATACTCCAATTGTTGTAGAAGTAATAAAAGGCGCCTAGATAAGCCAGTCCGACGAAAAAGATGATAATGACTAAAAAGCCTAAGGTGATGAAGTTAGTGATACTGTCACCCACAAGGTTCATGGTCAGTTTTTTCTTAAACGCATAACGAACCAACTCTAAACCAAAAATGGCGAGAGCGATGAGTAAAAAATTGTCATCTATCCAGGCTTCAATATAAGGAAGGTCTCTGGCTAAAAATACTTCAGACATAAATTCCATGATCACATCCTCATGTTATTGATAATGAACAAAAAGCTCGGAAGCTTTCAGTTTTACGTCAGCATCAAAGAAATTGACTTCAAGCACAAAGTCGATTGGCTTGTCATAATTAATTTTTTGCCAACCTTTTCTCAGTTGTTTTTGGGTATAACTACCTTTCGTCAGCAATGGTGTTAGTTCAGAGCTCAGTGGTAGCTCAACCTTGGTATTAACTTTGCCTAATTTTCTGGCATCAACACCGATAGTGATGGTCGCTTCGGTATAGTCAGGGCTAATGTCTTGATACATCACAAATACGGGTTGTGGTGAAGCGGAAAATAAAGCTCTTACTCTCGACTGTTTAAAAAACTCATCCCATAGGTTTGGTATTTCAGAAAACCTGACTCGCTTTGTTACTCCAGCAATGGCTTTAGGGGTGAACGTCGATTTACTGATGTTGCGTTGCTCTGCAGGTGCTTTGGTCACTTGAGCTTTTGTTGCTTGGTTAGGCTTTACTTTATTTTCAGTGATCCTAGCTTCTAATGGAGCAGGTTGAAACAACAGCAGAAACCAGACTCCCATAAAAATAGCCACTGTTGTGAGTAGAGATTTAGATAATGACATTCTATTACCCAATGAATATTTTGATTGATTTACGAGCAGTGTAAATTTATAAAAATTAATTGTCAAACTGAAAATTTAAAGACGTTCTTTTATCAAGCTTCAACATAGAGTAAAAAAATAAATTGACATAATATGTCGACAATAATGAAAGCCGCGAGTATATTAGGGTTATTCTTTCATCGATAATCCAAGGATGTATTATGTCTTTAACCGATCCCATCGTAGTATGGGCGTTGATTGGTTTGTTCTTGATCCTCGCTGAAATCATTTTACCCGGCGGTATAGTGATTTTACTTGGTATCGCTTGTTTAGTGGTATCGAGCATGCTGTGGGGCGGCGTGGTAGAAGGGTTTAATCAAAGTCTTACACTATGGTTTATATCATCAATCGTACTGTTGTTGGGTTTTCGCGGCCTAACTCAAAAAATGATTGGTGGTGATGCTCATATAGATAACACTGATGAAGCCATTGATGTATATGGACAAATCGCTACAGTAAAAGAAACTATTGGGCCGGGAGAGCACCAAGGACGTATTCGATTCAATGGTTCAGATTGGCCTGCAGTGGCCGATGGCAGTCAAATTTCTGTTGGGGAACAAGTGAAAATTATTTGCCAACAAAACATCGCTTTTGTTGTCGAACTTGATAATGAAGAGCAACAAGAACAAACAGAACAACAAGGGAACTGAGTATGATGACATTTACCATAGCAGTGCTAGTACTGCTGTTTATTTTATTCAAGCTAATGCTGGTGGTGCCGATGCGTGAGGTCGTGGTGATCGAACGTCTAGGTAAATTCCGCGCTGTATTAAAGCCCGGATTTCACTTTCTGATCCCATTTTTAGACAGAGCCGCTTATCGTCATGACACTCGCGAGCAAGTATTAGATGTGCCTACTCAAAGCTGTATTTCCAAAGACAACACTCAATTAGAAGTCGATGGTTTGGTGTATCTAAAAGTGATGGATGGTCGCCTTGCCAGTTATGGCATTGAAGACTACCGCCGCGCGGCCGTGAACTTAGCGCAAACCACAATGAGATCAGAAATTGGTAAGCTGACGTTAAGCGAAACTTTTGCTGAACGTGAAAAATTGAATGAGTCCATCGTCAGAGAAATTGATGTGGCCTCAGAGCCTTGGGGAATTAAAGTTCTGCGTTACGAGATCCGTAATATTTCACCGTCGTATCACGTGATCCATACTCTGGAAAAACAAATGGAAGCCGAGCGTCAAAAGCGAGCGGAAATTACCTTAGCGAATGCCGAAAAGGCCGCTACCATTAATTTGTCAGAGGGTGAGCGCCAAGAAGCGATTAACCTATCTGAAGGTGAAAAACAAAAACGCATCAATGAAGCCATTGGTACAGGCCAAGAAATCGCCATTGTTGCCAAAGCCAAAGCCGAGGGGATGGCAAAAGTTTCTGAAGCCTTATCAAAAAATGGTGGTAATGATGCCATGAACATGTTGCTAAAAGAGCAGTTTATTAAGCAGGTTGGTGATATTTTAGATAATACTCAAGTGTCAGTGATCCCTACCGAAATCGCTAAGGTAGAGGGATTTTTCCAAGGCATGGATCAAGTTAGCGCCACCATCAATAAGCAAGGAGGGCAGGGATAATGAACATGAACGTAGAATTGAATCAAGATTTCATCGTAATGGTGATCTGGGGACTGCTGTTTTTAGTGTTTATCCTCAAATTATTCCAATCCATTCGTTTGGTGCCAACTAAATCTGCTTATGTCGTAGAGCGACTCGGAAAATATCATTGTACGCTCGATGCCGGCTTTCATGCTTTAATTCCCTTTGTGGATAAAGTGGCCTACATTCACGATTTAAAAGAAGAAACCATAAATGTGCCACCGCAAGAATGTTTTTCTTGCGATGAAGTAAAAGTAGAAGTCGATGGCGTAATTTACATGTCAGTGGTTGATCCAGTTAAAGCCAGTTATGGCATCACGGATTATCGTTATGCTGCGATTCAATTGGCACAAACCACAACCAGATCAGTGATTGGTACGCTGGATTTAGATCGCACTTTTGAAGAGCGTGATGTAATTTCAGCCAAAGTGGTGGAGGTGTTGGATCAAGCGGGGGCACTGTGGGGCATTCGAGTGCATCGTTATGAAATCAAAAACATTACTCCGCCCGATACTGTGAAAAATGCCATGGAAATGCAGGTAAATGCTGAGCGTGAACGTCGTGCCGTTTTAGCTAAAAGTGAAGGTGATAAGCAAAGCCGTATTAATCGTTCAGAGGGGATCAAGACTGAAATGATCAACCGCTCTGAAGGTGAAATGCAAAAGCGTATTAACGAGGCAGAAGGTAAAGCTGAAGAAATATTAACCTTATCGAAAGCTACCGCAGAATCCATAGAGCGTCTTGCTGAAGTGATTTCCGCTCCTGGTGGACAAAATGCACTACGGATGCAATTAGGTGAACAATACTTCAAACAATTTGCGGCTTTGAGCCAAGATGGCAACCGAGTGATCCTGCCGGGGAATATGATGGACTTTGAGCAGTGGCTAACTCATGTTGATTTACAGCAAAAATAATCGCCGTAATGTGAAGGTGAAACATTAAGTAAATTTCATCTCCAAATGTTGCGGATCGTAACAATGTCGGCGCAGAATATATAAGGGACTGTTGAATATAACATGCCCTTTCATTTTGCGTTTTCAACCAGCTTGACTAGGCTTGAGGTTAGCGTGTCTGTTTTCTAAATTATTAGGCAATTACGGTGGACCAATGGATATTTTTGAAGAAGCGTTTTCTGAGTTAGGTATTGAAGGGATCACTTTTGGTGATGACAATGTGTTGACCTGTGAACTATCTCGAGAAGAAGAAGGTCGTAAAATTGTATTATCCCTATCGGCGTACCGAGATCATCAAGAAATGAGCCTTCGTTTGTCGGTTACCACCAATAACACCATTCCTGACAATGTGCCAGAAGACTTTATGTTAGCCTTTGGTGAACGTGCCATTGAGCCTTTCCGCGGTGGTTACGGTATTGGAATTTTGCCTGAATGTAAAAATGTAACGGTTTATCGCAATATCATTATTTCTGGTAAGCCTAAAGGGTTTATTAAAGACTCTGTTGGGGAGCTCATTGAAGCGGCCGAAGAATGGGATTTAAAGCTTTATAATCTTACCAACAATGTTACCGATAAACCAAAAAAAGCAGCCGTTGCAGGTGGTCAACGTCCATTTATGGGGCAACGCGGTTAACTAATCTCTGAATTCATAAGCTTCAGTTGTCGCTGAAGCTTATCTGTTCACAAAGACAATTCTTATGATTTTTTGATACAATCGCCTCTCTGATTTTGGGAGGCGAGCATGGATCCATCTTCTTTATTAAACGGTCTTAACGATAAACAAGCACAGGCAGTCTCTGCCCCCTTGTCCAATATGTTAGTTTTAGCAGGCGCGGGTAGTGGCAAAACACGAGTGTTGACTCATCGTATTGCATGGCTAATGCAACAATTAGGGCAAAGTCCATACTCAATTCTGGCCGTAACCTTTACTAACAAAGCGGCAGCAGAAATGCGTGAGCGAGTTGAGCATGTTGTGGGTACTAACATGAGCCGGATGTGGATTGGCACCTTTCATGGTCTTGCTCATCGTTTACTTCGCACCCATTATCAAGATGCAAACCTACCGCAAAGTTTCCAAATTCTGGATTCAGACGATCAATTGCGCCTGTTGAAACGAATTTTGAAAAGTTTGAATCTGGATGAAAAACAATATCCGCCTCGCCAAGCTCAAGGTTACATCAACGGCAAAAAAGACCAAGGTCTGCGCCCAAAAGACATAGAAAATACCATTTTCCCGATTGAACAAAATCTGAAAAAAATCTATGAGGTTTATCAAGAGTCATGTGATCGTGCTGGGTTAGTGGATTTTGCTGAAATTTTATTAAGAGCCCATGAATTGTGGCTTAATAAACCGCACATTCTTGCCCACTATCAAGACCGATTTAAACATATCTTGGTGGACGAATTTCAAGATACCAATGCTATTCAATACGCTTGGATCCGAGTACTGGCGGGTAACAGCGCCAATGTGATGATTGTCGGTGATGACGACCAGTCGATTTACGGTTGGCGTGGCGCACAAGTAGAAAATCTACATCGTTTTTTAAATGACTTTAACGGCGCGGAAACCATACGTCTTGAACAAAACTATCGTTCATCGGGGAATATTCTTAAAGCGTCTAATGAACTGATTGCTAACAACTCAGAAAGACTAGGAAAAAGCCTGTGGACGGATGATGTTGAAGGCGAAAAAATTGCCCTTTACTGTGCATTCAATGAAATGGATGAAGCGCGGTATATCGTCAGTCGAATTGCCGATTGGCAGGATAACGGTGGCAGCTTAGCCGATTGTGCAATTTTGTATCGCTCCAATGCTCAATCAAGGGTGCTTGAAGAAGCGCTGCTGCACAAAGGCTTAGCGTATCGTATTTATGGCGGTTTACGTTTCTTCGAACGCCAAGAAATTAAAGACGCTATGAGCTATCTACGCCTAATGGCGAACAAAGATGACGATGCGGCTTTTGAGCGTATTGTGAATACACCTGCGCGTGGCATTGGTGATCGCACTTTAGATATTTTACGCTCTACCGCAAGGCAGGAGCAGCTGACTCTGTGGCAAGCAAGTATAAAAGTACTCAATGAAAAAATGTTAGCGGCCAGAGCCTCTAATGCGGTTCGTGGTTTTATGGACTTGATTGTTGAACTGCAACAACAAACTACGGATATGCCTTTGTATCGAATGACGGATACCGTTATTCAAGATTCGGGCTTGAAAACCATGTATCAAGCAGAAAAAGGCGAAAAAGCTCAAGCCAGAATTGATAACTTAGAAGAATTAGTGACGGCGGCTAAAACCTTTGAGTTGCCAGAAGATTTAGAGGATATGGGTGAGCTGAATGGCTTTTTATCCCATGCAGCGCTTGAAGCGGGTGAAGGACAAGCCGATGCCTTTACCGATGCGGTGCAGCTGATGACGCTCCATTCAGCTAAAGGTTTGGAGTTTCCACAAGTGTTTATGGCTGGGGTTGAAGAAGGCTTATTCCCAAGCAAGATGGCACTGGAAGAGGGGGACCGCTTAGATGAAGAACGTCGTTTGTGTTATGTCGGCATGACTCGCGCGATGCAAAAACTTACCATTACTCATGCTGAATCCCGCCGAATTTATGGTCGTGAAGATTACAGCCGTCCTTCTCGATTTATTAAAGAAATCCCTGAGCAATACGTGGATGAAATCCGCATGAAAACCAAAGTGACACAGCCTAAACCATCATTTAGCTCTGGTTTCAGTTCTGGCTACAGTTCAGGTTTCAGTTCATCACAACGTAATCAAAAATCACAAGCACCAAAGCCAAGCTTTACCCAAAACCATGACAGTGGTTTAACAGAGGGGCAGCGGGTACGTCATAAAAAATTTGGTGAAGGTAAAGTATTAGAGCTTGAAGGCATGGGTGAACAAGCTTGCGTAAGAGTCAACTTTGACGATTATGGTGTGAAAAAATTAAAAGTAATGATAGCCAAGTTAGAAGGACTGTAACGGATGCTGACAGCACAAAAATTCTCAGCTTATTGGCGTTTAATGAGAATGGATAAGCCCATTGGTTCACTGTTGTTATTGTGGCCGTGTTTGATGGCGTTATTTTTTGCCGCTGGTGGTGTTCCTGACATTTCTTTGGTGATTATCTTTACGCTTGGCGTCTTTATCATGCGAGCTTGTGGCTGCGTGATTAATGATTACGCTGATAGAAAAGTGGATGGTAAGGTCAAACGCACTCAAAACCGTCCTCTAGCAAGTGGTGAGTTGACTTCAAAAGAAGCGCTAGGCCTTTTTGGTTTTTTAGCCATATTGGCATTTGGGTTGGTGCTTTTTTTAAATCTATTGGTACTCAAACTTGCTGTGGTAGGGATCATTCTTACGGTGATTTATCCGTTTTTAAAACGAGTGACAAATCTTCCGCAGTTGTTCTTAGGTGTGGTATTTAGTTGGTCGATTCCCATGGCGTACGCCGCTGTAAATGGGCAATTACCGGCACAAGCATGGTGGTTATTTTTCGGAAATTGGTGCTGGATTGTCGCCTATGACACCATGTATGCCATGGTGGATAGAGATGACGACCTCAAAATAGGCGTTAAATCAACGGCAATTTTATTTGGTGATTGGGACAAGTTCATCATTGGTATTTTGCAATGTATAGCACTGTTTGGGTTTGCAATGGCTGGAAGTCAACATGGGCAAATGGATTTGTATCTTATAGGCCTGGTAGCATTCGTTGGCTTTGGGGTTTATCAGCAATATTTGATCAAAGATCGTAATCGTCATAACTGCTTCAAAGCCTTTCTTAACAATAACTGGGCAGGGTTAACCATGTTTATGGCCTTGGCAATAGGGTATGTTTTATGAGTTTTTTTGCCTGAACCTAAGCTTAAACTCAAACAATTTAGTTTGATGTTAATGGTGATTTTAGGTATGACTTTAGCAAGTAAATGAATCAGTTAACCTATGTTGGCTACATTGAATGCTGCAACGACTCTAGAACCCTTAGTTTGGGACCCAAATAAGCGAAACCTTGAGCAGCTCTCCGACTCAGGGTTAAGTGCTCTGCAGAACGCCATGAGCAGAGAGTCGCAATTAATGCTGATAATTAAGGGAGTGGACGAGACTCGTTCACTCCACTTTCGAGTCCGTTCTTTTGCGCATTCAACCTCTTTAGAAGTCCAGAGTTATATCGAATCAGATTCCTTATTGTGTGCAGCCTTAAATGAGCAACTTAATTCATATAAAGTGTCGCATAAGATGAATCATGTACCTAAATTGCTAACTGAAGCGGATGATACTGAGATGTCTTTTTTTCGTTCACCTAGCGGAAGCAGTGAAAGTGATCCAGATAGTGGCCACTATCATTTGGGCAATCAACATCAAACACAAGCCTTACAAGCCTTGACTAAACGTGATGTGGTGGCAGAAGCACAGAGAGCAGAGCAAAGAATTAAGGAAAATAAACATAAATTTGAAGGTTATAAAATGTGTGTTGCTGGACAAATGAAAGAGTTAATCAGCGATAAGGAAAATATATGTAGAGTTGAATTTGAATTAAAAGCAGGCTCTCATCAATTGATTTTTTGTAGCCCAGACGGGGGTAAAACACCAATTGTCAGTAGTCATGATATACATCTGAATGGGGTGATAGAATTGAAATTGAAAGGAGAATGGAGTGAAGGTGATAATCAATTTCAGCTAGCAGAACCTGGAACATATGAATTTAAGATACTCACGGATTGGCAGAGTTTTAGCTTGATAATGACAAAGCTAACTTCTTAATTCAGCTGGCTGCTTAATTTAAATTAATGTTAGGTACATCGTTAAAATAAGTACTCATGCTTAAATTACCTAAGAGTCCGTAATTTGAGGTAGTTATGGCAACAACACTGCAATCATCCATTCAACCACTGTTTCATTATGATGAGCAATACTCTGTTTATTCGACGTTAACAGACGACCAATTTACAGCACTTAAGAAAAGATTGCCTGCTGAAATTTCAGCTGAAAGAGGTGAAATTTTTACTGTGGGTGTGGCTATAACTAAAGTTGATGGAAAAATTGTTAATGAGCAAAGAACTTATACATTGTTGTACGATAAAAGTTATGGTGTGAAGTTTGCTGCATATCATCGTGGTAATGGTCAATTATCTGTCTCAGAGTCAGAGAGTGATGTTGAAAAATTAAATAAGGCCTATCAAAGAAGTGTTGATTATTTTAAGGGATATGAAACTGCTGAAAAAGTTGTACCTCAAGTAAAATCAGTCAATACAATGTCACTTCGGTCGGTCTCACCCAATACACTATTAACACCGGCTATGTTAGAAGAGGAAGCGCCACAATTAAAAACAGCTGGTGAAAAAAATAAACACAAAAAAAACAACTTAGATACAGTATCAATCTTTACAGAAACGTTTTATTTGGCAGAAGAACCAGGGTTTGAAGGGTGGTTAGGTTTGCATAAAAGTGCATCGACAGAAACCCTAAATCTGTTCTGTGTCTTGTATCCTAGTAGTGGTGAATGGATTTTCGAGCCAAGTTATGACGCGAGAGCTGGCGATATAGCTCCTGAAAAGTGTCTTTCAAATTCCGACAATCACTCAGAGGGGAGTCTTGATTTATCTTGCCCACCTAAGCAGTTGAGTGATCTCTCTCCACCAATTCTTCCAAGTGCAACGACAAGTCTACCTGTATCATTAGCAGCTAGAGCGGCAGGAGAAAGGCTAATGCATAGCACTAGTCTTGATGATGAAATTGTGGCTGAACATGTTTCTAGAAAGAAAAAAAGGCCAGTATCCCCTGAAACACCTGAAGTTGCTTGTAGTTTTAGATCCACTGCTGATGGTAACGAACTGTTAAAAACAGGTGAGATCGCTCAAGTTACTAACCTTTCTGAAGTCTGTGAGGTTTTGAATTTAGAAAGAGCAAATACAGTGATTGTCATTGGTGACACCTTAATTGCAAAACCTGAAAAAAATGTAGGGTTTAGCTTTCGTTCGACATGTAAACCTAAGGTCAAAAACAGTTTTGCACGTTGGCATAAGCTTGCAGTTGATAAAAGCAAAGAGATGTATATCGTTGTGATATGTGATGAAAACAATACTGAAACCACAAGTGGACTGTTGAAAGCTCAAGGTGTGAAGAGGACAGCAGAAAGCAAAACAGGCTACCAAAAGCTGTTTTCATATAATCAAGATGTTAAAGAAGCTGAAATCATTGAGAACATATACGTGTCAAAATGCACTCAAGCAGTGACGGTAAAAATCACAATCATTGGTGATGATTTGCAACAACTCAAGCGGGTAATCTTGGCTCTTAAAAAAAAGAACGTTAACGTTGAAGGGGTAAATGTTACGGGAGAGAAACATCTAGTGTCTAAACTTCCAGATGCTCGATCTAGAGGTAAACTTCCAGATATTCACTCTCACTATATAGGGTTAGAAGCAAAGGCCGCGGCTTCGTCGGATCGATAGTATTTTGATGATGTATGCTTACCTGCCTACTAGTAGCCAGTATCACTAGAAGTTATATACAAGCTAAAAGGTTAGCGGCACGATAATAGACGTTTTTAAGCACCTTACCTTGTCGGATCATCTTGCCATCAATCAACGTATCTTCCGCACATTTAGCAATAATGTAATTTCCTTGATGGGTGGCCGTTAGGCTGATCCCCTGCTTGGCATAGAAAGAAACGGTGGCTTGGTACTCTTCCTCTGATTGACATACTTTACTCATGTTGCTGCTGTGGACTTCGTTCCAGCACTTGAGGAAATCAATATTAAGGTTTGTGGCTGTAGCCAGTAAAACATCAATAAAATAACTGATTTCAAGACTATCGTTGGGATGTTTGATACCGAGGTGAACCAATCGACCCATTAACACGTACACCGAGTCAACAATGGCATCGGCTTGTTCAACCAATGAATCAGCTTGAGCTAGCTCAGTTAGTTCTTCAATGATAAGCGAGGAGTGAAGAGTATCACTTTGTTCATTAAGGGTATCAGGAGCTTCTACGGGTAAGTCAAAAGTGCTACGAAATTGAGAAATATCCCGATACAGTTGTTGATATAGGGGCTCGCTAAGATGTGGCAGTTGCATGGTGCTTCCTTAATGACTGTGATGTTTTTTTAAAGTGTCAGAAAGCTATTATCTCCAAGAGTCACTTTAAAGTCATGGAAAAACATAATGAATCAATATTAACGTTTAGATCACATAATTTAACTTCTAGCAGATGTTATATAGCTATAGTTATTAATGAAGTAAACCGTTAGAGCAGTAGCATTAATTTAGAGAGGGGCGTATGGCTTCAGACAGTACACCATTGGCTCGAGTAGTTCGTCATAATAGTGACTTTTACCCTTTATCGCCCGAATTGTGTGACCAGTTGAAATTTGAAGCTCAAAAAGGGATTGTTAAGTTAATCATTGATGTTGATGGTGATGCTGAAGCTGGACTAGGTAAAATCTATACATTTACAGTTACCTCTAAACACGACACACTCATTTTTGAATATATCAATCCAAGTGGGCATTTCGAACCTAAAGCAGCTTGGTATGCCAAGCAGTTGACCGATGTTTATCAGGTCAGCAATACAGCTAGAGTTTCCCCGGACGTTATTACTCTCTATTGGGTCAGGAGCCAAGTTTTACCCTTATCTCTTGAGGATGTGGCGCGTCTAAGGGAACTGGCAAAGCCTTTGTTTGAAAAAAAGGATACTAGTCTATCAGTAGAAATCTCGATATGTATTTGTACTCAGGCCGAGGTAGAGAAAACGAGTATTGAACCCATAGCGTTTTTGGTTAGATTGGCAGATAAGAGCGGATTACTAAAGTTTGAGGCAATAGGCGGTGAAAGTGAACATATTGCCTATGCTAATTCGTTGACAGATGTCTATAAAAACGCAGTAAAAGGAAAGTGTATAAGTAAAAAGTTGTCGTTCGATTTGTTAATGATGAGAAAAGAAGCGCTTTTACCAGAAAATAGTCTACAACTTAGCCAGAGAAAACTCCAAGGATGTAAGGTACGCAAAAAAAATGATTTGACCTCAGATGAATTTGCGCTAATAAAGCGGAGCGTTTCAGTTTTAAGTAATAGAGCATCATTGGTGGCGTCGGACTATTATTTGTTGTTAAAGGGGCTTGTTAATCCGAGTACACCTGCACACGCTTTACCAGATGAAACTTCTAATAATAGTCGTGATTCAGGCTCTTCTAGAGAGACACCATCGCTGCCTCAAGACGGTCATGAGAGTGGCGAAACTAGATGTTCTCCAAATACGAATCTAGAAAAGGAACATGAAAAGAATAAGCCAGTATTGCCAACACAACCCAGTGAAACCACTGCGCAAGATAGCCAAGATGAGCAAGCGGATTTGAGTATTGCTGCAACTGAAAAAATAGCGAAGTTATTAACAGCCGAGGATAATCAACAAGGCGATTCAGCAGGTAAGGGAGATTCTGATAAAAAACCGACTATAGCTTCAATTAAAAAACAGCCAAAAGCAGAGCGAACAAAGAAAAAAAAGAAAAAAACACGAAGTGCAACAGCATCAAGGTCACCTATATCTCCTCCTAAAAGCCATTCGACTTCGCCAGAGGCTTCACGGTCGTCATCTCCTTGGACTTGGGGACCATTTGCAAATTCTCCAGTGCCTTCGAGTTCACCTGTGCCATTATCAGAATTAGGTCAACAACATGACGGCAATAAGGTAAAAAATTCAATAGACAAAGTCAGATCCAAATCGACAGAACCACAACGAACTTTATTACCTCAAGAAGAAATTAACAGACCTCAAAGTGCTCCTGTACTGCTCGAGGTTGATTCAAATAAACCTACTAAAAGTGAAGTGCAGGTCTGTGTATCTCAAATGCCTGTAAAGGTAATTGATGTTACCAGTGATGGGCATATAAGTATGCTGTTACCAGATGAGATTAAAAAACAAAATCATATCCCTCCAGAAGCGAAGCCTGAACAGACGAAAGGTAATAAAAAGTTTCAACTTCCTCCTGCTGCGACAGTGATAAAAGCTAAGCATAAGGCTGGAAAAATAAGTGTGAATGATAATGCGGTAGAACAAGAAAGAGCGTCAGGGCATAAAGCACGAGTCAATGTCTTTGATCCAGATGCTGAGCTATCCGATGATAAACAATTAACCACAGCTCCTTCATCTGTCACTCGTAATCTAAGTCAAACTACTGCTTCAACATCTATTACGGTAGAAAGAAGGAAGGAAAAAGAGCAATTAACTATGCTGAGTGTTTCTGATCTAGATACACTTTATAAAGATTTATACATTGAAAACCCAAATGTAGGAGGAATAGAACGGTTATGGGTGATGTTGAGTAAAGACGTAATACTTACCCCAACACACTCAATATTTGGGGATACCGAAATTGTATTAGTGCAGGGAGCAGAAGAGTTTATTGCAAACGTTCGAAAGCATGGTGATGAAGTTATTATTGTCGCTACAGACCCCAATGAAAATAAAATAGAAAACATTCGTGAAGGGATACGAGCCCTGCTTACAAGTAAAGGAATTGAGAAGGGAAATTCTGGGTTTAATCGACTAGATGTTTATCAGGCCACTAAAGATCTAGAGGAAAGTCAGGCCGAAGATGCTGATGCAGATAAAGTAGCCAAGATAGTTTTGGAGCATCTTAATGAAAAAAGAGAAAATAGCCCAGAAAATAATGGTGAGGATGCAAAGCGTAATTCTTTTCAAATTTGTATCGTTGGTGAAAGCTATACTATGGTGGCTAAATGTTTGTCTATGAAGCAGTTTGAAAATTATGACTCATTAGGGGTGGAGGTTACGCAAACCGCGCGATTACAATGGAGACACCAGCAACATCTGTTGGGTGATAAATTTGATGGTTCAGAGCAAAAACGTAAGTTAAGAAATAAAATTACACGGCACACAAGTTTGAGTACAACTTATAAAAGACCATATTTAACAGAAGTGCCTATGTCGAGACTATTGTCAGGGGTTAGTTTTACAGAAGGACCTGTCATCGACTAATTGATGATAATTTATAGTAAGGGGCGAAATCGCCCCTATTCTTAACCCTTTAAAAACATGTAAGCATCACCGTAAAGATGCTTTTCATTCACATTTAAGCTTCTAAGCATATCACGTGCCGCGGCCGCCATATCAAAACGTCCCGCAATATAGATGTCGAAGTCAGACACATCGGTATAATCCGTTTTAATTTGTTCAAGTAGGTTGGCTTGTTTACCTTGCCAATGCTCATCGGCTTCTTCTACAACAGGAATAAAGGTTAGCCATGGGTAGGTTTGTTGCCAATCTTGGGCGATGGAGTGGTAATACATGGCCTCAGTGGTTCGACACCCCCAATAAAAAGTTACCGGCGTGTCATTACGCTCTTCGATTTGCTGTTCAATCATGCTTTTTATGTACGAAAATCCTGTACCGCCAGCAATCAATAAGCGTGGTCTTGTATGCTCTGAGCGTAAAAACGCATTACCAGCAGGTGCTTCAATACCAATGGTTTCTTGATTGGCTAAACACGATTGTAAACGTTCAATTACTTGCATTGGGTAACTTTCAGCTACTGCCGCGCCAATATGTAATTCGATTTCGGTTTGGTGTGGAGCAGAAGCAATCGAGAATGGGCGCTTATCTTTTTCGCCCATAATGATAGAAAGGTATTGCCCCGCCTTAAACTCAAAAGGCTGACTTGGTGTTAACACGACTTGATACACAGAGTCGTTAAATGGGGTAATACGGGTTACCTGACAAGATAGGGTGTTCATACGGCGCTTCATTGTTCCTTTTTGTTTTTGTTATTTGAAATGTAACTATCAAAATTTATTAGTGATCACTGGTATCAGAGCCCAAGTTGCTCCCACATTTCGTCTACTTTCTGTTTTACGTCATTGTCCATGACAATAGGAGTGCCCCATTCGCGGGTGGTTTCTCCTTCCCACTTATTGGTGGCATCCATTCCCATTTTTGAGCCTAAGCCTGCAACAGGGGAGGCAAAATCCAAATAATCAATGGGTGTATTATCTACCATGGTGGTATCACGGCTTGGATCCATTCGAGTGGTGATCGCCCAAATCACGTCATTCCAATCTCGGCAATTGACATCATCATCAACAACAATGATGAACTTGGTGTACATAAATTGGCGTAAAAAAGACCAAGCACCCATCATCACGCGCTTGGCGTGTCCCGGATATTGTTTCTTAATCGAAATAACCGCCATTCGATACGAGCAGCCCTCTGGCGGAAGATAAAAATCCACAATTTCTGGATACTGCTTTTTCAAAATAGGCACAAACACTTCATTGAGTGCCACACCCAACATGGCGGGTTCATCGGGTGGTCTGCCTGTATAGGTACTGTGGTAAATGGCATCTTCACGGTGAGTAATGTGGGTTACAGTAAAGACTGGGAAAAACTCAGTTTCATTGTAGTAACCAGTGTGATCACCGTATGGACCTTCTTCAGCCATTTCTTCTGGATCAATATAGCCCTCAAGAATGATTTCGCTGGTGGCAGGGACCTCTAAGTCACAACTTAATGCTTTACATACTTCAGTTCGTTCGCCACGCAATAAGCCTGCAAAAGCGTATTCACTCATGGTGTCTGGTACTGGGGTTACTGCGCCCAATATCGTACCTGGATCGCTACCTAATGCTACCACTACAGGGTATTTTTCGCCCGGATGCTTTTCTTTAAAGTCTTTAAAGTCTAATGCGCCACCACGATGATCAAGCCAGCGCATGATCAACTTATTTTTGCTTAGCAATTGCTGACGATAAATACCCAAATTTTGGCGTTTTTGGTTTGGGCCTTGAGTGATGGTGAGACCCCAAGTGACCAGTGGAGCAACATCACCCGGCCAGCAATGCTGGATAGGAAGTTGAGTCAAGTCGACATCATTACCCGTAATTACGACTTGCTGACATTTCCCTGATTTAAGTTGCTTAGTGGGCATTTTCAGCGCTTGAGAAAATTTAGGTAACTTGCTCAAGGCATCCTTGAAACCCGCTGGGGGTTCTGGCTCTTTTAAAAAAGCCAGTAACTCGCCCACTTGGCGTAATTCCATTGGATCATTTTTCCCCAAAGCTATAGCAACGCGTCTTGGCGTGCCAAATAAATTGACCAGCACTGGCATGGTTTTACCAACGGGATTTTCAAACAGCAACGCTGGTCCGCCTGAACGCAATACGCGATCGGCAATTTCCGTCATTTCCAAATGTGGATCGACAGGATGAGCAATGCGTTTAAGTTCGCCATTTGCTTCTAAGTGATCAATGAATTGTCGTAAGTCCTTAAAACTCATAAACCCAAACACCAAACAGATAAAATCTGCTGCGAACTATAGCATTTTTCGCTTTTGTGCGTCACATCAAATTCTATTAGAGGCCATATACGGCCTCTAGCTAATGGATTAACCAAGTTTAATGGGACAATTACTCAAAATAGTTGTCGAAATAGTAATACCATTTACTTATCAAGCTAGCAGTTGTGATTTGCGCTTTAAGCCATATAACACCATTGTTAGTCTTTGATGCATAAGAGGAAAAACTTATGTGTAAATCAATATTTGCTGTGTTGTTAATGGCGAGTTTACCCTTTATGGCGCACGCGCATGGAGAACATGCAAAAATTAGCGTTCGTGATCATCATGTTAAAGTCAGTGCGGCGTTTTATTCTCACCACCATGCGCAGAAAATTATTCCTGTACATCATTTTCATCATGATCATTTTCACCACCGTCATTGGTATCCATACCCAGTGATTGTGCGCCCTAGAGTATATCGGCCTTGGCCTCGCCCTTGGTGGCACAGACCTTATTGGGGAAGATCACATATTCATATTGTGGTGCCATTAGCATATCACCCAACTCGAACAGTTATCGTCCATGATCCAGTACCAGCTCCGGCCGTGCAATCGCAAACGGTTACTTCGAGTTATGCAACCACTACAGCGTTAACTCATTTACCCGCGAATGCGAAAGTCATTCAGCAAGATGGTAAAGTCGTATATCAATGGAATGGTGTGATTTATCGTTACGACTTTATCCAGCATGTGTATACGCCTGTATAATACCAATCTGCATTCAATAGTGATCGCTCAGCACAGCCCTTCGGGAGTGTGCCAGTGGCCCATTTACTGTCAAAATTTCTTTGCCATAGAGTGGCTATGACTGCACAAATTTTGTTTGTACTTGAACCACTAGCATCACTCTGAGTAGATCACATTTGAGTGCAGATTGGTATAAGAGGATTAGCCATTACCTTTTCTGGTAAAAGTTACCGTCATTGACCCTAGTTCTCCATAAGTAAAATTGACAGGAGCGTCATAAGGAACTTTTACGATACCAGCATAAGAGCCTGTAATGACCTTCATACCGGCTTTTATTCCAATCTCACGCTCTCGTAAGAAATTCACCAACCAGTAGACGGCAACTCTTGGATGATTGTTGGGATGAGTGACGACTTTATCCAGTATTATGTCACCGTCATGAGTTTTGATGGATAGTTGGAATTGCGACATCGCTTCAAGACTGAGATCGATGTTTACCTCTGGACCTAAATACACTCCTTGATTGAGTAAACCATCAGAAAAAGCTTCAAAATAACTGACTTCGTCAGGATTTTGATAACGGCTTTGCATAAGCTCCAATGCTAATCGCGTACTTCCAATAGCGTTATCGATTTCTTGTTCGGTATACGCCTGATCTTTAACAGGAAGATCACGGTCAAATACCGTCACTATTTCAGGCTCAACCAAGGCCATTGGCTCATTGGGAGTTTCAAAAAGTGAGCAGCTTGATGATAAATCATAAACTGTGTTTTCAAATAAGGGGGCAAGCATTGTCGTGCTTTTGGTAGGGAGCACGCATTTCCAACCGCCAATGTGAGTTTGTGCTAATTGACAATAGGTTTGTGCCACTTGCTGCTGTAATACCCAAGCTGAACTAAAATCTTGTGGTTTTTCGGTAAGAGGTTCGCCAACCATACCTTTAAAGCGACGGTTAGCAAGCATGGTTGCTGTATCTTGGTTCACAATGAGTTCCCATAAATGGATCTAAGTTCGCCCCATTGTCGCAGAAACGAGACCATAACTTAATGGGTTATGGTCTGTTTAGTCAGTTAATGGCAAGGGTTATTAATATCGACTTGTGAAAAGGCGTTGATGACATCCTCTTGAGGTAATTTCAGATCTTGAGCTGCTTTTACCACGCCACATGCTCCTTTTTTGAAGTTACTGTTGGCGTTCCAATACAATTCGTTGGCCGTTGCAAAAGCTTCAAAGGCTTTTTGTGTGTCCCAACCATCAGTCGTCGCCAGTTCATAAAAAGCTTTGTTATAGACGCCAGAAGAAAAATGAACATTCAGTGTTGGATTATAATCTTTGGCACTACCAATTGAATGTCCATCTTTGGTTGGATCATCCATATAGCGCAGTGCTTTACCTAATTTTCTCTCATTTTTTACTATGCTGGTGCCAACCTGAAAATCATTTTTTTTGTAAGCATAAAATTTTGCTGCTTCACCAGCCATATCAGAGAAAGCCTCGTTCATGCCGCCCGATTGTCCTTGATAAGCGAGATTAGAATGTTGTTGAGTGAAGCCGTGACTGATCTCATGGGCGGTTACGTCTAGAGAGACTAATGGATAGAATAGTGTGCTGCCATCGCCAAAGTTCATCCGTTTACCATCCCACATGGCATTATCTAAATTATGTTGAAAATGCACTCGGAGCTGAAGTGTTTGTTTGATGGGGCGAGTATTAAGCCAATCACCATACATTTTAAACACAATACCGCCAAAGTAGTGAGCATCATTTTCTGGTCCATAGGCACCATGGACTTCTTTTTCATCGTGATTAGGACAGGTAAATTTGATGGGTTTATGATGGAACTGCCACCAATGCCATTTGTTATAATCAAAGGTTTGTTCGTTAGCATTTTCCATCGTGCAGTCATCACCATTTTGAGTGACATCTAATTTCGGAAAATCTTGACCGTATTGATACTGACCTGTTTTTTCATTTCCACCAAAGCCGGTTGCAATTTCAGCTGTGGTTAATCCATCCCATTGTTCAATAATTTGTCCAGAGTGAGCGTCCATAATGGTATAAGGACGGCTTGGATTTTGAGAATCAACAAAATAAGAGGTGATATACACAAGCTTAGGTTGTTGCTTGGCATCAAGGTACACCCACAACTTGGCTTCTTTGTTGGTTATTTGATGTTGGCTTAATGACTTGGAGGCATTTAAGGCTATGGCTTTGTTTAGGGCCTCATCGGATGAAAAGCTAGGTTTAGTAAATTTCTGGTCTTGATTAATATTTACGACAGCCAAGCCTTGGAGATCGGTATAACTGCCGACAGAGTTTTTGGCGGCTGCAATAGTATATCCGTAGATCGGTACTTGATTATAATATTGCTGCAAGCGGTATTTTTTTTGGTTGTTGGGTAACGATGCGGTATTGGCAACTTGATATTGAGAATTTGAATCTAGCTGCAAATCTTGAGTAAGATTGTTACTTGCACTGATAGACAATTGATTAACATCAACAATATCAGCAGCAAAAGCACTACTACAGAAAGTGGCTCCGATAAGAATGCTGAGAACGGTTTTATTAATGGTTCGAGTCATAAACTACACCTTATTTCGAAAATGAAAATGTATTGGTGAGATCAGAACGGTTGTGCAATAGCACAACAAATTCTAAAGACACTGAAGTAGAGGGCGTTCCCAATTAGATTTTTGATTTGCTGCTGTTAATTTTTTAGGTTAAACAAGTCGGAAAATGTGAAGTGTAGTTATTACCGACATATAAAGCTGTCGTTACTTCGTTTCTACACGAACATTTGACAACGCAGTTTAAACAAAAAAGAAACGCAGCCCTACGGGTTACGCCTAAAATTGGCAAACTCTGCGTTACTCATCATTCATTTAGCTCACTAAACTTCAATCTTCGCTCCTTGATTTTGCCAACTTTAGGCTGTAACAAATCTAAAAGTCTTTAATTGGGAACGCCCTCTAAAGATATAAAACCTAAACCACTGAATCGGAGCTGAATGGTTGGGGAGTTAAGGCGTGTATTTGATGGCCATAGGGATAAGCGCTTCTCGTGAGGCGTGATTGTCTTTTAGGCGAGTCAAGTAGCTTTGCCAGAGCTGTTGGTGGTTTTGGGTGAATTGATATAAAAGCGACCAAGAATAGATTCCAGTATCGTGGCTATCATCAAAGATCAGCTTTACACCATAGTGACCGACGGTTTCGATGGCTGAGATGTTGACGTCTTTCTTATGAGTAACGAGTATTGGGTTACCGTGTTGATGGACTTCGGCAGAGGGGGAATAGACTCTTAGAAATTCGCAACTTAACGAGCAGATTTCGCCATCATCAAAGGCGATTTCCAATAAACGGCTTTTACGCTTGAGCTTAAGGTGTGTGACTTTTGGTGTTGTTTCCATAGCGCCAACCAAAAGGCTGAGCCATGGCTCAGCCTTAAACAAGATTAAAGGACGAAACGACTTAAGTCTTCATCTTGTACTAAGTTATCAAGATGGCCGTTAACGTACTTTGCATCAATAGTGAATGTTTCGCCAGACTTATCAGAAGCGCTGTAAGAAAGCTCTTCCATTAAGCGCTCCATCACAGTATGCAGACGACGAGCACCGATGTTTTCAGTGCGCTCGTTTACTTGCCAAGCAGCATTAGCAACAGCTTCAATACCTGATTCTGCAAACTCAATGTTCACGCCTTCTGTCGACATTAGGGCAATATATTGCTCGGTCAATGAAGCATTTGGTTCGGTTAAAATGCGCTTAAAGTCATTGGCTGACAGAGCATCTAACTCAACACGAATAGGCAAACGTCCTTGAAGTTCTGGGATCAAATCCGATGGCTTCGACATTTGGAATGCACCAGAGGCAATAAACAAAATGTGATCGGTTTTAACCATGCCGTGTTTAGTGTTAACCGTGCAGCCTTCGACCAATGGCAGTAAGTCACGTTGCACCCCTTCACGAGAAACGTCGGGGCCTGAACTTTCGCCACGCTTACAAATCTTGTCCACTTCATCTAGGAATACAATACCATGTTGCTCAACCAGTTCGATGGCGCTTTCTTTTAGGTCATCTTGGTTTACCAGCTTAGCGGCTTCTTCTTCAATGACTTGCTTAAACGCATCTTTAATTTTGAGCTTTTTACGCTTAGAAGGCGTTTGTCCCATGTTTTGGAATAGACCTTGAAGCTGGTTGGTCATGTCTTCCATACCTGGAGGCGAGATGATCTCAACCCCTACTTGTGGCGCGGCAATATCAATTTCGATTTCTTTATCATCTAATTGGCCTTCGCGTAGCTTTTTACGGAACACTTGGCGAGTCGATGAATTTTTATTGTTGTCTTCGTCCCAATCGTCTTTCACTGGCGGCAGTAGTGCATCTAAAATACGCTCTTCAGCCGCATCTTCAGCGCGGTGACGGACTTGTTGCATTTGCTGCTCACGAGTCAGCTTAATGGCGGAATCAGTTAAATCACGGATGATTTGCTCTACTTCCTTACCGACATAGCCTACTTCGGTAAACTTAGTGGCTTCAACCTTGATAAATGGTGCGTTAGCTAATTTCGCTAGACGGCGGGCAATTTCGGTTTTACCAACACCAGTTGGGCCAATCATCAAAATATTTTTTGGCGTGATTTCTTGGCGAAGATCGGCATCTAGCTGCATGCGGCGCCAGCGATTACGCAGGGCAATGGCAACAGCACGTTTAGCCTTTTGTTGACCAATGATATGGCCGTCAAGTTCATGTACGATTTCACGGGGAGTCATTTGAGACATGTCAGTTACCACTAATAAGTTAATTCTTCGATGGTGTGATGCTGGTTGGTGAATACACAAATATCACCGGCAATGGTCAGTGCTTTTTCAGCAATCTCTTTGGCATCAAGTTCTGTATTTTCAAGTAAGGCTAATGCGGCCGCTTGGGCAAAATTACCGCCAGAGCCAATCGCGACGAGATCATGTTCAGGCTGTACAACATCACCATTACCCGTAATGATTAATGAGCTTTCGCCATCAGCTACCACTAGCATGGCTTCAAGTTTGCGAAGCATTCGGTCGGTACGCCAGTCTTTAGCAAGCTCTACAGCTGAGCGTAATAAATGGCCTTGGTGCATTTCTAGCTTGGCTTCAAAGCGTTCAAATAGAGTGAAAGCATCAGCGGTACCGCCTGCAAATCCAGCGAGGACTTTCTCGTGATATAAACGGCGAACTTTGCGGGCATTGCCCTTCATTACGGTATTGCCTAGGGATACTTGCCCATCTCCAGCAATGACCACTTTGTTGTTGCGACGAACAGAAACGATAGTAGTCACAAGTAATTCCTCATTTTGGTTTTGCTCAAAGTGTTGAGCAAGTCTATACAGTTGATATAAGGTCAAAGTCTAAGAATTCAAGCTTTTTATCGGTAAATTAAAGGAATTTAGCTTTTGAGTTTTTTTCACAATTATTTAGCATTTTGACTTGTGATTAAAATTGATGGTTTGCTACTCTCTAGCACTTAAAAATAAAAATACCTGTGTAGTAGGATAGGACGAAGTAGATGTCGAATGATCAACAGGCTAAAAAACTGCCGTTAGCATTAATCAAAACTTGGGTTTGGATGATGGTGGAGTCAAAAGAGCCTCAAATTCGTGAAAAGGGAAGAAGTAATCTTATTAACACATTTGGCAGTTTAGCTAATGCCAATACATATATAACAGAAAAATTGAAGCAATCAGAACCAGTTGATTAATGGAGATAGTATGAAAACGCGTGCGTTGCTGTTTATGTTAATAACGACATTAGCGGGGTGCGCCAGTACAGCCCCTACTCAAATTGTGTTATCGCCAACGGTACCACAATTTACTTCAGCCAATATCGAAGTACCTATAGTGAGCTTACAGGTCATTGATCGCCGAAAAGCGAATTTTATTGTTCGTCAAGACGACAGTAAGTCTGAGAATCGTCTTGTGGCACCATCTGAACCGCCCTCAACTTTGATTGAGCAGGCTCTTACCCAAACTCTAAAAAATAGTGGTACAGCGATAGCGCCTCATGCTTCAACGGCTATCACTATCTATATCGATGAATTGTTGGCGAATGTCACACAAGAGACCTTTAAGTATAAAGTTGACTCTAAAGTGTCGTTATCCCTACAAGTCAAAAAAGGGCGACATTCATACACCAATAGTTATCAAGTCACAGGGAACATGAATGGTTCTCTGCAATTAGATTATTCCCAATTAGAATTAGCGCTGAATAAGCTGATTAACCAAGTGACTTCAGATTTAATCAACGATCCTAAATTGATCATGTTTATTAATTCTAAGACGGGATAAGGAAAATAAAATGATAAAAAAATTATTCTGTGCCGCATTGTTGTGCTTGAGTACATCTTCGTGGGCGGTAGATATTCAACCGAATAATTTATTTCCGAAAGTAGAAATGAACACTACGATGGGCAAAATTGTCGTAGAGTTGGATCGAGACCGTGCTCCTATCACCGTCGACAATTTTCTAACTTACGTGGTGAAAGGGGAGTATGACAACACGATTTTCCACCGCATCATTCCGGAGTTTGTGGTGCAAGGTGGTGGTCTTGATCCTAAATTACAGGAAAAGCCTGAAATGAAGCCGATTGTTAATGAGTCGGGAAATGGTCTATCGAATATGACTGGAACCATTGCAATGGCAAGAGATAGTGAACCGCATAGCGCTACTCGTCAGTTCTACTTTAATGTAGCCGATAATGAGCGCTTAGATCCTTCGTCTCGACGTTGGGGGTATGCGGTGTTTGGAGAAGTGATTCAAGGGCAAGAAGTACTGATGAAAATGTCACAGGTAAAAACCGAGACAAATACTGTATTAGAATGGCCTGATGTCCCTGTAGAGCCGATTATACTTAAGAGTGCTAAATTGTTGCCAAGAGAATAAAGATTTTTTTTCAAAAAAACAAACAATACCCAAAAGTTGATCCTATACTGGATAAGCTACAAAAAAGCATTGACCTCCAAATCATTTGAAAGCGCTATGTTTGTTTTCGGGGAAGTTTGGAGATAAAAATGAGGACATAAGAAAATAATTATGAGGCGAACGATGACGACGCAAGACTTCATCGATGAAAAAGCGCCCCAACTTGCTCATTACGGCAAAGCATTTCTTAGTCAGCAGATTGATTATAATGAAGTACAACTGTATTTGTGGGACACCTTAGAAGAGTGGCAACGCTTGGATGTTCTTGGTGATACTCAAACCGACACAGAGACCGTATTTTGGCACTTACTCCACAGTTTTAGTAAATGGCCAGCCTGGGCAATCCGGGGAAATCACGTTTTACGTCAACAAATTAGTGATTGTTGTGATTTTTTAGTTGGTGATGGTACCGTCCCATACAATATTGTGGGTGCGAGACCAGATTCAGCGCAACTGCATCGAGTTGGATAATAATTATCAAAAGCAAAAATCCCCGTTATCGTGAGATATCGGGGATTTTTTATTACAGAGTGTTAACTGATGACTTATTTGAGTTTAGATAAAAACAACTCAACTGGTTTTTTATCTGTTTTTTTATGTTGCAAGCAAGCCGATATCAGTTTTATCACAACATTGATTTTATAATCTTTGGGTACACAGCTTAGATTGATGAGTGTATTTAATAACATTAAAAGTGTATTAGCTCGCTCGGTATCTGCACAATTTGTTCTTGTCTTGATCTCGGATAAATCACTTTCCGAGATAAGTTCTTCTGACAACATTGACTCAGCAATAGGAATAGGGTTTTCGGCTATGAGTAATTGGAGTTCGGCGAAACTTTTTCGCCAAGCTGTTTTGATTTGTGATTGCGAAGCATTATTGAGTGCTTCTTCTAACTCTCTCATAGATTGAGTGCCAAGTTCAGTGGAGGTTGCTATTTCTGTTGTCTCTGTCGTAATAGAAAATGCTTCTAGCTTTGTTGCGAGTTCCCTTTCCTGAGATGATTGGCTGCTTTCGGGGGTGTGAAATTTGGTAACCGCTTTTGATGGTGGTAGAGGTTTGGTTGATGGAGGTTGCAGTTGAAATTCGGTTCTCATGCGGATTGCGATATACGAACCTGTGGGATTAGTCTCTTCCATAGTTGCAGCAATCTTTTTGACACTTTCAATAGGGGAATAGCAAAATGCTAAGTGCTGCATAAGCGCGTCAAAAACAATTTCTACTTTTTCTAACCCAGATACTCCGTTTTGTGAAATTATTTTTGTACCTAATGAATGATCAACGAGATTTGCTGAGATTAACCTCCAAGTTAATCCAAGTGCCTCGTATGAAAATGCTGTAGTGATCTCATTTTTAAATTGAGCAAATTTATCACAGACAATCTGATTATCTAGGGTGAGATAATTATCTAAGGTGAGATCAAGAGGGGGGGGGATTCCATTCGCCGAAATTGCATGAGCCATAAATCAACCTTGTGAATATAATATTTATCTTGTTGATTTTAAAGTACAAAGTTTATTTTTGTGGTTGATGTTAAATTAATGTTTTTTCATGTACTTTAGTTGGTAGTATCAAATTGATTTAGAAAACCAAAACATAACCGTTGATGATTTATGAAGAAGATAATCTCGTATTCCATTTCAGAGGGGGCGTTTAAAAAATGTAGGTTAATGGTTTCTTGCCAGCTCAGTGACCTTTATGTTTGCCATAGTGGATGTGACTTCAGCAACTGTTGCAGTTTTTTGTTAAAACATGCTTGCAGAGCCACTTTGATGAAAGGTTGTAACCTGTGAATCTTTATCTGTTTTTGCTACCGAATACCCTAAACTTTGCTGCAGGAGAGGTGTTTTTGTTTGCGTCAGTAAACTCTTTTCCATTTTATTTGCAATATTAAGAGGTGCTGGGCCAGCGTTTTTGAGCAGGTCGATAATTTGTTGGAGAGTGGCTGTGGGCTCTCAGAGGTATTCACTGCTTGCCTGATAGCATTAAAGACTTTATTCGTTCTTTGCTCAGGTGTCTGGCCGTTACTAACATTCAGGACATCATGTAGGGATTTTCCGTCAATGTCTAAACATATAAAAAGCTGTCTAGCTATCACAGCAGTAGAGGTGTATAGGTGCTCCAAGAACTCTGGTCTGAAGCTTTCCAATTTATCACAAAATTGTTGGTGTTCAGAAGCCATGGAGCCAATATGGCTCGTTTCAGTAACCGCTGATGACATAATTTAATTTCTTTTTTGAATGAATATTATTACAAATTTTAATTCCTCTTACCTTGTTTGTGTAGTTGGGGTTAAGCTTTGTTTATGATTTAATTGGATTAATTTTCTTAAATATAACCAAAGCGAACGGTTTGATGATATTTGTTTGTCATAGAGTTGTCATTGGAATGGAACTCATTATCAGACTCCGCTATCCTGATGGTAACTACCGCCTATAATTTTTAACTATGCCATTTGTCTCGAGTTTGAAAGACGCTTTATCAGTTTATGCCCATAAACGTGTGTTGATTTTATTACTTCTCGGATTCTCTTCTGGCTTACCTCTCATGCTGGTATTTTCAACCTTGTCTTTTTGGCTTAGGGAAGCGGGGGTAGACCGAACTGCAATTGGGTATTTTAGTTGGGTCGCCTTAATCTATGGATTTAAGTGGGTGTGGTCGCCATTGGTAGATAGATTAACTCTACCTATTCTGACTTCTTTGTTAGGTCGGCGAAGAAGCTGGATGATTTTGGCGCAAAGTCTACTCGTAGTGGCGATATTAGGCATGTCCATGAGCGACCCTTTAAGCCACTTAGACCACCTTGCCTTATTTGCGTTACTTGTAGCGTTCGCTTCGGCCACTCAAGATATTGCCGTAGATGCGTTTCGTATTGAATCGGCGGAAGAAAAAATGCAAGCGGCATTAGCAGCAGCATATCAAGTGGGATATCGCAGTGCCATGATTATTGCTACGGCAGGGGCGTTAACCATAGCAGCTTGGGTTGATCCTAGTGACGGTTATCATCTGCAGGCTTGGCAAACGTCGTATCAAGTGATGGCTGGGCTAATGGTCATCGGAATGATCGTAACTCTTTGTGCCAAAGAGCCTGAAGTGGATGTTCAATCTCGTGTTCAAGCCGATAATAATATCAAACAAGCATACCGACAGCGTTATCCTAAAGTATTAGCCGATGGCTTAGCTTGGTTTTATCAGGCCTGTATAGTACCTTTTGTGGATTTCTTTCAACGCTATGGTAGACACGCTCTGTTGATTTTATTACTGATCTCCACTTATCGCATTTCTGATATTGTGATGGGTGTGATGGCGAATGTGTTTTATGTGGATATGGGATTTAGCAAAACCGAAATTGCTTCTATCAGCAAAGTGTATGGCTTGATCATGACACTGGTGGGTTCTGCTGCTGGTGGTTTATTGGTGGTGCGCTATGGCACCATGAAGATTTTATTCTTTGGTGCTTTGTTGGTGGCAATTACCAATATGTTGTATGCCATTCAAGCTGTAGTTGGCTATAACATACCATTATTGACCGTATTCATTTCGATTGATAACTTTAGTGGTGGAGTGGCGACGGCTGCCTTTATTGCTTATTTATCGAGCTTAACCAGTAGCGGTTACAGTGCCACTCAGTATGCACTATTGTCTTCAATTATGCTGATGTTCCCTAAGTTTGTTGCTGGGTTTTCAGGGGCCTATGTGGATGCTTTTGGCTATGTGAACTTCTATATTGCTTCAAGTTTAATTGGGTTCCCTGTTCTATTGTTGGTTTATTTGGTGAGTCGTAATGGAAGCGCTAAGTGAGGTTGTCAGCGTTAGGCTCAACCTCAACTTCTTCAAATTCAGCATCGTCGTTTTCAGCTAGGCTCATTGGCACGTCTTCAAACATAGAAGCCAGCTTTTTCTCACTTGGCTGTAGGATTTGACAATCGACAATTAATTTCAATAAATACTGTTGTTTGTCTAGGTTAATACTTTTCCAATCTATAGGGTATTCATCGGCATAGGTGGCCAACTTCTCGATGGAGTAGGCCACATACTTAGTGCATTGTTCCCAATCGAGGTCATTTTGCCATTCAGTACGCATCGCTCTGATGTTCTCTGGATAAGAAGAGAAGGTTTTACGTGAATCAACTAGAATCGCGCCTTGTTTCGAAATGATACAAAAGACAGCGTGTTTTGAATCTAAGCTGTCTCGCTTAAGGGCTATGGGGATAAGTAATAATTGCTGCTTGATATAAGCAGGAAAAGCTGAGAACTCAGCATGAGCTTCACTTAAATAATCTGCCAGTTGGTTTTCATCAACCTGAACATGAGTGGAGATGATGACATGCTTTAATTGTGAAATATTGAGTGATTTATCTAATTCACAATCAATGTTAGAGGGTGTTGTTCTTCGAGAATCGACCGTTGGCCTTGCCCCGCCATTCCGCAAATAAATAAAAGCGTCTTTAGCAAAATCAGCTACGGTGCTTAGATTGTTTCCAGCTGCTACTTGTATTCTATTTGCCACAAATGATTTATATTCTTTTGCATGGGCTAATGCTTGTTCATACGTCATTTCATAGGGGAATTCGGCTTCTGAATTTCTCGAATTTAATTGTGGAGCATGCGCCAAAGAAGAGGTTGGAACTTGATAAAAGTAACATTTCCCCAGTTTATGGGAAACAAAGGCTAAAAGTTCAAATTTATCGTTCAGCTTATGCTTATCGTCATACATTTTTTGCTTGAATGATGTTTGCAGCAATTTTTTTTGTAGGGCATCGAAACTGCCACGAATTAATTGGTGAACCGCATATGATTGTTCTTGTAAGTTACCAGCTTTAAAGGCAAAGGGGACTAATGTCAGTACATTTTTTTCTTTTTCTGTAATTTGATAAAACAAATGCTCTGCTCGTTCACCCAATGAGTTTGAGATAGTTACGCTAACGGCTTTTAAATCCGGATTATCGCTCATTAATTTTAGGAGCTGTGAGAAGCCGATAAGCATTTTGGAGTTTGCATCATAAAGTAAGCTAAACTCTCCTCGATTTTCCTTGGGGAGAGCCTTAAACTGAGCTTTTGCTGCTGCTAGGGTTTGCCATTGGTTAAAGGCTTGAGTAACGCTGGCTGCTAGCCGTTCTACTGACGGCTTAGTATCGGCATTACCAATAAAAAACAATCGATATTGATCAGTATCTTTTTTTAAAACACGAAAAACAACCGATAGCTTTTTAGCACGGTCATTTTCATTAACAAGTTGGATTTTTAGTTCAGTCTGCAGCTGTCGGGTATTTGAGCTCTCTGGAGTAATCGGTGGAGTTGAGATATTTAGGAGCGCTGGAACAATATCTTCGAACCCTTTGACATTAGATACATCATCTGCTGTTGCATCATAAAATACTTGGGGTAGGCAAGCAGCTGCTTGTAACGATTGAGTGTCTATAGCCACCAGAAGTCCTTAAAAATAGAGAAAACTGATGCTAGATATTAGGGAAATGTTAACGATAAACCAAGAGAGATAAAATAATATGTAAATTCTTTTCCTTATTAATCAGTGCGTTATGGGTAGAGATGCGTTAAAATTAATCCTCCATTAATAATGAATTTAATTACTTGAAATTACGACCTTTTATTACTCAATTATTTTTGTATTATTTTAGGACTCAGATTCAGATTCAGATTCAGATTCAGATTCAGGAATGGGGTCAGGTAATTGACCTACGAACACATATTGTAAGTCGTCTACCATCACGGTTTTAGCTCTTGTTCTACTCTCAAACATAGACTGTGTTAGCTCCTCCTTATCTTCTATACCAACAAGCACATATTCAGGCTCTTGTTGTGTTGACTGAGTTATTTTCAAAGTCGTAGTTAAATCTTTATAAGTAATTGAACATTCATTACTATTGTGAGTGGAGTCTGTAGAAAGGAGTTCAGTACGAGCACCTTCACTCATGGCTGCGCTGGATGGGTCTTCTTCAATAGAGCTTTGTTGTTTATCAGTTAAGGTAGTAGAGTGACTTGAGCTTAACTCAGAGTCACTTGTTTGCTCAGCTTCGAAGTCAAACTGTTGTTGTGCACTCAACAAGGTGTGCTCAGCAGTTAGACTCACAAATTCAGCCTCATCGCTTTCTGGATTACTTCTTTCTACTTCTTCAAATAGCGACGCTAATTCATCATTACTAGGTCGTTGAATTTGATTTCTTAAAATCTGTTTTAAAAGGTTACGCTGCTCTTTAAAAGAAAATGAATCCCAATTTGTAGGGTGACTATTAATATAAGCGGCTAACTGCATGATAGTATAGGTGACATACAGGTTGCATCGCTCTACATCTAACGCTTCTTGCCAGTTTGTGCGTATCACATTGACTTTTCTTGAGTATTTATCAGAAAGAATTTTGGAGTCAACTAAAATCGCTCCTTTTTTTGTCACCACACAAAATACAGAATGCTTTGCCTGTGCTTTATTTCGATGTAATCCGATAGGAATGAACAACAATTGTTTTTGAGCAAAAGGTGCCAATGCCGCAAATTGCTCTACGGCTTCTTCCATAAAATTAGGAAGCTGATCTTCGTCAAGAATAATATGATTCTCTATCAACACATCTCGCTGTGCCGGAATGTCAAGGTGTTTTTCTAAGGCACAATCAATGTTTACTGGTGTGGCCGTTTGTGCTTCATCAGTTGATTTAGTGATCTTGGTTCTAAAAAAACGCAGAGTGGACTCGAAATCAAAATGCCTTAATCTATTTGCTGGAATATCATATTTATGCTTTCGCTTTGCTTGCGTTTTAGCTTCCTTAAAGGTTAATTTTTTAAGGGGGGGAATTCCTGCTATTTTTGACGCTGCTTTAGGGGAAACCATATCAAAAAATATCGGAATCTGATAAAAATAGCACTTTTCTTGTTTATCAGAATAAAAAGCGACTAGCTCATATATATCATTCGGTTTTGGTCTAAATTCTTTTGCGAGAAGCTTGGCTTGAAGTACATTAAAGGTCTTATGGATCAACGCATAAGATGTGCTACATTCTTTATCTGTTACAGATAAATCCATTGAGCTGTGCGCCAGCAAACGTAAGCCTTCATCTTCCTTTTGGACAACGAAATAGAGTTCATCAACTATCTGATGTGTGAGGGAGGAAATGACTTTTACTTTTAAGGCTTGCAATGTGGCTTTCTGTGCCATTAATACATTTAGTTGATTCAGTCCCATAACCATTTTCTTTTTTCGATCCCACACAACAGTGACTTCTCCACAATGCTGTTCAGGTAGGCCCATGAGTTGTGATGTGATCATTATTGGTTTAGGAATATAATCGAATTGATATGGCTTATTTACACAAGATGCTTTGTCAATATGGGCAGTTGGTTTATAGGTTGCTACAATAGAGTATCTATTGATGATCCACTCATTGGGAAAAAAAGCAGCTGAAATTGCTTTTTTCCATTGGTTATAGGCATCATAAACATGGATAGCAGCTTGACTGCTAGAGTCGCAATCATCGTTTTCTGCATCAAAAAATAATTCGTAATGGTTATTATTACTTTCAATTACATTAAAATAGACAGCTCTTGTTGCTGAGGGATCATTTTCATCAACAATTTTGATCTGTAGCAGTTTTTGATCCCGCAGGCTTAGCGGAATGCTCTCTAGCCCTTTAATTGTTTGTAGTCCATTTTCCTGCTTGCTGCCGTCACTCCAAAATACTTCAATAGGGAGGGCAGCAGTTGCTTTTGATAGTGAAACAGACCCTTCAGCCACCTGCATTCCTTAAGTTAATAAAAACACCTATGCTTTCATACTAGAGATATTGTAGCCAGTATGCCAAATATGAAAAACACGAATGTTATAGTAATTACTTTAAAATCAGTTGTTTAGTTTTTTGTGGGGGTGAAATATTAATCCACTATTCATTTAGAATTTATTTTTCTAGTTGAATCAGTAATTTGAAAGTCTGTATTTAGAAATTCTGATAAAGCGAGATTTGCTTGCTTCGTTTGAGGACGAGGAGGAAGTAACTGAGCGAGCTCATTTCCAATCAATGAAAAGCGGTAATAGCCTAATACCAGTTGGCGGTGCTTGGGGGTAAGGTGCAAGGTGTCAAGTCCAAAATCCAGTAATACGGGCTGTTTAGCGGCAAGTTGGCCAGTTTCGAATTCCTGCTTAAGTAAAATACCGGCCTCAATAAGCGTTACGATATACGAGTATGGTATCCCAACTTTTGCTAAATTGAGCGTTTGCTTAGGGGACTTGCTGAGCCAATGTCGCCAACCGCCGGTAATACGATAATGGCTTAACAATTTAACCTGTGGATCACGATTAATGGTACAGGTTAATGAAGTCACTTTTTCCATGATTTGCGCTTCTTTTTGGGTAAGTTGAGTTAAGCGCTTTAAAGTGGCGATACTGAAATGGCCGGGAGATGTAATTTCTCGAGTAAGGATCTTCGCCCATAACTCTTGCATCTTTGGGTTATGGATAGTTTCGGCTAAATTATAAAAATGGTGAAGCCAATCGGGATCAAGTTCAGCTCCTGTCACATTCGCAGGGGTCAATGCCAAAGCTTGTTTGTATATGGCTTCTAGATTTTTTTGGAAAACAGATGCTTGTTGCTCGTTTCGATACTTCGCCCGTTCGGTTAAAGAAGCGTTACTGGGTTGATATTTACCATCTGCGGCCAATCCAATCCTCGGCGCTAAACTAAGTAGCTTACGCTTAGCTGATACATCTTTGGTTTTATCATCTATTTGAGAAACAGAAATGCTCATAACACCGTGGCTACTGCGAATTTTATTGACAAATAGTAACCGTATTTTGAGCAGAGTAACAACAGATTCATATTATTTTTACATCCATGATGCAAAACCAGTGATGATCAGGAAATAAAAAACCGCACTCTGCTTGGTGCGGTTTTTATAGTGGAAAGCTTGAAAAAGATTATTTATTCAAACCATTATTAATGGCGATAATATCATCTTCATTCAATGTTCCTGCAGCTTGTTTTAGCGCAAGAATTGACTTTATGTATGAGTAGCGGGCATCAGAAAGCTGTCGTTTCGAGTTATATAAATCACGAGTACGATTTAAAACGTCAACAATGGTACGAGTTCCCACTTCAAAACCAGCTTGTGTGGCTTTCAAAGCACTTTCAGAAGAAAGTACAGACTGCTCATAGGCTTTAATAGAACTTATAGATGCTTTTACATTGTTAAAGTTATTACGCACATTTTTCACAACGCTGCGATGAGTTTGCTCTAATTTTTGGCTAGCGGTAACGTAGGCGTATTGCGCTTGCTTAACTTGTGATGATACCGCAAAGCCTTGGAAAATAGGCACGTTTAAGGTTACACCAATTGAGCGGCTATCACTGTCGGCGATGTTATCAAAAACTGTATTTCTATTTAGAGGGTTAGTCGGGTCTACTGGTATTTGCCCTTTACCATTGAAATTCTTGTTGTAGCTGCCATTTAAACTCAAGGTTGGTAAATGACCTGCCCATTGAGCATCAATTGCTTCTTTTGCGATTTCTTTACCAATCTTATCAGACGTTAGAGCAATACTTTTGTTTTCGGCAAGTTTTAGCCATTCATTACTCGACTGAGGTGACGGTGGCGTAGCTGAAAAACGTTTAGTATCTAAGGTATCAATGTTCAAATGGTCCACACCAGTGATTTCACGTAGTGCTTCATAACTGTTATCCAGCGTATTTTGCGCTAATATTTCAGATGCAGTGGCTAAGTCATATTGCGCTTGCGCCTCATGAACATCGGTAATCGCTGTTAGACCTACCGCAAAACGTTGTTTGGTTTGCTCTAGCTGACGATCAATTGCACGCTTTTCGGCTTTCTTAAATTCGTAGTCATCTTTAGCGGTTAATACATCGAAGTATGCTGAAGTGACGCGCATCATTAGATCTTGCAATGCACCCGCATATTGAGAATCTGCTTGAGTGGCGGCCTTTTCTGCGAGATCGAGCCCAATCCATACACTGTGATTATAAAGGTTTTGGCTAAGTGTTACCCCAGCGCTGTAACCCTGAGCATTTGGGTTAGAATTAGCCCAAGTTTTGTTATAACCAACGGTACCACTGATGGTCGGCATTAATCCTGAGCGATTTTGCTCAATTTTTTCAAACAACGAGTCACGCTGTGCTTTAGCTTGTAGCACGATTGGATCGTTCGTCAGTGCTTGTTGATAAATCTGAAGTAAATTATCAGCATATGCCGCTGAAGACGTTGCCGCGAAGGCCAGTGCTGCGCATATGGATTTCATCTTAAATTTCATTTTCTGCCCTTTAGACATGATGCCTTTGTTCAAGACAATAACCTTAAAATTTACCTAAATTAATTGGTATTTATCTACCTTAAATTATTTTAGGTGGTTGGCGCTTCCCGACGCTTTCCTGTACAACTAGATGATAAATAGTAAAAATGAATTCTATTTCAGTCAACTTCGAAGTGTAACAGATTTTATCAGCTATCTGTGTGTTAACCTTAGAGAAAATTGAAACTGTCGGTTGCAAGAATTGGAATGAATGAATTTAACGATAATGATGTACAGTTGTTGAGTAAGCAAACGGTTTTTCAAGGCTTTTTTAAAGTTGAGGAATACCAATTTGTTCATCGGTTATTTGCAGGAGGGTGGAGCCAGCCTGTAAGTCGAGAAGTGTTTGAGCGTGGAGATGCGGTTGTGGTATTACCTTATGATCCTGTATTGGATCAAGTGGTGCTTATAGAGCAAATACGTATTCCGGCATTGGGTAAAAGTGAAAGCCCTTGGTTATTAGAGTTAGTGGCTGGTATGGTTGATAAAAATCGCACACCAGAGCAAGTAGCCCACGCTGAACTTGCAGAAGAAGCTGGGGTGGTGGCTCAAACACTGACGCCTGTTAATCAAATATTGGTTAGTCCAGGCGGCACATCAGAGCGTTTTTTCTTTTATTGGGCCAAAGTGGATGCTTCCAAGGCGCAAGGATTTCACGGTTTAGATTCGGAGCAAGAGGACATTAAAGTGCATGTGGTCTCAAGAGCCCAAGCTTATCAATGGTTGGAGCAAGGAAAAATTAACAATGCCGCTACAGTCATTGGATTACAATGGCTACAATTACACTATCAAGAAATTCAAGGTTGATAGCCAGCATGCTGAACACAAAGCCTCAATACCGACCTAATGTTAGTCAATATTTAGCCTTGTGCGGCCGAAACTATCATGCACTATTACGTTGGCTGCCAGTTGAGGCAGATATTGGCGATACATGGTCAGTTTCTAGAGGTTCAGTTCAATTAGAAGCCCAACTTTTTGAGAATACCAAATATACTCAGCTTATTGAGATACGTCGCAGCTTTCCTGCGAATAATTATATTAAACAGCCCAAAGTGTTAGTGCGGTTATATCATGATGCTCAGTTGGCAGAAGTGTTAAGCAGTCAACAGATTTATCAACTCTTACCAGTGTATGATTACCCGAATCCAAAAATGCATCAAACTAATGAAAAATATCAAATGAATGCATTTTTATCTGAATTACTCATATTAGGTTGCCAAACGGCAATTGAAGATGAATGATGGATAGGGAAAGTACATTGACTAACTTCAGTTCCACCTACACTGAAAAACAGCAGGGCTGTATCCAATTATTGCAGATCACTGACACACATTTATTCGCTTCTGATGAAGGACAACTTTTGGGTGTTAACACCTCGAAGAGTTTTGAGGCGGTTATAGAATTAGCCATCAATAATGACCATCACGCTGATTTGATGTTAATGACCGGAGATATCAGCCAAGACAATAGTGTTGAGTCTTATCATCGCTTCGCCAAGCAAAGTCAGGCGCTTGGATTACCTTGTCACTTTGTACCGGGTAATCACGATGAAAATTATATGATGCATCAAGCGTTACAAGGGAAGCAACTTTTTCCTCAAAAGCATGTGATTTTTGATAATTGGCATATTGTAATGCTCGACTCCACGATTGAGGGTAAGCCAGCTGGACGTGTTGAAGAAGATCAATTTGAATTTGTAGATCAAGTTATACAATCCTATCCAGAGAAACATTTACTTGTTGTTATGCATCATCATCCTATCCCTGTCGGTTGCCGTTGGCTTGATCAACATTGGGTTCAAAATGGAGATGAATTTCTAGCGAGAGTCGGAGCCTACTCTCAAGTTAAAGGGATTGTTTGGGGGCATGTTCACCAAGAGGTAAATGAAGTTTACAAAGGACAACATGGGAATATCCCACTGCTTGCTACGCCGTCAACCTGTATTCAATTTACGCCTAAGTCTAATCACTTTGCATTGGATGGATTGCAGCCGGGTTATCGATTGCTGCAATTACAGAGTGATGGTAGCATTCGAACAACTGTTTATCGTGTTAAAGGTGAGCGTTTTTCACCTGAGCATGAAGCCAGCGGATATTAGTAGGTTAATTTCCGCAGTGTGAGGAACTATGCTGCTTTATATTCATGGATTTAACAGCTCCCCTCAGTCAGAAAAAGGACTTGAGACGGCGCAATTTATTGGACAGCATTTTCCTGATTTACCCTTTTATCAGCCACAACTTCCTTATTGTCCACGTAAAGCAATGGCACTACTAAAAAGCATTGTGGAAACGGCGAAACAAGATGTGCACCCACTACGCTTTATAGGTTCGTCATTGGGTGGTTACTTTGCAACACATTTAGTTGAGCATTATGGCGGTAAAGCCGTTTTGATCAATCCAGCTGTAAAACCCTATGAATTGATGAAAGATTGGCTTGGGCAGCAATATAATCCATATACCCAAGAATACTTTGAAGTCATCCCTGAACATCAACAGCAATTACTTGAACTGGATACGCCTACCATTCGCCGACCTGATCAAATATATGTGTTACAACAAGCGCAAGATGAAGTATTGGATTACAGACAGGCATTAAGTAAGTATCATAGCTGTAAGATGACGTTGGAAGCTGGTGGTGATCATAGTTTCGTGGGTTATAAGGATCATTTACCTGCCATTGCCGAATTTTTACAGTTGACAAATTGTTAATTGGCATCGCAACATTGTTACTATAGAACAAATAGTTATACTCCCAATTATTAACCTAGAGACGCTAGAAACCAGTTATGACCAATCAATATACCTCTGATGCTATTGAAGTGCTAAACGGACTCGAGCCAGTTCAACGTCGTCCTGGCATGTATACGGATACCACCCGTCCGAACCATTTAGGTCAAGAGGTGATTGATAACAGTGTCGATGAAGCACTGGCTGGCCATGCAAGTAAAATTGATGTGATTCTACATCAAGATAACTCTCTAGAAGTGATTGATGACGGGCGTGGCATGCCGGTGGACATTCACCCTGAAGAAGGTATCCCTGGGGTGGAGTTGATCCTAACAAAGCTCCATGCGGGTGGTAAATTTTCCAATAAAAACTACCAATTTTCTGGTGGTTTGCACGGGGTGGGGATCTCAGTCGTAAACGCCTTATCAAAACGCGTAGAAATTACGGTACGCCGCAGCGCAAAAGTATATCAAATGGCGTTTGAAAATGGCGATAAGGTTGAAGAGTTACAAGAAATAGGCACTTGTGGTCGCCGCAATACAGGCACTAGAGTACATTTTTGGCCTGATGCAAGTTATTTCGATTCAGCTAATTTCTCCGTCACTAAGCTTACTTATTTGCTGAGAGCTAAAGCGGTCCTCTGCCCCGGTCTAAAAATCAAATTTGCCAACAAGCAAACGGGTGAAACCCAAGAGTGGCATTATGAAGATGGCTTAAATGACTATCTACAAGAATCCACAAAAGGGAACGAAATGCTGCCGCCAAAGCCTTTTGTTGGTAGTATGAGCGCTAAATTGGAAGCCGCTGATTGGGCCATCACATGGTTGCCAGAAGGTGGTGAATGTCTTAATGAAAGCTATGTTAACTTGATCCCAACTCCACTAGGTGGTACTCACGTCAACGGTTTCCGACAAGGCCTGCTGGAATCTATGCGAGAATTTTGCGAATTTCGTAATCTTACTCCTCGTGGTGTTAAGCTGTCGCCCGAAGACATTTGGGATCGCTCGTCATTCGTATTGTCCATCAAAATGCAAGATCCACAATTTGCAGGGCAAACCAAAGAAAAGCTTTCTAGTCGTCAAAGTGCCGCTTTTGTTTCTGGTATCGTTCGTGACGCCTTCTCTTTGTGGTTAAATTCCAATACCGAATACGCTGAAGCGTTGGCGGAAATGTGCATCAACAATGCACAAAAACGCTTAAAAGCTGCCAAAAAAGTCGCACGCAAAAAAGTCACTCAAGGACCAGCATTACCGGGTAAACTCACAGATTGCAGCACTCAAGATCCTATGCAAGGTGAACTCTTCTTAGTGGAGGGGGACTCGGCAGGCGGCAGTGCCAAACAAGCGCGTGATCGTGAATTTCAAGCCATCATGCCGCTACGAGGTAAAATTTTAAATACATGGGAGGTAGACGCTTCACAAGTATTAGCGTCACAAGAAGTTCATGATATTTCAGTGGCTATTGGTTGCGATCCTGATAGCGAAAACATTTCTGAACTTCGATATGGCAAAATTTGTATTCTGGCTGATGCCGACTCCGATGGATTGCACATTGCTACACTGTTATGCGCTTTATTTATGAAGCACTATCGAGTGCTAGTCGAAAAAGGCCATGTATATATTGCCATGCCACCGTTATTCCGTGTCGATATCGGTAAAGAAGTGTTTTATGCCTTAGACGAAGGGGAAAAGCAGGGCATTTTAGACCGTATTGCTGCTGAAAATAAAAAAGGCAAAGTACAAGTCACCCGATTTAAAGGTCTAGGTGAAATGAACCCGCTGCAACTTCGGGAAACCACTATGGACCCGAATACTCGCCGATTGGTGCAATTAACCATTGATGACGCCGAAGAAACTCTTGCTCTAATGGATATGTTATTGGCGAAAAAGCGTAGTGGTGATCGTAAGACTTGGCTTGAAACTAAAGGGGATTTGGCCGAAATATGACTTGATGATTACACCATAAGCTTGCATTAATACACCATAAGCTTGCATTTTGCTACACCATAAGTTTGCGCATTAACAAAGGTTAACTTGCTTTAACATAGTAAAAGGAAGAGTCTAGCGCTGTGACCACTCTGGAGCAACGCTAATGTGTAAAGACGATGAAAACAGAGGTAGGCGAGACGTCAAGAAATTGATGTCGAGATCTATAAACGTATTTCCTGCCAAAAAATCACTAGATGAGACTACTTTTACAGAAGGGACTCTTGAGGCAGACCTTTGTTACTACCTTGAATTTGACCCTAAGGTTGTAAGCTACCAGCCCCAACCTCATTGTATCAAATATTTCCTCAATGACGAAAAGCACTGTTACACAGCTGATCTATTAGTTAATTACTTTGATGGCAAGAAACGTCTTATAGAAATCAAGTATAATCGAGATATTGATCGAATTAGCGACTTTGATGACTGGCGTTTAGCTATTAAAACCGCTTGTGAGTCTCAAGGATTCGAATTTGAAGTATTAACCGAAGATGAGATTCGAAAGCAGCCACTATATGAAAATCTTACGCTACTTTGGGCTTCTCATGATAAAGCTTTAGATAAAGGCTTCTTGGTAAAAGTAATTAATACCTTAGATCAAAATGATGATGTTTTAATTTCAGATTTATTGCCTAAAGTTAACTTTGATTCAGAGCTTGAGCAAGTTTATAAGCTTATCTTCGACCGAAAGATTTTAGCGCCCATAGATACCGAGTTTTTATCAACTCAAACTTCGATTAAGCATAGTGGTGAGAGTTATGAATGCTACTTATGAAACTGGTGATTTTATAACTATCAAAAATCATGATGTTAGTCATCAATATGAAATAATCTATAGCAGCCCAGATATAATTAAATTGATTGATAGCTTTTCAGGAATTGCTTCGACAAGAAAAAGCCGAGAACTCGATGAGCTAATTGTATCCGGTATTGCAATCATTCACCAAAAAGATCTTCGCACAAGAAAGCTATTAGAAAACAATGTAATAGATTTTGCCAGTTTTCCAGAAGAGTCAAAGCAGAAGGCAAGAGAGCGATATATTTTTGTTTCTGGAATTTTAGAACAAAATTTGAAGTCGCATAGCGGAACGATACTTAAGCCTATTGTTGAACAAATTTATAACGCAAATTCATTCACTACTCTTACCAAAAAGCCAGGGGTTCGAACGGTTCAATATTGGTTAAAGAGTTTTAGAGATGCTAACTGTAGTATTCGGGCTTTACTTCCTATCCATCATGCAAAAGGGAATAGAAATGTTAAATTAGATGAAATCAAAGAGCCTTATATCGCGGCTGCGATTGAGTATTTCAAAACCCCTGAGCGACCATCAATTTCTAGTGCATATGATTATCTTAAGACATTAATTAATTATGATAATAAGATTCTTTCTAAATCAGAGAAAATAAAAGTTCCCTCTTTATCTGCATTTATAAAACGGTTAGAAAAGTTTGCTAAGAACGAAATTTTTGCTGCAAGGTTAGGTAAAGATGAAGCTAGGAAAAGGTTTAAACTTAATCAACTTTCTCAAGAAATTAAGTTTATTCTTCAGCGAGTAGAAGTTGATCATACTCAAGCAGATTTATTCATCGTAGATAGTAAGTTATCAATGATACTGGGGCGTCCGTATATCACAGTATTACTTGATTATAAGTCTAAATCAATTTTAGGGTTCTACATTGGTTTTGAGAAACCTTCCTATTTAAGTGTTGCGAGAGCATTAAAGCATTCCATTTTACCAAAAACATACCTAAAGGAACTTTATCCTGAAGTAGAGAGTGAATGGGATTGTTATGGTATTCCGAAAACATTAGCTGTTGATAGGGGAAAGGATTTTGAAAGTGTAGCCTTAATTGACGCATGTCATGATTTAAATATTAGAATTGAACGAAACCCAGCTAAACACCCTTGGTATAAAGGTTCTGTTGAATCTTTTTTTAAGAGTATCAATACTAAGTTGTTCGACGATATGAAAGGTAAGGTTTTCCCAGATATTGTTGATACTAATCTCTATAATCCTCAAGAGCATGCTGTGATAACAATGGATTTGTTTTTAAAGTTGTTCCATGTTTGGATTGTTGATGTTTATCAACAAGATTTAGTCTCTAAAGGTACAATTATTCCCCGTGTTAGCTGGCAAGAAGATCTTAAATCAGTACCTCGAAGGGTCATGAATAAGGATGATTTAGATATTGTCCTTTCAGAAACGACAGATAGAAAGAATAGCCCTGCTGGAATCGTGTTTGATCATATTTGGTATGACAATGATGAATTGTTGAAATACAGATCAGAAGTAGGATTTACTAAGGTTACTATGAAATATAACAGAGAAGACCTTGGTTTTATCTATGTTTTAGATGAGAGAAACCCTTCTTACAAGCACTACTTCAAAGTGCCTGCCGTAGATCAAAAATATGCAAAAGGGCTAAGCTTACATCAACATCAAGTGATTAAAGCGTTCAATAAAAATAAGCTGCAACAAGAGCATAATACTGAAAATTTAGCTGCTGCCAAAATGAAAATTATGCAACTGATTTCAAATTTTTTAGATTCTGCCAGTTCCAAGAAAATATCATCAAGTCAAAAGCTTTCAAGATTTATGAATGTGGGACAACAAACTGATCAAACAGTTAAGTCATCTGTTACTGATATATCAACACAAATTCCTACTGTTCAAGAGATTCATTCTGATACGGAAGAATCAAATGAGGTGCTAGAAATTTATGATGGTATTCATAACTCGTTGCCAGACAAGTTAAACTTTTAGTTCCAAAGGTTCAGAGATATGAAGCAAAAGGAAGATGATTTAATAGAAAGCCTAATTTTTTTTGTGCCTACTGACTCATTAGAAAAGACTTTGATTGCTTTGAAGGATATTCGAGAGTACAGCAAAATACACAATTATAGAGTTCCTCCCAAGTGTATGTTACTAACGGGAGAAACTGGCGTTGGTAAAACATTTTTTATCGAGCAGTACCTTGAAAGTCACCCCAGCTACGATGTGAGTTGTGATGACGGTGAAAAAACCATTGTTCCTGTATTATATTGTCAACTACCTAAGGCGAAGCACCCTAAACCAGTTGTATCACAATTGCTTAGTAAGTTAGGTGATCCTTTGAAAAGGCCAAAGGGTGATGTTAGAGAGCTGACTCAAAGTCTGGTTTATCTTCTGAAGGAAGTAAAGACAGAGTTAATTATTGTTGATGAAGTTCAGCATGCGATCGAAACAACTAATAAAAATGTTATTCAAGAAATTGGTGAATGGTTCAAAATTTTAATTAATGAAAGTCGCATACCAATCGTATTAGTTGGTGTGCCGTGGGCGAAGCCTGTAATTGATGTAAATGCGCAACTAAGAAGAAGAGTGAGATATCACTTTGAATTATCAAACTACACTCTTAAAAATTTTAATAAATTTCAAATGTTTCTTCAAAACGTTCAAAAAAAGTTACCGCTTAATGTTTATCGAACATTATGGGAGGTAGAGATGGCTTTCAGGTTATTTGCTGCTTCTCATGGCAATATTTCTGAGCTAATGGATGGAACAATCATTCCAGCTTGTGAAAATGCCATATTACAAGGAAAAAGTGTTGTAGAAGAAAGTAATTTTATTGAAGCTGTTAATGAAAATGCCAACTTTAAAGAAAAAAATCCATTCTCTATTAAATCTGTTCGTGATGTCATCGCATATCAACAAAAGACAAGTTCAAAATTCAAAAAAAATGCAAAAAGAAAAGAAGAAAGAATAGTTGATGCTATTTATACAAAAATTAAATTTGATGATTTGAAGTTATCTGAAGTTTTGTCCAAAAAGTAATAATAATTTAGAACACTAAGTACTAAACAAATTCGATTGATCTTCTAATTATCGGATTATCATCAAACAATGAAATTTCTTAAACGAATAAAATTGTTTCCAGACGAAGCACTTGAAAGTTATTTCATTCGTTGTGCTCATAGCAATGGTTTTCAAAAAATAAGCTTATTTCTTCAAAGCTTAAGTGCTTTTATTAGCCTGCGAGATAAAGAGTTAAAAGGTGCTTTATCAGCTAGCCTATCAAGGTTGAATTTACACAAAGCACATAACTCCAGTGCATATCGTGTAAGAGCAATAAAATTGCTGGAGGAATTTTGTGATTTGCAACCCAGTTGCTTGTTAAGAGTAGCTGTGTTGAGAACCAATAGACACTTTGGAAGTTATGTAGCTCTAGCAAGAAGTAATGTGCTTTTTCCAAATATCATGCTTAGAGAGCATGTAATTCCTGTTTGCCCCCTGTGCCTTCAAGAAAGAAATTATATTCGATTTATTTGGCATTTAAAGCCCATACAGCGCTGTCCTAAGCACCAAGTAAAGCTAATTTTTAACTGCCCTGAATGCGGAAATGATATCAACTACATTCAAAGTGAAAATATAGAGCTTTGCTCGTGTGGTTATGACTTTAGGCAAATCAAACCATCAGAAAAAACTGAAGAATCGATGTCGGCATCGCTTTTTGAATCATCAGAAAATGCTGACAAGCTCTCGCTAGAGTTCGGTAAATATTTGTGGTTTTCAAAGCACAGTGGTGTCGAACTCGATGATGACTACTTTCTTCCAAAGTTCAATCGCTATTTTTCAAATTGGCCTGACAATTACTTGTCTTATTTGAAAACACAAGAAAGCAAGGCTATTGAAAAGCAGACCTCAAGATTTAACCAAATTTCGGTAAACGACATTTGGTGTGAGCAATTACAGAATACGAGACTGGTAACAACAAACAGAGTGAACAATTTAGTGTTGGATCAGTTGGCTAACTATTTTATTGATTTAGTTAACCGTTATCCAAAATGCCAACATGCCAATATTGCAGATACGCTAATCAATCAAGTCGATAGTGCACTACTACTCAGGACATCAGTTGAGCAAGTGTTTCGACTGCTTGAGGATGGATACTTGAAAGTCAAGTTCGGAGTCCCAACAGAGGCTATTTATAAGCCTCATATTCCAATTTTTTACTTGAGAGAGGTTATCGAGCTAACCCAAGCACAAGGCTCAAACACTTCCATGTTTGAGCACATGATATCGGCTTGGTGAAATGGATAATCTCAAAGAGTTACTCAACATTGAAAAAGTCTCCTTGAGAAATAGCAAAATTCGAGATCGACTGAAGCCCTCAAATCTACCAATCGATGCTTCAGGTTATGAAGCTCAGATGTTTCTGATACTTATCAACCTTGGATACTCAAAGAGTGAACACATTGATTTACTAGATCTTCATTCGGCAAAGCAATTTTTAAATGACAAAAAATATTTTGGCGTAACCCTGTCAGAATCGTCTTGGATACATACACATAACTCGAAATATCCTGACATTCGAGTACGAGAACAGGTGATCAGAGCCAGAATTTTAAATAAGGGAATTAATGGTGTATGCAGTGAAGGCTGTACTGACTCGACTAGCTATGGTTATTCTCACAATGGTGGTCGTGTAACAAGATCTTTTCCTTTAATCACAGAATTTTGTTGGAATGGAAAAGTAACCTGTCTAGCCGAATTAATTGCAAATTGTGAAGCTATTTGGATAGGACAATTTCTAGATCTTGGTTTCAGTCTCCAATACATAGGCATAGTAGTTAAAATATTAAAAAGCTCATTGGCAACGCATTTACCTAGTCAAGTCCACAATACCATCCAACTTAGATTCCCATATAAAGATGATTATTTAACTATTACCCCAGTTGTTAACCATAAGGTGCTTTCTGAACTTCAAAAAGCCTTTGCGAATGATAACCTCAGATATAGGTGGATTTTTTATCCTCAAAAGGGATACACGAATACTGGAAGTTTGCTTACAGCATTGGGTGGAAGAATAAATGTACTTCGCTATTACCCGAATACGATGCATCACCATCGAGAGTTAGAAAAGTATGTTAATCAACTCGCAGATGAAAGTCTGTTTTACAATAAATCCCTTGGCTTTACTCGGTTTAAAAAGGCGCTGTACGAAATTACATTTTCGGGTCGCTACCCAACACTAAGAGCCCAGCGTCTTGCTCGTATTGATGCAATTAAAGTCATACGTAGAGTTATCTACCTTTGGTTATTCAGAGTTCTGAGATATAAAAAATATGCCAATCTTGATGAGGAAAAACTTAGAGAAGGCTCATTGATAAAAGAATTAGTCGAATATGGGAATGCTGATGTACCAAGCCTAGCGGTTAAGCTGAGGGCCAAGCTTAACCTGCAATTAAGTGAAAATGATGCCACTCAAAAATTTGCTTACCATCCTAAGCTGCTTGAATTGCTAAAACGCCAAATAAAATATGTGTTACAGCACAAAGATGCTTATGAAGAGCACCTTCAATCAAATTTTACTTACCTACATGTTAAAAACATAACGGCTGAAGATATTAATACCATGAGCAATAAGTATTTGTGGGGAATGCCTTCGATCATTGCTCTAGCGGGTTTTTCTCATGAATTTGAGCTGAATTTAAGGCGATCAGGTATTTATTTGAAAGTAAAAGGGGTTTCGATATTCGTTCACTCTTATCAAGTAAAGTGCAATTCATCGTTACCTGAATTTGACCGTATAAATGGCAAAGCAGGTCAATATACACCTTCTCGACCAGCGTTAATCGACCTTCCGAAAAGCAAAATGAAATTTGATTTAGTTTTTCGTGTAGCTGGGCTAAATAATTTGCAAGCAAACATCAGTCTTGAGGTGTTAGCCAACTCATTTCCAGAACGGATTATGGGAGGTGAAATTTTTCTTTCGCAAAAAAAGATTAAGAAACAATTTTATCTCACTTCAAATATTCAAGAACTCTTTTCATCTTTAAGGTTTATTTCGCATGAAGGATGCTGGTTATGTCCAACTGATCACAGAATTAGATGCATTTCTGATCTATCTAGTTTACTTAAACGAGACAAGGAGCTAAAGCCCGTCCATATCGGTTATGCATACCTAGAGCAGCCGAAATCTAGAGAGGGGGCTATTAGTTCAAGACATTGTTTTGGTGAGCCAATATTAGGTATTGCTAAATGTGTACATCCGATTGATGCGAATAAAAAAGGATTAAAATTCTTCTTTGATAACGCATTTTGGGCACCCAGAATATCTGAGTTCAGCATTTTGATGACAAAATAGGAGTACAAATCATGGATATTCCATTGAGCTTATCTTATCGAGGTTCCTTACGTCCATCTGATGCCATTTTCTACTGTAAGTCACCAGACTCTGATATTAAATTGCCTGTTACTATCGTCAAACGGATTGCTAACTCAAGCTCTTCAGCCTTTAGCGAAGGGCAAAGAGATCAATCTATCAAAGATATAAGCTCTTATCACTTAGGACGAACACAACTTCACCCGACATTATATTGTCATGTGCCATATGAGGCAAAATGGCTCTATTGTAAGTTCTCCCTAAAGTTTCTATTTGAGAGTCGTAAACCGCATGCGCATGATGATCTAAAAGTTTCTAAATATCTCCAGCGTTTCGCTAAAAGCTATAAGGATCGAAATGGATACCATGAATTAGCAAAGCGCTATGCAAAAAATATTCTTCGTGGTCAGTGGCTATGGAAAAATATTGAATCAGATTGGCCAATAACATTAACAATTAAACGTAGAGGTAACCTGTTAATAAAAGTAAAAAATATTCAATGCTTACAATGGAGTGATGGCTGGGAAGATTATCAAGATGAGCTAGATGAACTAATAGATCTAATTGATACAGCATTGTCATCTACAGGTGTTATCACTCTGAGTATTAAAGCAAAAATTAGGGCTGAGAAACTGCAAGAAGTACTTCCAAGTCAACTCGTACACTCAGAAGCCGAACGTAGAGCAGGTAAAGAGCCTACGGTTGCTGAAACGAGTCTTAACTCTGAGCAAATGACCGTATGTTTCACTAAATACAAAGTGGGTGCAGGAATTCAGCTTATCGACGATTGGATTGACACTGAAGACCCCATCAGAGTGAGCGAATATGGCGCTGTTCATGGTCTGCATATTGCGCTAAGGACACCCAGAAATAAACAAGATGTTTATTCGTTGTTACCAAAGGTTCCATTTTATATTCGATTTTTAAGATACAACAAATTAGGGGAGGACGAGATATCAAACAAAATCCATTATTTGATGTCAATGCTAATCAAAGGTGGCGTTTTTAATCGTAAAAGTGATAAAGCATGAGGTAAGTGATTATGCGCAATCGTTACTATTTTATGATCAAATATTTACCTGAAAATGCTAGTAACTCATTACTAGCTGCAAGATGTATTTCTGTCTTACATGGTGTTGTGAGCCACAACGGACAAACAAACATTGGAGTTACTTTTCCAAAATGGTCAGATTCAAGTGTTGGGAGACAAATCGGTTTTGTATCTAATGATTACAGAAATCTCGAATCATTCCGAAGAAACCGCTATTTCAATATGATGAATGAAGATGGGCTGTTCTTTGTATCAGGAGTTGAAGAAGTCCCCAATCGTATTGATGAAGTTCAATATGTAAGAAATAACGGTATTGCTAAATATACGTTGCGAGAAAGACAACGCAGAATTGAACGATGCCAAAAAAGAGCTGAAAAAGGTGGTAGAGAGTATCAGCCCAAGCTTGGGTATATCGAAAGAGAGTTCGGTAGCTTCCACAAGTTGATTTTGACTAGCAAAAGTAAGCAGACTTCTTTTCCTCTCTACATTCAAAAAAAATCTGGCGTCAATCATGTAAATTGTGACTTCGGTCACTATGGCTTAGCTTCAAATCAAGTACTAATGGGAACTGTACCCGATCTAAGTTTTGAGCATTAAATTTTATTGGTAGTAAACATCATTAAATATTAGGAGGTTAGAGGATGTTCAAATTTGATTGCTACTTTATCAAAAATCCATTTAACTATCAGAAATGTTTGGGATTTTGCTTTGGTTTTTCTTGTGACCTACCGCACAGGTAGCCGAAAATACAAACTTCTGACAGCTCGCCCTCATAGTCGAGTGACCTACCGCACAGGTAGCCGAAAATAGTAAGGGAAATGGATTGTGATACCTTTATCCGTGACCTACCGCACAGGTAGCCGAAAATACAGGTGGTTTTAAAACGTATTATTACGAAACGTGACCTACCGCACAGGTAGCCGAAAGTAGTAGCCAAGGATGGCTAAGTATAATTTTGTGACATCACTAAATTTCAATTTAATCATTCGAAAAAAAGCCCCTCACTAGCATGATGATAAACAACAGTCCAATACACTGTAAATACTCAATTCTAGGCAGATGGAATAAGCTCGGCATCAGCCAATTCCACAGGAAATAAATGGGAATTGATAATACAAAAACATATGCAAGAGTGAGCAAAAAAAAGCCAACGATTACGTGAAGCAATTTCATTGTAATTCCCTCTTATCATATGATCTCAAACCAAAATTTAATTCCATACGCTTAATACCGCTGTTATCAGGAATCCCTCTGCCTTCACCTATTGCTTTCATTGCTGAACCCATACTCACCTCTTACAAAAACACTCTGTAACGATCCTACTTTTAATTATGATTAAGTTACAGTAAATCATTGTTAATGTTTAACTTTATTGCGATTCGCAATGGTGAGGTATGAAAGTTTATATCGTAGAAGAGGAACCTTTCCAGTTCAGAATCAGCGCTGAATGGAAAGGTGGTTGACTATAGTACGTGATAAGAATGGATAGCTGCTTTAGCTACAAGATGCTGGCTTTGATAGTTCCACTTTATCGAAAGTATTGTACTCACTTTCGCATACAAGAGAGCCGTCTTTTGTAGAGCAAAACTGATAAGCGTAATCGTATGTATTTGAATCAAAATCACTAACTAAAGCTGTGCCATTTTTAGTTGAAAGAACAACTTCTGGTTGCTCTGCGTTGCTGTCATTAATGTGTGCATCAAATGCGGTTCCTTTGCTGATTTTAGATAGTCTATAGGTGTTACTATCAGATGTTAATCCAGCAAAGAAAGTTACTTTGTACGACTCACATAGACGAGCTTTTTGACCAAAGTGATCTAAGAACCAAGTTTTCTCACATTCGCTTTTATCAGATAAAGCGTGTTCAATTTTTGATATTTCTTTATCTTTAATTAATTTTGCAGTATCAGCCAATTTACCAGCATCTAAAAGACCAGCACCACAACCTAAAGTGTTACAGTCCTGAGTATCAATTTTTGTTGCGGTAAATTTCAATAAGCGTGTTGCGTCTTTGACGGATAAATTAGAATTAATTTGCTCCATAATTGCTAACGCTGATGCTACCAAAGGTGATGAATAACTTGTGCCTGAGCCGCCACCTACAGCACCATTATTTTCTTTCATTAAAACACCAATACCGACACCTTGAGCGGAAATTGTTACTTGGTCACCGTAGTTACTAAATGAAGCTTTGTCACCAGAACTATTGGTAGCTCCAACAGATATTACTCCATCACAAGATGCAGGGAAAAAAGTCTTTGAGTCTCGATTATCATTACCAGAACCTGCAACTATTTTAATTCCTTTGCTATATGCAAGATTAAAAGCCTCTTGCTCAAATCTAAGGCAACCAAAATCACCATGACCACCTTGGCTTATGTTGATGACTTTTATAGGTGTTGAAATCGTTGGTAAATTATCGAATTCACTATGGTCTAATTCACCAGCAGCCCAAAGTACAGCTTGAACAAGACCTGTTACACTCAACCTGTTATCAGCAGCATAAAGTTTTACGTTTTTAGCAGCACCAGCAACACCTAAAGAGTTGTTTCTTGTTGCGGCAATAACGGACGCTACAGCTAAACCATGATCATCATTGGCATACTCTGGTAAATCCAAATAGTTGGGGTTAGGTCTTATGACAACACTTTCATTTGCTCCGCTAGTGTAAAATCTATAACCATCAGTGTGAATAAGGTCTGTATTTGATTTAAAGCTAGTATCAATTACTAACACACCAACAGGCTGTGCATTTTCAGGAACTAAGCTGTTCGCTTGCTCAAAATTCATTGCGTGTGGGTGTTCATCACTCTTATTAAATAGATATGTTTGATTAGGGTAAAACGTATCATTAAGAGATAAAGGTTTGTACTGGCGGTCTAATTCAACTGATTCAAATAAACCAGATTTTTTTAGTGCTTCAACAACCGCTTTTTTATCGGTATTTGAGTACTCAACGTCAATCATTTTGTACTTGTATGTATAAGTACGTTTAACGCCTTGAGTGCTGTATTTTTGAATAGTGTTAGCTTGTGGAAGTTTAAAACAAGCTGAACCATTTAAGCCAACATTTAGGCATACATTGCTACCAGTAGTTGAATCATCTTGTTCTTTCAACGCACCACTAGATTGAGCGCTTAATTCACCATAGGTCGGAGCAGGAGAAACGACTATTCGAACATTTTCAGCATTAACGGAGGTTGATAACGATAACCCAATTAAGGTTATAGAAAGTAAAGTTTTATTTAACATTTTCATATCCTCAATTAAAGGTTGATGTTGCAAGTTTGGTCGTCACGAATAACAATCTTTTGAAGAAAAGCGTAGTTGTCTGAGAACGTCCAAGGTGAACCATTACCGAATTGTGGGTTGCCATAAAACTGACTTACCACGCCTGTCTTTACGTTGTACAAATTACCTAAAGTTAACGCTGGTACAATCTCATTAATCGAGCCTTGTAAGTCCATCAGCGCTGCATTAATGGGTGAAGCCGTATCGCTAAACTTAGTCCCAAACGTGCTTAATTTAGCGTCAAGTTCAGACTCTTTAACTGGTAGTGTGCCAAGTAAGGTTTTTAGTTCCTCACGTTTAGCAATAACAGACTCTAAAGCGGCTTTATAAGCGTTTTGTTTTGCTAGCGCTTCATCAGCCGAAAGCTCACCAGATAACTGCCCAAGTTCTACCATTGCGTTAGCCAACATAGTTTCAGCGTTAAAGCTGGTAATGTCGTTAATGCTTTGCTTGATGCTGTTAAACTTTTCGATTTTTGGTAGAGCAGAAGTATTATTAACTGTGAAACTAATTGTAGTGCTGGCTGTTGCGCCAGAGCCGTCTTTAGCGGTCACATTTAAGTTATGAGTGACATTAGCGTCTAAGTCGTTAAAGCTAATATCAAAGCCAGTTGCTTTTGGTGTAAAGGTAACGGAACCCACATTAGCAATGTTGCTTGTGTTTGCTGTTAAAGATACCGAACCCGATTGGTTTGAAAAACTTAACGGAACAGTTACTAATTGGTTCTCATTAGCGGTCATGTTTGCAGATGAAGTTGAAACCGAAAATGAGGGTTTGGGTGTGCTTGAACTATCGCTATCGCTGCCGCCACCGCAGGCTGTTAACATGAAAAAAGGAGTTACGAGAAGTAAGGAGCGCTTTAGGTTCATTTATTTCTTCCTTGGAAATTAACCATATGATTTTAAGCGATTAAATTATCACAAGGTGTTGGGCATTTGAACTAATTTTGTTCAGTATATGACCCCATTTAAATGGATTTATGAAATGAGGAAGCCAAGGTAAGGTCTATTAGTTTTGTATCGGGATTGAAGTGAAGATAGTTTTCAACATGGCTAATTGACGTGTAGAGCGGCTTTTAGTTTTAAAAACTTGAGAGTTTTATGGGGATTAAACGCAACACAGCACTGATTGCAGTGCTGTGTTACAAATCACGCACAAAGCGTGTAAAAATGAAAGCTTGAAGTGGCTTTGCTTACTCAATCTTCCAGTCACGCACAAAGCGTGCTACGTCAAGAACATATCATAAGTTTCTTTGAATTCTTTAATTGTGAACATTTTTTAATGTAGTGAGGCGTTATTGGTTAGTATGATAAATCATCACGCAATACCCTTTAACAATCGCTTCAAGCACCCCTCTGCGTTCTTTCTGTGTATCTGGTCTCCTAGAAAAAGGGTTTTGAAACTCACTTGAATTCAGAGCACAATTATTCGACTTCATTAGCACGAGGGCTTACCATAAAATTGCTTAATCAAGATACATCTCTGAGGTGTGTATGGCTAAAGTTGGTGCAAAGAGACAAATTACGTTACCGAAACAACAATGCATTGCAGCACAAATTACAGCTGGTGATATTGTAGATTGCTTTGTTGATAGGCAGGGTGTGATATCTATTGTGAAAAAGCATTCGGGAGCCGCAAAAGGTGTATTAAGGCACGTGGCTATCAATACTGAAATAAGTGAACAAGAATCAATAGAGATTGGTAGAGCTTAGATCCTCTGATACAGGTTAATCATAAACCCATCAACACTCTTCCCGTGAACAACAGTATAGCGTTCAGGTTCGTGGATTTGATGCCTTAACTGGTAAGCGTTTTTGAACTCAATGGCGCTGCTTTTGTGAATATGAAGGACTGGTCTGGCGGTTCGCTTTACGCTTTTCTTTTTGCCTTTGATAAAGTCCTTCTTGAGTAGTTCGTAGACAACGTTTTTGTTTACTTCTAAAAAGGTGCAGGCTTCAGCTGGTGATAACCATTCAGGATCGGGTTGTTCACGCATACTCCTTACAGGAATAAACTGTTTAAATGCCATAGGAGAGCGTTTGAGAGGGTTGTAGGTATAAGCTATCTGCCCACCTAGCATTTGTTTCACTAATTCTAGAAAATCTACACCAAAAAATTGAAACTGTTTAACTTGATGCTTGTTTGATTTGGTTACTTTCAATTGAGCACAGGAGACTAATCTTTTGACGAAGCTTTCTAATTCTTCTTTTTCAATAAGCCAGTCCCTATTGGCTTTGGTTGGTTTAAGTAAGGGTTTGATGATCCCGCCATTAATCAAAAGCCTTAAGCGATATTGACTCAAGTCTAGGAGCTTGGCTGCACCTTCTAAACTTAAGCACCTTTCTAGTCGAGTTTTTAGTGTGTTGATGTCTGTGCGAGCATACATAGCATCGCCATTTTTCAGGACAGTTTTAGGTTTAAGAAATGACTCTCTGAGTAGGACTTTGAACTTAGATACTGGAATATCCAGAACTGCCATTGCTTGTGTTTGGTTTACAAACGCTCTTGATGAAAGAATATCGCTATCAATAAGAGTAATTTTGGAGTTGAAATTACCATTGCTGAAATGTGATTGAATAAACTGATCAAAGGCTTTTTTTAAAAGCCGATAGCCATCAGATTGGCTGTTTTCAATAGAACAAAGATCATCATACAAATCTCTGTAGCAATTTCTTATTCCCGTAAGCCCTTTCATTCTCATTGGATGCTTTTGAAAGTAATCGAGTAATTCATAGAATTTGTTCGGCCAGTCACACAAGTAATCGTGAGCGATTAAAAATGGGGTATCAGAATCTTGGTGAGTAGGAAATGCCCTCAAGTGAAAATGAGATAAAAAACTACAGACATCGATAAGTTCCGACAAGTTCAAGTTATTTAAAACAGGATAGATTGAGCTTGGCTGTTGTTCCCATAAGTGTTCAATATGCTGGTTTAGTAGGAACTCTTGTTCGGTTATTTCTCTAGCTGGAATATCTTTTACCCACTCAGGTAATTCTGTTTTCAAGTGATGGGTACTCCAACTTAGCTTTTTCCCGTTGTCGGGATTGATTGAAAGCAAGCTGCATCTATGTTTGGTGCAACAGCTTTTCATCTTTAAGCTGTTAAGAAAATTGAATGTGGATACTTCAGAATAGCAATGAGGACAAACTTTTAAGTAAGTGAAGTCGAAGGCTTTAGCTAAGAAATTTTGCTCCATATAGCTAAAGCGAGTTGCTCCATGTTTGATTAGCTGTCTCGATTCAATCTGTTGATGAGGCTGGTTTACTAAACTTGCTAGCTTTTCGGTATCAAAATCACCAAAGAATAATCGCTTACTAGGTACTCTTGTGTTAACCAACTCTTCCCCTAATAGCTTCATCAAGGTTTGAATATTCCGATAGCCGTTGCCGTTTGCCAGTCGATGCAAATAGCTAGGCAGAAGCTCGTTGGGTTTAAGGTATAAACGATTCAGTAATTTCAAGCAGTTACAAAAAAGCGGTTAATGGTAAATGCTTGATACAGTCAATCGTGCGCTATATCAATGAATGTTAAGTGACTTTAATTTGTGTAATGTTTATTGTTAATGTCAATTGAGAAAATGAATATCTAAAGTAAGAAATAACTGTCCGCAGTATTGTTACATCCAAACATTAAAAATTGTATTTAGATTAATAATTTTGGAGACGATGAAATGAGTATTATTCCAATGGCAATTGTTTTATGTTTGTTAGTTGTTTCCATTTTATGCTTTCTAAATGCAATAAAGATAAAAAAATCAGAAAATACAAAGCGTAAGTGTGATTTTTACGATTATCTAGATAAAGAGATAAAACAGAAGAAAAAGAAACGTAAGTCTAAAAAATCATAGGAATGATTTTAGATAAACAAAGTTAGCTTTTCTTCTCTATACAAGAGTTGTGGGGGATTGCGGCTTAAAACTGTCCGCAGTATTGTTAGATATCACATATTCACCGTTCATTCGCTTTTTTTGGTTAGATAGCAATGGTTTAACCAGCCTCTCACATGTCAGCGATAATTAAGTGTAAAGCAAAGAGGCAAAGTTTTAGCAAAGAGAAACTCGAAACAACGCAATACAATGGCTACATAGAACGAACAATGGTTAATTGTTGCTAATCTAACACGATGAAGTTTTGTCTGAATCAATACAGCTGTTATGTTCATTGTTGGCTGGTTATTTATACAGTGCCAGCTAACTTGGTAAGCTTCAAGGGCAAATTTAGAGTGTGGATACTTTCAAGTAGCCCAAGAAGCTAGGTTTAACGCTAGCCACACTAATTCCTGTAGAGAGTTAGTAATGTGACTTGCATCTCAATAAGGAGATGACAATGAGTATTCTCAGCTATTTACTTGATCTTGCAACCATTTTGTCAACACTGGTACATTATCCATTCAGCTTGGTGCTCGAACTTTCAATAGCGCATCTTATTCACATAGATTTTTACGTCCAAATAATTTCCAACATAAGCTAACAGAACTTACTGAATACAAAGCTTTCTATTAGTTTGGCTTCAACCGAAAGAAAGCTTTTTTCAAATAACAAATAAGTAAGGCGTCCTGTAATTTGGCCATTGTATTGTATTGAATAATTGAAATGCACCTCAGAGAATGTCATACCTTCAAAACCATCAATTTTCTCTTAACCAATCACAACTTATCAGGCAAAATAGACGTTCTTTTTCTTTGCTACTGGCATAAATCAATCATCCAACAACTCAATAATGCGATTGATTTTTCTTATTCTTTCAAGGTGGATATTCGATGAACCACAGCGTCCATAACAAACTGGTTTCTTTCATTTGGTCGATTGCTGACGACTGCTTACGAGATGTGTACGTGCGAGGTAAATATCGTGATGTCATCTTGCCAATGGTGGTGCTACGTCGTATCGATACCTTGCTAGAGCCAACTAAGCATGCGGTGCTTGACGAAGTTAAATTCCAAAAAGAAGAAATGGATGCCGTTGAGCTTGACGATGAACCATTAAAAACCGCATCAGGTTATGTGTTTTACAACACCTCTAAGTGGACGCTAAAAAGCCTTAAAAATACTGCCACTAACAACAGCCAAATTCTATTAGCAAACGTTGAAGAATACTTGCTTGGCTTCAGTGATAACGTAAAAGAAATCATCAAATGCTTTAACCTGCAATCGCAAATCCGCCACATGGCAGAAAAAGACGTATTGCTTGAGGTGATTGAAAAGTTTGTTTCGCCATACATCAACCTAACGCCAACAGCAAAAGAAGATCCTGATGGCAACAAAATGCCAGCTCTAACCAATTTGGGCATGGGTTATGTGTTTGAAGAGTTGATCCGCAAATTTAACGAAGAAAACAACGAAGAAGCAGGAGAGCACTTTACCCCAAGAGAAGTGATTGAGCTGATGACGCACTTGGTCTTTGACCCAATTGAAGCACAGTTACCTGATCCGCTTACCATCTACGATCCTGCCTGTGGTAGTGGTGGTATGCTCACTGAAGCACAAAACTTTATTGAAGAAAAATATCCCGTTGCTGACGGAAAGCGTGATATTCACCTTTACGGAAAAGAGATCAACGACGAAACCTACGCCATTTGTAAATCCGATATGATGATCAAAGGCAACAACCCTGAAAACATCAAAGTAGGTTCAACACTCGCAACGGATGAGTTCATGGCGAAACGCTTTGACTTCATGTTGTCTAACCCGCCTTATGGCAAAAGCTGGGCAAGTGATCAAAAACACATTAAAGATGGCTCAGATATCATCGACTCTCGTTTTCAGGTAACGCTTGCTGACTATTGGGGCAAAACCGCCACTGTCGATGCCGCACCACGCTCTAGCGACGGTCAATTACTGTTCCTAATGGAAATGGTTAGTAAAATGAAAACGCCTGCTCAGGGCATTCTAGGGAGCCGTATCGCATCGGTTCACAATGGCTCAAGTTTGTTTACGGGCGATGCTGGCTCTGGTGAAAGTAACATTCGTCGCTTCCTTATCGAAAACGATAGGCTTGATGCGATTGTGCAGCTGCCAAATAACCTGTTTTACAACACAGGCATTACCACATACATCTGGCTGATAAACAATAACAAGCCAGCGCAGCGCAGAGGCAAAGTACAGTTAATCGATGCCAGCTTACTGTTTAGAAAGCTGCGTAAAAATTTGGGTAATAAAAACTGCGAATTTTCACCGCAGCACATTGCCCAAATCACTCAAGCTTATCTTGATGGTAAAGGCATCGAGCGCACAAAAGACGCTAACAACGACCCAATGGGCATTGCGTCTAAGGTGTTTGATAATGCCGACTTTGGTTACTACAAAGTCAATATCGAACGTCCAGACCGTCGTAAGGCACAGTTCAAAGACGAACTCATTGCACCATTGCGTTTTGATAAATCGTTACGTGAAGTGATGGAGTATCTCTACAACGAGCATGGCGATAAAGTTTATCAGCCAGAGTTTTTACAAGCTGAGCAAAAGGCGATTGTATCGTGGTGTGAAGAAAACGACATTAGCCTTAATGCCAAAGCCAAAAAGAAGCTGTTAGATGATAAAACATGGCAAGATGGTCGATTATTGGTTGAGCTGGCTAACGAATTTAAAAAGACAATCACCCAAGAATACAGTGACTTTAACCAATTCAAGCGTGATGTCGAAAAGGTATTCAAAACCGTTGCGCCAGAAATATTAAGCGATATTGCAAGTGGTAAACGCAAAGGGTTTTACACAAGCGTTGTTAATGCTGTGAGTTGGTATGACGAAAGCGCTGAAAAAGTCATCAAGAAAGTCGTTAAGCTAAAACAAGACAAGCTGGATGAACTGTTAGAATATTTAGGCTGTGAGCAATCTCAACTGGCAGACTTTGGTTACTTCCCATCAAATAACGTCAACGAATACATCACTTACGAGCCAAGCTCAGACTTACGTGACGCTGAATCCGTACCCCTAACCTACTCAGCTAAAGATGCAGATGAAAACACTGACAACAGTGAAATCCACCAATACTTCCTTGATGAAGTGAAACCCCATGTGGATGAAGCGTGGATCAACCTTGATTCAGTCAAAATCGGCTACGAGATCAGCTTTAACAAATACTTTTACCAGCACAAAGCCCTGCGCACGATTACAGAAGTGGCTAACGACATAATCGCCCTAGAGAGAAAAGCCGAAGGCTTGATCTCCGAGATTTTAGGCATTGAACTCGCTAAAGCGTAGGAGAACAGGTGATGAAAGAATTAGCAACCATGCCTAAATATGAAGCATATAAAGATTCAGGTGTTGAGTGGTTGGGTGATATTCCTGAGGGTTGGAAGGCAATAAAAATGAAGTTTCTTTATCAAGATACTTCAATAAAGAACAAAGCGAGTGAAACTCTTTTGTCTGTTACTCAAAATCAAGGAGTTGTACCTAGAACTTGGGTTGAAAGCAGAATGGTTATGCCTTCAGGTAATTTAGAGAGTTTTAAATTTATTGAAGAAGGCGATTTTGCAATCAGTTTAAGATCATTTGAGGGAGGCTTAGAGTATTGTCATCACGATGGTATTATCAGTCCTGCCTATACAGTCTTAAAGGCTAAAAAAAGATACTTATTAAGGCATTACTATAAATATCTATTCAAGAGTCAAGCCTTCATCTCTGAGTTACAAACTTCAATAGTTGGCATAAGAGAAGGAAAAAATATTAGTTATGAAGAATTACGATATTCTCTGTTGCCAATACCTGATGAAAATGAACAAACCGCCATTGCCAACTTTCTCGATAAAAAAACAGCGCAGATTGATGAAGCCATTGCCATTAAACAGCAGCAAATCGAGCTGTTAAAAGAGCGCAAGCAAATCATTATCCAGCAAGCTGTTACCCAAGGACTCGACACTAACGTCCCAATGAAAGATTCAGGTGTAGACTGGATAGGGCAAATCCCAGAACATTGGGAAGTCACTCGCCTAAAGCATCTTTTTACTGAAGTAAATAAACGAACTAAGACTGGCGAAGAGACTCTTTATTCTCTGAGAATGGAAATAGGACTAATTCCACATGATGATGTTTCAGATAAAGAAATAAAGGATGAACATTTAGTTGATTATAAAAAAGTTACTTCAGGTCAAATTGTGATGAACCGAATGAGGGCTAGTATTGGAATTTTCGGTTTAGCATATGCTGATGGGTTAGTTAGCCCTGATTATGCAATTTTTGATATTAGTGACGAGGTAGACTCAGAATATTTTTTAACCTTATTTAAACTCCCTTTATTAGGTACACAGTTTAGGCTAGCTTCAAGAGGCATGGGTACGGGGTCTTCTGGGTTTATGCGCCTTTATACAGATAGCTTTGGTCAATTAAAAGTTCCTTTTCCTCCAAAGGAAGAGCAAGAGATATTGTGTAAAAAAATCCAAGATATAAAAACAGAAACAGAAAATTCGATAGGTATTTTTCACTCTTACATCGAAAAACTCAAAGAATACAAAACCACACTTATCAACAGTGCTGTAACGGGCAAAATTAAAGTGCCTCAGGATATAAGCGCAGGGAGCGAACACTATGGCAGTTTATAAAATTTTCTGTGATGAGAGTTGCCATTTAGAACATGATGGCGCAGACATAATGGTACTAGGCGCTATTCATTGCAGCGAAGACAAGGCGGTTAGGCTGACCAAACATATTAAGTGGTTACGTCATCAGCATAGCTATCATACTGAACTGAAGTGGACGAAATTGATAGCAAAACAATGGCCGTTTTATCGAAGCCTGATTGATCTATTGATTGATGATAGTGATGTATTGTTTAAAGCAACTGTGGTTCAACATAAAAAGTCGCTTGATCATCAAACTTATAATTCAGGTTCTCACAATACGTTTTATTACAAGATGTTTTATTACACCTTGAGGGATTTTTTACACCCAGAAAACACTTACAAAATCTATTTGGATTACATGGACACGCTTGGTGGCAGTAAAGCTCAGGAATTATGCAGAATTCTTCAAGCTGAAACTCATTATCAGCTGAATGCGACTGCTTATATCATTCAGTCTTATGAAGCCCAGCTTATTCAGCTTTGCGACTTTATTATCGGTGCCGTGAGTTATAAAAACCGTACCGAAATTGAACACAATAGTGAGATTAAAAACAAAATTGTGGCTTATATAGAAACAAAGCTAAACCGTGAGCTGAATTATGGTACACCACCTTGGGAAAGGAATTTTAATATCTTTCGCTTCGCCCCTGTCCGTTCATTACAGGGAGAGTAATTGAGAATGTTTTCAAAAGTATTAGATTTGACTGTATTTCCTGATGAAGAGCAAGCATTTAATTTCCTATATCCATTATTTCATCGTGACTTTGTGGCACAAAATGTTTATTTAGCAGACAGCATTTATGTTAATCCACAAGGACAAGGTATGCGTGATGGGCGAGAAAAAGTATTTTGGCATATCACCACTCGTGAAAATAAGGTACGGGTAAAAGAAGGTAATCGTTATCAAGTTATCACTTCACGTCCACTCGATCCTGATAGAGCTAAAAGAATAGAATGGGTTAAAACTATTTTATTGAATCATGCACATGCAGACATTAAATGTTTTTACCGAAAAGAAACGAAAGGCAAAAAACCTATACGTTTTTATTTGTGGGCACATCAACAAGATTTTGTTGTTATTGTCCAAAAGCTTGGGGCATCTGAGTCTTTTTTGGTGACGTGTTTTTACATCACAGAAGTCTATAAAAGGGAAGATTATGCGAAGTGGTTTAATGAATATCAGAGCGGTACTAATCCAGAATTACAAGGATGTGAGTGGTTTTAACTTTGTTTCAGTGGGATGAATGCTTCAAAAAAAATTAAATGAATATAGAGAAAGAATGGTCGCCTATTATAGACCGGACGATAGCGGTCACCTCTTTCTACTCAATGGTAGGTGAGCGAAACGAATTTTGCAGCTATTGTCGACCGATGTCAATAGCTCACCTAAAGGATAGAACAATTTCACATCAAGCAAGATTAATTTTCTTCAATGTGAATTAACCAAAAACAGTTGGATGTCTTATGGTTAGCCAAACAAATGAACAAGCTCTTGAATCAGCGATTGAAAAGCACCTTACAGGCGTTAGCTTAGAAGAAATTAAAGCTGGGACTCAGGAAATCAAGGCCGATTATTCTGGGCGCTATTTTAAGCAAGGCAACCCTGCCAGTTTTGATATGCACTATGCATTGGATACTCTTCATTTTTGGGATTTTTTACAACAAACACAGAAAGAAGAAATAGAAAAGCTTCAGCGCAATAGCCCTGTTGATTGGAAGCGTAAAATTGTTGAGCGGTTTGATAGGCTGATCAAAAAGCATGGTGTTTTGCACTTATTGAAAAAAGGATTAAGTGTTGATGATGCGCATTTGACCTTGTTGTATCCAGCTCCGCTTGCCAGTTCGAGTATTCAAGTTAAGAAGAATTTTACAAGCAATATCTTTAGTGTAACTCGTCAGCTTAGGTATTCGTCGGTTAATACTCGCCAAGAAATTGATATGGTGCTGTTTATCAATGGCATCCCACTGATCACCCTTGAATTAAAGAATCATTGGACGAATCAAACGGCTCGATATCACGGACAGAAGCAGTATCGTAATGACAGGGATATTAATCAGCCGCTACTTCAGTTTGGTCGCTGCCTTGTGCATATGGCGGTAGACACAGATGAAGTCTACATGACGACCAAGTTAGCAGGGAAAAGCACCTTCTTTTTACCTTTTAATAAAGGTAACAATCATGGGCAAGGTAACCCTCCAAACCCAAACGGGCACAAGACCAGCTACCTATGGGAAGAGGTGTTTACTAAAGAAAGCCTTGCAAACATTATTCAGCATTTTGTTCGCTTAGATGGCAGTAGCAAAGACGATTTGAAAAAGCGTACTTTGTTCTTTCCTCGTTATCATCAAATGGATGTGGTCAGAAAACTGGTTGACCATGTTGCGACTCAAGGTGTTGGGCACACCTATTTGATCCAGCACTCTGCTGGATCTGGTAAATCAAACTCTATTACATGGGCTGCTTATCAGCTTATCGAGACCTACCCTGTTTCGACAGCGGTTCGTGGTAGTAAGGGCATGGAGGAAGCTCTATTTGACTCTGTGATTGTGGTTACCGACAGAAGATTACTTGATAAACAACTTAGAGATAACATCAAAGAGTTTTCTGAAGTTAAGAATATTGTTGCCCCAGCGCATAAAGCATCAGAACTAAAATCGGCATTGGAAGTTGGTAAGAAAATCATCATTACCACTATCCAAAAGTTTCCATTCATCATTGATGGCATTGAAGATTTAAGTGATAAGCGCTTTGCAGTGATCATCGATGAGGCGCATAGCTCACAATCAGGTTCAGCTCACGATAATATGAACCGAGCAATGGGCAAAGCTGAGGTTGAAGAAGCGGAAGATGCTCAAGATAAAATTCTAAACGCCATGCGCTCAAGAAAAATGCGTGGCAATGCGTCTTATTTTGCTTTCACTGCAACCCCAAAAAACTCTACTTTAGAAAAGTTTGGCGAGCAGCAACAACCTGACGGCACATTTGTTCCTTTTCATCTGTATTCAATGAAACAGGCGATTGAAGAAGGCTTTATTCTTGATGTGATCGCCAATTACACCACCTATAAAAGCTATTACGAAATTGAAAAGTCGATTCAAGATAATCCGCTTTTCGATACCCAAAAAGCGCAAAAGAAGCTGAGAGCTTATGTAGAGCGAGAGCAGCAAACCATCAATACCAAAGCTGAAATTATGCTTGAGCATTTTACTGATAAGGTGGTTAATGCCAAGAAGCTGAAAGGCAAAGCCAAGGCGATGGTGGTCACTCAAAATATTGAAACAGCTATCCGCTATTACAAAGCCATTACACGTCTTTTAAACGAAAAGGGTAACCCATTTAAAGCCTTGATTGCGTTCTCGGGCACTAAAGAAGTGGATGGCATTGAGTACACAGAAGCGGAGATGAATGGTTTTTCTGAAGCCGATACCAAAGAGTATTTTGATGTTAACTTCAAACGTAAAAGCTCAGAAGACAAAATTCCTAAGCATATCAATCAAGACGAGTTTCGTATGCTTGTTGTGGCGAACAAGTACCTTACAGGATTTGATCAACCTAAGCTAAGCGCCATGTATGTGGATAAGAAGCTGGCGAGTGTACTCTGTGTGCAGACGCTTTCTCGCCTAAATCGCTCTGCACCTAAATTAGGTAAGAAGACTGAAGATTTATTTGTTTTGGATTTCTTCAATAGCACTGATGATATTAAAGCTTCGTTTGATCCTTTCTATACGTCAACCAGTCTTTCTGAGGCTACAGATGTCAATGTGCTACACGAGTTAAAAGATGCACTCGATGATGTAGGAGTTTATGAGTGGCATGAAGTTGAACGCTTTGTTGAGTTGTACTTTGATAACGCTGATGCTCAAAAGCTAAGCCCAATTATCGATGTTGCGGCAAATCGATTTAATAATGAACTTGAGTTAGAAGAAGACGACAAAGTTGATTTTAAAATCAAAGCGAAACAGTTTGTAAAAATCTATGGGCAAATGGCTTCTATCATGCCGTATGAAATTGTGGGATGGGAGAAGCTGTTTTGGTTCTTAAAGTTCTTAATTCCTAAGCTTATTGTTAAAGACCCTGACTCTGACGCAATCGACAAGTTATTAGATTCTGTAGATTTAAGCTCTTATGGTTTGCAACGGAATAAGCTTAATCACACTATTGAAATGGATGATAGTGAAACGGTACTAGACCCTCAAAACCCAAACCCTCGTGGTAGTCATGGTGAAGCTGAAAAAGATCCTCTGGATGATATTATCAAAAACTTTAATGAGCGCTGGTTCCAAGGCTGGAGTGCTACGCCAGAGGCGCAGCGTGTAAAACTTCTTGATATGTCTAAAAACCTTAGAGAGCACCCTGATTTTGAAAGTAAATACTTAAACAATCCAGATCCACATAATAGTGAGTTAGCTTTTGAAAAGATGTTGAAAGAAGTCATGCTAAGGGTTCGAAAAGATGAACTGGAATTTTACAAACTTTATGCACAAGATCCCGCATTCAAAACAGCATTAACTAATAGTTTGCAAAGTATGGTTCGTATAGATTGCCTAACGAGCTAAGATTATTGCCATAAAAAACATAAATGGATAAGCAGTAAAACAAGGTAGTTAAAAATGAAAGAAATTGCGCTCAAATTTTTACGTGAAATGACAGGTTCTGAGGTTGCTGAATTTCACGCTGATCAATATGAAGCTATCGAAGAACTTGCAAACAAGCAAAGCCAGCTTTTAGTTGTGCAAAGAACAGGCTGGGGTAAGAGCGCGGTTTATTTTATTTCTACCAAGATAAGAAGAATGCAGGGTTATGGGCCGACAATTATTGTTTCTCCACTGTTGTCCCTCATTCGAAATCAAATTGAATCTGCGGCAAAACTAGGATTAAAAGTAGTTTCTTATAATTCTTCTATGGATAAAAATGAAAGAGCAGCATCGCAAAGGTTAATCATCTCTCATCAGGTTGATGCTATAATTATTGCCCCAGAACAGCTTGGTCAAAGTTATTTTTCCGAAAATATCCTAAATGTGATAAGTGGTGATATCGGATTATTTGTTGTTGATGAAGCTCACTGTATTTCTGACTGGGGGCATGATTTCAGGCCTGATTATGGAAGGATTGTAAGAGTCTTACAAAACATGCCTCAGAATATGCCTGTTTTAGCTACCACTGCGACGGCAAATAATCGAGTTGTGAATGATATAAAACATCAACTAGGGGATCGCTTATCCATTATTAGAGGTTCACTTTCTAGAAAAGCATTACAGCTTCAGAACATCCATATTCCCAATAAAGCAAAACGTTTAGCATGGTTAGCCGAGTCACTTCTTACAATAGAGGGGAGCGGCATTATTTATGCCAAAACTACAAGAGATTGTGAAATTGTTGCTGGCTACCTCCAGTCAATGGGGGTTAACGCCCATGCATATCATAGTAACTTAGACTCTGATGCAGAAAAGATAGCATTAGAGCAATCGTTAATAAAAAATGAAATCAAAGCATTAGTGGCGACTTCTGCACTTGGTATGGGGTTTGATAAACCAGATTTACGTTTCGTTATTCACTTCCAAGCTCCGGGCAATGTTGTGGAGTATTACCAGCAGGTTGGACGTGCAGGGCGTGGAATTGATAGTGCTATCGGTGTCATGATGATGGGGGATGACGATGAGCGTATCCAGCGTTTCTTTATTGAAAGCGCTTTTCCTAAAGAAGAGCAAATAAATCAATTATTGAATGTGATTGAACAAAATGATGGATTAAAGCTAAGCCAAATTGAGCCCTTGGTTAATTTTACTATAGGGAAAATTCAAGACATTTTGAAGTTTTTGAGTATTGAGAATCCTTCTCCAATCCTTAAAGATGGCTCAGCTTACTATAGAACCCAATTTGATTACGAATTACCTCATAATAAAATTGAGCGTCTAAATACTATTAAAGAACATGAATGGCAAAGGCTAATCGAGTATCACAACTCAGATAAATGTCTGATGCAGTTTTTAAGAAAAGAACTGGATGATGACGCACCAGAAAAATGTGGCAAGTGTGCTAATTGTGATCCAACTAACTCTTTGAAAGCTGAAGTTAATCAGGATTTAGCTATTCAAGCACACTCTTATTTAAGGCATCGCTATATAAAAATTAAACCTCGGGCTCTATTTGCAAGCTCTGGTGATAATGCCCGTTTAGCATTTCCAATTTATAATTTTCCATATCGAGATGGAAAATTAAAATGTGAAGATGGAATGGCATTATCATCATGGAAAGATGGGGCTTGGGGGGATGTCGTGGCAAATGGTAAGAAAGAAGGTCGGTTTAGTGATAAGTTAATACAGCCTATGGTAAACATGATAAATAGTATGCAATATCAGGAGCGGCCAGCATGGATAACATACATTCCTTCACCAAGGCACCCTAATTTAGTAAAAGACTTTGCTAATCAACTTGCTGCAGAATTGGGAGTGGCATGTATGGATACGTTATTTGTAAAAGAGGTTCGCCCACCGCAGAAAACTATGGAGAATAGTTTTTATCAAAGCAAAAACTTAGATGGTGCATTTGGTGTAAATACTGGTAATCTATACAGTAATCCCGTGTGGCTTATTGATGATGCTGTTGATTCAAGGTGGACATTCACCATTGCAGGTGCATTATTGAGACAGCACGGTGTAAGAAAAGTCATTCCCATTGCATTAACGAGTACATCAAATAATGGATAACATGAACAAAGTGATAACTGAAAACACAAAGGTCATTTTACTCCTTACAACATACTTTAACGCTAGTGAGTCGAAGTCATTCAGCCCATTATCTGTTAATGGCTATGGATATTTTGCTCGTTGGTTATTTCGTTTTGGTTATCAACCATTAGATCTACTTGATGACGGTAAATTAAAAGGTATTTTTTTCAAATGGGGAAATCAAGATACTCATATTGAAGTCAAACAAAAAGTAGCACTTAGCCGACTTGATAAAACAATTTCAGATATCACTTTTGAAAGGGTTAACGCATTAATTGGTCGAGGTGCTAGTTTGAGTATGGCTCTCGATAAATGGAGTTCTGCTGGTATTTGGATTTTAGATCGAAGCCACCCAGATTATCCAACTAAAATCAAATCAGAGTTAAAAGATCAAGCTCCAGCGGTTTTGTTTGGTATAGGGAATCCAGCTCTCTTGAGGCAGCAGTCAATTGGTTTTGTAGGTTCAAGAAAGTGTGAGCAAGCAGATCTTGATGCAACAGAAACGTATGTGAATATAATCAATAACCTTGGTTATCAAGTCGTCTCAGGCGCAGCGAAAGGCGTTGATTCTCATTCAATGATAACGTCATTAGAAAATGGGCACTGCTGCATTGGTGTTGTTTCAGATAGTCTGTTTAAGGCAAGTGCAACAAGTCAATGGCGTAAGCATTTAAAAGATGAGCGATTAGTTCTGATTTCCCCCTTCTTTCCTGAAGCAAAGTTTTCTCCAGCTAATGCTATGCAACGTAATAAGTATATCTATTTATTATCTCAAGCATCGGTTGTGGTTCGTTCAGAAGATACTGGTGGTACATGGGAAGGCGCTACAGAAAATTTGAAAAAAGGTTGGGTGCCACTAATTGTTTCTGGCCATAAACAACCTAATTATATTGGGAATCAGGAAATCATAAATGGGTTGCGAAAAGCTCAAATTACAGCACAGGAAGTCAATACAGCAACTGAAGATAGTGAATGGCTAAAGCTGATTAAAAGCACAACTCATAATGTAGAAGAAAAAAAAATCAGCTCACATACAGAAGCTCAAACTAGCTTCTTTGATACAGAGATATCGACACCAGTATCTAAAGAATCGACAAACCAGAGCCTCAAGCTAAGTTATGCTAATAAAGATGAATTGGATTTTACTGATACTTATGTTTCTAACAGTTCGGATTCAGAACAATCCGAGATCACCACTACATTAGAGCCCACCAAGGATTCTAATGATCAGGCATTATATTGCTTACCAATAGACACGGTTGATATGCCACAAGGTGATGTAGGTAGTGATTTATTCGAAGCTGATAATGATAAAGCACAAATAACTATCCCGAATGATTCTTGTGAAGAAGGAGTAATTAAGTATTCAGAGAGTATTGATGATGAGGCTAAAAGTTTGTCTGATCATCAAGGTGTGCCTAATTACCTATCAATGCCTTTAATCGATGTGTTTTATAAGCAGGTTGTTCACTTGATTGAAGAAAAGAATGGTGACAAAAAGTTAGTTGAATTAGACGAAATAAAAGATAGGTTTCCAGATTTTCAAATCATTTCTAAAACTGCCATTGAAAAATGGGTAAACCACTTAGTAGAGCAAAATAAATTGACGAGACCTAGTCGTATGAAAAAATTTGGCTTACCAGAAGATCTTAAATAAATATTAGAAGTATAAAAAATGAAAAGAGTCATCCTTACATTTATTGCCACTCTCATCTGTAATAATGCTTATTCCATAGACAAAATTAACGCATCACAATCAGCATTTCACATCGGAGAGAATGTGATTGCATGTGGAGTAGTCAAGCAAATTTCTCAGTTTAAGAAAGGAGTATATCTAAATTTAAATGCAGCTTATCCAAATCAGCCACTTACATTAGTCGTGTGGGATGATCATATTGCTGCTGTTGAAAAAGAAATGGGTGCGCTGGATGCCATGTACAATAAATCTATTTGTGTAAGCGGACTGATAACTAAATATAAAGGCAGAAGCCAAATGAAAATCTATAATGGTTTTTCTATTAAGAAGGTTAAATGATGCACTCTAAATTTGTTAATCAGACTAAAGAGGTTATTTCTGAAGTAGGTTCAAAAGTCCAGTCTGTATTAGATGATGTTTCAAATACTATCGATGACCTAAATGGTGAGCTTAGTGAATATGAAAAACGAAGAAAAATAGAACGGGTTGAAGAATTGAGTCTTCTGGAGGTTGAGTTAAAAAATAAAGTCCAAGCAAAAATTGATCGATATAATCACGAAAATCGAACAAGCTTTTCGTCACTTGAAGAAATTAAGGCTGATATTAATAGAGATTTATCCGAGATAAAAAACCGCTAACTTACGGGCTAACATATTGTACAGATCAGTTCTTTGAAAAAGCATTGGGCATACAGGTAAACGAATTATCAACATCCTGATTGATTAATTTCAGTGAAACATAGAAGTATCCAACATTCTTTTATATGGCTTTAGCTCTTTGCTAGAATAGAGCTCTTAATTCAGCATGAACGCTGACAAAAAACGAATATCTCTTTATGCACCTATATAGTAAATGTTACAAAATTTTGTGCAAACTTATGGTGTATAAACTGTAAATCTATGCAGATTTATGCCGAAATAGTAAGATTGTTGTAATTTTTGATGTCAAAGATAGCAAGAGCTTAGAGAAGTTGTTTATGCAAGCTTATGGTGTAATCAGCATGACTTGATGATTACTCCATAAGCTTGCATTAGTACACCATAAGCTTGCATTTTACTACTCCATAAGTTTGCTCTTTAACAAATGCTGAAAGGGGGCTTAACGATCGCTTCACTAGATGTGATTGAGTAGCTTCCTTTTTATTAGGAATTTGTTCTTCCTCTATCCAGCTTTTGCCCCAAATCTTGATAGCAAACAACGGAAGGGTTGGATCTAAAACGTCAATTTTTACAAATTTTGGTAAAGTAAATTTAACTTGATAAACAAATATATACTTGTTTAATACATAGAGCATCCAAAATTTATTACTTCTATGCTCTCAGTTCAATCTTCTACGAAATCTTTAAACGAACTTTATCTTTCACAAGATAGTTGTTCCACTCTAGAAGTGAAAAAGGAAGTATTTCCACAAGGCTATGAATTCGAGTTAAATGAAAGTTCTGAGCATTTCTCTCAATTAGAAAAGTTTATTTTGAACAATTGGGATTGTGGGGCAGCAGATCTAACATCAAAGGATGCTTTACTGGAAAGCTTTGCAAAGCTTAGTGATTTCGACTTTTCTACTCTCAAGGATGCACGGTGGGAAAAAGATTCTTTAATATTTCTGGCTAAACATAAATTTAGCCAAAAAAGCTATTCAATTAAAGTACATGAAAATAGTTTTCGAACTTGTAGAAGAAACTATCAAAGGCATAGATCAGTTTTGAGCTCCTGCCCGAATGTTTCACTTGTCCATGGTGCAGTTAAAGTTGTATCGGCTACTGGAAAGTCATACTTTGTGGTAATTTACAATTTTGTTGTAGGTCTTACACTTGATCAAGCATTAAAGCGACAAATGCTGACAAATGAAAAGGCAGTAGATGGGTTAATCAGTTTATGTTTAGAGCTTAAAAAAATAGATTTTAATGTTCTTTTTTTGGATAAAACGGATTTTATTTTTACAGTGGATGCTGAAATCGTTATTACAGATTGGGATAAGCTATTTAACACTAAAAGCACTAATTCTGAAGAGAGTATTACTCGAAAATGTAATAGTTTTGTAAGCTCTATGATTTTCCAAGAGTAAATAATAT
>NZ_ML014765.1 GCF_003675895.1 Parashewanella curva
TTAGAAACCGCCATTAGCAGCGACGTAGCAGGCATGACCCGTTGTCAATTAAGTCGTGATATTTACTCTACCAATGGCAAGGTATTGCTGCTCGAAAAAGGCAGTCATATTGTTGGTGAGTACCAAGCTGGATTAGAGCAAGGGCAAGCTCGAATCTTTGTATTGTGGGATCGCATCGAAACCCCAACAGGCGTGATTTTGGATTTAGCGTCACCGGGAACCGATAACCTTGGCCGCAGTGGTCACAGTGGTTATGTCGATGGTCATTTTGGACAGCGATTTGGCAGTGCCATGCTACTCAGTCTGATTGGTGATGTCGGCACTTATTACGCCAATAAATCCAAAGGAAATAGCAATAAAATCCAATTCGGAGACACCATTGGCGGCACTAAAGATCTCGCTTCTATTGCACTGCAAGACTCAATTCATATCAAACCAACTTTGTATAAAAACCAAGGGGAACACATCAATGTATTCGTAGCTAGAGACTTAGATTTTAGGAGTGTTTATGAGCTTAAACTTAGCCAATGAAGTTGCAATTGAACCCAATCGTGCTGTTGCTTTATACGAGCACCTTAACGTACTCAACATTTATTTATATCCACCACAGATCACGGAAGTTGTCATCAATCAACCATTGCAAGTGCTAACTGAAAGGGAAAGTGGCTGGAAACAACATAAAGTGAAATCACTGACTTTGGAGTACTGCCAACGATTAAGTAAGTTAATTGCTACTTATTCAGGTCAAAAACTGGATGCCGTGCATCCAATATTATCCGCCACTTTGCCTGATGGTGAACGAGTACAAATTGCCATTCCTCCAGTCACTCAAGTAGGTAAGATCAGCATTACTATCCGCAAGCCGTCCAAATCCGTGTTTACCTTGGACGAGTATCAACGGCAGGGCTATTTTTCACAACAAAGCCATGTTGATGGCAGTCAGAATGAAACCGATGCCCAGCTGTTGGCCTTTAAGCAAGATGGCAATATTGCCGCTTTTCTAAAACTCGCCATCAAGCTGCGAAAAAACATTATCGTTTCTGGTGCGACAGGCTCAGGTAAAACTACATTTCTGCGCTCATTACTGCAACAAGTTCCTGATTCAGAGCGATTGATAACCATAGAAAACGTCGATGAATTGCAGCTGTATAACACCCACTCCAATACCGTCAGTTTGTTCTACTCCGCAGGCAATCATGGCGTGGCCAATATCACTCAAAAGCAGTTGTTAGAAGCCAGCTTACGAATGAAGCCCGGCCGAGTGTTTGTCGCAGAGTTAATTCGTGGCGATGAAGCCTTTTACTTTCTTCGCAATATCAATTCAGGTCATCCGGGCAGCATCACTACCATGCACGCAGGTAGCCCCAAGTTGGCATTAGAGCAGCTGATGTTACTGCTAAAAGAAAGCCAAGCAGGTTCGTCATTATCCAGAGAAGACATTAAACAGCTTTTGAATTTGTGCGTCGATGTGATTGTGCAGCTGCAAGTGGTAAACGGCAGACGTTTTGTCAGTGAAGTGTTCTTTAATCCCAAAGCTACGGAGACACAATGAGTAAACGTGGCTGGTTAATTTTATCAAGCATCATTGGCGTGTTAATCGCAAGCCTGTGGCTCAGTGGTGCCTTGTTCTTATGGTTCGCCAACCTTGATATAAAACAATCCAGCCCGATAACCATCTTCAAATACGCATACTACTTTGGGCATCAACGCATCACACAGTTTTATCTCATTCTATCCGTTACCATCGGCTTTGCGCCTGTAATTGCCTTTGTTGCTAAGAAGCTTAAAACAAAACAGCTACCTCTCTACGGTGATGCCAAATTTGCCGATACCAAGCAGATCAAACAGGCAGGATTACTGGCTAAATCCGGCATTGTTGTTGGTAAAAAACGCTTTGGATTGTCAGAGCAATATCTACAATTTGCAGGGCAGCAGCATGTATTAATGTCTGCACCGACTCGAAGCGGTAAAGGCGTAGGTGTGGTGATTCCAAATCTACTAAGTTGGAAAGATTCAGTCGTAGTCTTAGATATCAAACAAGAGAATTGGCACATCAGCGCGGGGTTTAGAAAGTCTCACGGCCAGCAATGTTTTCTGCTTAATCTTGCCCCAAGAAACTACCAAAGCCATCGCTGGAATCCACTGTATTACATCTCTAATGATCCTAGTTTTCGGATAAACGATATTCAGAAAATAGGGCAAATGCTGTTTCCCAATATCGATAACGAAGCCCCAGTTTGGCAAGCCTCTGCTCGTTCTTTATGGCTTGGATTAGTCTTGTACCTGATTGAATCGCCACCTTTACCCGTAACTATGGGCGAGGTATTACGATTACTCACTCAAGGCGATGAATATCTGGCTCAGCAATTAGAATTGAGGCTGGATTCCAATGTCAGCTTATCTAGCCAATGCCTGTTAGCCCTAAAAGAATATCTAGATACACCAGAGCGCACTCGTGGTTCTGTGCGAAAAAGTTTCACTTCAGCCTTAGAGCTTTTTTATAACCCTGTAATTGATGCCGTGACCGCAGGTAATGACTTTGATCTTCGCCATATACGTCAGCATAAAATGTCGATTTATGTGGGTGTCACGCCCGATGATTTAAATCGTTTATCACCACTGATTAATCTGTTCTTTCAACAGCTGATTGACCTTAATACCAGAGAGCTGCCTGAGCAAAATCCACAGCTGAAATATCAAGTGCTATTACTACTCGATGAGTTTGCAGCCATTGGCAAAGTCAACATCTTAAGCAAAGGCATTAGCTATGTTGCAGGTTACGGCTTACGATTGCTTACCATTATTCAATCTCCAGCCCAGCTGCGAGAAATCTACGGTCATGATGGTGCTGAAACCTTAATAGATAACCATGCGCTGCAAATTGTGTTTGCACCGAAAAATCCCAAAGTTGCGAGAGAGATCTCCGATAGCCTTGGCACTTCCACGATCAACAACCGCAGTCGAAGCCGTCAGCTATCAGGCAAAGGTGGTAAAAGTGAAAACATTAGCGATCACGGACGAGCCTTAATGCTGCCACAAGAGTTAATGCAAATGGGCGCTGATAATGCCATTTTACTCCTAGAAAACTGCCCTCCGGTGAAATGTAAAAAACTGCGTTGGTATCAAGACAAACAGCTAAGTGTTCGGGGTAATTATCCAGATAAAAATCATTACTCAATACCGAATATTCCCAAGGTTACGCCTAAACAGCATTCAATCACTATCACTCAAATTCGCTGCGCTGAGGATGGCGATACAACAAGTGTTGAGCAATCTGAAGCTGACAATAGTGCTACATCGCAGTCGAGCCAACCAAACCCCGAGCCTATATATCAAAAAACACCAATGAATGACTTGGTTACCAATTTCAAAAACGTAGTTGGAGATGAAAACTATGAGTAATGAGCAATTGAAACATAAAACCTATTTGGCCGTGGGTTATGACGATAGAGCAAAAGCCCAAGAAGAAATAGGCAGACTCAGTAATGGTGTTTCGGCTATCAGCTTTGATGGTGAACAAGGCTTGTGGTTCGCCAAAGCGGGCACTGATAAACGCAAAGTTCAACCTTGGCTGCCCGATCCCAATATGATGAAGCAGCACAGCGATACTGATTCTCTGCTTGAATTTAACAATGTGCTGGAAACCGCAGGCTTTTTACTGAAAGAGCCACCTATGATGGATGGGCAAATTCATCGGGTAGCGACACAGGACGATAAACGAGGGCAAAAAAGTGGCGTCTATGCCGTGTTTAATGATGGACATCCCGTTGGCTGGTATCAAGATCACCGCAATCATAGCGAACCACAAAAATGGCATGCAAGCTTTGAGCAGGCCGATCCAACCGCACGTCTTCATCAAAAGGCACACATGGCCAATATTCGCTATAAACGAGAGCAAAGCCTTAATCAAAAGCAACAACATCATGCCAAACGCTGCACTCAATTGTATCGACAGCTACCCACGGCAAACTCTGGTCAAGGCTATTTGAATCGTAAAGGCGTACAAGCTTATCCCGGTGTATGTCAGGACAAGAAAGGCCGCTTGGTGATCCCACTTTATGATACTGAACAAAATATCCATAGCCTTCAGAGGGTCAGCTCTAATGGCTTTAAGTGCCTAAAAAAAGGCGCACAGAAATCAGGACATTTCTTCGTGGTCGGTGATAGGCCGCTAAACACTAATGAGCCAATTTTGTATGCAGAAGGCTATTCGACCGCAGCCAGTATTGTCGAGGCCACAGGTCGCAGTGTAGTGATGACCGTCGATGCAGGCAATATGCCCAAAGTAGCTGAAAAAATCAGTGCAAAATATCCCAATGCCAAACATCTATTTCTTGCCGACAATGACCATAAAAATCAAATCAACAAAGGCATACAAAAAGCCAGAGAGTCAGCCAACTTAGTTGGTGGGCATTGGCTAACCCCTAAATTTTCTACAGAGCAAATTCAACATGGCTTAACCGATTTTAATGATTTACATATGAGCAACAGTGTATTCAGAGTGAAAAAGCAAATCGAAGGTTACATTGAACGCTGTTGGCCAGAGCTGAAGTACCAAAAACCAGAACGATTACAGCCACCACTTAATAGCATTATGCCTATCAGGCCTGTACTCAAAGCCATAGCTACACAGCCGAAAAAAACTACGTCTGAACACGCAATGGCACCAGAAACTGAATTAGAAATACAGCCAGACAATCCGACACAGCCTACGAAACCAAACAAGAAACAACCAGAAGAAGAAAAGTCAAAAATGCCGATGCCTAAGCATCTGTATATGCGCTATACCTCTGCAAATGGTAAAAGCTATTTCCCAAATCGAAACTCAGCAGCGCTGGCCTTTATCGACAAAGGCAACAAGCTCCAAACTCGGCTTGAACACAGCAAAATCATTATGGATTTATTGGCGATTGCCAAACATCGAGGCTGGCAACAAATCAAGCTTAGAGGTAGTCAAAACTTCAAACGTGAAGCTTGGTTACAAGCCAAAATCAAGGGAATGGACGTCACAGGCTATAAACCACAACCCATGGATTACCAACGCTTGGCACAGCAAGGAGTAACCATAGGAAAGCAATCTCAACAAACTCAAGCGGTAAAGCCCCAAGCTCAGCCAACCACTTCATCACCAAACCTGCAAGCGACTACACAAGCCAAACCCCAATCCGCATTAGAACGATTTAAGCAAAGATTTACACCACAAAATTCAATTGCCAAATCCCGTTTTGCACAAAATAAGGAAAACCACTATGAACACCAACTCGAACACTAAACTTGATGAAAAATTAATTTTGCTCAACACACCGCAGAATATTGTAGAAGTCACGAAAGCAGAAGCCGAGGAACTTGGCGCATTTGAGGAAGATGCGTTGTCTGAACAAAACGCATGGGAAGCCACCGAAGTTGATACTGATGAGGAGTAAACCATGCCTACGAACCAAAAGAGCAAAGTCCCATACTATGAGCAAATAGCAAACAAGCTTATTGAGCAATTAAAACAAGGCACTGCGCCTTGGCAATTGCCATGGAAGCCGGGCGAGCCAAGAATGCCACATAATCCAGTCAGTGGCACTAAATATAAAGGTTCCAATGCAATTTGGTTAGCCATGCAAGGCCGAGAAGATCCAAGATGGATGACTTTCAAGCAAGCCAATAGCCTCGATGCCAAAGTCATGAAAGGACAACACGGCACTATCGTTCAATATTGGAAACTATTCGATAAGGTAGATAAAACCGACTGTAACGGCAAAAAGATCTTAGGGGTAGATGGAAAGCCTTTGAAAGAAACTATCAAACTAGAAAAGCCCAAAGTCTTCAGTGCTGTTGTCTTCAATGCCGCACAAATTGAAGGCTTACCAGAGCTTGAAATCAAAACCGAACCAGACTGGCAACGGCATGAACGAGCAGAGAAAATCATCAATAATCTTGGTGTTAGTCTTCATCATGATCAGCACGACAATGCCTACTACAGCCCTGTAACTGACAGCATTCATTTACCCGCCAAATCCCAATTTGAAACCGCAGATCGATATCTGGCGACGATTTTTCATGAGGCAGCACATTCGACTGGCGCCAGCCACAGACTCAACAGAGATATGTCAGGCCGCTTCGGTGATGAATCCTACGCCAAAGAAGAACTCAGAGCCGAAATCGCCTCTCTCATGATCGGTGATGAGCTCCAAATCGGTCATGATTTTGGTCAGCATGCCGCCTATGTTGATGCTTGGATTAAGGTTCTACAGGATGAACCTAAAGAAATATTAAGGGCTTCGAGAGATGCAGCGAAAATCCAGAATTACGTGATGGGGTTAGAAAATGTCAATCAATTCACTAAAAATCTAAATGAACCAATAAATACTTCTGGTTCAAAGTTAGTTTCAAAGCAACTTGTTAAAAAAAATGAAAGCATCTTGGAAATATAACCGATCAAGCATATTAGCTCAGATATATGTGATGCTTCTAATTAAAAAATAGAGAGTTATCAACTTTGACTCTGGAGAAAGCGGGATACTTTTATTTGTACAACTAAAGTATGAGCATGTAAGGCTGCCTTTAGACTAAAAAATCTAAACACAGAAGAAAATACCTAGGAAAAAACTCAAAAAATAAGCTTTGGCACAAGCTATATATGTGTGTAGAATTCCTGTCCTGATTCTTTGGTGATCAATTCATTAAGGAAAAAGAATTGTGGTTGGCTTAACAAAGCATAACTACCTCAGCATTAAGTAAGCTAAGGATAAAGCTTGGCAAGCGCAGTAAGAGCTACAACTTAGTGGCGGTAGCGTGCCAAAATTTTATTCCTCAAAAATCATTCACAAACTATTCAATAGCTTACCTCACCTTATTACTTGCTTTAAAAATAAAACAACATGAATATACATTTCAACAAGGTCGTCAAGTTAATGCCTGTATTATTGCTTTCAGGCTGTACTATTGTTCCCGGCAGCCATATATCAGGTGAAGATTCTTTTAGTGGGAATACGGAACAATTACAACAAGATTTAGCCAATGTTAACGTATCTGTTATTGATTCAAAATTGATCGCTGAACAACGACGAATTCGTAAAAATTCACAAGCATTAATTACATCTCACAAATTGCCAAATACCAAAAACTATGAATATAAAATTGGGATTGGTGATGTATTAGCTATCGGTGTTTGGGATCACCCAGAGTTAACCATACCAGCTGCGACGCAACGAACTGCGGACTTTGATGGTATTCGTGTTCAAAAAGATGGCACCATTACTTATGCCTACGCAGCAGGTTTAAAGGCTGCGGGAAAAACGGTTCAGGAACTTCATTCCGACTTAGTTAACAAGCTCAGTAAAGTGATTGAAAAACCACAAGTTGATGTAAAAGTTGTCGGTTATAAAAGTCAAAAGGTCTACATCACTGGTGAAGTACAAAAACCGGGTGTCGAAGCCATTACAGAAGTTCCCCTCACTCTGGTTGATGCGATTAATGCAGCTGGTGGGCTGACCAAGCAAGCAGATTGGAGTGATGTGACATTTTCTCGCGGAGACAAGTCAGAAGTTATTCGTCTGAATGATTTTTACACCCGTGGTGATTTATCACAAAACCGTCTATTAAGAGATGGTGACATTGTGCATATCAACCGTGTTGATCAGCAAAAAGTATTTGTTTTAGGTGACGTAACCCGAAGCGGGGCTGTGGATATTAATCGTTATGGTATTACCCTTGCACAAGCATTAGCGGATGTTGGCGGCATCAACGAACGCAGTGCAGATGCAAATGGTATTTTTGTTTTACGCAAACGTGATATTGAAAAAGACGGAGTTATTGCTGATGTTTACCAATTACATGCCAAAAATGCGATAGCACTTGTTTTGGCAAATCAATTTCAGTTAGAACCACAAGATATTGTTTATGTAACCTCAGCGCCGCTTGCTCGCTGGAATAAAGTCATTAGCTTGTTACTTCCTTCTGTTTCTGCGATTAATGTTGGTGCGGATACCAACAATAAGCTGACGAATTGATTAGGTGTCATTAATCATTATGTGGTAAAGGTCATAAATAAATGTTTAATAAAATCTTAGTGGTCTGTGTAGGGAATATTTGTCGCTCGCCAGTAGGTGAATATTTACTAAAAAAGCAATTACCTAATAAGCATATTGCTTCAGCGGGCATTGCATCGAAAAAGAGCAAGCTTGAAGGCAAGCCTGCAGATAACAGCATGATAGAGCTTGCTTCAGAAAATGGCCTCGATATTTCAATGCATCAATCTCAGCAATTAACACGAGAGATGTGCAATGAATACGATCTGATATTGGTAATGGAAAAAGGCCATATTGATGCCGTGACCAGCATTAACCCTGCTGTAAGAGGAAAAACCATGCTGTTAGGGCAATGGATTGGTCAAAAGGAAATTCCAGATCCTTATAAAATGAGCAAAGAAGCTTTTGAGCATGCTTACTCATTAATCGACCAAAGTACTCGTGAGTGGGCGAAAAAATTGTAAATGCAAATACTGCCCTTCCCATGTGGCAGATATCCAGCGTCTTAATTCGATTTCAGAAAATTAAGGCAAGGTCTTAAATTCACTTTCCTAGATGTATATGACAACTCAAACAAAAAGCTCAGTAACACAAAGTGCTAACGATCAAATCGATCTTGGTAAACTCATAGGATTGCTACTTGATGATAAATGGCGAATATTAATCATCACGATGCTTTTCGCCGCTGTAGGTGTTGCCTTTGCACTTTTCTCTACGCCCATTTATAAATCAGATGCGCTAATACAAGTCGAAGATAAGAAAGGCGGAATGTCACAGCTTCTCAGTGAAGACATGGGCGACTTATTCGGTGGTGAATCTTCTGCAACAACAGAGATTGAAATCATCAACTCAAGAATGATTTTGGGAAAAACCGTTGAATCATTAAACCTAACCACATCGGCTTCACCAAACTACTTCCCGATTATTGGTAAAGGGTGGGCGAGAAGAACAGGTAATCAAAACAGTATTGAGGTTTCACGATTTGATGTACCTGAGTACCTGAAACCCATCACGTCACCACTTTCCTACACCCTAGTTATTACTAATGCTGAAGCTGGAGAGTATCAATTAGTCAGTAATGGTGAACAAAAAACGCTGCTTAACGGTAAGGTTGGTGAGCTGGCAAAAGGGCAAGGTTACAAGCTGTTTGTTCAGTCATTGAAAGGCAAGGCTGAAGATAGTTTTACTATTCAAAAAGTAAACGAAATCGATGCCATTGGTAGCCTCAAGCAAAGTTTAAGTGTAAGTGAAAAGGGCAAGCAAACAGGCATTTTGCAGCTTTCCTATACAGGCGAAAAGCCTAAAATGGTTGAAGCGATTTTAAATAGCATCGCGCAAAACTACTTTTTACAAAACGTTGAGCGTCAGTCTGCAGAAGCCGAGAAAAGCTTATCTTTCTTAAAAGGCCATTTGCCTGATGTAAAAAAAGAACTGGATAGCGCTGAAGGCAAGCTAAACAATTATCGACAATCCCATGATTCCATAGACCTCACACTTGAAGCAAAAGCTACGCTTCAATCCATGGTGCAGTTAGAATCACAACTCAACGACCTAAAATTCAAAGAAAGTGAATTAAGCCAAAAATTTACCAAAGATCACCCTGCCTACAAGTCGCTGCTTCAACAAAAAGCAGTATTACTAAAGCAAAAGCACGACCTTGAAGTTCAAGTACAAAATATGCCTGAAACTCAACGTGAAATACTGCGGATGACGCGTGATGTTGAAGTGAATCAGCAAATTTACGTACAACTGCTTAATAAGGTACAAGAGTTAAACATATTAAAAGCGGGTACTGTTGGTAATGTTCGTATTCTTGATAATGCAAGAACCTACACCAAACCTGTTAAACCGAAAAAGCCACTCATAGCTGTATTAGCTACTTTGTTAGGCGGTATGTTTGGCGTTGCCATCACGCTTATTCAGGCAGCCCTTCATCGTGGTATTGAAAACCCCGATGAGATTGAAGAATTAGGTTTGCCTGTGTATGCCAGTATCCCAGACTCTAAAGAGCAAAAGTTATTAGATGTCCGATACAGCAAGAAAAAGCGCAATAAGCATGGCTTACTTGCTGCTGAAAATCCAGCCGACTTAGCCATCGAGGCACTGAGATCACTCCGTACTAGTTTGCACTTTGCAATGCTGGAATCAAAAAACAATATTGTCGCGATATCAGGCCCTGCACCAAGCGTGGGTAAATCATTTATTACTGCAAACTTTGGTACCATTCTCGCCCAAGCTGGTCAAAAAGTATTAGTCATTGATGCTGATCTACGTAAAGGTCATTTAATTCGTTACTTTAAAGCCAAAAATGATATTGGCTTATCAGAGGTGATTACCAACAAAGGTAGCTTAGAGCAAGCCATTCAACAGACATCAGTCGAAGGATTAGATGTACTGGTTCGAGGCCAAGTGCCACCCAATCCATCAGAATTATTGATGCATAGTCGATTTGCAGAAACGCTAGAACTTGTGTCAGAACAATATGACATTGTACTAATTGATACGCCTCCAATTCTTGCAGTGACCGACCCTAGCATTATCGCCAAGCATGCTGGTACAACATTAATGGTTGGCCGATTTGGTCAAAATACCATTAAGGAAATCGAAGTCGCACAGCATCGCTTTAACCAAGCTGGAACAGAAGTCAAAGGCTTCATTCTCAATGCGGTAGAGAAGAAAGCTTCAAATTCCTATGGCTACGGCTACGGGTATTACAACTATGCGTATGAGAGTGATAAAGCTTAAGGATAATAAGTGATGGAAAATAAAAAGAAAATTCTTACGGTTTTTGGTACGCGACCAGAAGCAATTAAAATGGCTCCACTGGTTCACGCTCTCAACGAAGATGCTCGGTTTGATGCCAAAGTCTGCGTAACGGCTCAGCATAGAGAGATGTTAGATCAGGTTTTAGATCTTTTTGAAATAACGCCTGATTACGATTTAGACTTAATGAAAGCTGGACAAACGTTACCAGAAGTGACAAGCCGAATTCTTTTAGAGTTAACCCCAGTATTAAAAGACTTTAAGCCAGATGTCGTTTTAGTTCATGGCGATACTGCAACGACCTTTGCTGCAAGTCTAGCAGCATATTATGAGCAAATATTAGTAGGGCATGTCGAAGCAGGGCTTCGGACTGGCAATATTTACTCCCCATGGCCAGAAGAGGCAAACCGAAAATTAACAGGTGCATTGACTAAATACCATTTTGCACCAACTAAAACGTCTAAAGAAAATTTGCTTGCTGAAAACTATCAAGAATCGAACATATATGTTACTGGAAATACCGTTATTGACGCACTATTGATAGTCAATGAAAAAATTAAAACTGATGATGATTTAAAAGCGACTTTAAATGCTGTATTTCCGTTTTTAGATGAAAACAAAAAACTCATCTTAGTAACTGGTCACCGTCGTGAAAGCTTCGGTGGTGGTTTTGAGCGAATTTGTGAAGCGCTAGCAATAACAGCAAAAAAACATCCTGAGACGCAAATTTTATACCCTGTACATTTAAATCCAAATGTCAGAGAGCCTGTAAATCGTATCCTTTCAGGGATCGATAACGTTATTCTTATTGAACCACAGCAATATTTACCATTTGTTTATTTGATGAGTCGAGCAGAAATTATTCTTACGGATTCGGGCGGTATACAAGAAGAGGCCCCTTCATTGGGTAAACCCGTTTTGGTTATGCGTGATACAACTGAAAGACCAGAAGCCGTATTAGCAGGAACCGTCAAGCTAGTTGGTACGGAAGTAGATGTCATCACAGCGAATTTAGATGAATTACTGACAAACGAAGAAGCCTATGAAGCAATGAGTTTTGCTCATAACCCATACGGTGATGGTAAAGCATGCCAAAAAATTCTTGAAGAGCTTGCAAAGTAAGAATCACTTCATTTATAAGCAGCCAAACTTTCAGGCGAAAATAACACGTTTTAAATTATTCTGGGAAAAGAAAATGCCATTCGAAACTATTTCAGTAATTGGTTTGGGATATATCGGTTTACCAACAGCCGCAATGTTTGCATCAAGAAAGAAAAAAGTAATTGGAGTTGATGTAAACCAACATGCAGTCGATACAATTAATCAAGGTAAAATTCATATTGTTGAACCTGATTTGGATATGATTGTACATGCAGCTGTTTCTGAAGGTTATTTGAAAGCAGTTACAACACCAGAGCCAGCAGATGCTTTTTTGATAGCTGTACCTACTCCATTTAAAGATAATGGTGCAGAAATACCAGAACCAGATTTGACTTATATTAAAGCTGCAACAAAAGCTATTGCTCCAGTGCTTAAAAAAGGTGATTTAGTGATTTTGGAATCAACATCACCAGTCGGTGCTACAGAGCAAATGGCTGAATGGTTATCAAAGCTGAGAGCTGATTTGAGCTTTCCATTAACCCACGGTGAAAATGCAGACGTAAATGTATCCCATTGCCCTGAGCGGGTTCTACCTGGTCACGTCGTTAGAGAGTTAGTTGAAAACGATAGAGTTATTGGAGGCATTTCATCCAAATGCTCTGAACGTTCAGTTGAACTCTATAAAACCTTTGTACAAGGTGAATGTGTAATTACAAATGCCAGAACTGCAGAAATGGCAAAGCTAACAGAGAATAGCTCACGCGATGTCCAAATTGCCTTTGCAAATGAGTTATCAATTATCTGTGACAAGTTAGATATAAATGTATGGGAATTGATTGCACTAGCAAATCGCCATCCCCGAGTGAATATCCTCCAACCAGGTCCCGGTGTAGGTGGGCACTGTATCGCTGTTGATCCTTGGTTTATTGTGTCAAAAAATCCGAAAGAAGCGCGAGTAATCCATACTGCTCGTACGGTAAATGATTCAAAGCCAGAGTGGGTAATTAATAAAGTAAAATTAGCAATAGCAGATTTTTTGCAATCAAATCCAGAAAAAACAGTATGTGAAGTCACAATTGCTTGTTACGGATTAGCATTTAAAAAGAACATTGATGATCTACGAGAAAGTCCAGCTTTAAATATTACGAGTGAAGTTTGTGCTTTTCATAGTGGTCAAGTATTAATTGTAGAGCCAAATATACACAAATTACCTAACACTCTACAAAGCGGGTTTTTAGTCGAGTTTGAAAATGCTATAGAGCTAGCGGATATAAACTTGATATTGGTAGATCATGATGAATTTAAATTTTCAAATTTAATTAGGAAAAATACTATAGACACAAAGGGAATATGTAATGAGTAAAGTAGTGATTACATATGGAACATTTGATCTATTTCATATAGGGCATGTCCGTTTACTTAAGAGGCTTAAAAGCCTAGGTGATAAGCTCATTGTAGGCGTTTCTAGTGATGAATTTAACGAAGTTAAAGGAAAGTGTTCATATTATTCTTATAATGAAAGAGTAGAAATCTTGAAAAGTTGTGTGTATGTCGATGAAGTTATTGAAGAAGCTTCATGGGATCAAAAAGTAAAAGATATAAAGAAATATAACGTAGCTATATTTGCAATTGGTGACGATTGGAACGGTGAGTTTGATTATTTGTCAGACTATTGCCAAGTGAAATATCTAAAAAGAACTAAAGATATTTCGACGACCCAAATTAAAAGACAGCTTTCATCAGTTAATGATAATGAGTTGGAGGAGTTGGAGAATAAATTACATGAAACAATAGAGTTAGTTAAGTGCTTAAGTAAAATAAGTAGGTAATAAATGAAAAAGCTGTTGATGACAGTGGTTAACACCCTTAATAAAATAATAAAAAAAGACTCTCAAAAAGTTGTTTTTACTGGGCAACCCGACTTCGATGACATGCTGAGGGGGATGTTGCCATATCTTCATGATTACAAAAAAATTATAATCCTTCTTAGCTCAAATAATTACAAAGAACCAAGTTGGCTACCCAAAAACTGTACGATATATCCAAAGTTATCAATAATGGGGCTGTTCTCTATTATTACTAGTTCTAGAATTTATTATACTCATGGTTTATTTCAGGGTTTTAAAACTTTAAATAGCACAAGACAAGTAGTGATCAACCTCTGGCATGGTATGCCATTAAAAAGAATAGGCCATTATATAGAAGAGCAACCACAACCACAGTTTCACTATACTATCGCTACATCGGGAATTTATCAAAAAGTAATGTCAAATGCCTTTGGTGTAGATATTAAAAAGGTGTTGTTAACAGGGTTGCCAAGGAATAATCTACTTAAAAATAATAATAAAGTTGATTTGGGTCTGTCTGGTAAAATAATTTTTTGGTTACCAACTTACCAAGAAAAAAATGAAGTTGATGATTTCTTCGGGTTTCAGAGTTTTGATATTGAGAGATTAAATGATACATTGAAGTTGAAAAATACTACTCTTATAATTAAGCCTCACCCTTACGAAAGGATAAAAATAGATAATTTCACTAAGTTAAGCAATGTAATGATGATTGATGAAAACTATTTTTATATGAAAAAAACCTCACTTTATGAGGTGTTAGGGAGTGTTGATGAGTTGTGGACGGACTATTCGTCGGTGTTTATAGACTTCATTGCGACTAATAAAAAAATAACATTTATACGTCCAAATAGCAGACATTATAAAAATAAGAGAGGATTAATACCGGATGTTTCTAGCCTTGAATTACCAGGAGTTGTTATAACAAGTCAAAATGAACTGCATAGATATTTGGAATTTAATAATCCAGGTAACAAACAATATCATGAAATTGGAAAGCAATTTTTGGCATATGATTTTTACGAGCATAATATTATTGAAGATGCTATAAAAGGTGCTGGATGTATTTAAGGCAAGTTTCCTGGAGCAGTTTGTACAAATTTGGCAGCATAGTGCTAAATTTTTACTTGGTTTCTTTAATTGTGTCGCTTGTAGGTGTCGAAGGTTATGGGGTATATACTGCTGCTATTTCTGTTACTACTTGGATGTTTTTATTTGATTTCGGGGTGGCTAAAGGTGCAAGAAATGTAATTACAAAAGCTTTAATTGAAAAAGACTTTGCCCTAATAAGAAAGACAGTCCTAATAACTTATACTGTAACAGCACTTGTTGTTTTGGTAATGATAGGATTTTTTTATTTCTTGGTGATTTATTTTGATGCGCTGAAAATTGAAGCTATAAAAAATGAAACATTGTTTATCTTGTTAGTGACTTGTGTTGTTTATTTTTTATTTTCAATTGTTGATCAATTAAATTATGCTGTTCACAAAGGTAATTTAGTTTTTGTTAATTCATTTTTTGTTGCTTTTATAAATGTTGTTTTGATTAAGTTTTTTTACCAGGATGTTACAGTTGATGATGTTGTTATATTGTTTTGCTTATCTAAAGTAGCTCCTTATATATTTTCGAGTGTATATTTTTTTGTTGTTAATATCGACTTTAGGGTGGGCTTTACAGTTGCATTTGACTGGGTTTTATTGAAAAGGATTTTGTCTAACAGTATATTTATAATATTAATACAGCTTTTATTTCTTTTGATGATTGGTCTGGATAGGATTATTTTACTAAATTGTTCATCAGGAACTGAAGTTGCAAAGTATGATATATTATATAGAGTGATGGGAGTTGTGATGTTGCCTTATAGCCTTTTAGTTTCACCTTTATGGGCAACTCTAAAAAAGGTATTAGAAGATAAAGATTGGAAAAAATTTACCGAAATTAAATATAGATTTCATTTGCTTTTGGCTGTTGCTGTTTTCCTTCTTGTTTTAGTAGTTATTTCGTTTGATTGGATTGTTGGTATATGGTTGACACAATCTATTCTAATTGATTTTTATAGTAAGGCCTTAATGGCAGTTTTATTTGTTTGCTTTATTTATTGCGGTTTCTATACTGATATGTATTTTTCTTTTGAAGTATACAAAGTACTAGCTTTTTCCCTAGTTCTAAGTTTATTTCTTAAGTATATGTATATATATATGTCGAATGAAATTAACGCATTTGCTATGATATTTTCATCAGTGATTGGTTATATGTTTTTAAGTGTTTATTTTATGATGTGTAACAACTCTGTTTCTAAGGGTAAATTTGGAACTAATTTATGAGCTACCTGATAAAGCTGATTTGTATTATGATAAGTATATTGCCTGAAACAAGGTTGTTTAAGTTTAAGGTTTTCTTACTGAATTTATGTGGGTTTAAATTCTCACAATCGAGTCGAATAGTTTCTTCTATTTCAATAGTGGGAACGGCTAAATTAACAGTTTTAGATGGGAGTTATTTAGGGCACTTTTTTAAATGCTATGGTGATGGTGTAATTCGAATTGGCAGTGAAGTCGATATTGGACCAGAAGTATCAATTGTTACAGGTACGCACACAGTGAACGTTGATGGTGGAAAAGTGGCCGGAGAGGGTAGGTGTGAAGATGTTTTTATTGGCGATAATTGCTGGATATGTACTGGAGTTAAAATCTTAGGTGGGACGGTAATTGGTAATGACTCATTAGTTGCGCCAGGTTCTGTAGTTAAAGGAACATTTTCTGAAGGTGCATTTATTGGGGGGAATCCAGCAAAGGAAATATGCAAACTGAAGGATTTATATAACAAAAAATGAAATATAAGCCACTTTATTACTTATTAGCATTTTTACTTATTACGGATATAAGTTTTCCATTTGAAGGGAAAGTTACAATTATAAAGTGGGGAGTGTTAATATTAACATCTATTTGTCTATTAACTTTGCCGAAAAATAAATTTAGCATTGATATTTGTAGTGTTTTTTATTTTCTATTCCTGACTGTGTCTATATTTTCAACACTTATTCATTCAGGTATTAATTTTAAATCTATAACCTACATTTTCCCTTATCTTTTGATGTTTTTTATTTATTTGAATTTTCTCACATCAAATTTTGATTTGTACCGCTTAATATGCATTCTTGGTAATGTTAGTGTTTTTTCTGTGTTGGTTAGTATTCCGATGATAGCTTTTCCTTCATTCTATGAAGACTCAAGGTTTCATGGTATTTATGGTAACCCCAATTCTATGTCAGGATTTGCAGCTTTATCAGCTGCATTTGTGTTCTCAAAGTTAATTAGTGTGAAACAAAAGACTAATAAAAATTACATTTTATATTCTTTAGCGTTTATCATGTCTTGTTTTATCATTATTATCCTGTCTAAAAGTAGGGCGTCATTAGGTGTGTTTTTTGGAATTTTTGCTTTTTCTGTAATCTTTATAGACTTTGGCATTAAATTAAGATACAAATTAATTTTATCTTTGATTACTTCATTTCTTTCTATATCTTCTTATGTTTACTCATCAACTCTATTTTTGTCTAGTGTTGACTCTAAAAGTCGAAATTTATTAGATTTTAGTAATAGGCTGTCTATTTTTGAAGCTCAGTTGAATTCATTTTTATACAGCCCTATGGTTGGGGTTGGCTTTGTTATTGACAAAAGCGTTGAGTTTTCTAGGCGTGGTGGCGAGCTGTCTTATTCTGATATTCTTTCATTTAGTGGAGGAATAGGTTTTTTATTCTTCATGTTAATAAATGTGTTTTCATTTCTGTACCTTTATAAAAACAGGAGGGTAAATAATAACATAGTTATTATTTTTGTTTGTATTCTACTTTTATCCATATTTGAAGGTTATATATCAAATGTCGGGAGCCTAATTAGTATATTATATTGGGCGGTTGTCTCTTTTACATTTAAGGGCGTACATGAAAAAAATTAAGATTGTTTACCTGTATTCTGTTTTGGCTGGATATGTCGAATCAATTTTGAAAGGATTAGTTGAAAAAAATAATGTTGAAGACATAGAAGTTATTCACTGGTTGCCTAAAGGTATTAACTCTACTTGTTATGAATTACCACATATCGAAGGTGTTAATTTTTATGAAAGAAGCCGCTTCGATGATTTTTCGTTATTAGAGTTTTTAAAGTCACATAAACCTAATATTATTTATGTCAGTGGTTGGATGGATAAAGGTTATTTAAAAGCCATTAAACATTATAGAGTGCAAGGTTATGAATGTAACGTTGTTTGTGGTATTGATGATCAATGGAAAGGTAGTTTTAGACAACTAGTAGGGCAATACTATTTCCGTATATTTTATCGTTCAATTTTCGATTATATGTGGGTTGCAGGTAAACCGCAATATCTTTATGCTAGAAAATTTGGCTATAAAGATAATCAGATAATTTATAATTTATTATCAGCTGAACCTCATTTTTTCAATGCAAAAACAAATGCCTGTAAGAGGTTTGTTTTTGTTGGCAGGCTCGATCCTGTAAAGGGAATTGATACTTTAATTCAAGCGTATTCTTTACTTTCTGAAAATGAAAAAAATGAATGGCCACTTATAATAATAGGTACTGGTGAAATGGAGTCTTTGATTAAGAGCAGTAATGTTAGTTCAATAATTCATATACCTTTTTTACAACGTGATGCATTAGTAGGCGAACTAATGAAGGGAGGGGTGGGCTGTTTACCTAGTTCTCATGAACAGTGGGGTGTTGTAATTCACGAATTCACAGCGATGGGAATGCCGTTGTTGTTGTCTGATGAGTGCGGAGCTGCAAGTGAATTTCTGATTAATGATGCAAATGGCTATTCATTCGAAAGTAACAATGTTATTTCATTGAGTGAAAAGATGAAATCTTTTATTAGTATGAGTAACAGTCAGTTTGAACTTATGTCAAATAAAAGCAAGTCTTTATCTAAAAGAATTACACCTGAATTGACCATTGATTCTTTGTTGTCTATATATAGAGAAAAACACAATTGAAAAAAATAATTGTTGGAGTTGATGCTTCTAGAAATAAATCTGGTGGTGCAATAGATCACATAAAAGGGATTATCAATTGCTTTGATCGGGAGAGCCATAATATCAAAGAAATTCATATATGGTCATATAATGAACTTCTTAATGAGCTTCCAGACAATAGCTGGTTAAAAAAACATAGTAATTCGTATATTGAATCAGGAATTATAAAAAACCTTTATTGGCAAAAGTTTTTATTAAAAAAGGAGCTCGAATATCACGACTGTGATGTGCTTTTTAGTTCAGATGCTTCTTCATTATGCCGTTTTTCCCCATTTGTAACATTAAGCCAAGATGCACTTAGTTTTGAGAAAGGCACTATAAGAAAGTTTTTGTTTACTCGTTCTATTTTTAGAATGTTGTTTATTTATTTTTTACAAATTTCAACAGTTCGAGCAAGTAAAGGAACAATTTTTTTAACAGAATATGCTAAAAATCTTGTAATTAGAAAAACAGGAAGCATCTCTAGAACTCAAATTATTCCTCATGGTGTCAATAGCATATTTAAACTTAATATTTCACATGTAAAGCTGAGTTTATTAGAGCCAGTTTCTGTTATTTATGTTTCCAACTATTCAATGTATAAGAACCAATGGAATGTTGTACAAGCAGTTGATCAGCTTAATAAAGAAGGTTACTCAATTAACCTTGCTTTAGCAGGGGGGGGCGGGGGTAAAGCAAAAAAATTAACTGACTCTGCTATGTGTAATGCAAAATGTCCTCAAAATTTTCATGATCTAGGGCGAGTTCAGCATTCTGATTTACCAAAGTTGATTGCCAAACACGACATTTTTCTTTTTGCTTCCTCTTGTGAGACAATATCTATAACTTTACTCGAAGGGATGGCATCTTTTAAGCCTATTGCATGTTCAAATAAAGGACCAATGCCTGAAGTTTTAGGCAATAACGGTGTGTTTTTTGATCCAGAAGATCCATTTTCAATAAAGTTAGCCTTAAAAAAAATTATGTTAAATTCTGATAGTGAAAATTATAAATTGGCGTTTGGCGCATTTGAACGATCAAAATACTTTTCTTGGGAGAATTGTTCCCGTGAAACTTGGAATTTCATTGAGAAAACACTAGAGGAATAGAATGAGAATTTGCACAAAATGTGTAATGGATACCACAGATTCTAAAATAACATTTGATGAAAATGGAGTTTGTGATCATTGCAATACCTATTTTTCAGATATCTTGCCAAAATGGAATCCAGATGGCATTGACGAGTCCGAATTATACAAATTAGCCGAAAAAATCAAACAAGAAGGTAAAGGTCAAGATTTCGACTGCATTATTGGTATGAGCGGGGGGATTGATAGTTCTTACCTTTTATATCTTGCGAAAGAAAAACTCGGGCTTAGACCTCTTGTTTTTCATGTTGATGCGGGTTGGAACTCCCAAGAAGCGGTCAATAACATTGAGCGCTTGGTTGATGGCTTAGGGCTTGATCTTTATACTGAAGTGATTGATTGGGAGGAAATGAAAGATCTACAACTTTCATTTTTCAAAGCAGGTGTTTCACATACCGATACGCCGCAAGATCACGCTTTCTTTGCGACAATGTATAAGTTTGCTTCTAAACATGGTGTTAAAAATATTTTAACTGGTGGTAATTACTCCACCGAGTGTATCCGTAATCCTTTAGAGTGGATGTATTATCAATCTGATAGTCGTCAGCTAAAAGATATTCATGATAAGTTTGGTACACGTCCTCTTAAACGCTTTCCAGTGACAAACATCCTTTGGCACAAAGTCTATTTACCTTATTTCAAAGGAATTAAGGTGACTCGTCCTTTAGACTACATGAAATATAACAAAGAAGAAGCGACTCAACTTCTCGAAAACAAATTTGGTTACCAGCGTTATCCTCAAAAACATTTTGAGTCACGCTTCACACGTTTTTATGAAGGGTATTGGTTACCTGCGAAATTTGGCTATGATACTCGTAAAGTTCAGTTTTCAAGTCTAATTCTAACGGGGCAAATGACTCGCGATGAAGCTCTTGAGCAACTTAAAAAGCCAGCAATGACTGAAGAGCAGGTTCGCCAGGAATTTGAGTATATTGCTAATAAGCTGGGTATCTCTGTTGAAGAGTTACGTGGTTATTTCGATGCTCCAAACAAAACGTATCGCGATTATAAGTCTCAGCAAGGGATATATGATGTTGGTGCGAAAGTCTTGCGCGCATTTGGTCTGGAAAAAGGAGGCAAGCGTTGATTGCGATTGTCGACTATGGCTTAGGAAATATTCGTGCTTTTGGGAATATATACAAACGCTTAGGGATCCCTTATTGCTTTGCCAAAACCAAGGAAGAATTGGCACAAGCGAGTAAGATTATTTTACCCGGTGTGGGTTCTTTTGATTATGCGATGGAGCTTTTAAATAATTCAGGGCTTCGTGAGCAATTAGATGAGCTCGTATTAGAAAAAAAAGTCCCAGTAATCGGTATTTGTGTTGGTATGCAAATCATGGCAAAGGGAAGTGAAGAAGGCAAAAGTAAAGGACTCGGCTGGTTAGATACCACTGTGGTTAAGTTTTCTGATGATAACGAACTAGAGTTTCCATTACCTCATATGGGGTGGAATAATTTGTCATTGCAAAAAGATGACCCACTTTTTGATGATCTCGATATAAATCCTCTTTTTTACTTTTTACACTCATATCACTTTGATGCCGATTATGAGCATGTCATAGCGTCGGCAAAATACTCGGAACGCATTGGCTGTATCGTAAAAAAAGAAAACATTTATGGTATTCAGTGTCACCCTGAAAAGAGCCACCATAATGGTGTCAATTTGCTGAAAAATTTTGCAGAGGTAGCTAATGCTTAGGTCGCGTGTTATTCCTGTTCTTTTAGTGCGTGATAAAGGTTTAGTTAAAACCACTAAGTTTTCAGATGACAAATATGTTGGTGATCCGCTCAATGCAGTTCGAATTTTCAATGAAAAAGAAGCAGACGAACTAACCATTTTTGATATTGATGCAACTGTGCATGGTAATGAACCAGATTATAAGACAATTGAGAACTGGGCTGCTGAGTGTAGAATGCCACTTTGCTATGGTGGTGGAATTAAAACGGCTGAGCAAGCACTTAAAATCTTGTCCTTAGGTGTTGAAAAAGTGGCACTAAGCGCAGCAGCTATCAACAATCCTCAGTTGATTAAAGTGATTGCACAACAAGTTGGTAATCAAAGTGTTGTTGTAGTTCTTGACGTTAAGAAAAAGCTATTTGGTAGCTATAAGGTTTATACTCATAACGGTAAAAAAGCAGTTGATATCGATTTATTTGATTTTATAAAAACAGTTGAATCTCTGGGTGCAGGCGAAATCGTTATAAATAATATCGACCTTGATGGCTCTATGAAAGGCTATGATCTAAGCCTATTAAAAAAACTGAAAGCAGCAGTATCGATTCCTTTAACCATTTGTGGTGGGGCAGGTTCTCATTCTGATTTAAAACATGTGATTAGCACGTATTCTCCAATAGGCGTCGCAGCAGGTAGTTTATTTGTTTTCAAGGGTAAATATAGAGCGGTCTTGATTAACTACCCAAACTCAAGTGAAAAGAATTCTTTATTTTCTAATTAGGTAATTTGATGCAACAAGTATTACAAAATCTTGCCAATGGTGAAACATCATTGGTCGATGTTCCTTGCCCAAATTCGAAAAATGGTCATGTACTAATTCAAACAACTAAAACATTAGTTTCTGTTGGCACCGAGCGAATGCTTGTTGATTTTGGTAAAGCAGGGTGGATTGAAAAGGCTCGTTCTCAACCTGACAAAGTCAAAATGGTTTTAGAAAAAGTTAAAACTGATGGACTTTCTGCCACTTATGATGCTGTTAAATCTAAGTTAGACCAGCCTTTACCGCTAGGTTATTGTAACGTTGGCACTGTAATGGATGGTAGTGACACTGGGTTCGAGCAAGGTACTCGTGTTGTATCAAACGGTAACCATGCTGAAGTGGTAAGAGTACCTAAAAATTTAGTTACGGCGATTCCTGAGGGAGTTGATGATGAAACTGCCTCGTTTACAGTTCTTGGTGCAATTGCGATGCAAGGCATCCGGTTAATCAAGCCGACCATCGGAGAAGCGGTTGTTGTAACGGGTTTAGGTTTAATTGGTTTATTAGCTGTTCAGATATTAAAAGCTAATGGCTGTCGTGTTCTGGGCATTGACTTTGACTCATCTAAATGTGAACTCGCTAAGCAGTTTGGTGCTGAGGTTGTTGACTTATCCAAAGGTGAAGACCCATTAGTTGCTGCTGAAGCTTTTTCTCGTGGACGTGGTGTTGATGCGGTATTAATCACTGCAAGCTCAAAAAGCAATGACATCATGCATCAAGCAGCAACCATGTGCCGTAAACGCGGTCGAATCGTTTTAGTTGGGGTTGTTGGCTTAGAGTTGAGCCGTGCGGATCTCTATGAAAAAGAGCTTACTTTCCAAGTGTCTTGTTCTTATGGCCCAGGTCGATATGATGATGAATATGAAGCTAAAGGGAAGGACTATCCTTTTGCGTTCGTTCGTTGGACAGAGCAACGAAACTTTGAAGCTATTTTAGATTTGATGGCTGCAGGTGCTATCGACATTAAACCTTTAGTAAGTCATCGATTTGTTATTGATGATGCAAAAGAAGCATACGCTAAGCTTGATGACAAAGCCTCTTTAGGTATTGTTCTTGATTACAGTAGTTCTGATCCTGAAAAATTAACTCAATCGACCGTTAATCTTGGAGCAATCTCGGCTCCTTCTAAAGGAAAAGGTAATGTGGCCTTTATTGGCGGTGGTAACTATGCATCAAGAGTGCTTATTCCAGCATTTAAAAAAGCTGGTGCTAATTTGACTTCTATCGTCACTAGCGGTGGGATCAGTGCTGTACACCATGGTAACAAAAATGGCTTCGGATCTGCTTCAACCGATTTGCAGCAAGCTCTTGATGACAAAACAGATACAGTGGTCATTGCTACTCAGCATAACCTGCATGCATCACAAGCTATTGCTGCACTAGAGAAAGGCAAGCATGTATTTGTAGAAAAGCCGTTAGCGTTAAATCATGAAGAAATTAATGCATTAGAAGCCGCTCAGAGAGCTTCGAATAGCATTGTTATGGTCGGATATAACCGCCGTTTTGCTCCTCAAGTTCAAAAAATGAAAGCGTTACTGAGTAACAAATCTGCACCGAAGACGTTTATCATGACCATGAATGCTGGTGATATACCTAAAGATCATTGGACTCAAGATCCAAGCGTTGGCGGTGGCCGGATTATTGGTGAAGCTTGTCATTATATTGACTTAATGCGCTTTTTATCAGGCTCTGAGATTTCTTCCTTCAACGCTGTAAAAATGGGTGAAAATGACTTTGTTGAAGTGACTGAAGACAAGGCAATCATAACCCTGACTTTTAAAGATGGCTCAATCGGTACGATTCATTATTTTGCTAACGGTGGCAAGTCATTTCCAAAAGAAAGAATAGAAGTATTCTGTGACGATGCTGTGCTGCAGTTAGACAATTTCCGTAAATTAACAGGATTTGGCTGGAAAGGGTTTGATAAAATGAACCTTTGGTCACAAGATAAAGGGCAAGCTAATTGCACTAAGACATTTATGCAGTCAGTGATATCTGGCTCTGCTAGCCCAATCCCTCATGAGGAAATTTTTGAGGTGGCGCGAATATCCGTTGATATTGCAGAACATCTCAGGAGTTAATTTCAAGGGGGCTTAGCCCCCTTTCGTTTATTTATGAAAAAATTATTATTACTATTTCACACTGTTAAGTGTCTAAAGTGGCCTCAATTTTATTTTAGATTTTACCGTAAGTTTTTTAAACCTAAGGTAACTGAGCAATTTAATCAATACGTTGTAAAAAGAAGTCATCTTTGGAAAAGTGTTGAGCTTTTTGAAGAGAAAATTACTTTTGATTATCGAGCTACATTTTTAAATCATTCTAAAACACTTAATTTTCCCGTTGATTGGAATGATGAATCTCATAGTAAACTTTGGACGTATAACCTTCATTATTTTGAAGAACTTTTATCAATAAATTCAGATCAGAAACGCGACTTTCATTCTGAGTTAATTGAACAGTGGATCCAAGATAATCCTATAGGAAAGGGGAATGGTTGGGAGCCTTATCCTATCTCTTTACGTGTTCCCAACATATTTAAAGCTTGGCTCTCAGGAATGGAGCTTACTCCGTCCATGTTTGAGAGCTTGCATGCTCAAGCTAGTTATCTTTCTAATGATTTAGAAAAGCACCTCTTAGGAAATCATTATTTTGTCAATTTAAAGGCATTGCTTTTTGCTGGAGTCATTTTTAAAAATTCTCGATGGCTGAATATAGCTGAAAAAGGCTTGCTGAAAGAAATTCCTGAACAGATTTTAGATGATGGCTTCAACTTTGAACTTACACCCATGTATCATTCACTTATCCTTGTTGATATGTTGGACATGTGTAATTTATGTCGCTCTTATCCAGAATCTGTTTCATCTGAACTATCAAGGCTAATTGAAAAATATATTCCTAAAATGCTTCATTGTATGGAAGCTATATCTCATCCTGATGGCGGTGTATCCTTCTTTAATGATTCAGTTGACGGAATTGCTCCTCAACAAGCGTTAATAAAAAATTATGCAAAAGGCTTAGGCTTTCAATCTGAGAACTTCAATTTAGAAAACGCCCAAGTGTTTGATTTGAAACATTCGGGATATTTGGTTGCAACCCTCAAAGGCCTAAAAGTCATTTTTGATGCTAGCAATGTTGGGCCTGATTATATCCCAGGTCACGCTCATGCAGATACGTTGTCATTCGAGATGTCTATTGGGCCTGAAAGAGTTTTCGTTAATACTGGTATTTCTCAGTATGGGTTGTCACCTCAGCGTTTAATAGAAAGAAAAACAATTTCTCATAACACAATTGAAGTAGACAATAAAGATTCCTCACAGGTTTGGAGTGGCTTTAGAGTAGCTAAGCGAGCTCGAATTAACTGGCGCTATGCTGAAATTAAAGGCGATGGAGTTATTTTAAGCGCAAGTCACAATGGTTATGAAAATATCATTGGTGGATGCGAACATGCTCGTACAATTGAGTTAGGTACAAATAGCTTTGTTATCTCTGACAAAATTAAAGGTCAATTTAATACTGCGATATCACGGCTTTACTTTCACCCTGATTTAAGTGTCACTTTAAGTGAAGGGATGCTTGCAGTTGAGGGACAGCATTTTTCTATGCGGTGTGACTTATCAAGCTTAGATGTGTGTTTAAAAGAATCTCTGTGGCATCCAGAGTTTGGTTTATCACGAGCAAACAAGGTATTGGAAACAAAGATGGAGACAGATGCTCTTTCTTTAAATTTTTTATGGAATAAAAAGTAGTATGCATATTCTTTTTCTGACAGATAACTTTCCTCCAGAAGGTAATGCTCCTGCATCCAGAACTTATGAACACACTAGAGAGTGGGTTAAAGCTGGTCACAAAGTAACAGTAATAACTTGTGCACCAAACTTCCCTGAAGGTAAAGTCTTTGAGGGTTACAAAAATTCATGGTTCAGTAAAAGTAAAGTTGAAGGCATTAATGTTTGGCGTGTTAAAACTTACATTACGGCCAATGAAGGGTTTATCAAGCGTATCTTAGACTTTATTTCTTTTATGCTGAGTAGCTTTATTTTTGGTCTATTTAGTAAAAAAGTTGATGTTGTTATTGGTACTTCACCTCAATTTTTTACTGTTATTTCAGCTTGGGCTTTAGCAAAGCTTAAAAGCGTGCCCTTTGTTTTTGAACTACGTGACATTTGGCCTGCATCTATTACTGCCGTTGGTGCAATGAAAAAGAACAAGATTATTCAGATACTGGAAAAAGTTGAGATGTTTTTATACAAGCAAGCTGACTTGATCGTGTCTGTCACTCATAGTTTCAAAAAGGAGTTAATCGAGAGAGGTGTTGATGGCAATAAAATAGACGTTGTCCTAAATGGTGTTGATCTCTGTAAGTATCACCCCACTGATAAAAGTAAATCTATTTTCGCTAAAAAATATAAACTTGAAGACAAATTTGTTGCCGGGTATATCGGCACTCACGGTTTGGCTCATGGCTTATCTACTATCGTGGAAGCCGCTGAACTCTTAAAAGAACATGATGAAATTCGCTTTGTTTTTGCTGGTGGAGGTGCAGAGAGAGACAAGGTTAAGAAGTTAGTTATTAAGAAAAAATTAGAAAACGTAATTTTGATTGATAGGCAATCTAAAGAGATGATGTCTCAATTGTGGGCTGTTTGTGATATCTCTCTTGTTCCATTAATTAATAAACCGTTATTTAAGACTGTAATACCTTCCAAAATATTCGAATGTATGGGGATGGGAATACCTTCAGTAATTAGTGTTCCTGAAGGTGAAGCAACCAAGATAGTTAGAGATACTGACAGTGGATTAGTTGTTGAATCAGAATCTGCAAGTGAAATAGCCAAAGCGGTTCTCGACTTACATTCTAATAAAGAACAATACGTCAGTTTAAAATTCAATTGCAGTGAAAATTCTTCTTTGTTTGATAGGAGGTTGCTTGCTGATAAAATGCTTAAAATTGTAGAGCGTGTAGTAAAAAGAGTTGGTTGATTAAAATAACAAACTCTATATAGGTACTATATATGGAATATTTTCTTGCCTTTATGGGCTCATTTTTATTTACATTGTGCGGTGTTGCTGCATTAAAACCTCTCGCACAAAAAATGGGGTTAGTTGATATACCGAATGATCGTAAGTTGCATGTTGGTGATACGCCTTTAATTGGTGGGGCAGCAATTTTTTTGGGTGTGTTGTTTGCGTCGGCAATAATAATGCCTTTAAGTCGAACTTTTAATTTGTACTTATTATCTGCAAGCCTTATTTTAATTTTGGGGATATTGGATGATAAGTGTGACTTGTCTGTACGCTCAAGACTTTTAGTGCAAGTTTTTGTGGCTTCAATATTGATCTTTGGAGCAAATTTTTACCTTTCAACATTTGGTTTTATCTTTCATTTTTTTGAGTTTAAGCTTGGGTATATTGGAACCGTAGTTACGGTGGTTGCTGTTATTGGGGCAATTAACGCATTTAATATGGTTGACGGTATTGATGGCTTAGCGGGAGCGCTCAGTTTAGTTACTTTTGGTTCACTTTCATTGCTTCTATATAAAGCTGGTAATCACTGGTTTATATTAGCTTTTTTATTTATTCCAGCTATTCTTGCTTATCTCTCATTTAACTTACGCTGGCCTTTTAAAAACGTTACTAAGGTGTTTATGGGCGATGCAGGAAGCATGTTGATCGGGCTTTCAGTAGTTTGGCTGTTAGTCATTGGTGTTGAATCTGAAAATAGGGCCTTTTCTCCTGTTACAGCATTATATTTAATCGCTATCCCACTCATGGATATGGCTGCGATAATGTATCGAAGAATGAAGAAGGGTCAATCACCATTTAAGCCAGATAGAGATCATTTGCATCATATTTTCGAACGTGCAGGCTTCTCACGCCGTCAAACTTTAGTCAGAATATTTTTAGGAGCGATTGTCATTGCTCTAATTGGTTTAATTGGTGAAGCTCTTCATGTACCAGAGTCCATAATGTTTGTTTTATTTGTCACCATCTTTGTTTTTTATAATTGGGCATTAATGCATGTTTGGCAACTGCTCAAAAGGTTCAGAAAGGATTAAAAATGAAAGCAGTAATTCCAGTTGCAGGGTTAGGAACCTTAAGCATCCCCTCATATAAATCAGTCATATCAACGGTTGTGAGGTAAAATACTCCAAATAACCTTAATACGCACAATGACCGCACCATGATAAATCAAGATTTAATTCATAATCACGTAGATGAACTTTTTGGCCATAGCATGCATGCTCGAAGAGTTCAGTCTTTAGCAAATGCGGCTCATGGTGTAATAGAAAAAGGTTCCCTCGCTGTTCACGCTATTGGTGCAGGCTTAGCTCAAGCTTGTGAGCTAAAGAGAAAGTCTGCAATAAAGCAGGTTGATAGGTTAGTGAGCAACACCAAGCTCAATGTATGGCAACTACTTGATAGCTGGGCTTCTTATATTATTGGTTCACGCAGCGAAATTGTTGTATCTCTGGACTGGACAGAGTTCGATGCCGACGAGCACTCCACTATTGTCTTAAGCATGCAAACCTCGCATGGTCGTAATACGCCTCTATTATGGAAAACGCACAAGAAACTCGGGTTAAAGGGGAACCGTAATAATCATGAAGACGAGTTGCTGGTAAAGCTCAGAGAGATTGTTCCTCAAAGGGTTAAAGTTACTATTGTTGCCGATAGAGGCTTCAGTGACACCAAGCTATTTAATTTCCTTGAGCATGAGCTTGGATTCGATTACGTCATTCGAAACAAAGTCTAATATCAAGGTTACAGACGCCGAAGGTGAGTTATTTCCAATCAAAGACTTCTTACTTCCGAGTGGACGAGCAAAGACTCTGAAGAATGTTGAGTTAACCAGCAAGCGTCACCCTGTGGCGAAAGTCATCTGTACCAAGAAAAAGGGAATGAAATCAGCATGGTTTATCGTCTCGAGCCGGGCAGATTTAGGTACACCGAAAATTTTACAGCTATATGGAAAACGCTGGGGAATTGAAACCACATTCAGGGACATTAAGGATTATCGCTTTGGAATGGGCATGAGCGAAACCTATACACGCTCAACCACAAGAAGAGATAGGCTATTTTTACTAAGCGCACTTGCGATTGGTTTACTTACTCTGCTAGGTAAAGCAGGTGAAGAAGCTGATTTAGAAAAGACAATTAAAGCCAATACGACCAAAACTAGGAGCTACTCTTTATTTCGCCAAGGCTGCATTTACTATGAGCTTTTACCGACAATGAGAGAAGAATGGGCGCATCCATTAATGGAAAATTTTTATCGTTACCTTAAAAATCACAGTATTTACCGCAGTGTCTTTGGGATTATTTAATTCAAAAATATGAGGGGATCTTTAAGCTCCCGTATTCTATTATGCAAAATCAGTGGTACCTCATAAAAGTAAAGCGAAATCAAACTGATCGCGCTTTACTCAATTTAACGCAAATGGACTGTAAGTGTTATCGGACACTATTATTTTCAAAATATTTGTTTGTCTGTATCGAAGAAGATAGTTTACTTTTCTCTAGTGCTAGATTTGCAAGAGGAGTGGACGATTTTTTTAGAATTCAAAATAATCCAGTTCCAATCCATAAAGAAGTAATAGATGGATTGATTTCACTAGGATTATTAATAGATTCTGAGAAAAGCCTTACCCAATTTAATGAGCCTGATAACAATATCTGCTCTCATCTTTTATCAATTAGTGGTTTTGATAACGAAGATAAGCGAGTAATAGAATTTTTTAAACTTGCTTTCAAATAAAAGTACCTTCTCTCCATCTAACTAGTCAATTGAACTCACGGCTCGATCATGTGTTCTTTCGAAGCTGTTTTTGTAGTTCTTAGTAACCGTAAACTCATCAAACTCGATGTAGCCTCAGCTGCAACGCCCTCTCTTTCCATTTCTATAGCAAAACGCTCACGCCACACTTGGGGTAATCCTTTTCGTACGTGCAATCGCTTCCCATCAAATCCTAAGTTCTTAACAGTCAAATGAACATGTGGGCTGTCGGTATCGGTGTGCAATGCCATGATGTATTGATGATTATCGGAGAAGGTCTTTTTTGCGAACTCTCTTACGGCTTTTTTCACAGCTTTAGGTTCGGTGCCATCGGGCATAGATAAAACGATGTGAGTACTATGGCGAGTGCGTCTTTTGGTATTGGTTTGCGGTTCTCCCCAATCTTTAGCTAGCAGATGCAGTGACTGTTTATCATGGTAGATCTGACCACATTCATCTTCAATTTCTAGCTTTCCATTACGGCTGATGTAATCAAAATGACTTCGAGTATGATCGGCAGTGTAGCAATAACCACTGATTTTCACCATGACTTCTGGAGGTTTTCGAGTAAAGCTTTTCGATGATTTGATACGGTTGGGTTTGTGCCAAACGTCATTATTGAGTAATCCAGATATTCGGTCATTCAGCAGTTGGCTCATGATCAATGCTCCAACGAGTACGGTTTTTGTCGAGTAATTTGTAAACCTTATCTTTATGTTTATCAATTCTGTTACTGAGCATTTCAATCATTCCTTTAGTGATCTTGTCGCTCTCTCTGAATTCAATATTCAGCACTCTAGCTATTTGATTAAGGTTGCGACCAATGGCTGATAACTGGCGGTTGGATTGACGTAAGATGTTTATTTCATCATCACTTAGCACTGGCTCTTGGTGTAAACGAGATAGAATACAAGCAGAAGCCCAGTTAGTTTGTGATAAATAGCCTTCCGATTTTGCTCTGGTAGATAAAAGGTGGTGATTATGATCCGAAAGTCTGATGGTAATTTTATTGGTTTTTAGCTCTTTAAAATCATTAGTGTTGGCCACACCAGGAGAAGATTGATTTATCAACGTTCTGATCATACTTGAGGCTGTAATTCCTTGAGTATCACAATAATCCCTCAAATTTGTTTTTTCTTCATCGCTGAGCAAAATTTCAATTCGTGCCATTTGTGCATCCTACCGCAGTTACTCGCTTTCAAATTACTACATATTGTTGCGAGTCTGGATAGTTTAAAAGGATATATGTTAGAAGTTTATTCTTTCAGAATGGCGTTCCCGGAAAATGCCAGCAAAACATACGGAGTTTGCCATCATTTTGCGAATCCTGCACTAGTCAATAAAAGACGAATTTTACTCAGATTAAGGTGATTCAGCTTCGATGTAATTTAAGCAAAAAGAAAATCAAAACCTGTGGGTCAATCGTCTGTGGAGGCACTCTTAAACCAAATAATGGCTCTGAAAATTGCCTTTGTGGTGAAATACCCAAACAGAAAAAACATTGCTGTAGACTCAACGCTAACGAATAAGTCATAGGATACGAAAGAGATAAGAAAAATATACTCCAATAGATGCAGAGGATAAATTTTCGTTCTTTGAACAAAGAGTTGACAGCTGTAGCCTATAAAACCAAGTGAAAAAGCTAATAGGGACTCAGGAACCTTTTCATAGTATTCGTTATACAAGAGCAAACCTAGCCCTATAATCATACACCTAACTATTAGTTCTCTTGGTGAACCCACTTTTTCTCCAGACTACATATTTTTAACTACAGCAAAAAGCGAACGGACATTGCTCGATGCTGTGTAATGAACTTATTAAACAGAACTCATCCTACCTCAAATCTAAAATGTTCGCTTCTTTTCGATAAAAGTTCCCTACGAGCTTTAAAAATTAATTTTCTTCTACAGCCCCTATTTTTACTTACACCTTTCCCCAAACCTTTGTTTTTATCCTGAATTTAACCTTAACAATTTAAAGGTTTATTTTGACAGAGTTGCATACGTTTAGCGTAGGCTACCAAAAAAAACAAATGGCACAGTTATGAGTCTTACATTTGGTGAACGTTTGGAATACGCCTTGATGCAACTGCATGTTAGTCAAGCCGAACTAGGTCGGCGCAGTGGGGTATCTCAGCAGAGTATTAATTACATTGTTCAAAAGAAATTAGATAAATCCAAATTTGCTTTCCAGCTTGCTGACTGCCTTGATGTGAATCCGTCTTGGTTATTACACGGAGTTGGGCGATTCGAAAGCTGCTTTGCGATAGATATTCCGATCATTAATAGCTTTGTCGATGTGCAGAAATTTATTCGTGATGGGCAGTTACTGGATCACAAGAAGTACATCATCATCGAAAAAGACATTGGCAAGCTCAGCTTTGCTTTTCAGCTCCAGTTAGACGAACTCATTATTTGTGGTGAACAAAATACCTTTGGCGCTAAACAGTTTCTAAAAATCGAACCACTCAAAATTGAAGTGTTAGATAAATCCGATGTGAATACCTTTCCTATTTATGAAATAAGGAGGCGCTGTGTCGAGTATTAATGCTTTTAAAAGTTCACTTGATTATGCCTTGAGCAACCTGTTTGCCAGCAAGATGAAAATCTTTATTGAACAAATGGTGTTTATGGATGGCACGTTCTGGCTACGCTTTCGGTTTGGCTCCAGTATGAAAATCCATAAAGAGCGTATTGAAGTTGTACATGAACAATATGGCGCACCGTTTTTTAATGAAATTCAGTGGGCGAAATTCAATCAGTATTTGAGTTTCTATAAAACCTACCAGAATTTCATTAAATTCCAGTGTCCAGAAAGCCAAGCTAATTTTATCGAATTCGTAATGAAGGAGGTACAAGATGGCCACGGCTTCTGAATACCAGAAAATGCTGAGAACAACAAAGCTGAATTATATTTTGATTGGCTTGTTGATCACGACATCCATTACCTCTCACTTAATCGCCAATCGGTTTATCGTACTATTTGGTTATCCGGTGATCCCTGCCACTTTCACTTATATGTTGGTGTTTTCGCTTTCAGATATGTTGGCTGCACTTAATAATCGTCGGTTTGTGGTGTGGGTCTTGGTGGGGGAAGCACTTGCCAACTCCTATTGGTTGATGGCCGCCACGGGTGTTGATATTTCACCTGCGCCAGATTTCTTCCCACTGGCTCAGTCTTATCACGATGTGTTTGGCAGCGTACCTGAGTTGTTCCTTGCCAATTTAGGTGGTGGCTTGATTATCGGCATCATTGATATACTTCTGTTCTCTCATTGGTATCAAGTCAAGCAATACCCGTATTTCAAATCTACATTATTCTCGACCTTAGTGAGTATCAGTGCTTACACCTATTTCACCGATTACTTTGGGTTTAAAGGTAACTATCCAGAGAGTGTGTTTTTACTCGCTCATGTGAATATCGTTACCAATGTTCTTTGCGTAATTGTGTACTCCATTTTAAGTACATTGGCGATGAAAGCCATCAGGGAATACATTTCTACCAATCAACCAACTGCAGGAGTTCAAGCCCATGATCCAGTTTGAAGGGTTTAGTCACATTAATATTGTGGTGAATGATTTAGAGCAAGCCTTGGCATTTTATCAAACTGTGTTTGGTGCCATTCCTCAGCAATCGTTTCCACACTTTAAAAACATTGGTTTTAGTCGATCAGCTGGTTTTATAGAGCAGCCTGAAAAAGTCGATGTCACCATTACCTTTTTAGAGATCCCAAATACGGGAGTATATTTAGAGCTGATGGAATATCACCAACCTGTTGGCCGACAGGAAGTGACATTTAAAGCCACGAATGATGTCGGAAATGTCGGACACATAGCCCTCAAGGTGAGCAATATTGAGGCGGCATTTGAATTTGTGAAAGCGCAAAAAGACGTGACCTTAATTAGCCAAGATATTAATTATCAGCCTTACAAGATCGACACCATTACCCCTGACGATTTCTACTTTTTTGATAAAGAGCAAGAAGCTAATCTTGAAGCTAAACAAGAAGTTTGTGATGTGGTTTCTAACATCAAGTATTTTTACTTTATCGACCCTTATGGCGTGCAGTGGGAACTTGAGCAAGGGCATTTAGATATTGGCAGTTAATTAACCTTATTATTAATATTTAATTTGACTAAACTGTCAAAAACATTTGTATTTAGGAGGTAACAATCCCTTTGAGACAAAATAAATGGAAACAACTTTAGGTGAACGATTAGAACGAGCGTTGATTGAACTTCAAGTATCTCAAACTGAGTTGGCGAAACGCTCAGGGGTCACCAAACAAGCTATTAACTATATTATTAATCAAAAGCTTACTGAATCAAAGCTTGCTCCTAAACTTGCCAATGCATTAAACATAAACCCCAATTGGCTAATGTTGGGAATTGGGCAGCTTGAATGTAAGATAAGTCGAGAAGTTCCCATTCTAAATAGCTTTGTGGCTTTACAAAAATACTTAAAAGATGGGATTTTTATATGGGGAAGTCCATCAATATTGACAGAAAAAAATTTAGGTAAATTAGCCTTTGCTTTTCAAACAGAACTTAAAAAGGTGGCGTTATGTGGCCTTGAAAATACTTTTAATGCTACAGAGTTTTTGGTGATCGAACCAGCTAAGTACGAAATCGTTACTGAGCAAATCGATGGTTCATTTCCTATTTATGAATGGAGGATACGCTGTGTTGAGTTTTGACAATTTAACTAAATGGTTTCATTACCATTCTGAATGTAACAGAGCCTCAGCCATATTGATTGTATTTAATGGATTGGTATTCAAAGAAAATGAATTTTTGATAGAGTATAGGTTTAGCAATTCCCGTAAGACCCTTGTTGATCCTTTGTATATTGTGGAAAAAGTTCTTCCTGCTTATGCCTTATCTATAGAAGAGGCGGCTAAATTTCAATGTTATGTTGCATGGATAAAGACATACGATAGATTTATTCGATTCTTGCCCGAATCTACTCGCAAAGCTTTTATTGAGTACGTCCAGAGCGAACACAATAAAAATTTTTCAAGCATTCATTAATCACCTTCAAGCCAGTCATCCATTTTTTCCTTTCAAAGACTTTGTGTTTATTTTGTCTAAATTTCCAAACATGAAGTAAATTTCATCAATATTAATTTGACTCATTTTACTTAGAAATTCAAAAATGCCGTAAAGGTCAAATTTTTTTGACATATTTTAGGAGTGATTATGATTAACAAAGAAACTGTTTTATCAAGATCTCTTTCAAAGCAAATTTGGTTCACGAATGCTCAACTCTGTGAACATTTTGGTATCCATAGGGCAACTCTTTGCCGTTGGAAAAGGCACCGCAGGTTTCCTCAGGCTGAGATAAGGCTTACTGGACGAGAACGGTACGATATAAGAAAGATAAATGCTTTTTTACAATCAAAGCTGTAGTTGTGTTTTGAAGCTAGCTATGGAGTGTAGTTATGTATCCAGAGTTATATCAAGAAGTGTTGCGCCGATTACCGAGAGACTTTGATTTCAAGAAGCAAAGTACCGACTTTCTACAACAAGGCATTTGCCCTAACTGCGGTAAAAGAGAACTTTATACTTCTAAAAATGAACCTTGGTTACTTCGCTGTGGACGATTAAACAAATGTGGACATGAACTGCATATCAAGCAGCTTTACCCTGATCTATTTAATTCTTGGAGCGAACGCTTTCCTGTCTACGATGAAAGTCATGGTTCAACCGATACCGCTGATGCTTACTTAAAATACGGACGAGGTTTCACACTCAGTCTTATCAAAGATTGGTATCAACAAGGTTCCTATACTGATAAAACTACAGGCTTTAGTAGTTCGACGGTCAAATTCACCTTAACCAATGGCACCACTTGGGAAAGGTTAATTGATAAACCTGAGCGTTTTGGCAGTAAAAAAGCCATATTCAAAGGCAAATACCAAGGAGAATGGTGGCAAGCACCTAATTTTTGCGTTGATACCCTGCCGCAAGAGTTATGGCTAACTGAGGGAATATTTGATGCCATTGCTCTGATCCATTCTGGCTTAACTGCTGTTAGCACCATGAGCTGTAACAATTTTCCTGAAAAAGCTCTTCAACACCTTGAGGTGTTATTAGCTGGTAAGCCCAAACCAACTTTAGTCTTCGCCTTTGATACGGGTAATGCAGGCGAATCCTTTACTCAAAAATTTGTTGATAGAGCAAGAGAACTTGGTTGGCAAGCCACAGCAGCTCAACCCTACACAGCCAAAATAAAACTGGATTGGAATGAGCTACTTTTAAGAGAAAAGCTGACAGCGGAACATCTTGAACATTACCGACACCTTGGCAAATTGCTAATCGCAAGATCAGCAATGGATAAGGCGCTACTCATATACCAAAAGAATGGTAATACCGAATTTTCATTCGACTTTGAGCAAGCTTTATATTGGTACACTATTGATCTTAAAAATTTCCGTAAGGTGGAAGAACAGCTACTGGATGGTAACTCTAGCAAAGATACACGAGAAGAAGTTCGAGTACAGACTATTCGTGAGTCGAGTAAGGTAAAGTTACTTTGTAGGTGTTTTCCTCAAGCTTTGTATTCATGTCAGCTCTGTGATTCAAAAGAAATAAGCTATACCTTTAAAATTGATTTTCCACATCAAAATAACCGTATAATTACCAACTTTACAGGTTGTCAACTTAGCTCGTGTTATGAATTCAAACGAAGATTACTCAGTGTTGCACCTGGAGCGATCTTTCGAGGAAATACACACCAACTCGATCAGGTTGTTGAAAAGCAGCTATACAATATTAAGCATGTGCAATCCATTGATTTTATAGGATATAGCAAAGAGCATCAGTGTTATATATTTGATGATATAGCCGTTAAGCAAGGGAGGTTATACAGTCTCAATGATGAAGATTACTTTGATATTCCTCCCTTAAGTATCAAGTCGATTTATTCTCTCAAGCTTAAAATCAACTCAAATCTAGAGCAGTTTGGCACAACTTGGATAAACCTTCTTTGGCAAGCCTTTAATACAAAAGGGATCATAGCCTTAGCGTTTTGGTTCGGTAGCTTGTTTGCTGAGCAAATTCGCGAGTCACAAAAGACGTTCCCATTTTTAGAAGTTACGGGTGAACCGGGTAGCGGAAAAACCACATTGGTAGAATTTCTTTGGAAGTGTTGTGGTAGGTTAAATTATGAAGGTTTTGACCCTAATCGCGCATCTCCATCCGCTAGAGAAAGGCTCATGGCACAAGTGGGCAACCTTCCAGTGGTTCTCAGTGAAGCAGATAGAGAGCAAAGCAAAGACCCTAAGTTAGCACGTTTTGATTGGGAAGAGTTGAAGATGCTCTATCATGGCCGTTCAACATGCTATAAGGGAGTTAAAAGCAATAACAATGAAACTCGTGAGCCCAAATTTAGAGGTGCTATTGTTATTGAGCAAAACACTGAAGTGCAGGCATCAAGACCGATTTTACAGCGCATTATAAAACTGAGTTTTGAAACTCGCACCCAAACACCAGAAAGTTTATCGGCAGCAGAATGGTTAGAATCGATTGACGTCGAACAGGTGTCTGGTTTTATTTTAAAAGCCATTGTAAATGAGCAGCAAGTGCTTGCACAGCTCAAAGACAGAGTGCCTTTCTACCTAAAGCAAATCAAAAAAGAATACAAAATTTACAGCAATCGTATAGTAAAAAATCATGCTCAGTTGTGTGCATTAACCGAAATTATGTCGTCTCTATTTGGTATATCAGATGAATTTGTTGATCAGACGATTCAAGTTTTGAAAAGCATGGCGAAAGAGCGTCAGCAAGTAACAAGTAAAGAGATCCCGCAACTGCAATTATTTTGGGATATTTTTGAGTTCTTAGAGTCTGAACAAATCAATTCGGTTAACCATGCCAGAGATCCGGAGTTAATTGCTATTAATCTCAACCAGTTTTCTGAAATTGCCAGTTCCCGTAAGCAACAAATGCCAATATTGAGTGAGTTAAAGCGACTACTCAAATTAAGCAAATTACACCCGTTTATCGGGCAAAAAGCTGTGAACAGCGCCGTTAATGATCGGCTTAATAAATCTTTCCCAAACATGAATAAACCCGCTTGTGTTAAGTGCTGGGTATTCCATAAAGGAGAAAAGTCATGAATCATAAATTAATGAAAGCTTCCCATTGGGCAAAACGTGAGTTTGACCAAGGTTCTATGCCATGTGCTAAAACACTTCGAAATTGGATTAAATCAGGCATTGTTGAAGGTCGCTTTATTGATGGTAAGCCCTATGTGTTTGCTAATGAAAGAGCTGGAATTGATGCACGTGTAGCTGATGGAGTCAAAGCATTATTGAGGGCTTAATGATATGGCTGGTATTAGACAAAACAAACTTACTAAGCATTTGCCAGAGCATGTTTATTATGACGCTCGGCGAGGAAGCTTTAGGATAAAATTAGTGGACGGAAGATTTAAAGAATTAGGACGAGATAGGGAAGTGGCTATTTCTGTTGCTAAGGAGTACAACCGAATAGCTAGACCTAAAGTGAATGTTACAGTGGAGCAATTGCTTGCTGATGACAAAGACAATGAAACTTTTTTTGGCTCTTGTGTAGATAATTTATTAAATAGGATCCTTCAAGAAGAACAGCCATCTACGAGAGTGAAGTATTCATTTGTGAGTGATGCTACACGTTGCAAAGAGTTTTTTTGTAATATTCCTGCATCAAAAATAGAGCTTCGTCATGTTAACGACTATATCAATGAGTATCACGGTGATGCGAGCGCAAATGTTCAAAACCGAAAGGTAGCCTGGCTCAAAAAACTGTTTTCTTATGCCATAGATGAAAGCATTATGACGACGAACCCTGCCACTCTAAAAAAAAGGAAAAGAGTTGCAGATAAAGCTCGTCAAAGACTGAAGTTGGAGTGGTATCACGCTATTCATGAGGCATCTCCTCTTTGGCTGCAAACTGCGATGGATCTCAGTTTACAAACGACACATGCTCGATTGGAAATATCAAGAATTCGTTATCATATACCTCCTTCTGATACGAGAAACTGTGGCTGTACTTGGTTTAAAGATCCTGTGACCACTGAGAATGGAGCAATCTACGGAAAACTTTTAATTCATAGGCAAAAGGTGCTACACAAAGAGTCTGCTCATGTTGCAATTCCGATTGGTGAGAAACTGAAGCAAATCATTGATCGCAGCAAAGATAAAGTAATGAGCCAATTTGTTGTGCATCGAATTCAAAAGCGTAAATTTAAAAAAGTAAGAAAAAATTTAAACCAAGTCCCCCTTAATGCTATTTCTAGCACGTTTACGGAGGTCAGAGATTTAATTGGTTGTTGTGACCATTTAGCACAAGAGCAGAGACCTACCTTTCATGAAATACGAGCTTTAGCCGCCCATTTGTATGATAAACAGGGGATCGATCTTCAGTCTCGAATGGCGCACGCTGATGAAAAAAGCACAAGAGTTTATACCAAAAACCATGTAGAATTTATTGAAGTTCCACTTGCTGAAATTGACACTGGGAAATAGTCATCTATCTGATACAAATAAAGATCACTATAAATGCTCATAAAGGTAACTTATTAACCATTCTGTTTTTTGAAAAGTTACCTTTTTTTGTTGATTAAATTCTTAATTGCTTCAGTGTCTTAGCTTCGATTGTAAACTTATGTAACCAAGGTTACTATTTTCCGGTGGCGTATTGAGTTATATGAGTTTGTCCTCGATTGTCGTTTAGTTCGTTAGTTTACATTCTGATCACTAGCACTCAACCAAGAGCTTTCTCCTTTATTAATGCCTATATCAAGCAGCCTGCAACTCTATTTTCGCTTGAAATGCTATCTGTATTTTTGAGCTCAAGTATCATGTATAGTGCCTGAACTGAACATAAATCATGTGAAAGTATATGCTCAGATACTTAGATAAATTGTTATCAAATCATTCGACTTTGCAGTATTTCAAATATGGCTTTGAGTGCTAAAAATATCAGTAACAAAGCAGGAACAACACAAATTTTTAGCTGAATTAGCATAATGAAAACTTAGATATGTAAATGATGGGAAAGTGGTATAATTGCGCAAAATAAAGGTTTATCTTATTGATTTATAATAGCTCTTTAATACCTAAAATGCTTAATTTTTGCAAAATTTAGCAAAAGCTTTATTTTTATTAAAATCAATAAGATAAGTCACGATGATAATAATTAAGTATAGATGACAATTTTGAAATATCACTTGAGATGATGATTTCAAAAAACAAACTAAATTTAGGGAAATATAAATGAAAAAGTCTCTTCTTTTTATGGCGATAAGTTCAGTATTAACTTTATCTGCCTGTCAGGATAATGACGTACAAGAAACTCAAGTGACATCTAAAAAGCAAGCTTCATCGGCTGTTTCTAGTAAACAGCAGTCAGCTGAAAAGATTTATCTTGATCTGGTTGATAATTACTTTAAAGATCAACTTAAGTTAAATCCTTTAATGGCTACTTTTGTTGGAAATAACGATTATAACGATGAATTTGGTAGCAACCTTACAGAAGCATATCTCAAAGCTCGCCACGAATTAAATCAAGGTTATTTGGATAAGCTAAAAAAAATTGATCGCGCTAGCTTGCCGACAAACCTTCAATTCAGTTACGACTTATTTGGTTACGACCGTAACATGGAGCTGATTTCAGAAACCTATCCGTCACGTTGGTTACCGATGAATCAATTTTATAACACGGTTATTACCATGGTTCAGCTAGGTACAGGAGAAAGCGCACAACCGTTCAAAACTGTTGAAGACTATCAAAACTGGTTGTCTCGTCTTGATGGATTTATTGAGTGGACTCAACAAGCTCAAGAGCGTATGAACCAAGGCATTGAGAGCAAAGTGGTACTTCCACGTGTTTTAGCTGAGAAAATAGTGCCACAGCTTCAAGCTCATATTGTTGCCAATCCTGAAGAAAGTATCTTTTTTGCGCCAATCAAAAATATTCCTGACAATTTTACCGACTCGCAGAAAGCTGAGTTAACGGCGTCTTATAAAAAAATGATTGCTGAAAAGTTGGTTCCAGCTTTAGCTTCATTAAAAGACTATTTTAAAGATACCTATATCCCTAAAACACGTGCGGCTGATGGTTGGTGGGGATTGCCTAATGGTAAAGCTTGGTATCAGCATTTAGCAAACCAGCACACCACTACCAAAATGCCCGTAGATGAAATTCATGAGATTGGGTTATCAGAAGTGGCTCGTATTTTATCTGAAATGGATAAAGTTCGTGAACAAGTTGGATTTAAAGGTGATTTAAAAGCATTTTTCGCACACCTATCGTCAGATCCTAAATACTTCTTTACTGAGCGCCAAGACCTAGTTGATGGTTATATGGGGCTTAAAGACAGTATTAACAAAGAGCTGCCTAAATATTTCAATGTAATGCCAGAGGCGGATTACATTGTTAAGCCAGTAGAAGCGTTCCGTGAACAATCTGCTGCTGGTGCATCTTATCAATCTCCTGCTGTAGATGGTTCTCGTCCAGGCATTTTCTACATCAATACCTACAATTTGAAAGCTCAGCCTAAGTGGGGCATGACAACCTTATCTTTGCATGAAGCGGCTCCAGGACATCATTTTCAAATAGCCATTAAGCAAGAACTTAAAGGTGTGCCTCAGTTCCAACGCTTTAGTGGGTATACCGCTTTTGAAGAGGGATGGGCGCTTTATGCAGAATACCTAGGAATGGAAATGGGTTTATTTAAAGATCCTTACCAATACTTCGGCAAGTTATCAGATGAAATGCTTCGTGCGATGCGTTTAGTTGTTGATACAGGTCTACATGCTAAAGGCTGGAGTCGTGAACAAGCAATTCAATACATGAAAGATAATTCGCCAATGGCTGAATCTGATATTACCGCTGAAGTTGAGCGTTATATGGCTATTCCGGGGCAGGCATTGTCGTATAAAATTGGTCAGTTAAAGATTATCGAGCTTCGTGAACGTGCTGAAAAAGCACTGGGTAATAAATTTGATATTAAGGCATTCCATGATCAAATTTTGACGACCGGCTCACTGCCAATGGCGGTGATGGAAGATAAAATTGATAGCTGGATTGCATCTAATCAATAACTTATGTAATTTGGTTACCTCAAGGCGACAATGAAGTCGCCTTTTTAGTCTGAGGAAGCCATGAACCTGCCTTCAAGCCTGAATCTTACATATCGTGTGCCTAATCAGTCCGATTGGGATAACTACTTAAAACTAAACCTATCACCTGAGGTTAATCGTTATATTCGTGAAGTTTTGCCAGACAGCGACATTCGCAGTCGTTTCAATATTAAGACCCAACCTTGGACTTTCAAATCGGGTGGTTGGCTTATGTTGGTGTTGGAAGATAACTTAGGTGAGTTTGTTGGATACAATGGCTTTCATTGTTTTGATCTTGAATTAAAACATGTTGAAGTGGGGTATATGTTAACTCCAGAACAACAAGGTAAAGGTTACGCTACTGAAAGTTTAAAAACTATAACCAAGTGGGGCAGAGATCAGTTCGATATTCATAAATTTGTTGCTTATTGTTCTTCTCAAAATGTCAGTTCGCAACGAGTTCTGGAAAAGTCAGGGTTTCAGCAAGAAGGTTTATTGCGAGAAAACATTAAAATAGGTCAAAACTGGAGTGATGACTATGTTTATGGATTATTGTCTAGGGAAATTCCTCGATAAACCAGTATAATCCCTTTTATTTTTCATTGGTTAAAACATGTCTGAGATTGAAACACTAGAACTTCGCTCTGGTGATGAGTTTATTGAGCTATATAAGATTCTGAAAATTCAAGGGATGATCAGTGCTGGAGCTGAAGCTAAGCACGTTATCTCTGAAGGTTATGTTCTAGTAAATGGTGAAGTAGAAACCCGCAAACGTAAAAAAGTAGTTGCGGGTGATATAGTTACTTTTAACGGTGAATCGGTAATGATCACCTCTGAGGATGAAATAATGCAGTTTCCTGATGATGATAACGGGCAAATGCTAGCCGCTATGGCTGATGCTGGCATGGATCTCTCTAAGCCACAAAATATTGACTTTTTCCTTGTGTTTGACGAACAACGCGATGCGGAAACAGCCCTTGAAGATCTTGTTAACTCTGATCGTGAAGGTGAAGTTGAATTGTTGTTCAATGAAGAATCGACAAAGTGGGAATTGATTGTTTCTATTCATATGATGCCTGAGTATGATGCCATCATTACTACTGAGTCAGAACTTCATACTTATGCTGAAGAATATGATGGTATTTCTGATGGTTGGGGCGTGATGCAACATCAAGAAGGCGATGATGAGTTTGCCGATGAAGAGCATGAATGTGGAGAAGGTTGCTCTCACTAATACTTAGCGGTTATTAGAAGATCAGTTTTTCGGAGGGCATATGTCTGCAGCAGTGGAAGGAGACTTAACGGTAAGCTTTAGTGATCGTGTTTTAATTAACGCTCCACCCATTTCCGAAAAAGTGACTTTATTGAGTTTCAAACCGCGGTCAGCTAACTATTCTGTATGTGGCAAATGCTGCAACAGCATAAGGCTTGCTATTTGCTGCTTTTTTGTTGCTCCTCTCGTTTGTTGTTGTGACTATTTGGAATGTAAGTAATTGACGTTCTACTTATTTGCTGATTCAAAAGCTAGATGAGTGCATAGCTTTGCACTCATCAAAATGAAAACATCAATGGTTCTATATTCAATGCAAAAAGAATAAAGCTAGTTTTTCTCGTTTTCTAAATAATTTTCATCAAATTTAGACTTTTTCTTTTTGGCTCTAAAGTCCTTTTCTTTTTTCCACTTGCGTTTTTCATGCTTGGCTTCAATGTGATCTGAACCTTCATCCCATTCATCTTTATCGAAGCGATAATCCTTGCTCATAACTAAACCTTGCTGTTCCTCAAATTGCCTCGTGGCATGGTCATAAGTAATTTTAGTAGGTATATGAGAATATCCCAAAAAGTTTACCGTTTGATTTCAGTGGGTAAGGCGTATAATGCAATCTCATTTCTTTTATGGGATACGCATGGATTTTGAGCTAACACTTCAAATAGCATTGATACTTTTTTCCGTTGCAGTGATTGCTGGCTTTATTGACTCTATTGCGGGTGGAGGAGGATTACTTACTGTTCCTGCTTTAATGTGGGCAGGACTTCCGCCTGTTGCTGCGCTTGCAACCAATAAACTGCAATCTAGTGCAGGAAGCTTTTCTGCAAGCTGGTATTTTATCCGTCACGGAGTCGTTAAAATTAGCAGTATATGGTTGGCTGTTGTATGTGCTTTTGTGGGAGCGGCCGCAGGAGCTTTCGCCGTTCAACAAGTAGACCCTCAAATATTGAAAATTATTCTGCCCTTTCTAATTCTTGGCATTGGAACCTATTTCCTGTTTTCAAAGAAGCTCTCAGATGATGACAAACATCAGGTTCTTACACCCACAGTGTTTGCTTTTACAGCAGCACTAGCTGTTGGTTTTTACGATGGTTTTTTTGGCCCTGGAACGGGTAGCTTCTTCGCATTGGCCTTTGTCATGCTATACGGTTTTGGATTAGGTAAGGCAACGGCTCACGCGAAACTGTTAAATTTTTCTACTAATCTAGCATCCCTTATTATTTTCATCATTGGTGGTCATGTGGTTTGGTTGCTGGGCTTTATCATGATGATAGGGCAGGCCATTGGGGCGAATATCGGTTCTCGGTTAGTTTTATCTAAAGGTTCTAAGTTGATCCGTCCTATGGTTGTGATCATGTCATTGGCAATGAGTATCAAGTTACTGCTTGATCAATTTTCTGCTTAGGAGCAAAAAATGAAATTTCTGCATACTTCTGATTGGCATATCGGTCGATACCTCCATAACCAATCTTTGCATAACGAGCAGGAAGCTGTGCTCAACCAAATTATTGAGCTTGCCTTAGAGCATAATGTCGATGCCTTAATTGTCGCTGGTGATATTTATGATCGCTCCGTTCCTCCAGCAACTTCAGTTGAGTTACTCAATAAAGCACTCAATCAAATACTCGGTCTGGGTATTCAAGTGATCATGATTGCAGGTAACCATGATAGCCATCAGCGGCTTGGTTTTGGTTCAAACCAAATGTCTAACAGCGGTCTTCATATTATTGGACCTTTAACCAAAACACTTTGCCATATCGAGCTGAAAGGTAAAAATAGCAATGCGATTTTCTATACCATTCCGTACGCTGAACCATCGCGAGTGAGAGAGTTGTTTGATTGTGAGGTTAGTACCCACGAACAAGCCATGAATGTTTTGCTGAAGCAAATACATGATCACGATAGTAAGGGCTTACCCAAAGTGGTGATCAGCCATTGTTTTATTGATGGAGCGATTGACTCAGAGTCCGAACGACCATTGAGTGTTGGTGGCGCTGATAAGATCAGTGCTACTTTATTTGAGCCATTTGATTATGTGGCGCTTGGGCACTTGCATGGACCACAGTACAAAGGGGCTGAGCATGTTCGCTACTCAGGCTCACCGTTGAAATATTCGTTTAGTGAAACTAATCATAATAAATCTGTCACGCTGGTGGAGTTTAGTTGTGACTCAAACAAACCTGAAATTACGCTATTACCGCTCACTAGTCCTAGAGATGTCAGAGTGATAGATGGCTTTCTTGAAGACATTATTGAGCAAGGCAAAAGTGACTCTAACTCAGAGGATTATATACTGGTACGTTTGCAAGATAAGCATGCAATCTTGGACGCAATGGGCAAACTAAGAGCTGTGTATCCAAATGTGTTACACCTTGAGCGTGCCGGTTTATTAGCAAACTCAGAAAAAACAGAAATCAGGCGTCAGCACATCAAGCAAAACGAAATGGATATGTTCTCCAGTTTCTTTACTGAAATGACTGGGGAGAACTTAAATACCGATCAGCAAGCGTTAATGGGCAATTTGTTGGAACAGCTACATAAAAACAAGGAAAACTAATGAAGCCTGAATTATTAAGCATGTCAGCATTTGGGCCTTTTTCACATACCCAAGACATAGACTTTAATGCCTTGTCGGAACACGCCTTGTTTTTAATCAATGGTCCAACAGGTGCAGGTAAAACCACCATTCTTGATGGCATTTGTTTTGCGTTATATGGAAAAACTACAGGCAATGAGCGTGAAGGTACTCAAATGCGCTGTGATATGGCCGATGATGATTTATTAACAGAAGTGACTTTTCAATTTCGCTTAGGTGAAGACTGTTATCGTATTCGTCGTGTGCCTGAGCAAGCGCGTAAGAAAAAAAGTGGGGATGGTTTTACCCAGCAAAAGCCAGAAGCTCAGTTATATCGAATTGAAACCGATGGTACACAAACCCTGTTGGTGGAGACAAAAGTATCTGAAGCGACGACTGAAATAGAGCAACTGATCGGGTTGGATGTTGAACAATTCAGGCAAGTAATGGTGTTGCCACAAGGTAAGTTTCGTGAACTGTTAATGGCCGATTCTAAATCTCGTGAAAAGATTTTTGGTCAGTTGTTCCAGACTCAAATTTATAAACGAATTGAAGATCAGCTTAAACAGCAATCAGCTTCGATTCGCCAACAAGTGCAAGATATTCGTAACCAACGTAAAGGCATTTTACAATCGGCAGAGCTGGATTCGGATAAAGCACTTGCTGAACAAACCGAAGGGCTAAAGCCGCAACTTGAGCAAGCTGAAAAGCAAAAGCATAGTGCTCAAATGGAATTACAGACGGCAACTAAGTCGTTAGAATCGGCACAGCAACTTAAGCAAAAGTTTGTCGAGTTTAATAATGCTAAAGAAAAGCAGCAGCAATTAAAGCAACAAGCTGAAACTATTGATCAAATCAAACATAAGCTCGAACTGGCTCATCAAGCCAGTAAACTATTACCTGTATTTGAGAATTTTAAGCAGCGCCAACAAGAACATAGTAACTCAGAGCTTCAGCTTAAAAGTGCACAGCATCAATTACAAAAAATTGAGGGCGAGCTTCAAGCATTTCAACAGCAACTACAACAGCAACCCCAACTAGAATCTGATCTTAAACAAGCTCATATTAAGTTGGAACGATTACAACAGCTACAACCTTTGGTCATTGAGAAACAAAACCTTGTAGAGCAAGTGCATCGCAATAACCAGCAGCTTAATATTGGAAAACAAAAAGAGGGCGAAGCGAAACAAGCATTACAACAGCTGGCTGCTCATAAAATACAGTTACAGCAGCAAGTCGGGGAACTACAAAAGCAGTCCAGCGCTCAGTTTGAGCTGCAAAATCAAGTTAACACACTTGAGAGCATATTGAGTCGCTATGAGCAATATCAGCAACAAAAAGCGCAAGTCAACAGGTTACAGCAGCAACTTGAACAAGCTAAACAGCAGGGGTTAGCCCTTAAAGCGAGCCATCAGCAAGCTGAGTCAGAATATAAAATGTTACAGTTAACTTGGCACCAAAGCCAAGCGGCAGTGTTAGCAAGCCAATTAAATAATGGTGATGCTTGTCCTGTATGTGGCAGTGTTGAGCATCCTCAGTTAGCGACGGCAAGTGTCACACCACCAACTGAACGGCAGTTAGACACTGCTGCAAAAGCTGAGCAGCAAGCACTTCAAAAACTAAATGACGCTAGAAGTCAGTATTCAAGTTTGCAAGATCAATTAAAGCTGTTAAATACTCAAATACAGCCTTTAAAAGAACAATTAGCTGACTACCTAATTCAACCCATATCAGAATGGCAAAATCAGCATAAAGCTCTATATGCTCAGTTACAGCAAGCGATTCAAGCTCAAAGTAGCTTGAATCAAACTCAACAGCAATTGCAAGGAATTGAGCAGCAAGAACAGCAATGTCGTCAAGAGTTAGAGTCATTAACTACAGAAGCAAACCGCCAAGACAAAGTCGTCACAGAGCTTCAAGCGAAGCTAGCATCTGTTGACCAGCAATTACCAGACAATATAAATGATGCTGAACAGCTATCATCCTCACTGTCGGATGCTGAAAAGTTGGCTCAAGATTTAGATAATCAGCTCAAAAACCTTCTGCAACAATCGACACAACTAAATGAGCGGCTAGCGTCTGCCAAATCAGTATTAACCAGTGCCGAAGAACGAATAAAAGAGACACAAGTTAATAGTGATGAAGCTCAAAAAGTATTTGAGCAACAGTCATCAGATGCTGGCTTTGCAGATGGAGCTGCAGTTGAAAAATCGATCATCGACCAAGACAAGCAAGTTCAATTAAAGGAGCAAGTTGAACAATATCAGCAGCAGCTTGCCGTAAATGAGGCTCAAGTTTCTGGGTTCAATAAAGATCTGGAAGGGCAAGAACCACCAGAAACGGCATTGCTTGAACAGGTTGTGAAGCAAAAACAGCAATTATTGAAAGATAAAGAGCAAGCTTGGCAGGCGTTGGAGTCAACTCGTTCTCAATTACACAATATTCAAACAAGGTTGGTTGAGGTAGATGAAACCTCTAAATCCCTAGAGCAAGAGTATGCGGTTGTGGGTACTTTGTCTGACATTGCGAACGGACAAACAGGGAACAAAATCAGTTTAAACCGTTTTGTATTAAGTGTGTTGTTGGATGATGTACTATTGGATGCCAGTACTCGATTAAGCGTAATGAGTAAGGGGCGATATCGTTTATATCGCAAAGAGGATAAAGCTAAAGGTAATAAGGCATCTGGACTCGATTTAGAGGTAGAAGATGCTTATACATCGAAAGTTCGAGATGTGGCAACGTTAAGTGGCGGCGAGTCATTTATGGCGGCATTATCGTTAGCACTCGCATTATCCGAAGTCGTACAAGCCTATGCAGGTGGCATTAAGCTCGATACCTTATTCATTGATGAAGGTTTCGGCAGCCTAGATCAAGACTCATTAGATTTGGCAGTGCGAACACTAATGGATTTACAATCCACAGGCCGAATGATTGGGGTGATTTCTCACGTTACTGAAATGAAAGAGCAAATTCAGCAGCGTATAGATATTTCGAAAAACTCAACCGGCAGCGTGGCGAAGGTGGTTGCCATCTAACTTGCGATTTTGCTTTTTAATTGCGCATTTACATAAACCGTTTTTAAGAGCAGGACATCCACCGCAAGGCTTTGCTTTTAGCGGTACGGTTAGGGAAATAGCTGGGATTGACTCAAAAGAGTACTGCTCATCGTTCTGGCTAGTTTGGATATTTAACTGCTGTAATACGGTTTGCTTCGCTTGTTGCTTTATTTCTTTTTTCGAAGGCAGTTTAAATTGAAGTTTGAGCTGCCTATAAGCCTCTCTTGTTAATTTTTTGCGCTGTTTTTTGAGCTGTTTTTTGAGCTGTTTTTTTGAAGACTCAGCATCAAGTGTTGGCAGTGACTTCTTAGCCTGTTTTTTACAGACTTTTTTCAAAAGCTTGTCGAACTTCTTAAGTTGCTTTCGTTCTAATTTAGTCACTTCAGTACGCTCAATTTACCAACACTCAATGTATTCTAAATAAAAACTATTCTCAGTCAATGTTTTTGGTTCACAATTTTAGTTAAGTAATCGCCCTTGATAGTGCTGCAAATCCTTAGAATTGTACTTAACTTAATCAAGACAAAAAGGTTAGGGATTGTGAGGTTAAGTGATGCGATTAAAAAATTTCTTTGAGCGTGAAAAATCATTTGAGAGCGTCGTCGCATTTTTAGCGTTGTATTTTACCTTGGTACTAAATATCCCCGTTTATCATAAGTTGTACGACATTTTTGTAAAAGAACCACAGCATAGTATCGCCTTTATTATATCTATCCCTATTTTCTTTTTTTTCATCATCTACCTTGCACTTCATGTACTGGCATGGCCTAAGTTGATCAAATTGATTTTCATTCCGTTATTGCTCATTTCTAGTGCAATGAGCTATGCCAGTTTCAGTTATGGTGTGATTTTCAATGAAGATATGTTGATCAATATTTTTGACACTAATGTTGGGGAAGCTTCTTCATATATAAACCCGATTTCAATCAGCTGGGTGGTGCTGTTAGGTATTTTGCCGAGCTTGATCTTGGTCTTTGTTAAAATAAAAGCCATCTCTTTTAAAAGCTTGGTGCTTAAAAAGCTTAAAGTGCTAATTCTTGTGGTGGTGGGGATATTCTCTATTGCGGCTATTTTTTACAAAGACTATGCATCTTTTGGTCGTAGCCATAACCATTTACAAGATTTAGTGATCCCTACCGAGTTTTTTTATAGTGTCACTAAATTGGTAAAGCAAAAATATTTTAGTCCTAAGTTGTCTTATAAAGAAATTGGCTTAGATGCTAAATTGGATCCCAATGCCTTTGGTGGGAAAGCTTCAAAGAAGCCGAACTTAGTTATTTTTTTATTGGGTGAAACGGCAAGAGCACAGAATTATCCATTTAACGGTTACCATCGAAATACGACTCCTTATACTCAAAGGTTAAACCCTTTTGTTTTCACTGAGGTAGCCTCTTGCGGCACGGCTACAGCTGTTTCTGTGCCGTGCATGTTCTCTAATATGAACCGAACTGAGTTTGATGTTAAGCGTGCCGATAACCAAGATGATGTGCTAGACATTATGCAGCGTGCTGGTATAGATGTGTTATGGAAAGAGAATGACGGAGGTGATAAGCATGTGGCAAAGAATGTTCGCCAAATAAAATTGGATACTTCGCAGGTCAATGAGTTTTGTAATGGTTCAAGTTGTCAAGATGAGGCCTTACTGAAAGGTTTACCCTCACAAATTAAAGGAATGAAAGGCAATAAGTTTGTTGTATTGCACTTAATTGGAAGCCACGGTCCAACTTATTTTGAGCGTTACCCTAAATCTTTGGACTTTTATCAGCCAAGTTGTCAAAGATCGGATATTGAAAACTGCACTACTGAACAAATTTATAATGTTTATGACAATACCCTGAGGTATACAGATCTTGTTATGGCAAAAGCCATTGATTTGCTAAAGAGTTTTGAGTCTAGTCATAATGTGGCTTTAATGTATATGTCAGACCATGGTGAGTCACTAGGTGAAAATGGTATTTACTTACATGGATTACCTTATAAATTTGCGCCAATAGAACAAAAGCGTGTTCCGTGGATGTTTTGGATGTCCGATAGCTTTGCCAAAATTAAAAACATTGATGGTGAGTGTTTAAGGAAGAATACTCACAGTGCCTATAGCCAAGATAACTTATTTTCAACTTTACTTGGCTTAATGGATGTATCAACTTCGGTTTACGATAAGAAGATGGATATATTCTCTGAATGTCGTGGAGAAAAAGCGGAGTGAAAATAACTCCGCTACGAACTAATTACTTTTGGTAGATCAAGCGATTTTGGAATGCGTAAACGGTTTCAAAAGCTGTTTTTTGGAATTTCTTTAAACCAAGTGTATCGAAGTCTACATGTGGAGGGTTACGTTTAATTTGCTCCTTCACATCTAAGACAGAAATCAAATCGACAGGTCGTTCTTGTAATTGAATTGCCGCTTCAAGTTTAAAGCTGGTGGCACTTCCTGCAAACTTACCTTTTTGGTGACGCTCTAAAATGACGATACGATCAATTTTATAATCTTCCATCAGTTTATTGAATGCAAAGGAGAAGTCACGAATGTTGTCAGTTTCGCTCGATTTAGATACGCTGAATGAACGTTTTCTACATTCAGGAACGGTAAAAGTATCACCTTCGTAACTTAACAAGCATAAGATGGCTTCGCCACCAGATAGTTCTACACCACAAATTCTCATTGTATTTCCTAATTATTAATCTTCGTCTATTGGTAAGTTAGCAGCTGGTTTACGACGCATAGGCGCATCACCAATATCTATTGAATTGGCAAATCGATTGTCACGTTTCGGAGCAGGTTTCGATTTTTTATTTTGCGGTTTACGCTTTGCAGAAGCTTTTGCATAAGGTTTTGGCGCTTTTGCTTTGTTTTTAGGCTTAGGTTTAAAGCCTTTAAACTTGCCTTTTAACCCTTCGAATGTTGAAAAATCGAAAGTTTTGCGAAGGAAAGTTTGGATTTTCAAAAAGCTTTCCCAGTCTTTTGGTCCAACAAGGGATACTGCGTCACCTTTAGCGCCTGCTCGTCCTGTTCGACCAATACGATGAACGTATTCTTCGGTCATCTTTGGCATATCAAAATTTACAACCAAAGATACATTCAGTAAGTCCAGTCCTCGTGATGCTACATCAGTAGTAACAAGGATTTGGTAGTGGCCTCGGCTGAATTGATCCATGATTTTGTTACGGGCACTTTGATTTAATTTACCGCTTAGAGCGATAGACTTAAAACCATCTTTATTCAATTTATCTGCAAGGCGTTGAGTATCATTTCTTGTCGCGGTAAAAATGATGATTTGTTTTTGCTGATCTTGCTTGAGAACAGTATTAAGTATGGCTTCTTTATGATCTAAATGATCACATAAATACACTTTTTGAGTGATATCTTTGTGTTCTGTATGACCGCTATCTACCAAGATGTGCTCTGGTTCTTTTAATAGTTCAGCAGCAATTTCATTGACTTCGTCGTGTTCTAGTGTGGCAGAAAACATTAATGTTTGACGGCGGCGATGATCTGCGGCTTTATGGATGGCTCTAAGCTGAGGTGCAAAGCCTAAATCGAGCATGCGATCTGCTTCGTCTAGAATCAAAAATTCCAAACCATTCAAATATAAATGCTTCTGAAATAAATGATCTGTGACTCGACCTGGCGTTCCAACAATAAAGTGAGGATCTTTCGCGAGTGCTTTCGCTTGGTCGTTAAAATTTTCACCGCCAAGAATACTGACTGCTTTATATCGTGTATTTGCAACTAATAAACGAAGCTGACTATACACTTGCTGCGCTAGTTCACGAGTAGGTAATAAGATTAAAACTCTAGGATCTCGTTTCGTTAATGCTTTTGTAGATATTACTCTTTGCATTGCAGGTAAGAGAAACGCTAATGTTTTACCTGAGCCTGTTTTGGACGAAGCCATTAGATCTCGACCAACCATAGCCACCGGGATGGCTTGCTGCTGTATTTGTGTAGCCTCAGTAAACCCCATGTGGTTGATGGTTTCAATAATGCGGCGGTCTAAGGAAAACTCAGTAAATTGCAAAAGAATGCTCCAGTATTTTAATCAAGAAGCATTATACCTGAATCTCACTTTGATAGAGCAAATTAAAATGACTAAAAGTGTTCAAATAAAGTGCTAATGAATTATTTATTACTGTTATTCATTTGTAAAATGATCTGTTGACTATCAAAGGTCGCCCCTTTATATTGGCTTTTTATATTGTATAAAATTTAATCTATTTTTCGCTCAAGGACGAGCGTTTAGGGGCTAACATGGAATTGTTCACTGTCTTGAAAGCAGGCAAGTTTCAGTCTGTTAATGGTCAAATTGAAGTTACTTTGGGTGATATTGAATATCGTGCAAAGGCTGGAGACTTCATTCCTGAGGGAGCAAGCGTCATTGTTTTTGATGGTGCACTATTCACTATTAAGTTTGAAAATGGCGAAGTTCATTCAAACTCTGAGAACTTTACCTCATCCAATGCTTCCAAAAACTTACTTTCTGTCACCGATGCCAATGATATAGAAAATATTCAGGCAATCATTTTAGCGGGTGGAGATCCAACCTTAGCTATTGAAACCGCAGCTGGTGGAACACAGCAAGAAGGTGGGTTCGATTTTATTGCCATTGATCGAACAGGTGACGAAACCATTGCTCAAGCAGGGTTTAATACTCTTGGGTTAGCCGGAGGAAACCCTAACGGAAATACTCAAGAAGAAAGCATTGTTTTATTCAATTCTGTTCTAGCTAATGACTCAAATACCATTGCTGAAGATCAAGTTGCTGTAGGTAATGTATTGGCAAATGATGTAGATCCAGATTCTAATTTATTGGTTTCCAATATCTTAATTAACGGTCAAAGCTTTGCAGCTGGACAGAATATTCAACTTGAGAACGGAGGTTTGGTTGTTAATGCCAATGGTGATTACCGTTTTGAGCCTGATGCGAATTGGCATGGCACATTACCTTTAATTACTTATACAACTAATACAGGGGTATCGGCCACACTTACGATAGTGGTTACTCCGGTAAATGATGATGTAAATGCAGAGCCTGATAGCTTTTCGGTAGCTGAAGATGGCTCAGTAATATTAAATTTACTGCCAAACGATACTGCGCCGGACGGTGGATTAGCAATTCAATCCATTAATGGTGTCGCTCTTACGGGAACAGCGCAAGCCATCGCGGTTACTAATGGTCAAGTATTCATTGCAGCAAATGGCACCATCACCTTTGAACCAACGGCTAACTATAATGGCGAAGTCACCTTCAGTTATGTTGCACAGGATGCCGATGGTGATACCGATGAAGCCAATGTGAGCATCACCGTTGAACCACAAAACGATCTGATAGATGCCATTGATGATAGTTTCAACGTTGATGAGGATGGCAGCGTTACTTTAGATCTTCTCGCCAATGACACCGCCCCAGATGGCGGCAAATCTATAGTCTCCATTAATGGAGTAACACTAACAGGCTCAGCGCAAGCCATCGCGGTCACAAATGGCAATGTACTCATTGCGGCAGATGGCACCATTACCTTTGAGCCAACGGCTAACTACAACGGCGAAGTCACCTTCAGTTATGTTGCACAGGATGCCGATGGTGATACCGATGAAGCCAATGTGAGCATCACCGTTGAACCACTTAATGATCTGATAGATGCTGTTGATGATAACTACAACGTGCCTGAAGATGGCAGCGTTACCTTAGACCTGCTCGCCAACGACATCGCCCCAGATGGCGGCAAATCTATCGTCTCCATTAATGGAATAACACTGACAGGTTCAGCGCAGACCATCGGAGTCACAAATGGCCAAGTACTCATTGCGGCTGATGGCACCATTACCTTTGAGCCAGTAGGTGACTACAATGGCGAAGTCAGCTTTAATTACATAGCACGAGATGTGGATGGCGATACCGATGAAGCCAATGTGAGCATCACCGTTGAACCACAAAACGATCTGATAGATGCCATTGATGATAGTTTCAACGTTGATGAGGATGGCAGCGTTACTTTAGATCTTCTCGCCAATGACACCGCCCCAGATGGCGGCAAATCTATAGTCTCCATTAATGGAATAACACTGACAGGCTCTGCGCAAACCATCGCGGTCACAAATGGCAATGTACTCATTGCGGCAGATGGCACCATTACCTTTGAGCCAGTAGGTGACTACAATGGCGAAGTCAGCTTTAATTACATAGCACGAGATGTGGATGGCGATACCGATGAAGCGACAGTGACGATTGCAGTGACGCCAGAAAACGACTCAGTGAACATTGCTACCACAGGTGTCTATGTTTCTGAAGAAGGATTAGTCGGTGGCGTTCCTGATAATGATGGGGTTATCGATACTACAGATAGTGCTACAGGCAGTGGTGCAATTGTTCTGACAAATGTTGATGGAGATAACTTAACATTAGAGCTAGGTGGTCCAGCAGGATTAAACTCTGGCGGAGAAGCGGTTAATTGGCATTGGGATGATGGCAGCCAAACCTTGATAGGTTACACAGGCACCGACCCCGACATGAACCAAGTCATGACCATCAAGCTCAATGCGCCAGTGAACACAACAGGCGGAACCTGGACGTACGATGTGACCTTATTACAGCCTGTCGATCATGCAGATCCGCTCACCGAGGATGCTATTTCACCCTTGTTTTCCGTAATCGTTACTGATAGTGAAAATAATGTGGATACTGGTAGCTTCTTTGTTGCTTTTGAAGATGACGGAGTTACAGCAAATAGTTATACACATGTATTTGATATTTCAGTTGAATCCTTTATTTCAAGTAATATTGAAGCAAACTGGGCTAATTTATATAGTGACCCTAGTGATCCTAATTTTAATAGTACCGTCAATAGGTTTGATGGAAATGACAATGATTTGGGATTAGATCAAATTCGTTGGGGAACAACTTCTGGTAGCCAATCAGGCTATGGGTTTGTTGATAATGATATTAACTTAGGTAATACTCTACCATTAAATCAAGATATTGTTCTGGGCACATTTACCCACTATAACTTCTCAATTGGCTCCGGTACTTCTATTAGTGAGGCATTGCTCAATATTGCATTCTCCTTAACTGATAGTAATGGTGTCGAGACTTCTGTCGATATGAATATTGAGTTTGATCACAATGAAACTCCAAATAATAGTGACTCCCCAGAAGATATTATTACAGTCGGTGACTCAACGGTTACATTTGAATATGAAGGAAGCCTTTATTCTATTCAAGTTATCGGTTTCGTTGATGCTAGTGGTAATGTTAAACAAACCATTGAAACAGAAGAAAATACAGCTACCAGTCACGATTTAGTTATTAGAATTGTCGAAGGGGACCAATTTACCCCTCCAAGTCTAAATGGCAATATTATCGAAACAAGTGTTGCTGGTGCGGATCAAGGCTTTGAAGTCATCGGTATTGAATTTGGTGATACTGTGATAGCTGTTAATGGTGGAACTGTAACTATTGCTGGGCAGTTTGGTGAGTTAGAGATAGATGATGAAGGCAACTACACATACACATTAAATGTCAGTGCTGATCTTATTCCTGATAATCAAAGTGAAAGCTTTACTTATATTGTCAAAGACGCTGATGGTGATACTGATGAGGCTAACTTAGTTATTGATTTAAATGTAATTAACCAAACTAGTAACAATATCACTAGTTCAGTTTCAGGGTTATCTGAACCTTTAACTTCTTCTGATATTTTTGATTCACTGATAAACCATGACTCACTCTTTGGGAATGGCTATACAGAGCTAAGCTCTGTTGAATCGAACAAAATTAATTCTCAATTCAATTTAGAACACCAGTCCATTATGCTTGAAGAAAATTTGGAACTCTTAGAATTAAAAGACAATGAAAATGGATTATCTCATAGTTTTTCAATGAATTCGTACGAATCTGCAGAGAGTGAAGCTTATCAAAATACTGTTGTAGAGGCACTTAACCAATACCGTGATGATCACGATATACGAGGTGAGCTCTTATCTTAAATAAACAAGTAATTAATAATTCGCGCTCGTTGCGCTAGATAAAACATACGGAGAGATGAAAATGGACCTAAAAGGAATTAGGCAACTTACACCCATTGCATTAGCTGTTGGGTTATGGGCGCTACCCTCGATAGCAACTGCTCAGTCATTAGAACAAGCTGTTGCTCATGCTCTGGATACCAATCCAGAAGTGCGTATTTCTTATAATCGCTTTAAAGCGAATCAAGAAATTCATAATCAAGCTTGGTCGGGTTACCTTCCTAGCGTTGATTTAACCGCGGGGTATGGTGTTGAATATACTGACTCGCCATCTACAAGACGTGATAGTTCGTTAGGGGCAAATATTGATGATCGTGATGAACGCCTCAATCGCGGTGAGTTAGGGTTAAGTATTAGGCAGTTGGTTTTCGATGGTTTTTATACCAGCAGTGAATCTGAAAGGACTGATTTTGAGGCAAGTGCTGCTCAATGGAGTTTGTTTTCGAAAGCAGAAAATGTCGCACTAGATGTTGTGAAAGTTTACATAGGTGTTCTTCATGCTCAGGAAATACTGACATTGGCCGAAAAGAATTTATCTACTCACCAAGAAATTTTTGATCAAATTAAGCAAAAAACAAATTCTGGCTTAGGTTCTACAGCGGATTTATCCCAAATCACAGGCCGTTTAGCAAGAGCAAATGCCAATGTGGTTGCAGCTAAAAATAACCTGTTAGATACTCAATCTCAGTTTTACAGAGTAGTAGCGCAGCAACCAAAAGATATTGTTGCGCCTGTACCAGATGCTGATATGTTACCTAAAAATTTGTCTGAGACTTTGCTGTTGGCGAGTGAAAATCATCCTATCTTAAAGGCTGCAAAGAGCGATATTAGTGCAGCTAAGTCAGCTCAAGAAACTTCAAAGTCAAATTATTATCCCAAAATAACGTTAGAGTTAAATGGCACTGCTAACAATGATACTAATGGTGAAGATGGTATAACCAATAATCCTCCGTTCAGAACTGATGTAGGTGGTCATACTAAAAACTACTCTGCTATGTTGAGACTCCGTTATAACCTATATGCAGGTGGAAAAGACTTAGCCAAAGAAAAAGAAAGTGCATACCGTATAAGTGAAGCTAAAGAAATACGAGAACGGGCTCACAGAGAAGTGGTTGAAGGAGTCAATCTTTCATGGAATGCTTTGAATTTACTTACTCCGCAAAAAAAATATATAAGACAACACGTAGAGGCGGCAAAAGAAACTCAAAAAGCTTATGTGCAGCAGTTCCGTTTAGGTCAAAGAACATTGTTGGATTTGCTTGATACAGAAAATGAACTCTTTGAATCTAGGAAAGCATATTTGCGTGCAGAATTGGATGAAATTGTGGCTAAGTACCGAGTGCTAAATTCAACAGGGCGATTACTCGATTCATTACGAGTTACTCGTCCCCCTGAGTGGCAAGGAAAATGATGACTCATATTTTCAAGGAGGAAAACAAATGAGAGCAATAATTTTTATAGTAATAACTCTTGTTGCTACTGGGTGTGCAACAAGAGACATAAAGCCCATGAGTGGTTCAACGGCACAAGTTTATGATCTTAACGATAAGGATAACGATGGTGTAGTTGTTGCTAGAGAAAAATGCCTAAAAACTGAAACTGGTGCAGAGGTTGATAATTATGGTTGTGGCACGGTAAGTAAGCACTTAAAACGAAAAGAGTTGAATATTCAGTTTGCGAATAATTCAGCTTTTTTAGCTCCCAAGTATTTTAATCAATTAGAGGAAGTTGCTTCTTTCTTAAAGAGTAATCCTGATCTAAATGTGACAATCGAGGGGCATACCAGTAAAACAGGAAGCTACGAGTATAATCAAGAGCTTTCACAGAGACGTGCTAAAGCTGTGATTAAAGTGCTTTCTGAGGAGTTCCAAATTGAGCCGGCTAGGCTAAATGCTGTTGGGTTTAGCTATGATCGTCCAGCAGCTGAAGGCGATGATTCTTATGCCCATGCTCGTAATCGCCGAGTTACAGCAGAATCAACAGTAGAAGGTACTTCTACTGCGTATAAATGGACAATTTGGACAGTTGACCAATAAGCTAAAAGTATAGAAAAGTAGGTTTGGCGGCATTCTTTGCTTCCAAACCTTTTTTAGCGATAACTTATAGTTTCACTAACATTTTTCCTTTGTTTTTACCTTCAAATAGCCCAATAAATGCATCAGGTGCATTTTCTAGCCCTTCAAAAACAGTCTGCTCAACTTTGATTTTCCCTTCAGCTAACCATTGCCCCATTTGCTGAGTAAATTCACCATAATGTTCCCAATGGTCAAATACAATAAAGCCTTCAATGTTCAGCTTTTTAATGATAATTTGAGCAAGGTTTGCAGGTCCAGGGGTTGGTTTGGTGTCGTTATATTGAGCAATCATGCCACATACGGCAATTCGGCCATAATCTTTCATATTGTTTAGCGCAGCTTCTAAATGCTCACCACCGACATTTTCAAAGTAGACGTCAATCCCTTCAGGTGCGGCTTGGGCGAGGGCTGCATTTAAATCATCTGTAGTCTTATAGTTGATCACTTCATCAACGCCAAGAGCTCTTAAAGCATCTGCTTTTTCATCACTGCCTACCGAGCCAACCACTTTTGCGCCCATTAATTTGCCTAATTGGCATGCTACACTACCAACAGCTCCAGATGCCGCAGATACGAATAAAGTCTCGCCAGCTTTTAAGTTAGCGATGCGGTTTAACCCCGTCCATGCTGTCATTCCCGGCATACCCATGACACCTAAGAAGTAAGAAGGATCGTATGGTGTTTGTGGCAGGGCTGTAAGTGGTTCAGCTGATGAAACAAAATGCTTGCGCCACCCCATCATATGAGTGACAAGCGTGCCCACTGCTAAATTATCATTTTTAGACTCGATAACTTTACCAATTGCACCGCCCTCAAGCACATCACCGATTTGGAATGGTGCAATGTAGCTTTTGCGGTCGATCATTCTTCCACGCATGTATGGATCAACAGACATCCATAAGTTTTCAACCAAAACTTCTCCTTCTTTAAGTTCTGGGAGTGTAACTTCAACAAGTTTAAAGTTTTCAGCTGAAGGTAAACCTTCTGGACGGGAATGGAGATGGATATTTTGTGTGATCATAACTTTTACCTAAAATCATTAAAGACAGAATATTGCTTTGCGCGCTAACTAATTGTGGTAAACTATACACTTGAAGAAAATGAAAAACAATTACTTTGTGCGCAAACTATTTTTAAGGAAGAACGATGACAGATAAACAGCAATTAACCGATAACGTGTGTTTTGCCGTTTACTCTGCAAATAATGCGATTATTCGAGCATATCGCCCGCTGCTAGAGCAGTATCAACTGACTTTTCCTCAGTATTTGGTAATGCAAGCACTGTGGTGTGAAGATGGAATAAGTTTAACTGAACTTTCCCAAGCGACCATGCTTGATTTAGGAACATTAACTCCGATAGTTAAGCGGTTAGAGAGTAAATCTCTCCTGACAAAAGCCAAGAACCAAGCTGATGAAAGAAAAAAAGTGTTGGTTTTAACAGAGCAAGGTAAAGGTATACGTTTAGAAGCATTATCACTTAAGCAAACCTTGCTTGAGAAGGTAGATATTCCTCAAGAAGAGCTGGCATTGTTAAAAGATCAATGTTTAAAGATAGTGAATGATTTAAGTTAAAAATAAAATGCAAGATTGACATTCTGGTTTAGTGGGCTGGTCAGCATAAATGATTAGCCCATTTTTTTGTTCGCATCATAGGTGATCGAGATCATAGTTATATTCGATTTTATATTGCTTAATACACATCATCTAGTGATGTTTATCTAAAGTGGCACTACATAGAGTATCTATTGCAAGCAATGTAAATTGGAGAATGGCATGGCATTAGTGATAAAGCGAGACGGACTCAAAACAGTATTTGATCCAAAGCGTATTTATTTAGCGGTGAATGCAGCAGCACAGGCTGCTGGAGTATCTGACCAAGCGTATGCTCAATTGGTCGCTGATAGGGTTCATAAAAAATTTGCCTTTCAGCAAGAGGTCGCCATTCAACAATTACAAGATGCAGTTGAAAATGAGCTTATGGTTGGCCCCTATAAAGCAATGGCTAGACATTACATTGAATATCGACATGATCGTGATGTTGCTCGCGAAGCTAGCAGTCACCTAAATAAAGAAATTCGTGGCCTTGTTGAGCAAAGTAACGCTGCTTTGTTAAACGAGAATGCTAATAAAGACGCCAAAGTTATACCAACGCAGAGAGACTTATTGGCAGGTATTGTTGCTAAAAATTATGCTAAAAAGCACATGCTGCCAAAGCAAGTGGTGCAAGCTCATGACAGAGGTGAACTGCATTTTCACGACTTAGACTATGCGCCATTTTTCCCAATGTTTAACTGTATGTTAATCGATCTTGAAGGCATGCTTACTCATGGTTTTAAAATGGGGAATGCTGAAATAGAAACGCCAAAATCAATTTCAACAGCAACAGCTGTAACGGCTCAAATCATTGCTCAGGTGGCCAGCCATATTTATGGTGGAACTACCATTAATCGAATAGATGAAGTATTAGCTCCTTTTGTACGTAAAAGCTTTGATAAGCATCTAGCTACAGCTGAACAATGGAACATCGTTGATGCTGATGCCTACGCCAAAGCACAAACAGTAAAAGAATGTAACGATGCTTTCCAATCATTAGAATATGAAGTAAATACGCTACATACGGCAAATGGCCAAACTCCTTTCGTTACTTTTGGTTTTGGCTTGGGCACCAGTTGGGAGTCAAGGTTAATCCAGCAATCCATTTTGAAGATTCGAATAGCAGGTTTAGGTAAAAACCGAAAAACAGCCGTATTTCCTAAATTAGTGTTTGCAATTAAAGATGGTGTAAATCACAAACAAGGTGATGTTAACTACGACATCAAACAGCAAGCTCTACAATGCGCTGTCGCTCGTATGTACCCTGATATTTTGAATTATGATCAAGTGGTTGAAGTTACAGGCTCATTTAAAACACCAATGGGTTGTCGAAGTTTCTTAAGTGAATACCAAGAAGACGGTAAGCTTTTACATGAGGGACGGAATAATATTGGTGTTGTAAGCCTTAACTTACCTCGTATTGCAATCGAAGCAGAAGGTGATGAGGAATCATTTTATCAGCTACTCAATAAAAGACTCAAAGTGGCTCGCCTTGCATTGGACACCCGAATTGAACGTCTACAAGGTGTCAAAGCCAAAGTCGCACCAATACTCTACATGGAGGGAGCTTGTGGAGTTAGATTAAAGGCCGAAGATGATATCTCTAGCATTTTCAAAAACGGTCGCGCTTCGATTTCACTAGGTTATATAGGGCTTCATGAAACGATTAATGCTCTTTATGGCGCAGATATCCATGTTTATGACAGTAACTTTCTTCGCGAAAAAGCGCTTAGTATCGTTAAATATCTGAAAGCAGCAACAGAAACTTGGAAAAAAGAAACAGGATATGGTTTTAGTTTATACAGTACTCCAAGTGAAAACTTATGTAGTCGTTTTCATTCCATTGATTCTAAAGAGTTCGGGTTAATTAAAGGGGTAACTGATAAAGGTTATTACACCAATAGCTTTCACTTAGATGTTGAGAAAAAAGTAAACCCATACGACAAAATTGACTTTGAACAAGAATACCCAACCGTCGCCAACGGTGGTTTTATTTGTTATGGCGAATATCCAAATTTACAGCACAATTTAGAAGCGTTAGAAAACGTGTGGGACTATAGCTATAGCAGAGTTCCATACTATGGAACAAATACACCGATAGATGAATGTTATGAGTGCGGCTATCTAGGTGAATTTGACTGTACCAGTAAAGGTTTTACTTGCCCTAAATGTGGTAACCACGAGCCAAGTCGAGTATCAGTGACAAGAAGAGTATGTGGCTACTTAGGAAGCCCTGATGCACGACCGTTTAACTCAGGTAAGCAAGAAGAAGTTAAACGTCGAGTAAAACACCTTTAGGTTCATGATGCACTATTCTCAATATTATCCCGTTGATGTAGTCAACGGACCGGGCACTCGTGCAACTCTGTTTGTTTCTGGTTGTATTCATCAATGTCGTGGTTGTTACAATCAAAGTACATGGAATACCAGCTCTGGATCTCCATTCGATAAAGCCATGGAGCAGCAAATCATAGATGATTTAAAAGATGTCAGAATAAAGCGTCGTGGACTGAGCCTATCAGGGGGCGATCCGCTTCATCCTGCCAATCACCATGGTATTTTATCTTTGGTAAGGCGAGTTAAGTCAGAATGTCCAGATAAGGATGTTTGGCTTTGGTCAGGCTATACCTTAGATGAGCTTTCCCCAGAGCAGAAGCAAATAACAAATCTTGTTGATGTGATGGTGGACGGCAAATTTGAGCTGTCTTTGGCTGATCCAAGTTTGAAATTCAAAGGCAGCTCCAACCAAATTATTCATTACTTTACGCAATGTTAGGGTTTGCTGGTATAATGCTGCATATTTCTCACTAGCGCCCCTTGGCGTGAGGTGAGTAACATATTCATATGTCTATCTTAGGGCATAAGGTCGTAGAATGAATTTAAAGCAAGAACTGCAAACACTTAACAATAAGTTAGATAAATCTCGCCGTAAACTATCGGCTGCTCAAGCTCGGGGCGATGAAAAGGTACAATTGCAGTTTAAACAGGAAATTGCGGCATTAACTAAACGCATCACAGCCGTAAAATCTCAGCAGCAACGTCAATTAAATAATAAGGGAAGTAAGATCCAAAACTTACCTTTTAACCGTACTTTAAGCAAAGCAGAACAGGCTGATCTTGGTAAGTTAAAAAAGACAGTTAAAGGTTTGGTTGTTGTTCACCCGATGACTGCTTTAGGTCGAGAAATGGGGATCAATAGCATAACCGGTTTTGCACCAAAAGAATTCTAAAGGATTCATCGATAATAATGGATAAAGCTGGAGTATTTTCAGCTTAATTCTACAGATGTAGAAGGTTAAATAAGGTTGTTTCATGTCAGTAAAATATGTTGCTTCTTCTAAATTACCAACTCCTTGGGGCATTTTCGATATGCATGGGTTTGAAGACCCACAAACTGGAAAAGAGCATGTAGCACTTACGTTTGGTGAATGGGAAGAAGGAAAACCAGTATTAGGTCGAATTCATTCTGAGTGCCTAACTGGGGATGCGCTTTTCAGCTTGAGATGTGATTGCGGATTTCAATTACAAACGGCAATGCAAGACATTGCAGAAGCAGGGCAGGGCTTTTTGCTTTATCTGAGACAAGAAGGTCGTGGTATTGGTTTGATCAATAAGATACGTGCTTATGAACTTCAAGATAAAGGTGCTAATACCGTTGAGGCCAATGAGCAACTTGGTTTTGCTGCTGACTTACGCAAGTACGATATGATTGCACCAATGCTAGAAAAAATTGGTATTAGCCAAGTTAAGTTGATGACCAACAACCCTAGAAAAGTAAATGCAATAAAGGCCGTTGGTGTTGAAGTGGTGGAGCGTGTGCCACTACAAGTTGGAAAAAATAAACACAACGAATTTTATCTGAAAACTAAATCGACGGTGTTAGGACATTTAATGTCAGAAGTTCATTTTCATGGAAACGATTAATTAACTTCAGCTTTGCCTTGAATTATAAATTTTTCAAAAGGGTAGATGGTGTTTCTACCCTTTTTTGATTCAGACAATATATTGAAATAACTCAGGCTTTTGATTGAGATATTCACCAAGAAAACCTTTCGCTTTCATTCTTTCCAACAATGGTTCAAAGTCTTCTTTTTTTGAAAGTTCTATACCAACTACAGCAGGGCCTTTGGAACGGTTATGCTTTTTAGAATATTCAAAATGGGAGATATTATCTTCCGGCCCAAGTACTTCAACAACAAACTCTCTTAATGCTCCAGCACGTTGCGGAAATCGAATCATAAAATAATGTTTGAGTCCTTGATAAAACATTGCTCTTTCTTTGATTTCCTCCATACGAGTAATATCGTTGTTGCCGCCACTGACAACGCAAACCACTCGCTTACCTTTTATTTGATCTTTAACAGATTCTAGTGCGGATATGGATAATGCGCCTGCAGGTTCAACGACAATGGCATTCTCGTTATAGAGAGTCAGCATATTGCAACAAATCGCGCCTTCTGGAATGGTATGGGTTTCGTCTAATAAATCTCGACAAAAGCCGAAAGTTAGATCGCCCATGCGTTGCACAGCTGCGCCATCAACAAATTTATCTATGAACTTTAAGTTAGTATTGCTACTGTTTTTTAAAGACTGAGATAAAGAAGGTGCCCCCTCTGGTTCTACACCAATCACTTTGATGTTTGGGTTACATTGTTTGCAAACACTTGCTACACCAGAAGCTAAACCACCTCCACCGACCGGCAAAATAATAGTATCAATACCTGATAGTTGATTGATAATTTCAAGCCCTACGGTTCCTTGTCCTGCAATTACATCAATATCATCAAAGGGGTGAACAAAGGTCGCTTGTTGCTGCTCGCAAAACAGTGCTGCAGCTTGGTAACTTTCATCGTAAGTGTCACCAATCAATTGGATGTCAGCATATTCTCTGCCAAACATTCTTACTTGATCCACCTTTTGCTGAGGTGTTGTAATGGGCATAAATATGGTGCCAGTGACTTTTAATTTTTGGCAAGCTAAAGCAACGCCTTGGGCATGGTTACCGGCACTGGCACACACTATCCCTCTGGATAAGGACTCTGCTGGAAGTTGGCAAATCTTATGGTAAGCGCCTCGGATTTTATATGAGCGTACCACTTGCAGGTCTTCTCGCTTAAAGTAAATTTCAGCTTGATACTTTTTGGAAAAATTTTCCATATATTGCAAAGGCGTTTCTTGAACTACTTCTTTTATGACTTCCTTTGCTCGATAGATTTTCTCTATTGGAACGATGTTTTTATCAACGGCTAACATAGTACTCTCTTATCATTAGAGCTAAAAAAAGCTGCCTATTGGCAGCTATTAATCTCAAACTAAGGCTGCCATGGCGGTCATTGAAGCCCTCAACTCTTTTCCAACAGCTTCGATAGAATGGCTTCTAATGGCTTCGTTAATTTCGATTAACTCTTTGTTGTCAATTTGCTTTCCAACAGTGTCATTATAATTTTGACCAATAACTTGTGTATTCACGCCCGACATAAAGCTTTCCAACAGAGGACGACAAGCATTATCAAATAAGTAGCAACCATATTCTGCAGTATCGGAAATGATACGATTCATTTCGTATAGTTTTTTGCGAGCAACTGTGTTTGCTATCAGTGGAAGTTCATGTAGGGACTCATAATATGCTGACTCCTCTTTTATTCCTGCATCTACCATAGTTTCATAGGCAAGTTCTACTCCAGATTTTACAAAGGCAACCAGTAACAGCGCATGGTCAAAGTAGTCTTGTTCTTCTATGAAGTCTTCGGTTGCAACAGATTGCTCGAAAGCCGTTTCAGCAGTCGCAGCGCGCCAGGTGAGCAATTTTTGATCGTTTTCCTTCCAGTCCGCCATCATACCTGATGAGAACGCTCCAGACATGATGTCATCCATGTGTTGTTCAAATAAAGGACGCATGATTTGCTTTAATTCTTCTGAGAGACGAAACGCTTCAATTTTTGCAGGGTTCGATAGACGATCCATCATGTGAGTTATTCCACCGTGCTTTAATGCTTCAGTGATCACTTCCCAACCATGCTGAATGAGCTTAGATGCAAAGCCTGTGTTTATGCCTTGCTCTATCATTTTGTTGAAAGCTAAAACACTTCCTGTTTGCAGCAGCCCACAAAGAATGGTTTGTTCACCCATTAGATCTGATTTTACTTCAGCTACAAATGATGACAGTAAAACTCCAGCTTTGTCAGAACCGATGGCTACAGCATAAGCTTTTGCCAATGCAAGGCCTTCACCTTGTGGATCATTTTCTGGATGGATAGCAATCAGTGTTGGCACGCCGAAGCCTCGTTTGTATTCTTCTCGAACCTCAGAACCTGGGGATTTAGGGGCAACCATTATCACGGTAATGTCTTCACGAATTTGCATGCCTTCTTCAACAATATTGAAGCCGTGAGAGTACGATAAAGTTGCACCCTGCTTCATCAGTGGCATTACGGCGGTAACGGCATTAGTGTGCTGTTTATCCGGTGTAAGGTTGATAACGACATCTGCTTGCGGGATCAGCTCTTCATAGGTTCCGACAACAAAACCGTTTTCAGTTGCGTTTAAATACGATGCACGTTTTTCCTCTATAGCCTCAGGACGCAAGGCATAGCTGACATCTAGACCCGAATCTTTCATGTTTAGGCCTTGGTTAAGCCCTTGAGCACCACAACCTACAATAACGATTTTTTTTCCGTTTAGTTTTTCAATGCCATTTGAAAACTCAGAAGCATTTAAAAATTGGCATACACCTAATTGCTGTAGCTGCTGTCTTAGGGTTAGAGTATTAAAGTAATTGGTCATATTCTTTTAATCCGTTTGTAGGGGCGGTTAGGAAACTAATTTTGTTAGCTCAGAAGAAATATCCATTACTTCTTTGGTTACTGATATTCTTCCTGAACGTAAAAATTGCATTAAGCCAAATGGGCGTAATTCATTGTATAAACGGGTTGTCTCAGCTTTTTTTCCCGTTTTTTCAATCACGAAATAGTCTTTTGAAACGTTAACAATACTGGCGTAAGTATCCGAAATGAGTTCCTGTACTCTGCCGCCATCGTATAGACAATTAATTGGCATTTTGTAAAGTGCCGTTTCGCGGTAAATGGTTTCATCTTCTCGGTGATAAAAGGCTTTGATCACTTCGATTTGCTTATCAATTTGCTTAGCAACTTTTATCGCTTGCGCTTCAGTGATTTCTACCACGATGGTAAGCCTATGGACGTTTTCAATTTCAGACTCAGATGCATTTATGCTTTCGACATTGATATGTCTTTTTAAAAATATCTGCGAAATTCGATTCAATAAGCCCAAATTGTTTTCGGTATAAACTGAGAAAGTAAAGCTTTGTGGTTTTTCCATAACAGGTCACTTCCTTTAAGATAAACGAACATCAGACACAGAAGCACCCGTAGGCAACATAGGAAATACATTCCCTTCCTTTTCTACCATGACTTCAAGGAAATAAGCGGTTTCGCAAGCAATCATTTCATCTATTGCAGCAGCAAGTTCTTTTCTTTTGCTGACACTCTTAGCAGGGATACCATAACCTTCCGCAATTTTTACAAAATTAGGGTTAGTCATTTCCGTTGAGGCATAACGCTTATCAAAAAACAGTTCTTGCCACTGGCGAACCATGCCTAAAAACTCGTTGTTTAACACCACAATTTTTACCGCAGCTTGCGTTTGCATAATGGTGCCTAACTCTTGAATGGTCATTTGGTATGCTCCATCACCAATAATGGCAACCACTTCACGATCAAGGGCACCCATTTTGGCCCCAATAGCAGCGGGAAGAGCAAAGCCCATAGTACCTAAACCACCTGAGTCGACCTTAGAGCGTGTTTGAACAAATTTAGAATAACGAGCTGACATCATTTGATGCTGTCCAACGTCAGAGACAATGATGGCATCGTTGTTCGTCGCCTTATTAATGCACTCAATGGCTTCTCCCATGGTTAAGCCTTCTTTGGTTGGAGAAAGTTGAGCTTGGATCACCTTTTCATCTTCGATTTTCCTTAACTGTTTAAATTCATCAAGCCAGTTAGGGTGACTGTTTTCTTCAATCAAAGGGAGTAAAGCTTGTAATGACTGCTTAACGTCAGCCAAAACAGGGTATTCCACATAAACGTTTTTGTTTACTTCTGAGGGGTCAATCTCAAAATGAATGATTTTGGCTTGTTTAGCGTAACGGTTTAGATCACCCGTTACTCTATCGTCAAAGCGCATTCCAATGGCAATAAGGACATCACATTCATTAGTGAGCTTATTGGGAGCTAAGTGGCCGTGCATACCCACCATGCCTTGATGCAAAGGGTGATCAGACGCTATAGCTGATAAACCGAGTAAGGTGCTTGCACTTGGAATACTTGCTTTTTCTATCAAGGTTTGCAACTCTTGTTCAGCTTCTCCTAATATTATTCCTTGCCCCCAAACAATCAGAGGTTTTTTGGAAGCGTTAATTAGCTCTGCTGCTTTTTCTACCTGAGACATTTGCAAAGTTGGAACAGGCTTGTAACTACGAATAGCTGTACAAGCTTGGTATGCATATTCACTTAATTCGAATTGAGCATCTTTAGTGATATCAATAAGCACTGGTCCTGGACGACCTGAACGAGCAATGTAGAATGCTTTGGATAAAACTTTTGGTATTTCAGACGCTTTTGTTACTTGGTAATTCCATTTAGTGACAGGTGTTGAGATACTGATAATGTCAGTTTCTTGAAAAGCATCAGTACCTAATAAATGTGACGATACCTGTCCTGTAATACATACCATTGGTGTTGAGTCAATTTGTGCATCGGCTAGCCCTGTTACTAAGTTAGTAGCTCCGGGGCCTGAAGTGGCGAACACAACACCTACATTGCCGGTTACTCTAGCGTAGCCTTGGGCTGCATGAGTAGCACCTTGTTCATGACGGGTTAATACATGTTTCAGTTTCGATTGATAGCCATGTAACGCGTCATAAATTGGCATGATGGCTCCACCAGGGTAGCCGTAGATCAAATTTACGCCTTCAGCAATTAGCGTTTTCATTACTGCTTCTGAACCTGTAACTTTTTCAGTTTCTGGCATTACTGTCTCTTTGTTTATTTCTTGAATCATTGCCATAAGTCTAGTACTTATCTGTAACACAACCTTCTGATGCAGAAGCAACACTCGAAGCGTATTTACGCAAAATTCCTTTTGAGTGTTTTTGCGCGGGCGCTTTCCATGCCGATCTTCGATTGTTTATTTCCGTTTCTGATACCTTGAGTTCGATGGTGTTGGTTTCGGCATTAATCTCAATAACATCGCCATTCTCAACTAAAGCAATTAGGCCTCCTGTTTGAGCCTCAGGGGTGATATGACCGACAACAAAACCATGCGTACCACCAGAAAATCGACCATCGGTTATGAGAGCTACGGATTTACCTAAACCAGCACCCATAATCATAGAAGTTGGTTTGAGCATTTCAGGCATACCTGGGCCACCTTTTGGCCCTACGTATCGAATGATCACTACATCACCAGCGATAACTTGTCCGGCTTGGATGCCTTTATTGGCTTCAGATTCACTATCAAATACTTTGGCAGGGCCCTCAAATATCAAGCCTTCTTTACCAGATATTTTTGCAACGGCTCCCTCATTAGCAAGATTGCCAAATAAAATTTGAATATTGCCACTCGATTTAAGGGCTTTTTCTTTTGGAAATATCACCTCTTGCTCAAAGGTTAAGGCTTGCACATTGGCAAGGTTTTTCGCCATAGTTTTGCCTGTAACGGTAAGGCAATCACCATGAAGCAAACCGATTTCAAGCAAATACTTAAGAACGGCAGGGGTGCCACCAATGCCATGTACATCTTCCATCAAAAACTGACCACTAGGCTTCAAATCGGCAAGTAATGGTGTCCGGTCAGAAATACGCTGGATATCTTCTAATCCAAAATCAATATCGGCTGCATGTGCAATGGCTAAGAAGTGCAATACCGCATTTGTTGAACCGCCAAGAGCATTCACTACAGTGATGGCATTTTCTAATGATTTTTTACAGACGATATCAAGTGGTTTGATATCATTAACTAACAAATTGTGTATTGCTTCTGCGGTTTGGCTACTCTCTGATTGTTTTTGCTCATTTTCTGCTGGTATTGAAGCGTTATAAGGTAAAGCTAAGCCAAGCGCTTCAATGGCTGATGCCATAGTGTTGGCGGTATACATGCCGCCACAAGCTCCAGCACCGGGAATCGCTTTTTTTATGATTTGTTTGTATTCGTCGTTATCAATCACTCCTGCCACTTTTTCTCCGAGTGCCTCAAATGCTGAAACTATATTTAGCTTCTTTTCCTTATGAGAGCCTGATGCTATGGTTCCGCCATAAACCATAATGGCAGGTCGATTTAGTCTAAGCATTGCCATTACTGCACCAGGCATATTTTTATCACAGCCAACTACAGTTAATACCGCATCGTAACTTTGTGCTTGTACAACAGTTTCAATAGAGTCAGCAATGATGTCGCGAGATGGAAGAGAATAATGCATACCCGATGTCCCCATAGAGATGCCATCGGAAACACCAATAGTATTAAAAATGAGGCCTAGCATGTCGTTATAGCTTTTTATTTCATTTTTTATGGATGAAGCAATTTGATTTAGGTGCATGTTGCAAGGATTACCTTCGTACCCTGTACTAACAATGCCGACCTGTGCTTTTTGCATGTCTTCATCACTGAAACCCACACCATATAACATGGCTTGCGATGCTGGCTGAGTTTCATCTTGAGTTAAGCGCTTGCTGTATTTATTTACTTTCATTTTAACCACTTTTACAAATCGTTACATTTATTAACATCTGTTTGAAATTGATACAGGCTTTTGAGGTTTTCGTCAATACAAAACTGGTTGGATATGCTGATTCAATTGGTTTTTATTCGTTTTAAATGCTTTTTCTTGAATGTTTATTGCGTTGACGTAAGCTGCTTTTAACTTAGTTATTTCAAAGCGGAATACCTTAACTTCGCTGGTTATATAATTTCACTTCTATTTGCTTGGCGGGTTCGTTATTCTCATAAGGTGTTGAATCAACTGGTTCATCAATCTTATGGCTACACGACCTCCTTGTGTGGGAGAGGTTGATGTCAGATTAGGTAGGCATCATACTCCCCAGCTTTCGACGGACGTTTTTTCAAAACTAGCAAAGTTTGATAGTGGCGTAGTACAAGTTAATTTTAGTACTCGGTTTGGAATCGTCTCGCGCTATTATCAAATAAGCGATGTGCTTGATAGAGAGCAGCAAGCTATAACGTTGTTTCATACCATCCCACCAATTCTGCAAACTAAAAAGTCCGGTATAACTCGTGTGTTAGGTAGGTTCACCTATCTTAAAGACAAAATAGAGAGTCGATTATTGAAAATTGGCTATAAAGATTTTAGTAGCCAGTTGCGCTCGTCCTTAAGGGAAGGAATTGCAGAACTGATTCAATGTTGTAATCAAGATAATTCTGTTGGCTTAAAAAAATTAATAGTCAAAGGAATAAATTTAAACCTGACTTATCCAGAGGTGTTATCTGGCTGGACTGCATTACATCATGCTTCAAGCTGTGGTAAGGCACAATGTGTAGAGGTTTTATTACAACATGGTGCATTAACGGAAATTAAAGCGAAAAAAGGACACCAGACGCCGTTACACTTAGCCGCTCAAAGTGGACATTTGTCATGCGTGCAGCTTTTGGTGATGCATGGTGCAAATATAGAAGCTAGGACTAAAATATCCGCTCTTACTCCAATGCACATGGCATGTTTTTTTGGGCATGTTGAGGTTTTAAATTATTTGTATTCCAGATGCGTTAATTTTTCCCAATCAACAACAGAAGGGATAAATGCATTAATGTTATCAGCAAGCAAGGGTCACCAGAATTGCTTAGCATTTTTATTGTCGAAAAAATTGTGTGGTGATATCAACGCTGTAGATTCTAGAGGCTATACAGCGCTTCATTTTGCAGTAAAAGGTAGGCATTTAGCTTGTGCCGAAGTGCTACTAGAGCATCAAGCTAATGCTGAATTGTTAAATACGAATGGAGAATCAGCATGGTATTTAGCTGTAAAAAATGATGATGTAGAGATGATTAAGCTACTCATTCGTCATGCTGATGTACCGTTATGCAGAGGGTTCGACTTAAAGTCGCCTAGCTATTTAGCTGCCTTTGAAGGTAAAACTGAGATATTTGAGCTGCTTACTGAAGATTTAAAACAGGACAGTAAAAAGTGGATGACATCTCTGTATATGTTTCTACAAGGTAGTAAATTTTCTTGGCAATTTGGCGAAGGACATCTAGAAATTGGGCGAGAAACTTTTACCGTTAAAGATGTTAGCTCGATCCTTTGGAAATTAGACTTTGTTCGTAGTGATTTGTGAATAAAAAAGGCGCTATTTAAGCGCCTTAATTTAAGCTCTATATTTATAGCACACCACGGCGCATTTGATCACGCTCGATAGATTGGAATAATGCCGTAAAGTTACCCTCACCAAAACCTAGGTTGTTCTTACGTTGAATGATTTCAATGAAGATTGGACCAAATAGATTCTTGGTAAAGATTTGCAGTAAGTAACCATTTTCATCACCGTCACACAAAATTTGGTGATGCTTAATGCGCTCACGGTTTTCAGTGATTTGAGGAAGTTTGTCGAAAATAGTGTCGTAGTACTCAGGAATAATATCCAAAGTTTTAATTGACGAACCTTCCATTGCATCTAGAGAGGCAACGATGTCACGAGAAGTGAAAGCTAGATGTTGAACACCTGGGCCATTGTACTCTTTTAAGTACTCATCGATTTGGTTCTTGTCATCGTCTTTACCTTCGTTGATTGGAATGCAGAAGCTTCCATCTGGTGAACGTAATGCAAATGAAGTTAGTCCTGTCTGTGCACCATTGATGTCAAAATAACGAACCTCGGTAAAACCAAAGATGCTTTTATAAAACTCAGCCCACTTACCCATAGTCCCTTTATAGACGTTATTGGTTAGGTGGTCGACTTCCATAAAGCCTTTTTCTTGAACGATGTCTGGGTTTTCAAGATCTACAAAGTCTTGCTTGTAGATGTTGTTTTCATCACCGTATACATCGATGAAGTAAATTAAGCTGTCACCAATACCATAGATTGCTGGGTATGGTAGATCTTTTGCGTTTTCATCAGCAGCTTTAGCACCACGCTCAACAGCCGTTTTAAATGCAAACTCAGCGTCTTCTACACGCCACCCCATAGATGTGATTGCAGGTCCGTGAGACTTTGCAAACTCAGATGAAAAACCTTGGCGCTCTTGATTCAACAGAAAATGGATGTTGTTTTGGTTGTAGTAGTAGATCTCTTTTTCTTTGTGTTTTTTGATTTTAGAGAAGCCGAAATCTAAAAATGCTTTATGCATAAAGTCAGTATCTGGCGTTGCATATTCAGTGAACTCGATGCCTTGTAGGCCTAATGGGTTTAGTTCAGTTGCCATTGTTTGTTCCTCAACTTAATGTGTAGGGTTATTTCTAATTCAGTCAATTCTAAATATTTAATTATCTATTCTTCTATCCAAGAACGGTTGTATTCTTGGCTCATGCACTGTTGAACATTGTCTGTCAGCTTTAATGGGGCAAATGTGTCCACCATTACAGCGTATTCATAGGTTTCTTTTTTACCAACCGAAGCTTCGGTTTTACCCGGCTGAGGTCCATGCGGTAAACCTTTTTGGTGAAGCGTTAAGTAACCAGGGCCAATTCCAGTGCGGCTCATAAAGTCACCATCAACGTAGTAAAGCACTTCATCACTATCAATGTTGCTGTGATAGTAAGGGGCCGGAATCGCTTTTTCATGGAAATCGTATAAACGAGGCACAAAATTACAAATCACAAAATTATGAGCAGTAAACACCAAATGATCTGAAGGTGGTAAGTGGATTTTACCAACTTTAGGCGCATATTCGGTGATATTAAATGCCCACGGGTAAACAAAGCCATCCCAACCAACAAGATCGTATGGATGCCACTCTAAATTAGTGATTTGGTACTTATCACCAAATTTACAAACTAACGGGAAATCACCCTGTTCGACAATCGCATCTTGCAATTCAGGAGTACGAATATCTCGCTCACAGTAAGGTGCAGATTCAAGCAATTGACCATAGTCATTACGGAAGTGCTTAGGGATCTCAACCATAGAAAATGATTCAACTACAAACAGACGAACATTTTCGTAATTATCAAATTTTAATTGGTATGTGGTACCACGAGGTATAACTAGGTAGTCCCATTTTTTGATTTCTAGCGTACCATATTCACTGTAAAGCGTTCCTGTTCCTTCGTGAACAAACACCACTTCGTCAGCATAAGAGTTACGATAAAACTCATTCGTATCAACAGTAACCTTTGCAGTGTACATAGCTACATCAGCGTTGTAGAAAATTTTATTGCGAGCGCTGAAAAAGTTACCGTCTTTATCTGCAGAAGTTGAATCTAGTTTGTAATTTTGAATTAATGCATCTTCCCAGCCTAAACCATGATCAACATGATAAGGTGCCACAGCTAATGCCTTAGTAGGCATATTGTGATGATATTTATTGGAATAGATGTTGGAAAAACCATGAGTGGAAAACAGTTCTTCACGATACAGCTCACCGTTCTCTTTTTCGAAGGTAATGTGTCGCTTTGAGGGTATCTCACCTTGCTTTACATAAAATGGCATTTTTCTACCTTACTCATTGATTTAATTATTTGTAAGCAATTTAATTGCATAGTTAAACAAAAAAAAGAATAATATTTCGCTGTAGATAATCTAAATATTAGATAGTGTTATGAAAATTGATATTGATGCGTTCAGAGTAATGCAGGTATTGGTAGAAGAAGGCAGTTTCGCTAAGGCCGCAGATCGCTTACATAAAGCCCAATCTGCAGTGAGCTATCAGATCAAGAAATTAGAAAATCATTTAAACGTCCAGTTGTTTAATCGGGAGCAGTATCGTGCTCAGCTGACACCTGAAGGAAAGGTGATATTGAAAGAAGGACAAAGATTGCTACAGCAACTATCTAATATTGAGCGACTAGCCCATAGATTTAGTGATGATTGGGAGCCTAATTTAGAATTGGTGATTGATGGTGCTTTGCCTATGAAGCCTATTATGAACGCACTTAAAAGGATGACCGAGCACAATATTCCTACTAAGGTACAGCTGAATATAGAATTTTTAGGTGGTGTCCAAAGTCGCTTTGAAAGGGACAAAGCCGATTTAATGTTGGTAAAGGACTATAAGAATGCGCCAGATCTTAATTCAACGCCTTTGCCTTCCATTACCAACATACTAGTGGCATCTTCAGAGCATCCGCTAGCCAATAAATATAGTGTTGAACTCAGTGAGTTACAAGAATTCGTCGAGCTGACAATCGAAGATTCATCCACCAATGCTCACTTGAGAGATGAAATGCAGTTTGGTGGAGATAAAGTGTTCTATCTTTCTGGTTTTATTATGAAGCGCGATGCTTTGCTAGAAGGGTTAGGTTTTGGTTGGTTACCTGACTTTTTAGCTAAAGAAGATTTACAGAAAGGTAAGTTAAAAGAAGTGAAATTCGTTGGTGGAAGTCAGTACTCATTTACTCCGCAGCTTGTAACTACCCATCACCGTCCTTTAGGAAAAGCAGGGCAATTATTTACTGAGTTGATTCTTGAAGAGTTTTCTTTAGAATCGAACGGATAATAAACAAAATATGCTAGGACATCACAATGCAAAACAGTCACGAGATAGATTACGAAATCATTGGTCATGATATGCAACTGGTCGAAGTGGAACTTGATCCACAAGAGACCGTTATTGCGGAAGCGGGAGCCATGACTTACATGGAGCAAGATATCCAATTCGAAGCAAAAATGGGTGATGGCTCAAACCCTGATGAAGGTTTTTTTGGAAAGCTTTTTAGTGCAGGTAAGCGCGTACTTACAGGCGAAGGTTTGTTTATGACTCACTTCACCAATCAAGGCCATCAAAAGCGTCGAGTGGCATTTGCAGCTCCTTATCCGGGGAGTATTTTAGCGATTGATTTGCAAGAAATTGGTGGTGAGCTGATTTGTCAAAAAGACAGCTTTTTAGCGGCAGCGTTGGGTACTAAAGTCAGCCAGAGATTTAACCGCAAGCTGGGGGCTGGCTTTTTTGGTGGCGAAGGTTTTATTTTGCAAAGCTTACAAGGTGATGGAAAGGTCTTTGTTCATGCTGGTGGCACTTTAGTTAGAAAAGAGTTAAATGGCGAAACGTTGAGAGTCGATACAGGTTGTATTGCGGCGTTTTCAAACGGGATTGACTACGATATTGAACGTGCTGGTTCCATGAAATCTATGTTATTTGGTGGTGAAGGTATCTTTTTAGCCACCTTATCAGGCCACGGTAGTGTTTGGTTACAAAGCTTGCCGTTTTCTCGCATGGCAGATCGCATCATTGCAAACGCTCCATCATCGGGAGGAAGTGACAAAGGAGAAGGCTCTGTACTAGGCAGTATTGGCCGTATGGTAGATGGACGCTAATATACTCGCACTGCGTGGGCTTTTCAGCATTGATGCTTCTTTGTTGTGAAAGTTTAAATTAGCCTGCTAGTTTAAACTTTCACGCCGCGAATAATGCAATTCTGAAAAAGCCCTGAAAGTTGCATCTTCAAGTATCACGAGTATATCAATTAAAAATAATAAACAATGGAAATAAAAATAATAATATGAACATCAAACGCTCTCACTTTATCCTCATCGGCCCAGCTTTAGCTTGGGCTTTTTATTGGTTTTTAACGCTTTCAGGGATGGATTATTTACCCGCAGCAGCGGCCGGTATCACTTTACTTACTGTAATCTGGTGGGTGTCTGAAGCCCTCCCGATTCCAGCAACCTCGCTTGTTCCATTTGCGCTGTTACCTTTGTTCGATATTGTTAGCCATAAAGGCGTTGCATCGGCTTTAGGTAGCCATGTGATTTTGCTACTTATGGCTGCCTTTATGCTATCAAAAGCCCTTGAGAAAAGTGGTGTGCATCGTAGGCTTGCCGTTTATATGGTTAACTTTATCGGTGTGAGTTCAGCATTAAGATTAGTGTTTGGTTTCATGCTCGCCACAGCGTTTTTAAGTATGTGGATATCCAATACGGCTTCAACCTTAATCATGCTTCCTATTGCATTAGCTATTTTGGCGAGAGTGGATAATCCTAAGTTAACCGTCGCCTTGATTTTGGGTATCGCCTATGCTGCTAGTACTGGCGGAATTGCTACACCAATAGGTACACCTCCTAATGTTATCTTTATGGGGATTTATGAAGAATTTACTGGCAAAAACTTTGAGTTTGTCGAGTGGATGAAAGTAGGTCTGCCGATTGTAATAATAGCGATTCCGTTAATGGCATTGTGGTTAACTCGTGGTATTAAACTTGACCAAAATATCGAGCTTCCAAAGCAAGGCACTTGGCGTAGTGAAGAAAAACGAACCTTAATCATTTTTGGGATTACTGTATTAGCATGGATAACTCGTCACGCTCCATTTGGTGGGTGGGCAAATTACTTAGATATTCCTTTGGCGGGTGATAGTACTGTTGCATTAGCGGCTGTTGTGGCAATGTTCATGATGCCAAACGGTAACGGAAAAGGTGAAAAGGTATTAGATTGGGATACGGCGAAAACAATTCCTTGGGGGATGTTACTGTTGTTTGCAGGTGGTATTGCCTTAGCAAAAGGAATGTCTGAATCTGGTTTGAGCCAAATGCTGGGTGACTGGCTGTCTTCTATGTCGCATATTTCAGTATTAGCCTTGGTGGTATTGATTTGTTTAGTGGTGGTGTACTTAACCGAAATTACCAGTAATACCGCGACTGCTACTTTGCTAATGCCGATTTTAGCGGTAGCCGCTGTCGGTGTTGGTGTAAAGCCTGAAGTTTTGATGATCCCTGCTGCTATGGTCGCCAGCTGCGCCTATATGCTACCAGTTGCAACTGCTCCAAACGCCATCGTTTATGGCACTGGAGAAATAGATATAAAACAAATGGTGAGAGAAGGTGCCGTGCTGAGCTTTATGATGGCTATTCTCATCGCTTTTGTGAGTTATTTTTTGTTGGGGTAGTAAGTTAAAGTTAAGTTGTTGAGGTTTAGGATGCCGTGAAGCTTATTTTAAGGCGTCCTTATTATGACTATGTGTTGTGCCTCTTGTTTCTCGGTGGGTGGGGCTTATCAAAATGGATTTGAAGAATCGACAAAAGTAGAACGATGTTTGAATATATCTACTTGCGGTTGTTATCAATGCTGCCCAAAAAAAGAACGAATATTCACTTTGAAAAACTTTTCAACCAAGAGCCAGTTAAAACACAGCCAAGCTCTGGGAATCGAAATTTTTATCACAAATGAAGAAGTGAAAATTAGGATTGTATAGTTGCTTTTCAGCTAATATTGGAAAATTAATTACCTCATGCAATTAATGCATGAGGTAATAATCAACACGTTTTAATCTTTCAACAAACCTCGGCTGCGAAGTAGAGGTTCGATACCTGCTTCTTTACCACGGAAGTTTTTATAAAGCTTCATTGGATCTTCGCTACCACCTTGCGATAACACATTGTTTTGGAAGGCTTCAGCTGTAGCTTTATCGAAGATGCCGTTTTCTTTAAAGGCTTCAAATGCATCAGCGCCTAGGATGTCAGACCAAATGTAGCTGTAATAGCCCGCACTGTATCCGCCAGCGAAAATATGAGAGAAGTAAGTACTGCGATAACGCGGTGCGATTTCTTTCATTAGCCCCATTTTCTTCACTGATTCAGCTTCAAATTTTGCAGCATCACGAACTTTTGAGTCTTTCAGAGTGTGCCAGTCTAAATCAAGTAGAGTTGCAGCCATGTATTCAACAGTAGCAAAACCTTGGTTGAATTGGCTTGCAGCGCGGATTTTGTTCACTAATTCTTGTGGAATAACTTTGCCCGTTTTGTAGTGCTTAGCAAATTGAGCCAGAACTTCAGGCTGAGTCATCCAGTTTTCCATTACTTGAGATGGGAACTCAACGTAATCACGTGGTACTGCTGTACCTGCTTGAGAGCGGTACTTCACGTTAGAAAGAATTCCGTGCAGCGCGTGACCAAATTCGTGGAATAAGGTACTCGCTTCATCAAAGGTAAGCAGTGCTGGTTCACCTTCAGCTGGACGAGGGTAGTTAAGTACGTTAACAATGATCGGTACAGATTTTACACCATTCATGTTGTACTGCTTGCGGTATGAGTTCATCCATGCACCGCCACGCTTACTATCGCGGACGAAGTAATCACCCATAAAGATGGCAATTAGTTCGTTGTTTTTGTCATAGATTTCCCAAGTACGAACTTCATCGTTGTATTTTGGTAAATCTGTTCGCTCTTTAGCTGTAATACCGAATAAACGATTTGCAGTGTAGAACACACCTTCGATTGTGTTTTCTAGTGAGAAATAAGGGCGAGTTTGTTGCTCGTTAAAGCTGTACTTAGCAACACGGATCTTGTCAGCATAATACCACCAGTCCCAAGCAGCTAGTTTGAACTTACCACCTTCTTTATCGATCATCGCTTGCATGTCTGCAGCTTCTGCTTCTGCACGAGAAAGAGCAGCAGGCCATACACGGTTTAGTAGCTTGTAAACATTTTCAGGGGTCTTAGCTGTACGTTCTTCAAGTACATAGTGGGCATGAGTTTCGTAGCCCAATAGCTTTGCACGTTCTGCACGAAGGGCCGCAACTTTAGCTAACACTTTTTTATTGTCGTTAGCGTTATTGTTGTTACCACGCTCGATATAACCTTTGTAGATTTTCTCACGCAGCGCACGATTATCAGCATAAGTTAAAAACGGAGTGATAGATGGACGAGCGGTAGTGAATACCCACTTGCCTTCATGTCCGCGTTTTGTGGCTACACCTGCAGCGCTAGCAATCACGTCTTTTGGAAGACCGGCTAGATCTTTTTCGTTATCAATAACAAGTTCAAAGCTGTTTGTTTCTGCAAGTAGGTTGTCACCAAACTGAAGATTCAATTTGCCGATTTTTGCATTCAAGTCACGAAGCTTAGCTTTGTCCGCATCGTTTAGGTTAGCGCCGCCACGAGAGAATGACTTATAGGTGTTTTCAAGCAAGATTTTTTCAGCAGTATTTAGGTTTAATGCTTCACGTTGCTCATAAACCGCTTTAACTTTTTGAAACAGCTTATCGTTTAAGTAAATGTCATCACTCAATGAAGACAACATTGGAGATACTTGTTTACTAATTTTTTGCAACTCAGGCGTGGTGTCGGCACCTGTTAAGTTGTAAAAAACGTTAGCAACTTTAGTGACCAAGTTGCCAGAGAATTCCATTGCTTCAATGGTATTAGCAAACGTTGGTTTTTCTGGGTTATCAATGATAGCTTGCATTTCAGCACGCTGTTGAGCGATACCTGCTTTAAATGCTGGTAGATAATGCTCAGCTTTGATTGAATCAAAGTCTGGTATGCCGTGAATCGTATCGTAAGATTTAAAAAACGGATTCGAAGCGTTTTGTTTGATGATTTGTTCTGCGGTTTGAGTGGCAGAAGCCGCAGAGGTTTGTGGCTCTGTACTGTGACAAGCTGTTAATGCTAGCGCTAAGGTAATAGCACCAACAAGTGGTTTGATAGTTCCTTGCATTTTGGTATCCCCAGAATGTTTGTATTGCTCAATCCATAATTTGCTTCATGCAAATCAGGACAACATTGAGTTAGTTCTCATGCTTAAATTGATGAGATCTTGTTATTGGGTAGTGTATTTACCATATTTTTTAACTCAATTACTACGATTGAGCAGAATTTTATGTAACAAGGCGTGTTAGTTTTAACAAGTAAAATGCTTTTGTAGTAGAGAGGATGTTAACTAACCTCAACTCTGTATAATAAAATCAATAACAACCTGATTTTAAATGCGAACCTTAAATTTTATCTGCAGTGCTGCTGATTACTCGTAGTTACAGGCATAACAGTTCGTAATAGTCAGCCTATTTCGGGCTGTTCTAACACAGAAATACCTGTAAGTAGCTGTGCTGTATGGGTTGATTTATGCAGAGCTGAGGTTAGCAATTGTTATTTCTTGTTATCTTTATCTAACTCTATTTTCTTTAAAGCTTTAAATAAAGTTTGCTGTTGCTTGTTACTAAGTTGTAACTCAGAAAATGCTCTAGAAAATGAAGGGTAATTTAAGCCAGTCAATTTAGCTTGAGTGTTCAATTGGTGTGCCAGTGTCGTGAAAAGCTTTTGATTGAGTTTTGCAAGCTTTTTTCTCGTTTCTGTGATTGGAATTATTTTGTGAGATTGCGTTTTGGGGTTATTGAAGTCGGCATGCTGAATTTGTTTGCAAGAGTCCATCATAGCTTGAGTGAAACTGAGTACCGAATTGGGCTCTAATGTATATTTTTTAGCGGATTGAGCTGCTTTAGCTAACACCACTTGTTCCTGTTTTAGGTTTTCAATCGCAATATTCTTATGGATTTTGTAACTAGCCACATCATGACAAAGACTGAGTCTTGCTTTTATTATGGAATTAATTTGAACGCTATTTTCAGCGAATGTGCTGATTGGAAACGCAACAAGGAAGATGTAAATATAATGCTTTATTTTCATAATGGAGGGAGACATTCAATAGTTTTAGTTATTTTTACACATTTTAAACTCTTTTACATGTAACACTCTATCGGGCATGAGTGGGTGTTCAAAATTATCTTTCTCTAGCCTTTCTAACATTGCCGATGTGCTTACTGGAACCCAAGTAACCACTTTAACTCCTATTGGCTTACGAGCTTCATTCATTAGTCTTTTTAATTCAGCTTTTCTTTCTTCTTCGCTGCATCTGCCCATTTTGGCCTCTAAGCGCTTAATTATTTCGTACACGTCTAAGTAATCTCTGGATTGGTCGTAGCGTTCTTGGCTAGTTAATTCCACTTGCAGGGATGAGTCAGTGAACCATTTTTCTGTTTGTATTGCTATTTGTTCTTTCCCTTTTAAAGGCTGATGGGTTATCGCGCAAAGTGCTTCGTCATTTTTAGGTGCTTGTTTAGAACATATACTTATTACTCTAATCAAATCAGTTTTGAGCAAAGCATAAGCTTTATCTAGGTGTAGGCGAAAAACATGGTCGGTTTGAAAGTACAAATTTCTTTGTCTAAATAGCTCTAAACAGACAACAACAAATACATGTGCGTATTCCGGTGAATTGGATCACCGATTCCAGATTGATGTGGATCACTAAGCACCTAACGTAACGTGAAGCCCTATTTTTAATCTATGTGATCCACATCAGTCAAGATTTCCTCTTTTTTACGCA
>NZ_ML014766.1 GCF_003675895.1 Parashewanella curva
CTGAATTGATATTGCGAAGAAAGTAAAAGGCTTCATCGCCACGAATTAACTCTGCGACAAACACTCGGCCGGGCTTCATTCGTAAGCTGGCTTCTAACAACTGCTTTTGAGTGATATTGGCCACGCCATGATTGCCTGCGGAGTAGAACAAACTGACGGTATTGGAGTGGGTGTTATACAGCTGCAATTCATCGACGTTTTCTATGGTTATCAATCGCTCTGAATCAGGAACTTGTTGCAGTAATGAGCGCAGAAATGTAGTTTTACCTGAGCCTGTCGCACCAGAAACGATAATGTTTTTTCGCAGCTTGATGGCGAGTTTTAGAAAAGCGGCAATATTGCCATCTTGCTTAAAGGCCAACAGCTGGGCATCGGTTTCATTCTGACTGCCATCAACATGGCTTTGTTGTGAAAAATAGCCCTGCCGTTGATACTCGTCCAAGGTAAACACGGATTTGGACGGCTTGCGGATAGTAATGCTGATCTTACCTACTTGAGTGACTGGAGGAATGGCAATTTGTACTCGTTCACCATCAGGCAAAGTGGCGGATAATATTGGATGCACGGCATCCAGTTTTTGACCTGAATAAGTAGCAATTAACTTACTTAATCGTTGGCAGTACTCCAAAGTCAGTGATTTCACTTTATGTTGTTTCCAGCCACTTTCCCTTTCAGTTAGCACTTGCAATGGTTGATTGATGACAACTTCCGTGATCTGTGGTGGATATAAATAAATGTTGAGTACGTTAAGGTGCTCGTATAAAGCAACAGCACGATTGGGTTCAATTGCAACTTCATTGGCTAAGTTTAAGCTCATAAACACTCCTAAAATCTAAGTCTCTAGCTACGAATACATTGATGTGTTCCCCTTGGTTTTTATACAAAGTTGGTTTGATATGAATTGAGTCTTGCAGTGCAATAGAAGCGAGATCTTTAGTGCCGCCAATGGTGTCTCCGAATTGGATTTTATTGCTATTTCCTTTGGATTTATTGGCGTAATAAGTGCCGACATCACCAATCAGACTGAGTAGCATGGCACTGCCAAATCGCTGTCCAAAATGACCATCGACATAACCACTGTGACCACTGCGGCCAAGGTTATCGGTTCCCGGTGACGCTAAATCCAAAATCACGCCTGTTGGGGTTTCGATGCGATCCCACAATACAAAGATTCGAGCTTGCCCTTGCTCTAATCCAGCTTGGTACTCACCAACAATATGACTGCCTTTTTCGAGCAGCAATACCTTGCCATTGGTAGAGTAAATATCACGACTTAATTGACAACGGGTCATGCCTGCTACGTCGCTGCTAATGGCGGTTTCTAAAATGCAGTCGAGAAATGCGCCTTTGGTAATAAACAAGTTGGGATCAATGATGCGACTGGCGATACTGCCTTGAATCTTGGAGGCTTGCAGTTGTTGGTTTAGTGAGTGGCTATCAGGTTGTGCTTGGTTTAAGTCAGGCAAAGACTCTCGCTGTTGGATGTTTCTTGAAACTGTTTGTTGTGAGCTGTTATTCAACACCAATAAATCATCGAGCTGTTTACGTTGTTGTGGTGTGAGAGTTTTCTTCTGACCGTTTAATCGAGCTAAATGACCAAATTGAGGTGAACTGGGCTCGTTTAGCTGTCCTGTATGGATGATTGAGTCAGTTTCTTTGTTTGATTTTGCTTTTCTACTGGTATTGGGTTTATGAGCTGGCTCAGGTGGCGCACCTAAATGATCGGCAATGGTGTAATGATGTTGGCTTGAGTTGCTATCAGATTTGCCATGACTAAAACCACCATTAATCGCCACTAACAGCACAATCATTAATCCAGCGATAACAACCATCACGACTTTGGTCAGCCATGAGTTGCTCTGCACTCGATTGCTTAACTCTGGAACGGGATTAGATGACAGCTCTTCAACTTGATTTGATGATGATTCAGCCATGCGAGCCTCCACGCCTTTTAGCAACTCGCTGCACCTGTGGGATCTGTGTTTTGTGATAACTTGCAGGCTGCTCTGCATCAAAGGATTGGTTAAACAAGCACAAAACTAATCGACCTTGCCGTAGTACTAGCCTTCGGACTACTCGCCTGATCACTATGGTATTGGGAAAGTCAGGATTGATATGGCTGTTCACCAAGCTTTCACTGTTATCGCTATTAACGGTATACACCGCAGGTAAGTCTTGCTTGGAGTTAAATTTAAAGTAAGTAAAACGACCATCATCAAAGGCTGTTACAGGCAATAAGGCTTTATCGCCTTTGTAGAAATAGTTTTGGTTATTCACCTGTGGCGTAGTGTGACGATTAAGTTGGTCGTCAAGCAACTGCTGTTGGTTGTGTTGATGCAGCTGATTTTTAAGATCATCGGGATAAACAAAATCTACCGCAAACATCATACTTCGGCTTGTGGCTTGGTTACTGTTTTTTAGCTGTGACGCATTTAACTCAAATTGGTACACATGACGATTGGTGAGTACCGTCATGTTGGTGATGGCTTGTTGAGCTTTGGGTTTGATAAAGATGTGATTGTCGACGGGCGTTACACTCCATGCCGCACTATCCCCCATAGCTATTTGCTTTATGGATTCACCGTTAGCAAAGGCTATATCGGTAGCAAAACCATAGTGACCGACTAGCTTCACCACTTGCTGCGGATTGAAATTGATATGGCGTACTCGTCGATCAAAGTGACCGATATGAGGGGTTTCTAAAGCAAATGAAGTAGAAGATAACAGCATTAACGTCATGCCTGTATAGACAGGCATCCAGCGACTTTTGCTAGATAACCCAAAGAGAATGGCACTAGATTCCTGCCTGCGCAGGAATGACGAAAGAGGACTGTATAGGTCCATCTTAATCACCTCCCGTAGCTTGATCATTGCGATAACTCAGCACTTGAAAACCAAGAGGATTAAGTTGTCTGTCGGCGACTGACATCGGCGCATTGCGATAAGTGAATGTGATGGTGGCAACCCAATGAGTTAATGGACGCTCTTCACCAATTTGTTTAACTTGCTTGGTATAACGGACTAAAGCGGTTGTGGTTTGTTCACCATTACTTTTTTCATGCCCGATAAAGCTAATGGCATTCACTTTGATCAGCACTTGCGCTGATTGACCATAGAGATTAATTGGTGCGTTGGAGTTGGATTTAGGATCGGTTTGTAAGCCGTAATCTTGCTGAGTGTTTTCATCGGACATCAAGCCGATAAGCTTGCGGTTGTAACTGCGAGTTTGCCACTGGTAGCCCTCTCGATGACGTAGATATTGGGCTAAGAAATATTTATCCAACACTTCTTGAGCGTGTTGTTTCACTTGTCCCTTGCTGGCTAAGGTTGAAACCACATCCACAAAACCAGTGTTGTTATCGACTCGAATTACAAAAGGTTCGATGGATTTCAGCGGCATTAAGGTGATCAGGCTAATGGCTAAAAGCGTGGCAAGTAAAGCCAGTAACAAACAACATTTCCAAGCACGTTGCTCAGATTGTTTAATTCTCACATTCAGCTCAGCATCCCACCCTCTGGCTTCGGCAAAGTATTTTTGAAGTAGCTGCTTATCAGTAAGTTGCTGCTTAAGTTCAGCCATGACGTACCTCAATAGGTTTGATAACAATAGGCTGACTGTTCACAGGTTTTAGTCCTTTACCATCATCTTTACAGTGCGGTGGCTTGTGCATACTTGAGCAATGGGTTAGCAGTATGATGAAGCACACTGATAGACATTTTTTCATTGTTCACTTTCTCCTGAAATGCTGTTACCACCAAAGCGTTGTTGATAAGCACGATAACCTGAACCAACAGGCTTAATCGGTGCTGATAGTGCTTGACCTGTGTAGTTCAAATCCCGTCTTAGCGTTCGATATTGATGGCGTAAGGTGGTGGGACGCATGGCATGAAAACTGTTCGAAATCGCCCCATGTGCCGCAATCGCCACGCCACCGCCAAGGGCTGAGGCCATGGCAGGAATTTGCTTCATCACTAAAATGCACAGTCCCATGACGATGCACAGCATGGAGCTGTCGCTTAGCGTAGTTAAAGCGGCATGGTTATGAGAAATTTGCGCCAGATACTTGGAGGCCACCGTGGTCATCAACTGTCCCGAAGACACACCTAGCAGCAAGATAAAACCAAAGTTGAGTACCATTCCTAACCAGCTTTCAAAGAAGCGTTGAGTAGCTTGAAACAGAAGCAAAACAAAGAAGGCCGGACCGATAGCCAACAACACACTGACCATGACTTTGCTGAGCAAAATAAAGAACGCCACCAATAAGGTCAGGCAACCGCCGATGGTTAATATCCCCATCGCCAGAATGTACATGCCGAAGTTGCCGTTCATCACCCCACCTTGTCGCCATGCATTATCGGCAAGGATGAGGATTTGGCCGAACAGGTGATCTAACAGCTGCGCCGCATTTTGAGTTTTGGTGCCAGAAACAACCGCCGCTAGAAATTGAGGTGTTTCACTTAAAAAGCGCACCACTGTTTGGTTATAGTGACCAACGGTTAACCCCAAAGTCAGAATAAAACCAATACGCACTATCCGGAAAAAGCCTTCTTGTAATGGTTCTTGGCTGCGACCAAACATCATTGAGTAACCCCAGATCACTACCCATAAAATCATCATCGAAGTGAATACTGGGATCAGATATTGGATCAGCCTTGCCGAACCTTGCTGTACATAGTTGTGCAAAGCTTGATCCACCAAACTAAAAATACTGCGATACAAGTTACTGGTAGCCGCCATCTTGATTACTCTTTAGGATGAGCCATATCAGCAGGTAGCGGTACAGGATCACCAGCCACAATATCATTTGCCGCTTGTTGAGCATTGATACATTCGGGATGATTGCGGTACTTAGCCGGATTGTTGCTGCATTGAGTTAAGGTTTGCATCAAGATTTTCTGATGCTGTTTAAACCAAGCCACATCATGGGCTTGGCTTTGTTGGTTATGGTGACTACTCATTTTTGAACAGCCTGTCATGACACAAAACAAGCTTGAAATTAATAGGATATTGATAAGTTTCATGCAGAGTCCTCATTGTAGAATTAAGTACCCAACCACAAGTTTTCTCGTTTTTTTGGCGCCCATCTCAAGCACTCTACTGCGTTGCTTTTGCTTGAAAGACTTCCGATATTCCTGCACAAAAGCATCTTGTATAACACTTGACCTGAACACCAAAATTATCGGAAAACTTATGGTCAGATACTTAATGGGTTCTGCCGTCCTTGGTGGGTTAGTTCCAATTCACATTAATCGGGTGTAGCACACCAGCCGATTCAATCGCCATTTGGGTAATACGCTGTTGCGCTAATGCATCACTGGCCTGTGCTTGTGCTTTCATCAGCTGCAATTTGGCTTGTTCGTTGGCAAGCATGGCGTTTTCAGCTTGAATTCTGGCTTGTAAGTCTTGAATGTCTTTTTGTTTTGGTGCTTGAGTGATCTTGTTGATAAGCCTTGTCAGTTGGTCATATCTCACTTGGGTTTCTTGTAGCGATAATTGGGTTTGACCTAACCAACGTCCACGGTAGCGATTAATATCATCGAACAAGCTTGCGCTGTCACCGCCCAACTTGAGCCATTCACTATTATGTAAACCTTGTTGCTTGAGAGTGAGATTGGGATCGACTTTGACTGCCACATCGTAAACAGAGTCAATGGCATCACTCATTCCAGTAATACCGTTGATGCTACTCAGTTGGCGTTTAGCGGTATCGAGTTGCTGTTTTAGCGTGTCGATTTCTTCCAATAGGTGACGTATTTCAATAATTTTTTGATGCAGGTTAGCAATATCAATCACAGGGAAAGCTAAGCTGGGTAATGGCAGTGATTGTGTCATCAGTAGCGCCATCATTAGAAAAAGGCGTTTCATACTTCACCTCGCTGTTCATGCAAGGCATTGAAGTATTCAGGGAGCCAGTCTTTGGGATCACTGCCAGCCGTTTCCACAATCCGATACATCAAGTTCACTTGATCGGTAGTACCAGAGATCACCGCCAGTTCATCATCAAAGCCGTTCAAGTCTAATTTAGCAACGACACTTTCATGGCCTTGCTTGATAATGAATTGGTGGGAGTTGGGTTGAAGTTCAGTGCGGATTAGCTCAAATTCACGTTCGGTTAAATGGAGTCCATCCATATAATCATCACGCCGAGCTTTGGGATTGGGCATTAAAATTAGAGTGGCGCATTGCTCAATCAAGGTATGCGCTATGGGTGAATTCAGCACGTCCTTAACCGATTGAGTGCCATAGACCATAATGCCATTTTGTTTACGAATGACTTTTTGCTTGTTTTGGGCTAAATCTTCAAAGTATTCATCAGCCAGTAGCCTCCAAAACTCATCCATAAAGATTTGCAGTTTGCGACCATCAATCAGTTTTTCGATGCGATAAAACAGATACATCACAATGGGCGTGCGGATTTCTTCAATATCTAAAAACTCTGTGACATCAAAGCCAAACAAGGTTTGGTTGGTAATAGATAGCTCATCGACTTCGTTATCCAAAACCCAGGAGAGTTCACCGCCACAACACCACTTTTGTAGTCTTGAGCTACAACCATTTGGGTCAACCGGATCAAGAAATTCCAAACAGCGACTTAAACGGCGTTGCGGCTTAGGTAAACTCATTACACCTTTTACCGCATCAGCCAAATCTTGTTGATGTTGGTGTTGTAGCTCGCCACCGCAAAGCTTGGAAATCAAAGCTGTGATAAACAGAATATTGTCGGCTGTGGGTTCAAGCTGAAAAGGATTAAAGCCTGTGGGTTTACCCATTTGTAGAGGAAGATATAACCCTTGAGTGGCGCGAACGTAGATCTCTAAACCACGGTCTTTATCAAAGATGATTTGCGTTGGCTGATACTTTTTGCTTTGAGAAATCAAAAAGCCTTGCAGAACAGTTTTACCAGAGCCAGAAGCACCGATGATTAAGGTGTTACCCAAAGCGTGATGCTCATCCTTGAGCTTGTCATCCTTACCTGTTTCACGATTTACATGAGCCTGAAGGACTTGGCTATGCGTATTAGACTCATGGAAATTAAAGTAATAGGGAGCACCAGAAACGGTTTGTAGTACCGTTACTGCATCGCCCCATTGATTGCCGCAAACTTGTCCTGATGGATAGTTATGAAAACCGCAAAATCCGGCAAAATTGCGAGAAGATATTCGAGCCGGACGAGGACGAAAGCGACTGTTTGCAGGAAGCTGTGAGTAGAACGCTGACTGAATTGATAAATCATCTCTGGTGAGAATAATGGCTTGGTCGGCCAGCTCAGATTTTAATGCTGAAAGATGCTTATCAAGGGCTTCTGTTGTGTCAGTCAATACGGTTAGCACCAAATGATGTTCACCATAAACCATGCGTCCAGCGGTTAAATCATCCAACCCAATATCAATGGCATCGACTTGAGAATGAGCAAAATCTCCTGTGGCTGTCAGCCTTTTTTGTTGGCGTAGTAAAATCTCAGTAGCAATTGGCTTTGATAGAAACTGAAAGCTCTGTGTTAACACCAGTTCAAACGGTGCTGATAAAAGTGCATTAAGCAAACCCGCTTCGGTGTGTTCAGGGTACTCCTTAATACTTAAACACGCGCCCAAACGGGTTTGCGTAATGCCTTTCAGGGCAAAGGTGTTATCAGAAAATAATGGTCTTGCTCTGGGTAATGACTTTGACATATCAGCAGTGGTAATAGCTCTGGGTTGCCACTCGCCATTGGTCAGATAATCTAAAAGTGTCAGTAATTCGCTGTAGAACACTTTCCCTTTCACTTTATTAATAATGTCCTTTGAATAGATACCTAACCGTTTAGGCTGATAACTTTCCAATGATGATAAAACCGTATTAACAACGTCATTCAACGCTGATATCGCTTGCTTTTGTTCGGCAAGTAACTGTTCAACCGAGGGCGATTTTACTTGTAACTTTGTTTTAAGCGTCACATTGGCATCACGGTAGATGACAGTTAGATATAGCTCATTGACCATCAACTGGCTTTGGCAGATTTTATTGATGTATTTCTGGTTTAACTGCTTATCAAAATCGGCTTTAAATTCACCTTTTGGAACCACTTTGGATTCACGACGAATAAGGTGCGTCCATAAACACACATGAGGGCTGGCGATATTTCGTAACATCAAATTGAATTGCTCTTTCCAGAGGTTTACTTGCTCAGGATCAGCGGATTCATGCGCCACACCTTGCAGCTTTATAATCTGCAAATAATCACCGCTATGGGTTTTTATGGTGTGCTCGTCCACATGCGCTTGATAAGGAATATATTCATCGACGGAATTTTCTCTCTGCCATTGTTCAGTGAGTTTTTCGATGGCAACAGCACTCATAACATTCTCTCCTTATTGCGAGTATTAACAACAGGACTGGCACTGGCGTAACCTAAGCATCGCCTACAAACAGATTTGGCTTTGGTATTCATCCACAGATTTTGTAAGCGAAACATAAGAGGATCACGTAAACACAATGAATACATGAGTGCATGAAGAGGAAAGTACAGCAGTAAAATAAAGGGATTTTTAGTGGCTATCATCAGGACAGTTACAACAGCTGCCGCAATGATAATGCCATCCAAGGTCACGCCCCATTTCATTGCTGGACGAGTGACAGCCACGAACAAGGGATCACGAAACTCAGTAAAAGACATAGTAATTACCCCCCTCTACTTAACAGCTGAAATGATGAGATCAACAATGGTTGAACCACCAAATACCAGCACTATCCCTGCAATATACTTACCGCAAGTCTCACCAGTAATGCGCCCAAACCAAGCTAGATAACCCAAAATAGCAATCCCGATAATTGCAGCACTGCGAGCAATGCCATTGGTGAGTAATTGCATCACCCAATCCACACCTTCAGAAATAGGATCAGCAAAGGCGAATTCGGGAGTCAGCAGTAAAATGGAAATCAAAAAAAGGTGGGCGACCAGCGCCCTAAGTCTGCTTGATTGAATCGAATTGGTAGTAATGGCATTGAGTGAATTTACTTTCATTATCTACTCCAAGCATATGCCCAAAGCTAGGGCTAGAGTTGTTTATGAAAGACACTTCATGTCCTTGAAAGCATCTGTTTCTAAATAGGTACATTCAAGATTGCATCAGTAAACTGTGCTGTAAATACATTGATTGAAAAAGAAAACGTAATGCGACATTGAGATGACAAAATTCAGATATGAATAGAAGAAGGAAATTTAAAAAGTAATCAATTACCGAAAACAGCCAAAAAATATTACCTTGATGAAAAATAATATCTTATTGATCTATTTATGAAAATATCAGATTAATTATTAATATTACCAATATTACCAATATCCGATGAGCTAGTGCTGTTCGACTAGGAAGGAATGGTAGTATAACTTTGATAAATATTGGAGATCACAATAGTATGAATTAACTTTAGCGCAACACTATTTTAAAAAAATTAGAAATGTAAATGTTGGCTATAATGCAGAACTTAGTACCGTAAATAGAACTGTTAGAGTTCTTTGTCTTGCTTACTTTTTATAGCAATTGCTATGAGCCATTGCGCAAATCTTGTGCTGATGTTGCGCATTCAATAGAAATAAAAGACAACAAAGCCACCACTTATTATTTTAAATTCAGAGCATTACTGAAAATATTTTTAATTTTTTCATAAAGTTGTTTGTCATCTATACTTGATGCTATTGCGTGAATGCTTTTAGGAGAAAGCATGTTGTATTCATGGCGGAAACCCAGTTTCATGGACCAAGAAACCGGCGTCTATAACCAAGCCTACTTTACCGAAGCTTTTAACCGAGAATGGCAAAAACATCTATCACAACAAAAAGGATTAGCCTTATTGTATCTATGTCCTAACATGGATGAAACAAGCAATCCTAATACAGTGCTTAAAATTCTGTCCATAAAACTGCAAAATAGCTTTATAAGAAGCAATGACTTATTGGCTAGAAGTGAAAAAGGTTACTTCACAATCGGTTTATTCGATCTAGATACAAACGGATTACAGGCAGTATTAAAAAGGATAAGTATCGCGATTAATGAAGTAAAAAACGACTCTCAGTTACGATTTAATCAAAGATTCGAGTGTAGAGTGATAGTTGGGCATTGCACACCAACAACTAACAAACAGTCAGACGGTCTTATTAAAAAAGTGGAAAGTGAGATAAATATAAATGCGACTGATGTGCAAGAGCCAGAAAAAATAATTTATTGGAAATAAAAAAACACCTCCAATTGGAGGTGTTTTTATTTACAAGTATAGAAGATTAAAGCTTAACTTTATTAATACGTGCTTTTTCTCTGATGTACTTTTCAAAAGAAGTCGCATGTTTCTTAGTTTTCTTATCTTTCTTAGCAAGTAAGATGTTCTTAAGCGATGACTTGTATTGCTTAAGGTTCAAATAAGAAAGAGAAAGTTCATAGTACGCTTCGCCAGGATTTTTTAATCCCGCTTTAATCGCATTATCATAAGCTTTAATTGACTGCGAATAACGTTGAACGCTTGATAACATTCTACCTTGCTTCAAATATAGCTTAGCATCATTATCAATCGCAGCAGCTTCTCCAAAGTAGTCAGCGGCTTTCTTCATATCTTTAGCATTTTGGAATAACCCAGCTACAACACGAAGAGAGCTTTTATCCTTTTTAACATCACCAGCTTTAATGTGCTTTTCAAGCAACTTAGCACCGTGATAAGGACCGCCATAACGAGCTTGCAATTGTGCTAAACGAGTAATACCCGAACCAGCTGTTAAGAAACCTGCTTTATAAGTTAAGTCATAAGTATAAAGGGCTTTTTTGTACTGTTCAGTTGCTAGATAGAACTGAGATAGCTGACGCCAGAATGAACCTTCACCAGGGAATAGTTCAACCGCCGTTTCAAGAACTTTTACCGCGTTTTTTAACTCTTTCTTGTTGTAGTAAGCGTTAACTTTTACGTTGTAAAAATCTTTCTTCGGTTTTTTAGCATGCTTAATCGCAAGATCAGCATACTTGATCGCATTATCCCAGTCTTTAACTTGAGAATATGAAACCGCTAATAACCGATAAACGTCTTCATCTTGCTTACAAGTAAAGTCCAACCATTTTTTAAAGTAGCTAATGCCCACTTTAAATTTTTCAGATTGAACTGCTAAAATACCAACAAGCTTAAGCGTATCAGCATGTTCAGTGCCACCTAGAACATCTAAATCAGCCGCTTGTTTCAGCTGTGTAAATGCTTTGTCTAGTTGGTTCTTTTCTGCATAAAAGTTACCCAACATACGGGCAACAGACGCTTTATCAAAATCTTTCTTCGGTGATGCTTCAAGCAAAGTTGCTAAAGCATCATCGATGTTGCCTTCAGTATAGGCTTTGTAAGATCTTTGGATCTTTTTACCTACACTCTGACCAACTGCTTGGTTTTTACGTTTCTCAATTGGGCATTTGTCTGCTGCAACCGCTGAAGTTGCCACAGTCAATGCACCAAAGGAAAGCATAATAGCAGCTGCAAATTTATTTAACTTTGCCATGTTATTATCCTTTGTCTAACGTAAAGTCCAAACGGATTTTCATACCAGTACGTTTTTGTGGCTTGCCATCAACGATTTGCGGTTTGTATTTCCATTTTCTCAAAGTACGGCGTGCCGCTTTGTTGAAGATACGCTTAGGCTTAGCTTCTAGAACTTTAATGTCCTCGATACCACCAACAGTGTTGATAGAAAAGCCAAGTACTACATAACCTTCTTTACCGTCACGAGCCGCTTGAGGTGGATACTCTAGTGCCGTACGTACGATTGGAGTAACGTCACCATCACGGGTCATCATGTTACCAAGTTTAAATCCACCACGAGAAGCGCTTGTAGAAACACCATTCGGGTTAAAGTTCAAACTTGTATCAATGCTGCTCGACGTATCTGGTGGTGGTACCTCAGGCTTAGGTGGTTGCTCCGGTGGCGTCGGTGGCTTAGGTTTAACCCTAGGCTTGTCCTGTACCTGAGAGTCCTGCCTCTCCATGCTGATCTGAATCTGTGGTGACTCAGTTTTCTCAGCGTGGCGGCCTGCGCCGCCACCTACTAAGAATGCCATGAAGACAAACAGGCCAAAGGTAACAGCACCACCAATAATGATAGATACTATTCCTCGGAACATATTAATCCTTCCCTGCTGATACAAACACTTTGTCTACACCTGCTTTCTTCACGCTATCAAGGATTTTCACCACGATACCATGTTCAGCTAGCTTATCGGCTTCAATCATTACCGCAGCGTCAGGTGTTTCGGCCAGCATACGTTCAACGTTTGCTGTTACACGTTCAATATCTACGTTACGGTTTTCCATCTTGATCACACCAGTCTTACTTACACCAATGAAGATGTTAGAAGAAGGTTGACTTGGAGCCGTACTCGCTTCAGGTTTTTCATAATCAAGACCAGATGGCTTGATAAACGATGTTGTCACGATGAAGAAAATAAGCATGATGAATACGATGTCCAACATCGGAGTCATATCGATCTGTGCTTCATCTTCTACGCCGGAATGCTTTTTACGTGCCATATTCAATCTCTCTCTAGTGGTGTGGCAAGCTATCTTTTAGCTTCTCAATGCTGATTTTCATTTTTGCGTCTAGACGTGTACTAAAGAATACGCCTGATAACGCTGCTACCATTCCTGCCATTGTTGGCATGGTAGCCATTGAAATACCAGCTGCCATCATACGAGCGTTACCCGTACCATGTACTGCCATCACATCGAATACTTGAATCATCCCTGTTACTGTACCTAATAGTCCAATCATAGGACAAATAGCTACTAAGGTTTTGATGATAAGCATTCCCGCGTTTAACTCTTGTTTGGCTTGGGATACCCAAGCTTCACGTATACGGTGTGCGTACCAAGAGGTTGAATCCTCTCTTTCATCCCATGCTTTGATGATTGCTTTATGTTTAGCTGGTGATACCCAGTTTAGGAACCAGTAGCGCTCAAGCATTAACACCCACATTAGGAATAGTACTACCGCAACCAGCCAGAGGACGTCGCCTCCAGCGGCCATGAAGCCCCTGACGGAATCCCAAATGTCCATCAGGAATAGCATCATTATTGAGCCCTCTTCTCAGCGTGCTCAGCAACTAGGCCAGCACTTTGCTCTTCTAGTACTTGAACTACAGACTTGCTCTTCGCGCTAACAATAGCGTGTAGAAGCATTAGTGGTAGGGCAGCAATCAGACCTTGTACAGTCGTGATAAGAGCCATAGAGATACCGCCAGCCATTAGCTTAGGATCACCAGTACCGAATAACTGAATGCTTTGGAAGGTAGCAATCATACCAGTTACTGTACCTAATAGACCCATCATAGGCGCGATAGCTGCGAATACTTTGATGATAGAAATACCGCTTTCTAGAGAAGGCGTTTCTTTTAGGATAGCTTCATCAAGTTTCAGCTCTAGAGTTTCAACATCACCAGACTTGTTCGCTTGGTAAGCTTGAAGTACGCGACCAAGAGGGTTGTTACCTGGGTTGTTGATGTCTTTACGTTGAGCGTTAACTTTAGCACCCGTAGCGTATAGAGTTACTAGCTTGAATAGTGCAATTAAAGCACCAACAACAAGAATACCGATGATAATGTAACCGATTGGGCCACCAGCTTCGATACGCTCTTCTAGAGTAGCTTTACCAGTGAATACTTTAAGTAGGTTACCACGTGCTGGGTCAACAAAAAGCTTTGTGTAACCTGAAGTAGAACCTAGGAAGTTTTGTACGCTTGATACTTGTTGGCCACCTGGCTGTTGAGCTAGGTCTTGGATGATGCTTAAAGTATCGTTGTAAACCACATATTGGTTGTCAGCTAATAGGTTAAACGGACCAACACGAGTTACTTTAGTGTTAGTTACTTCACCGTTTAGACCAGTAACATCTGCATTAAAGCTAACAACTTTACCTTGCTCAACCATTTCGAAAAGTTGGTCTTCCCAGAACTTTTCTAGCTCATTGATTTTAGGAAGCTGCTTACGAGCACCTAAGTCAGCAACAAATTTGTCACGACCTGGGTACTGAGCAGAAATGTTAGAAGATGCAAGCTTACCAGCGAAATCGCCAGCTTCACCTTTAACAACACCAAACATTTCACCTAAGTCTCCTTGAGCTGCAACCAAGTCAGCTTCAAGTTGGGCGATACGACGCTCGTTGTCTAGGAAACGTTGTTGTAAGTCTTTACCACGCTGCTTTTCGTTAGCAAGAGCACGCTTTTCTTTTTTAAGAAGCGCCGCTTTGTCAGCACGTTCTGCACGGAATTCAGCTTCACGTTTCTTGTCTACTTTGCCTTTTGCTGCGCGGTCGGTTTGAACCTGCTTTAGAAGTTGGTCTACAGACGTAGGCGCATCAGCAGCACTTACCATGCCAGCTACTAAAGAAAGGCTAGCAGCCACTAGTGTGGATGTGATTAACTTTTTCATTATTTAGCAGCCTCCGCAGCTGGGATTGGTAGAGCGAACATATCAGGTGCAGCTTGACCACGAGCCTGACGAATAGCTTTAGTGATGTTACGAAGGTAACCATCATTTAGCTCATCCCAAGATTTTGTTTCTTTGTTGTAAACCCAAGCATTCTTTTGGTCGATGCTTTGTGCAACTAGAGAAACACGACCAAATTGTAGGAAGTCTACTAATACTTCTTTACCACCAAGGTTTAGCTTACCTTCATAAGCGTTGGTAGAAGTACCGTATTCACGCTCGATACTATATGCATCTAAAATCAGACGATATTTTTCAGCCAGGGTAACTTCTGCAGAGTCAAGAATTTCTTTTAAACGCTGAACACGCTCTTCGCGTACGTCAGTTTTGAAAGGAAGATCCAGCTTTACGAATTTGTCTAGTGCATCTACCATCTTAAACATAAGAGGTACAACACCTTGACGAAGTGCATCAACACCGTCGATGTCACTTTGAATTGCAGCCATAGTCGTTTCTTGGTCTGCAACCAGTTTTGCTACATAATCGTTGTAGTCTTTTAGCGTTTCACGCTCACCCGCAACAGAGTCATATTGGATAAGCAGATCTTGTGCCTGATCAAAATACTTATCAACTTTCTTCTGAGAAGCCGCAGCAGAAGTGTGAATTTTACCGTCTGCTTTTTGAACATCGCTCAGAGGATTTGCAACTGCCAGGTTGCTGCTTGCAATCGCTAGTACACCTACTAACGCCGAAGCAATTTTAGTTCTCTTGCTTACCTTGGACATAGTTCCCAACCAATTTTTGTTAATTAAAAAGTGTTAACCTACTGATATTGCTGAGTGTTTATTTTAATACTTCATGCAATCACGTAAGTACATCTTTCTATTGTGATTGTTTTTATTTTCCCTTTTTCTATACCCTTAGGCATAGACCCGAAGGCATAATTCCATAAAAGGTTGACGAGTGTCAATAGTTCTTAAACTCTGAGGTGGGAATTAAGTAATATAATTGTTTTTATTAACATTTTGTTTACAAAGCAAAGCCATCAAAGAATACATAATGTTAATGCCATTTAATTATATCTCCTTTATTTAGTTAGCCTCATCGGACTCTTTAGTACAACCTATCACTTGCTGACATACAGAAAATATTATCAAATTTAACTTGCCAGCAATCTAAATCTTACATTTCTGCGACCATAAAAAAAGCCTTAGTCTGACTAAGGCTTTTTAGAGTTTAAGGTTAATTTAGTTGTTAGAATTTAACATTAAATCCTAATTGGAAATAACGACCAGTTACATCAAATGCCTCTGAAACAGTGTTGATACCAGTACCACCGCTACTGAAACCTTGTCCAGCAAATTGAGGTTGCTTATCAAAAATGTTACGAACATTTAAAGTAGCTTGCACTTTATCCGTAATGTGATAACCGACTGACATATCATGGTAAACAACACCACCGAAATTATTAAACTTCTCTAATGGTTTAAAGTTAGTAAAGTTAAAGTTACTTCCTTCATTAGAGTCTGTTGAAGCAGACCAGTAGCGCATTCTCCAAGACAGATCTAACTCATTCAGAGTGTAGTATAAGTTTAAGTTTGCACGATCATCAGGACTTAGGACTTCGCCAACAGAATCGATTGTTTCACCACCACGTAATGGAGTAGTTTCAAACTTATTAGCATGGTTCCACACTAAATCAGCTTTTAAAGTACCATCACCTAAATCCATGGTGTAATTTAACTCAATATCTACACCTGAAGTTTCAATTCGATTTTCATTACTCTTACCAGAATGAACTTCTGTAAGTGCACCATTGCCATCACGCACAACTTTTCCGTCACAAGTAGGGTCAAATTTATCTTTCGACACTTCAAAACATCTGTTTAGTACCGTAGTTCTTCCTGTCGTTGCGATTGCATTATCAATAGAAATATCGTAATAGTCTACAGTCATTGATAAACCATCAATAACTTGCCATACAAAACCTAAACTCAGCGTATCTGCGATTTCAGCTTTAACATCCTTACTTCCACCAACTGTTCCACCTGTGCTCTGTGCCTCTACCTGAGTGAGTTTAAAGCTACCATCGCGAGCTACGCGTGCTGCAATTGAAGGAATGGATAAACAATTTTTAGCAACTTCAGAGGTGTCTGAAGCCTTTACATTGTTACATGGGTCAGTAACACCAGCAAAAGTTTCACCACGACCACCAAATAAATCAGCAATGTTCGGTGTTCTTACTGCTTTGGCAGCAGAAGCACGTAGCGATAGTGACTCGATTGGGGAGTATTTAATACCAGCATTCCACGTCGTATCACCACCTGTTATTTCGTGATCAGTGTAACGTGCAGCTAGATCTAACTCTAAGTTATCAAGTACTGGAAGTACTGCTTCAACAAATACATCATCAGACGTAAAGCTTCCATCTGTTGGCTCTGATTTATTTGTGCTTGAAGCACCTGTTTGAGCTAAGTCTCCTGGTTTGAATGTTCCCTTTTCTAAACGGTGCTCAACACCCATTGCAACGCCAATGTTACCACCTGGTAGCTCTAGAGGTAATTCACCAGTAACAGAACCTGCTACTACAAATTGTTGAACCTGCCCACTAACTTTTGCAGGTGATCTAACATAATCAACTGCATCTTGTGTAACTGTTCCTGCACCGAATAAGTTTAACGGCACACAACCTTGTAAACGTGCAAGTTCGTTACGGCAAACAAGGTTACCATTAGCATCCTTGATCACATCAAATGCAAGTGCTGCACGTTCTACGTTAACTTGACCACCATTTTCTTGAGATTGATCAGTTTGTCCCCATGAGACATAACCATTGAAGTTCCAATTATCGTTGATAGCCCAATCGATACCATTAACAAAACGAATTGTACTTCTTTCAAGATCCGTAGAACGGGCACCAAACTCAACCATACGTCGAACCAGTGTAGGAATAATATCATCGTCAGTTAACGGATTAATAACCGGCAAGCTAGGATCTTTCTTTCTAGCTTCTTCACGTGCCTTAATTGCAGCGTTACGTTGTGCTATTAGAGCATCACGTAATTTTTGAGGAACCATTGGGTTCGAAAGTTTGATTCCACCTTTCCCACCACGAGCTGGCAAAAATACATCATCTGTAGAAAATGGTGTTGGTTCAATTGTAGAATCAAAAGTCTTAGATGAGTTCCAGTTTGCTTCACCAAAGAATTCGATATCGTCAGAAATTGCTTCGCGAATGTTGAATGCTACATAAGAACGTTTTAGTGGAGTAACTAATTGGCGATATGATGCACGGTTAAAGCGGTTTTTACCTTCTTCATGTGCAAAATTAAATGGTGTACCATCTGCATTTAAACCACCAACACGACCTTGCGGAGGGTAAGATGAGAAGATATTTCCTATCATCTCATTACCATCTTTGTCCAAAACAACAGCTTGGTCAAAGCGTGAAAAGTCACGATCTGATGACTTAAGACCTTTATCTTCATCATAACCCACAGCGAAAGTAGCGTTACCTGTGTCCCAAGTGTTACCTGCTGTAATATTAATTGCATGCTTTTGACGGTCTGATTCTTGTGAGATACCAGCTAGGGCATCAACCTCTACACCTTCAAAATCTTTACGGGTAATAATGTTTACCACACCAGCGACAGCATCTGAACCATATACTGCTGATGATGCGCTTTTAAGTATGTCAATACGTTCGATCATCGATGTAGGAATTGCGTTTAAGTCGACAGCATAGCCACTTGATGGTGACACACCAGAAACAAAACGGCGACCATTGACAAGCACTAGAGTTCTCGCTTCTCCTAGCCCTCTCAATGAAGTTGTATTCAAACCTACACTTGAAGTTGAAAATGAAGTATTTGATTGATCTGATCCAGCAATAGCAACCGGAGATTGGTTTAGTACATCTGCAACATTGATAGCACCTGTTGCCATGATTTCTGCACGACCAATAGAGGTAATTGGAGTTACCGTTTCTATGTCAGTTCTTTGAATACGTGAACCAGTTACTTCGATGCGCTCTACTTTAGCGCCATCTTCCTCAGCCAAAACTGCTGTAGAAGTAAATGCCGCCGTAGCAGCACCGCCAATCAATGCAAACTTCACTGATTTAGCTAATAAATTATTTTTAAGCATTGTCTATCTCCCTGGACATTTTATGTCTTTATAGTTTTCTGCCTGTTTTGAATTGCACCAAATTAGGCAGTTCACTCAACTTAAAACTGCAACTTGCGTCACATAAATTTGTTGAATGACGCAATAAAATCATATTTGAAACATTTAAGCAACATCAGGCGCGAAAAATATTTCACTTTTGAAATAAATTATTTTTTGCTGTCAGCAAAGAGGGAAAGAACGGTGAGAAACAAGATACGATTACAAGGCTGTATTTGTTGAGTTTTATTTGAAATCAAGCCTAAAATAGAAAAGCTGGAAGGTGATTCCAGCTTTTTAAGATTTTGTTAAATTTATTTTTGCGAGTTATCAAAAACTATATTTGATACCTATCCCAACTCCATCATCATCTGATGCAGTCATTGCGGCTTCATGTGAACCTTTAAAGTCACTCTTGTCAATGCGACCTTCTAAGTAAACTAATGTTTGAGGGTCAATTTGATATTGTAAACTTCCGATTACGTTGGCACGTTTGAACGTGTCACCGTCATAGGCTTGTTTATAATCATCTCCTGCATTTAATACATCGTACTGAACATAAAAACGTAGGCCGTTATCCATTAAATACGATGCCGCGGCTTCAACACCTTTTGAGCTTGGGATCATGCGTCCGATGTTATCAACATCATGGAATGTCGTTTGATTATAATTTGCGGCGGCATAGAAACCAGGTGCATCCCAGTCACCTAATACAATTCCGCCACCATAGATTTTATCTGCATCATCTGGCTTTTTGATATTGCTGATTGCGCCATAATCAATGTCGAATTTTCCTCTGTTATAACCAGCTGTTAACGTCACTTGTGGAACAACTTGATAGCGTAAGCCAATTCCGTAGGTATTTTTGTAGGTTATGTTCGCCGGTAAAGCGTGAGTTGGAAATGGTGAATCTTTAGATGTAGGATCGATGCTGAAAGAGTTTTCTTTAACTTGTGCTTGAATCGCAACACTCAGATTACCAAAGGTATTTCGATACTGAATGGTTTGATCACTGCGACCAACACCGTTTACACCACCATCACCTTTGAATGTGTATACACCAGCAGCTAGACCATCCCAGATAGCTCCATTATCGGTGTCTTTAACAACATCCCACCATGCGCCGTACATTTTACCAATGGCTAAGCTACCATATACCGGATGAGAGACTCCTACAAAGCCTAAACGGTTATAGAAAAAATCACTTTTTTGATCAGAGACTAAAGCATCATTGTTTACTTTAAGTTCGGGTTGACCTGCTAGATTAACGCCCCACTCGTATGTGCCAAACACATTCCAATTATTTTGCAGCTTGTGTGCAAAATCGAGGTGAACTTTACTGCCACCATTAATAGCTTCAGTTTTGCTGTTAGTGTTTACGACTGCGGCTCCTATTGCACCTGAGCCTGTTATCGATGTATTGCCGTTATCATATAACTGAGCTGCAAACACAACAGGTGACAGCATTAAACCCGCTACAGCAGTTGCCAATAAAGATTTTTTCATATTGAGTGACCTTTTAAATACAGTTAAATGCGTTGTTTCTTATAACAAAAGCATATAGGCACTCCAAGATAATGAAATTAAACTTTATTAATGTAAGTTACGGTTTTCATTAAAAGATTTCATATTAAACTCAACTGATTGCTTAGAACTTCTACCAAACTCTCTTCAGTTACATCAAAAATAGGCTCCGCTATTGGTTTAATTTGCTTGTCTATGTAATAGTCATAATCAATTGGTGATGTTTTGTGATATACAGACTCTGCGCCTGAGATAGTGTTTATATATTCAATTTTACAGCCACGCTTACTGAATTTTTTATCTCCAGTTAATGCGAGTAGATGATTTGCGACTTTAACATGAGGGGAAGATTTAGCGGTGTAATCCTCGAGTGGTCTAGTAAGTTTTCTAATAAAAATTAGCTCATTATCTAATTCACCATTTTTTAATTGCGTAAGCTGTTCACTCAAATAATGACTTAATGGCTTACCAGAAAACAATCTATCAAATAGTTCAAATTGGATCCTTCTTGCAATTTTACTCCAATCTTGTCGAACATTTTCCATTCCTTTAAACGATAAAGTAAGTTGCTTATTTTTATCTCGATATTGTCCTACATATCGTTTTTTACTTCCTTGCTCAGATCCTCGTAATGTTGGCATGAAGAATTGTTCATAATGTTTTTCGAACTCAAGCACTAAAAAACTGTCAAGTTGATACTCTTTTTGTAGTTTTTTCTGCCAGTTACAATTAACTTTTTTTACTAGATCGTTTCCAATCTTTGAAAAATTAGCATCAATATCTTCAACCCAAACGAAGGTAGAGTCCGTATCCCCGTAGATCACCTTGTAACCTAACTCTTCTATCCACACTCTTGTTTGCTTCATGATCTCATGACCACGCATGGTGATTGAGCTTGCTAATTTTGCATCATGGAAAACACAGCCCGTCGAGCCAAGCACCCCATACATTGAGTTCATAATGATTTTGATGGCTTGTGATAATGGCTGATTATTTTCTTTTTTAGCTAAGTCGCGCTGTACATCAAGGTTGGCAATGAGACTAGGTAGAATGGAGTTATGTCGATGAAATTCGGCTCCCAAGAATCCGGATACTCTTTCTTCTAACTCAGCTTCTTGTCCTTCGATCAACCCTTTGGGGTCGATTAAGAAAGTACGAATAATGGATGGATATAAGCTTTTAAAATCTAAAACTAGTACATTTTTGTACAAACCAGGAACTGAAGCCATCACGTATCCGCCAGGGCTTTCTAAGCCCTGACTTGCTGGAAACTGAGGTGCAACATAACCACTACGATGTAAGTGAGGAAGATACAGGTTGTTAAATGCAGCTACAGATGCACCAACTCGCCCAAGTTCTAAACCTGTCAATTCACTACGAGCGATAGCAAATTGCCATAGCTGAGTATTTTCGAAGATTTCCCAAACTAACCGACAATCAGTAAGGTTGTAGTGTGCCAGTGCTAACTTGTCTTGATGAAATAATTCAGTAATTCTGTTTCCACGATTTTTTACTTCATCGATCGCTTTGCCCTCTCCTAGCAATTGCTGAGACACAAACTCTAAAGAGAAACTATCGAATTGATAAAACGCCGCTTTTAGCCAGTCAATCCCATCTAAAACGACTCTTCCGGGCAGCGACAAAGTTTCTGGTCGATGCTTATTCTCGACTTTCCATGTTAACAGACTACTTTTTCGTCCTAATGTGAGAGGGATGCCGTGAAGCTTGGCTCGGCGATATAACAAGCTTAAGTCAAATGTCACTACAGCCCAGCCAATGATGATGTCTGGATCATGCTCAGTAAACCAATCCAATAATGCGAAGATCAATTGCCGTTCATCGTTTACATAATGTAAATATTCTGGGCTGCCTTCAACGTCTTCCCCAACCATAAAAACGGATTGGTGCGTTTCACTATAAAGGCCTACAGAATACAATTCACCTTCCATTGAACATTCAAAATCAAGCGATACACTTTTTAACTTAACGTCCGTCTTTTCTATCGCTTTCCTTGCTTTTTCAGCAGTAAATCTAGCCGTATTATCACTTGAGGGCTCAAATTGACCAATAAAGTCGACATCAAATGCAATAAAGCGCTCGATAAGAAAACGATGTTCGGGCCGAATATCCGCTTCAAATAACGCAATGTTATATTCAGTTGAAATGCGTCTCAGTAGGGTCATATCTCGGCTTGATTTAACATACAGTGCACATACAGGTTGAAGAGTAAAACTTCTCAGCTCGACAGCCTGAGCCTGAAAATGAACGGAAGATGCTACTTTCTTTAGTTCAAGCAAATCACTTTGATGGCAAAAGCAAACCCAATCAGCCGCAGCAACATCGACCTGAACACAGCCTTGCTCAGTCGCTATAAAGTATTCCAAAAAGTTCTGTTTATCGAGATTTTTCAATCGACGAGTTAATACTTTACCTGTGATAATTTGCTGGGGCATTTGTACGGTCACCTGAGTGCAAACCAAAAAATTCTAATAAGCATTTTGCACTAAACCTGTTAATATATACAGTTATATAATTTCCTGAACCACCATGAAATTCAGCGTGCTTCGCTGTCACTCCTGCGAAAGCGGGAGTCTAGTGCCTTTGTTTGTTCTTAAAAGTCGCTGGATGATCGACATAAAAAGCTGTCGTTATTTCATTTCCTGCCTTCGCAGGTATGACAATTATTAAGTGTCGATTTATTAGTGAATTATCACACTAGCTAGTATTTGGCTGAATTTGATAGATAATCAGGTACAATTTTAAAGTAATGGAATGTAGTTTTTAGATAAAACTGAAGCTGCTGAACCAATAACGGACAATACTGCTACTTACTTATGCTCACAACCAAAATTAAAACTCGTATTCGAGCTATATACAAAGACATAGCTGCCGCGTTACCGAACTTTGTATCTCGTCGTGAGCAAAACTACATGGTAGCGGAAATATCTAAAACCCTTGCCGGCGAATATGATAAGCATCGCCGAATTGTTGTGGTTGAAGCGGGAACAGGGATTGGTAAATCCCTTTCTTATTTATTGGGCACAATCCCCCTAGCCTTAGAGCAAAAAAAGAAAGTCATCATTGCAACTGCAACCGTGGCTCTGCAAGAACAACTACTTCATAAAGATATTCCATTTTTTCACCAGCAAGCTGAGTTAGGCTTTAAGTTTGGCTTGGTTAAAGGGCGTCAGCGTTATGTGTGTTTGTCAAAGCTGGAAATGATGATTGGCTCTGAGTCCGGTGGTCAAGTTGCAATGTGGCAGACTAAGCCTGAACAATCGCAAATCAAATTGCTCGAACAGTTATTAAAAGATTTCCATGAGGGAAAATGGAACGGTGAAATTGATACCTTAAAGCGCCCTATTCCTGATCATCTTTGGCAACAAATATCTTCCGACAAACACTCTTGTCATCGTATGCAGCCAAATCACCGACTTTGCCCGTTTCATTCGGCACGCGATGAAATGGATACATGGGACGTACTGATCGTTAACCATAGCTTGCTGTTTGCAGATCTTGAACTTGGCGGTGGCGTAATATTGCCTGATCCAGAAGAAAGCTATTACGTGATTGACGAAGCACACCACTTGCCCTCTGTTGCACGTGATTTTAGTAGTGCGCAATCTACCGTAAAAGCAACGGCCGATTGGCTAGAAAAGCTGATGAAAACGGTTTCCAAGCTACAAAATCAAATAAAAAGTGATTCCGTCATTTCACCCGCGCAAAATTTACAAGATCACATTGCTGAGATGATGTCAGGTTCGAAACTTGTTGCACAGTTTTTTGATTCTCATCTAAAGCTATTTAATAACCAAGAATCTCGCTGGCGATTTGAACACGGTAAGATCCCTGAGCAACTAAAAATTCCAGCCGAGAATTTAGCCACGGCTTCAAACTCAGCTGTTAAGCAATTTGCCAAAATCCAAAGCGTTTTAAACGAAGCGATAAAGGATGGTGAAATTCCCAAGCATCAAGCTGAAGCCTTACTCACCGAAACTGGATTTATGATGCAGCGCTTAGAAGGCGTGAGCAAACTCTGGAAGGCCATGGCTAAGGAAGATTCAGCCAAAGGTGCTCCTTCGGCTCGATGGGCTGAGCTACTAACCGCAAAACAAGGTGATTACTTACTTCAGGCCTCGCCTATTGAAGTCGGCTTTATGCTTGAGAACTTATTGTGGCAAAAAGCCGCTGGAGTTGTGCTATGTAGTGCAACGCTTCGTGCGTTAAATAAGTTCGATCATTTTTGTCATCAAGTTGGCTTAACCTTAAATGATGGAAGCCGCTACTTGGCTTTACAATCGCCATTTGATTATGAAAACAATGGCACTCTGTATATTCCTAAGATGGAATGTGAACCAACTGATGATCATTTTACTCAAGAATTAGCCAACAAAATCTTAGAGCTGGTAGAAGACGAAACTGCAACCCTGGTTTTATTTGCGTCCTATTGGCAGATGGATAAAGTCAGTGAACTATTAGAGTCAAAACTAAAAGTACCGCTATTGATCCAAGGCTCTTCTCCAAGACAAGAGCTTTTAAAGCAACATTTACAACGCTGTGATAACAACAAACCCAGTATTATTTTTGGTACTGGTAGCTTCTCAGAAGGGCTAGACTTACCCGGCGACTACTTAACTAACTTAATTGTCACCAAATTACCTTTTGCAGTACCAACCTCACCTGTTGAACAAGCCCATGCTGAGTACATCAAGCTCAAAGGTGGTAACCCGTTTCTACAATTAACCGTACCCGATGCTTCTCGAAAGCTTATTCAAAGTTGTGGTCGCTTATTAAGAAAAGAGCAAGACTATGGACGTGTCACCATTCTTGATAAACGCTTATTAACCAAACGCTATGGCAAATCACTGTTAGATGCGCTGCCACCTTTTCGAAGAGTGATTGAGTAAATGTTATTAGAAACCAGTCATTGGCTGATTTTATCAGGCGTAAGTGTTGCAGCAGGTTTTATTGATGCTGTAGTTGGTGGTGGTGGCTTGCTAACGATACCAGCTTTACTATCTGTAGGCTTACCGCCTCATGTTGCTTTGGGCACCAATAAGCTCGCCGCTTGTTTTGGCTCGTTCACATCAGCAATGACTTATTTTAAACAACAGTTTTTTACTCCATCACTTTGGTACCACACCGCAATTGCCACTTTTATTGGTGCTGTGTGTGGTAGTTTATTAGTACTGGCTATTGATAATTATTGGCTTGAACTTATTCTACCCGCCATCATTATTGGCGTTGCACTTTATACCTTATTCAGTCCTAATGCGATTGGTTGTAAAAACGAAGCTTCACCTAAAACTACACCAAACAAAATCAAACAATGGCTAAGTGGTTTTTTTCTAGGTGGCTATGATGGTTTTGCCGGCCCTGGGATTGGTGCCTTTTGGACAATTACAGTATCAAGACTGTATTCACTTCCCACTTTAAATTGCTGTGGGCTAGCTAGAGCCATGACATTAGTGAGTAATATCACGGCCTTAGTGGTATTTATGCTACAGTCTGATGTAATGTATGAAATTGGGCTATCGATGGGCTTATTTATGATGCTTGGCTCATTTATAGGCGCACGCTTTGCCATTCAGTTTGGTTCCTCTGTGATCAAGCCACTATTTATCAGTGTTGTCATCATCATGTCCATTCACCTAGCATGGAGCAATTGGTTTTGAATTCATTAGCTTTGATCAGCAAGTTAGCACAACAACTAGATAAACTAGAGCAAGAAGTACTGCAACATGATTCTAGACTAGCTCAAGGCGAATGTAAGCTTTTGCAAAATACTGACAGATTTAATACCCAGCTTTTCTTACAGACAGGAGCAAAACTTCAGCCCTGTATCCAACAAATTCGCTCCCAAATCCAGCAACTAGAAAAGCGTCTTCGAGTGGGTTTAAATAAAGAAACCATTGAGATAAGTTGCCAGCAAATACACGACCAATTTTCCGCGGTAAAACGTGCTCTAGCGACGACAAACATCAACCTAAAAGCGGCTCGTCAAGCTAAAGCATCGTCTAGAGCTAGATATATCAACAAGCAACAAAGAGCACATCAAAACAGCGGATTTGAGTGGATAGCCAGTAATGTCATGCAAAACTCTCACAAATTGTATGATGAACTAAATAAACATTTAAACTGGGCATCACGAATTGAACAAAAAATTCATGCTCTCGATTTACAATTGTCGACATGCCCTAGCAGAGAAAAGCTCAAATTACAGCACGAAATTTTAGAAACACAAAAGCGCTTAGGTAAGTGCCGTCAAGCCATTAGTTACATTGAAGAACGCATTGCGCTATTTGAACGACCGAATGCTAAAAAAGGTTACTAGGGCCTGTTGATCTTTCAGGATTAAGTTTTGTACTATTTGAGCACTTTTCTGTTCAAGGCCTGAGCAGTGAAGCTTAGCCATCTAAGTAAGCTGCTCACAACACAGAACAATAAGTGCTCAAAAGCATCGAAGACAGCGTAAATTGGTCACTTCTGCTGCGTTATCGTTTGTTTATGTGGAATAACCACATCGCACAAACTCCGCCTTGCATAAGATAACCAATTTATCGCAGCAAAAACAATCACGAAAGATCAACAGGCCCTAATTTTTATTATGCTCCCCCTGATTTATCACTCTTCATATTCCGACTTGGATTTACCTAAGAATCACCGTTTCCCCACCAGCAAATATAGAGATATTTATCAATATTTGCTTGATAATAAATTAGCAGTGCCAGCACAATTTTACTCGCCTACGCCAGTAAGCATTGACGATATCAAAACCATTCACTGTCCTGATTATGTCGACCAGTTATTCACGAATACTATAAACCCAAAAGCCATGAGGCGTATCGGCTTTCCTTGGAGTGAGAAACTGATGGTTCGAAGTCGCCACTCTCTTGCAGGAACGGCCCTAACAGCAAAATTAGCCATTGAGCATGGCAGAGCGATACATCTGACAGGGGGATATCATCATGCTCATTACAATTTCGGTAGTGGCTTTTGTGTGTTCAATGATTTGATTTTTGCGGCAACCCAAGCCTTAAAAGAGCCAAATATAGAAAAAGTACTTATCTTTGATTGCGATGTACATCAAGGTGACGGCACTGCAACGATGGCTCAAGATAATGATAAAATCATTACTTGCTCATTGCATTGTGCAAAAAATTTTCCCGCTCGAAAAGCGCAATCAAGCTATGACATTGAGCTTGAAAAAGGCACCTCAAGCGATGAATATTTAACAACTGTAGAGGAAACATTAAGTTTGCTTATCAGGCTTCACCAGCCTGATCTTATTTTGTATGACGCTGGCGTTGATATTCACCAAGATGATGATTTGGGTTATCTGAACATTTGCGATCAAGGCATAGCCAAAAGAGATGAGTTAGTATTCAGTACAGCAGCTAAAAATGATATTCCCGTAGCCGCGGTAATTGGTGGAGGATATAGCCGAGATAGGCAACAATTGATAAATCGGCATTTTCATCTTATTCAGCAAGCTACCAAATTGTGCGCTTCTATGGCTTGCCCTAATTAGGCTTGCCCTAATTAGTTCTGACAAAATGTGACACTTCTACTTTAAAAAAAAATTATTGGGGAGTTATGTCTACTTTTTATCCTTCTTGGTTTTTCGATATTCTTTTAGGCTTTCAGATAAATAGCATCTTAATTCATGTTGTGCGTTTTTAGTCATAAATTCTGTTATTGATTTGTCTCGCGATATTAAGATCACTTTAAAAGATTCACCTTGATTGTTCGCTTCTTCTTTTACTGCAAAAAGCATTGAATGCTTAACCGTTTTCCACGTTTTGGTTTCAAGTAACATAAACTCTATCAGCTCTGGCGAGCCTCTATCAATACACTGGCTTGCCTCACCTAAAGTTATTTGGGCTAAATCATAAAACTCTTCTCTACCAACCTGATGCTTCCAGTACATTGCCCCAACTACACCGGATGTTGCCATCTTCACCTCTAAAATAGTGCTTAAACTTTAAGTTGTCATCATAACAGCTGGTTCAAGTGCCATATTTTTTGGGCCTCCAAGCTTCGCCTCAACATCTACTTGCTGCTTAATGTCACCTTGAGCTTCCGCTGGAAGTGAATCAAATATCGTTTTCAAAGCTTTTGTTACCTCTGGCTTTGTACTTGGTGATAGTTGATTTAGTTGAAAAATAAACTGCTGTAAGAAAGCTCGGTTTTCATTTGGTAATAACGCTTTTAGCTCAGAGTAATAAAACAACAAGGCGATCTGGACATTAACCTTAATTTTTGCCACTCGTTGAATATTCTCAAGATGTGCTAAATGTGCTTTACTTGAAGCTTCAAGCTCAATTTTTGATGCTTTTTTTAAGTCTCGTTCAAGCTCGTTAAGTTTTATTTGTAACTTTAACTCTTCTTTATCAAGTTTTTTTTGTTGATCTTCAAGAGCGGTGATTTCTTCAAGAATAGGTTTAACATTATCGGTAACATTTTCAAATTGTTTGACTCTTTCCATGACATCGCTTTGTGTAGCTGATGCGCCAGAGCTGAATAAAAATCGCACCAATGTCGAGGTTTTTTTTGCCCAATTTTCTGCTTTTTTTTCTTCAACTCCTATAGCCTTTAAGGATTCAAAAAAACCAAACCCAATACTGTCATCTCCAATTGGCAAAGGCTGTCCTTCTTTTTTTATATGACGATAATTTGCAATCGCTTTGTCTAAATCCATTACTGATATAACACAATTACCCAACATAAAAGCAACAACTGGAGTGCCTGCCCAACCAACAGTAAGAGCCGCGGCAGCACCTAAGCCTAAAAATCCGCCTATTGCAAACGGCATTTTAAATGCTTTGAAACAAACATTCTTCCCCGCAAAATGAACACTCGCATCTTTTAGTGCTTTATGAGCAGCTTCGACTTCCTTCTCAGCAGATTCGAGTTCTCTCTCAGCATGTGCAACAAAAGGTCGACTTCCATCTGGTTTTATATTTAAGCTATTAGGATCAATACCTAGTAAATAAGTATTCTCAGCAGAGTTTTCATTGAGTTTGGGGTGTAACACTTCGAAAGTACTCTGACTCATTGATTGAAGTTCAGGGAATAATTGCTGAGTATCTCGAGGCAATCTCCTCCAACAATCCACCCAAGCTTTAGCCAGGTCAAAATCATCTCTAACATCTGCACGTAATTGACGTACTTGAGCTTTCAAATCATCCATTATTTTGATCAACTCACTTCGAAACTTTTGCAAATTCTGTTTTTGATATCTGTGCTGTTTATAGAGAGTTGCAAGGCGATGCCGAAATAATTCAGCCTCTTGCCGTTCTTTTCTAGCCGCTCTCTTTAATTCAGTTAATTTTGAAAGAGTAATATCTAATCCATTAATACGCCTTCCAATATATTTTTCGCCCGTATCTATAAGATTCTTACCTTGACTGATCACATCTTTGGCAGAAAGCAAGTTGGTAGGAGCGGATGTTCCAACAATGCCAGTCCCTAAACGCAACGCTCCATTAACAACTAAGGAAGTTAAGCGCGCTATAGTCTGACGAACCTTTTCATCGGTGGTCAGACAAGCCGCAACTGGATAAGTTAAATTGCCTATGGCATCTGCACCAATAGGCAAACCTTTCCCACTTGATACAAGACGACGCCAATTTACTAAAGCACTAATACTGTCTAAAGCCGCCAAGGTAAAAATCGCTGTCAGTATCCCTGCTGCGATCATTAGCTCTAAGTCTCCATTAGTAAGAGCGTAATAAAAGGCAACTGAGCAACCTGCTGCCACCACGATAGATTTGAGTAAGTTTAAAAAGAATTCTTTGCGACCTAAAGCCACCTCACCCTCTAGCACTTTCCTAGCGGCATCAATGGCTTCAAGTTCTTCTCTTTGTAGATCTGTAAATGCTTGCTCAAGCAATTCAGGTAAAGGGACTTGCTGGATAGTAAATACCGCGTTTTGCCAACGAGCCCGTGCAATCTCATTGTGTGAGCGAGCCGTTTGAACAGAGCCTACTGGTAGAGTTCCATGTAATAAAGGTGTTCTTTCATTGGAGTCAATCGATTGGTTACCGTTAACAGGCGGGTACTCAGCGGTAACTAATTCGGGTTGAAAAGCAGTTGGAGCAGGACTGACACTAACCCCTGAAGCGTCTGCTGCCATACATCCTCGATAATGCCAATATACAAAGACCTGTAGGATATATTCTTGATTGATTTTAAGACAAATATATTCTAGATATTGTCAGCAAAGATTAATATTCAGACGTAAATTTCTATAGTCGAGCCTATACTTTTAAGTTTTTCAAAAAACAGTTAGAAGCCTACAATCCACATTTATAGAATTTCAATACAGCAAAGTATTGTGAATACTGACAAGCTCCTGATTCTATATCAATCTCATGAAGTAAATCGTGATAAGAAAAAAATGCACAAGACATATTCCCATTGTCGTGATCAATTTTAACTGTTTTTATGAATCCCCATGGCACAAAGGGAGTATGAGCGCCTAGTGATAAATTGACATCATTTAAAGGGGCAAAAGAAGGACAATAAATCTTCTTTTGCCAATGCCTTATGAAATCTTTTATTAGTAATTTTGTTGAATAGTCGAATGTTTTAGGTATTCCTGTTATAGCCGAAAGATGTCTGGCAATAACATCCAGTAGACTTTGTTCATCTGCAGTGTGATTTTCTGAGAATAATAAATCAAACGGTAGCTCTATTATATCAAGGGTTGAAGCAGTTTCAGTAAAACCTTGCTCTCTATATCTTTTATCTATTCTATGAATAGCACAAGCCTTAATATCTTTCTTCCAACAACTTTTATCTTTACAATCGTTATAAACAAGAGCTTGTAATAATGGGAACACTAAGCAAGCTTTCAATGAATCTTGATAGGAATATCCATTTTTTTCGAGTTCAGACAACTGCAACAAAAATTGTCTTAGCCCCTCTTTATTTTTATCTGAAACTTCTTTCAACTTTAAGAAACGGCTTATCTCAGATTTCATCTCATTACAGGTGCGCTTAAAGCCGATAATCGGAAGCGGCTCTCCAGCTTTGACTTTTTCAAGGAATACTTGGCCAATGTGCCATGACAAATCATCTTCTGTTCGTTCGATAATTTTTTTGACAAATTTCTCAGGTTCCCAAAGTGCGGGATTCTCCCCTCCCATTAATTCTACAGCTGTTGCAAAAGCGGTGCCTGCTGATAACTTTTTTGGGGGCTGAATTGGTGTCAAACTTAATTCTGATGGACCATGAATATCTGGAAAACAACGTTTCTCGCGCTCAAACTCTTCCACCATCAGCTTATGCTCAGCTTCTAACATCATCAACTCACGTTCTCGAAATTCCCTTTTATGGCTTGGGCTTGACATACTTTCAGATGTAACTTCATAGTCAAACATGAGTAACTCTTCATTGGTGAATTCAATTGATTTTAGCGTTGGTATTTGCTCTCTTGAGACTGTATTTCTTTGAGGTCGGCAGAATTGAAAAAACTTTCTAATTTTACTCATTTTAGCTAAGTTTTCATTTTCTAACCTTGCCCAATGATATTTATCAGTTCCCTCTGCAGGTATTTCTTCAAGGTCAAAGCGGTCATCACTCTGAGATAAACTTGTGATAGGAATACCACTTAATGAAGATGGGAATAATGTTGACATAAGCAATTATCTACCACAAAAAAATCGGATAATTTGTGACTAAACTTTAGCTGACATTCGAAAGCTCAAGGCTCAATTTAACAAAGATTAACTTAGAATTTAGATGTTAGCTTAAAGCTAGGTATGGATAGAGCTGTGTATTATTTGTTAAGAATAATCTGGAGTTTGATATTGAAATGAGAAAAGATTTATATATAAACAGAAATAACCTCCAAATATAATTGAGATATTTGGAGGCTTCCCTAGAGCCAACACCTCGGCACATGAGTCACTTGCTGCGGCTGCTCCCTTCCAGGCCTGACCGAGTCCACAAGGTATCATTGCGGGGGGACCCTAGGGTCACCATTGAATTCTTCAAAGATAAGGTCGTTTCGAAGACGGGCGAATTATCTCTTATCCCTAAAGTCGGTTCAAGAGTAGAACCAACAAAAACAATAAAATTAGAGTTAAATGCGTGTTTTATCGCCTAGTGAAAAAGCTGAGGGCACAAAAAAGCCCATTCAAGATGGGCTTTAGTAAGTTAAATTTTAATATCGCTTATTTGTACTTTTTCAACACTAAAGTTGCGTTAGTGCCACCAAAACCGAAACTATTGGTCATTACAGTGTTAAGCTCTTTTTCTTGATACTCAGTAGCAATTGGTAAGCCTTCTGCCGCCTCATCTAAGTTATCAATATTAATGCTTGGAGCAACAAAACCTTGCTCTTGCATGATCAAGCTATAAATCGTTTCGTGAACACCTGCAGCGCCTAGTGCGTGACCAGTTAGAGACTTAGTCGATGCAATAGTTGGGCATTCATTACCGAAAACTTCTTTAATGGCTTCAAGTTCACGTACATCACCTACTGGTGTTGATGTACCGTGAGTATTCACGTAATCAATTGGTGTATCAACATCAGCCATAGCCATTTGCATACAACGCACTGCACCTTCACCTGATGGGGCAACCATGTCGTAACCGTCAGAAGTTGCGCCGTAACCAACGATTTCTGCATAGATTTTCGCACCACGAGCAAGAGCATGCTCAAGCTCTTCAACCACTACGATACCGCCACCACCAGAGATAACAAAACCGTCACGGTCAGCATCATAAGTACGAGACGCTTTTTCTGGGTTATCGTTATTTTGAGTAGACAACGCACCCATTGCATCAAAGCCCATGGTCAAAGTCCAATCAACTTCTTCTGAACCACCTGCAAATACGATGTCTTGCTTACCTAGTTGAATTAGCTCTACTGCATGACCAATACAGTGGGCACTGGTAGCACAAGCTGAACTGATTGAGTAGTTCACACCTTTAATTTTGAATGGTGTAGCCAAACAAGCTGATGCAGTACTAGACATAATACGTGGTACAACATAAGGACCTACACGTTTAACACCACGATTACGAAGAGTATCCGCAGCTTGAACTTGGTTTGATGAAGAAGCACCACCAGTACCTGCAACAATACCAGTTCTAAAATTGCTCACTTGATCTTCAGTCAATTGCGCATCTTCAATCGCTTGTTCCATAGCGATATAAGCGTATGCAGCAGCATTACCCATAAAGCGAAGCGCTTTACGATCGATGTGCTCACTTGGATCTAATTTGATATCACCCCATACGCGGCTGCGTAGGTTCATTTCTTCAAACTGCTCTGAGTAAGTAATACCACTCTTACCAGCTTTTAATGATTCAGTGACTTCTTGCTTGTTGTTACCAATACTTGAAACAACACCTAATCCACTAATGACGACTCTTTTCATGTGTTAACTATCCAATTTGTACTAGGGTCTGTTGAACTTTCAGGATTAAATTTTGTGCTATTTGAGCACTTTTTCTGTTCAAGGCGTGAGCAGTGAAGCTTAGCCATCTAAGTAAACTGGTCACAACACAGAACAAGAAGTGCTCAAAAGCATCGAAGACAGCGTAAATTGGTCACTTCTGCTGCGTTATCGTTTGTTTATGTGGAAACGAAGTAACGACTGCTTTGTATGTCGGTAATCACCACACCGCACAAACTCTGCCTTTCATAAGATAACTAATTTATCGCTGCAAAAACAATCATGAAAGATCAGCAGACCCTAATTAGTACCTAATTTCTGCGACAATAATATCCGTTTTGTCACTAATAAGTGGTCAGCTTTCCATTATCAAGGGTAAAATACCCGCCTAGAATCTGGCTACTCATTGAATATAGGTAAGTTCTGTGACACACCAAACTACAGCTGGTGAAATGACCACAATTAAGCGCTATCCTGCTGAGATAATCAAGTTTTTTCAAGATAACTATCCGGAATACCCCCAGTATTCTGAACAATTATTGGAGTTTCAACAAAGCTTATTTGACAATGCAGCTCCACACACTTTGCTAGCGATTGCTCATATTGGTAACCAGTGTTCACTTGAAATTGCTTGCTTAGAGTATGTTCGAAGAACCTACTACCCAGAGCAGTCAATCCATATGGTTTTGTTGGGTTCTGGGCACTTGTCACTGAAACTTGAAGCAGAATTCGAGCTTTTACCTCCACGCTTACAACAAGTTCTTGATGATCTGAACTCCATTCAATGGGTTGATATTTTAGGTTGCCAACGATTAAAGTTTGATGACGGAAAGCTGCTATTAGATCGCTATGCCCACGAGTCAACGAATGATTTTATTGAGCTCTGTAAACTAAGCGCTACAAAAATTGATGGTTGGCAACTTTCGCCCGATGTTAATATTTCTGAGATAAACGCTGAATTTGTTCAACTTATGGCAAGTAGCTGCCAGCCATATGCTAACATTTTCTTGCCCAATCAAACTGACAAGACGCTACTGCAATCCCGTTATTTGCAATTTATGACGGGTAACTCTATCAACGAAAATAGCACTAGCACACACCTACAAAACGCAGATATTGAATCTTCAATTGCCATCATTGGTGGCGGTTTAGCAAGTGTTAACTTAGCCTTATCACTGGCTGAACGAGGAAAGCCTATTGAGTTTTTCTGTAAGGATAACTCTGTAGCCCAAGGGGCTTCTGGCAACAAACAGGGAGGACTCTACCCTCTTTTAACACCAGAAAATGATTTACTCAGTCAGTATTTCCAGCAGGCATTTTTGTTCTGTCGCCAACGCATATCGTCTCTGCATCAGCAAGGGTTTAGCATTGCCCATGATTTTTGTGGTGTGGTGCAATCAGGTCACGAAGAACGCTCTACTGCTCGCTTACAAAAAATTGTGAATGGCAATGATTGGCCTCAACAGATTTTACAATCCATTTCGGCAGACAAGGCCAACGAGATTTCAGGCGTTTCAATCGATAAAGACAGTTTATATTACCCCTTAGCTGGATGGGTTTGTCCAGCTGACTTTGCTAGAGCCGCTTTAAACAAAGCTAGCGTTCTAACCGAGGTAAACACTCACTTTAACACTCAGATTGTTAAGCTAGAGCAAACGCCTCAAGGCTGGATATTGCATTCAGATAATCAAAGCTACGGCCCCTACCAAAAAGTCATCAATGCATCCGGTTATGGTTTAACTGGTTTTGAGCAAACGCGTCATTTGCCAGCCAGCCTTTTTCGTGGACAAGTTAGCCATATTCCATCCAATAATGAGCTATCAAAACTGAAAACAGTTATTTGTGCCCATGGCTATTTGACGCCATCCCATAACCAGCATCACTGCTTAGGTGCTAGCTATATAAAAGGAGCGGAAAACATTCATTACTCTGAACTTGAGCAACAACAAAATAAGCAAAGAATGGAGGAAAGCTACCCGGATAGAGAGTGGGTAAATAGTATTGATGTTAGTGAACAGGATGCAAGGGTTGGTGTTCGCTTAGTAACACGAGATCACTTTCCTATGCTGGGACTAGCCCCTAATTTTGAGGCTATACAACAACTCGAAGCTGAGCAGCCATTTAAGAGAAAACAACAAGTGGCTGACTATTGGCAAAATATGCCACTGCCAGTATTTAATGGCCTATACATATTGGGAGCATTAGGTTCTAGAGGATTATGTTCAGGCCCTTTGGCCGCAGAGGCGTTAGCAGCAGTATTATGTAATGAGCTACCACCTGTTAGCCCTACATTATTTGAAAAAGTTAATCCTAATCGCTTATGGAAACGAAAATTAATCAAAGGACGGCCTTTAAATTAATACCGCAATGGTTTCCGGATTAAGATTTGTTTAGCTTTATTACGGCATAACCCTTTAAATGCTAAATTCGGTGTTACCAAAATATTTTTGTATACACAATGGCCACTGCAATCACCGAAGCAGGAAATGAAACACAAGCTGCATTATTATTTGAACTCACAGAAGTAAACATCAATGAAGAGGGTGATTCTCTGTCACCTGCTTCAAACTTTGCACCTGCAGCTTGTTGCCCCAAAGTTAGCGAGTTTCATTCTCACTCAGCTCATCAAGCCATACAAAAAGCCGATGAGCTTTCCGAATGGACTTTAGTCGATGTAAAACCAGAGGCGAAGACCATTGGTGAGCAAGAAATTACGCACTCCGAAACAGACGTTCGAACAAACTTAGTGCCAGTAGAAGTAGCAGAAATAAAACACCACGCCATAGACATACAAACAGAACCATGCCCCCAAAAAACCGCAACCGATGAAAAGTTAAATCAAGTTTATCAAAAGCTGTTAGAGCTAAAGGAGCTAGAAGCAAGCCCAGAAGAAGTCGAGTCAGAAATACAAAAACTACTTTGGCCAGCATCAATGGCATCGCAAACAAAACGTAAGCTTCGTAAACAAATTTGCCTTGCATTACATCCAGATAAATACCCAGATAGCCACAAGGATCAAACAATTGCAGGAGAAGCATTTAAGTTATACATAGAATTAACAGAGAAGCCCGATATACAATCTGAAGTGAAAGAGTTCGAGCTGGAAGAAGTCGAAGTTATAGATATCTTTTTACGTGCTCACAGGCCTTCAACCAAATCAGATACTGAACGAGCATGGCCTTACGATTACACATCGACTCTTTCTAAGAACGATACTTACGACAAATATAAACATGACATAAAACTAGAACCGCATATTAAAGCTTACTTAGCTAAAGGTTGGCTACTCGAAAGTGATATAAACCAATACAATCAACACAGTTTTGATGACTTAATGAGTACTGCAACAATAAGAAGTGGTCATCTTAAAGTTGGGGCAGTTCATGCCTTTGATGACGAAGTCAGCTTTTTAATTCATTGGTCCATAGCTCAACATAAAGCTGATATTCTTGAAAGATTGTTAAAACTACACCCTGAAAAAGTTAACACTTGGGCATATAGAATTGAAGCACAGGCGAGGTGGGAAATAACTAACCAATATACTCCACTTATGTGGGCTGTATTATTGAACAACTCTCAAGCAGTAACACTATTATTGGAATGCAAGGCAGACGTAAATCTCAAGTCAAACACGTTTTTTGAACAACAATCTGCCATACATCTCGTTGGTTCACTTCCAATATTTGAATTGCTAAGTGGTCATAACCTTGATGTTAATTGCCAAGATCATAATGGCCAAACTTTTTTGCACCTACTAACCGCAGATTTATATAGCAACCATCCCATTATTAGTAAAAGAATTAATCTTGCACAGTCGGGAATTGTTGATGCCCTGCTCGATGCTGGTGCATTGCTTAATATTCAAGACAAAGATGGAAATACCCCTTTACACATTGCATGCCTAAAAGGAAATTTGGCATTAGTTACAGATCTCATGCTAGTGCCATGTCAACGGACGAATATTGCCGAAACAGCGCAAGTTGAACAAGTCAATTTTGTAACTCTACACGCTATAAAAGAAAATGTGCAAAAAAATCCTCTTTTTAAGCAACCAAACCATTCGGGGCTTACACCGTTATTCGCAGCAGCAAAAAGCGGAAATCCTGATATTTTAGCACTTTTCTTAAGTGCGGGATTTTCTATTAATGAAATATGCCCCCAAGATGGTTTAAATGTTTTTCAAACTGTATTTTTAGAATCTTTTCTAAGAAGTGCGAGAGACTATGGCGATTCTGACAAAATATTTGATCAGTACCGCCAAATTCAATGGATACTGGAAAAAGTAAACACAGGAGGGAAAGAAACATTATCCGATCAACTTCATTCTTTACTTGCTGTTCCACCTGATAGAACTTCTGAGCTTTGGCTTACAGACCCTCAGGTTGTCACGGGAATTACTCAACTTGGTCGTTTTTTAAGAGGAGAGATTTCCGATAGCTATTATAAGCCTGACCACAATACAGGGGTGGTAAAGACAACTGATATACTCGATGAAGAGTTAACTTCAACGCTTAAAGATTTTGTTCGTATTTCTCGCATTGGCTATAACGTTAAGCTAGCGATAGAAGATGACATAGAAAAGCAAAAATTTGATCTTTTAATAACGGCCTGTGCAAATGCTAGTGGTAGTTTATCCGCATCTTCAGATCCTCAGTCAAAACTTGCAATCACTTATCACTCCACTAACAGACGACCTGACGAGGTTAGCAAAGAAGTAAAAAGTGCTTTATCAACTGCAAGTAAAAGTTGGTTTACCTCACTGGTTTCTAGAGAAACTGAATTTGATAGGTGTTTAAAGCTATTACGTGCTGAACCAGAAGAACAAGTAGCAAAATGGGCAAGTTATTTTAAGTCTCGCCAACAAAAAATGAATCCCCCAAAAGCACTGATGAAATAAGGAACAGCAACATTTGAAGCTGCTCCTCGTGCTTCACTTTAGTAGTTCTAAGTCCGTTCTCAACTCAGACCATGCAGACTTGACCAATTGCAAATCATCCTCTTCCAATTCATCTTTTGCAAGTTCCATACATACTTCAATTTTTGAATCCAATGCAGGCAAAGAGCTATCACCCTCGACTTCTAACTCTGAAAGCACTACTGCAATATGACCTTGCAAGTAGCCGCTGGCAAATAAGGCATCATCATCACCGTTAGAAACGACATTCTCAATCCAGTTATCTAAAGCCATTTCATATTGTTCTAACATCGAATTTCATTCTCCAATTCATCTGGTGCAGCTACTTGGTACATCACGCTATCGTGGTAACCAGTGGTAATTGGATAGTAGCCACTGAGTTCTTTATCTAGTTTGGGGTCGCCACTATCTACAATTAAAGGACGACCTTCAAGTGCTTTTAATTTGGTTTTAGTGGCAAGGATGATGATATTTTCCTTTCCTATGCGATGGATCAAGTCTGAGGACAATTGTTGGTTTCCTCTCCCCAAGATATGTCCTTGACCGCCTATTAGGGTTATCACCAATTTGGTTGATTGACTTTCAGTTAAACTTAACAGTTGTTGTGCCGTTAAATCTGAAGCTAATAATGATTCGTTTTGAATAAGATCGACACCAAGCAAGGTGTTCTCTATGCCTAAGGTTTCCATAACAAAAGCAACCGTCGAGCCAGAGCCCATAATGAAGAGTTCATCCTCCATGTTCTCAATTACATCTGCGGCTATGTCAGCTAAAACCAACTCATCAACCTCTTTCCCACCCATTTTTACCGCTTGGATGTATCTTGGCTCGGCTGGCACTAACATTTCACCATAACGCTTGGCTTTGACTCGGCCTTCTCTAAAAGCCGACTCATCGATATCCATAACATCAGCACGCATTAGACTGACCAATTCACCTTCAAGTAACATTTTAACCACTAGGCCAGATGCTTTAGGTGTTACGCCATACACCCCTGAATGAATTTTTACTCCTGCAGGGACACCCAATACAGGTTTGGTATCATCAACAACTGAATACACATCGCGCGCTGTACCATCCCCACCTGCAAATAGTAGTAAATCAATTTCAGTCTGATTAAGGACTTCTACAACTTGATGAGTATCGGTTGAAGTTGGCGTATGAGAAGTTTGATAAATAAGCTCGACGTGAAAACCCAGCTCTTTAGCCACCAGCTCGCCCATTTCGCCACTGGCTGTGAGAATTTGGATTTTATTTTTATATGGCAGCAGCACTTTTAGCGCTTCAGCCATTCTTAAATGCGCTTTAGGGACCGCGCCTAGAGCTAAAGCTTGCTCAGCAACACCATCACTTCCTTTTAAGGCAACACTGCCACCAAGTCCGGCGAAGGGATTAACAAACATACCAAGTCGAAATTTCATATTTGCTTATTCCATTCCTAGAATTGGTGTTTGTGTTGAAACATCACTATTTTGAGCACGTTGACGTAGAAAATGATCCATTAATGTTATTGCTAACATGGCTTCAGCGATCGGCACTGCTCGAATACCTACACAAGGGTCATGACGGCCTTTAGTAACAATATCGACATCATTACCATTAATGTCCATGGTTTCACCAGAAACACTAATACTTGAAGTTGGTTTAAGCGCAATATTGGCAATGATAGGTTGGCCTGAAGAAATGCCTCCTAACACACCACCTGCATGATTAGATTGGAATCCTTTAGCCGACATTAAATCGCGACCTTCAGAGCCTTTCTGATTTACAACACCAAAACCATCACCAATCTCCACACCTTTTACCGCATTAATGCTCATTAGTGCATGTGCTATGTCAGCATCAAGTCGATCAAATACGGGCTCTCCTAACCCCACAGGAACATTCGTCGCCACTACGCTGACTTTCGCGCCAATACTATCGCCCTGCTTTTTGAGATCTTTTAAATAATCTTCAAGCTGCTTTATTTTGCTTTCATCAGGAAAAAAGAATGGGTTTTGCGAGATTTGCTCAATATCAATAGCATCGGCAGTAATTGGCCCCAACTGGGATAAGTAACCTTGGATTTCAATACCCAGTTTTTCTTTGAGGTATTTTTTGGCTATTGCGCCAGCAGCAACCCGCATGGCGGTTTCTCTTGCCGAAGAGCGGCCTCCACCTCGATAATCACGTAAACCATACTTTTGTTGGTAAGTGTAATCCGCATGTCCGGGTCGAAAACTATCTTTGATGTTGGAATAATCTTTACTACGCTGATCGGTATTTTCAATCAACAAGCCTATCGATGTACCTGTGGTTTTGCCCTCAAACACACCAGAAAGAATTTTAACCTCATCAGGCTCTCGACGTGCTGTCGTGTATCGTGAAGTCCCTGGACGGCGACGATCAAGTTCCAATTGAATGTCTTGCTCGCTGATTTCAAGACCCGGTGGGCAACCATCAATGATACATCCCAACGCGATACCGTGACTCTCACCAAAAGTCGTTATGACAAAATTCTTTCCAATGCTGTTTCCTGACATGGTTTTCCTTGATGTTTTAATTTTCGTCTTTATAAATGGTGAATAGTGATTCACTCTCAATCAATTGATCTCGTGTTAATACAAACACACCGTCACCACCATGCTCAAAGTTAACCCAAGTAAATGGTACTTCAGGGAACTGCTCCATCAAGTGAACCATTGAGTTACCAACTTCTACTACTAATACACCATTTTCAGTTAGGTAATCAGCCGCATTAGCCAAAATCCGTTTAGTGAGATCTAAGCCGTCACGCCCTGAGCCTAAGCCAATTTCAGGCTCATGATGATATTCGTCAGGCATATCGGATAAATCTTCGGCATCCACATAAGGAGGATTAGATACGATTAAATCATATTGTGGACCTTTAGGAATTGACGAAAATACGTCCGATTGCATCGGAAACACCCTGTCCATCAAATGATGAGATTCAACATTGATTTGAGCAACTTCTAAAGCATCATCGCTAATATCCAACGCATCAACTTCGGCTTCAGCAAACTCGTAAGCACATGCGATTGCAATACAAGCACTACCTGTACATAAATCTAATACTCGGTTAACAGGCTTATTGTATAACCAAGGCCCAAAACGATTGCTAATCATTTCTGCAATCGGTGATCTCGGTACTAATACACGCTCATCAACATAAAACTCTAAGTTAGAAAACCAAGCTTTGTTTGTAAGATAAGGTACTGGAATACGCTCGTTAACACGACGTATGATCAAATCAACGATTTTGTGTTTTTCAGACGTCAGTAGATTAGTGTTAATGACTTGCTGACCGATTTCATGAGGTAAATGCAACGCGTGGAAAACCAAAGCAATTGCCTCATCCCACGCATTATCAGTACCATGCCCATAGTAAATATCGGCATCATTAAAACGACTGACCGCCCATCTCAGCATATCACCTACGGTTTGCAGTTCATTTACCGCTTCTTCCACATAAATTCTGTCCAAAACACACTCCTAGCTGGTGCAATTACAAATACCCTTGATAATTCCAGTGGCAGTTTTTCAGGGCTTTTGAGCGTATCATTATTCAAGGCATGAAAGCGAAAAACTAGTGGGCTAATTTAAGCTTTCATAACAAAGAAGAATGTACGCTCAGAAGCACACGCAGTGCGAGTTTAATTGGTATTTATACTAAGTTCTTACCTTTAACATCGACCAGACTTCTGAAAGTTACCTTACCTAAATACCAATTAATCCTCGCTGAAATCGTGCCATTGGGATTATCAAGGGTATATTCTATGTCAACTTGGCTTAGGATTCAGTAAAATATCGTCACTTATCTCAAAGAACCAAGCAATGAAAAACAAAGACGAACTTAATGATATGGAAAGTTTTGCTGATTTGATGAAAGGAATTAAGCCCCTTAAACAAGATAAGCGACACTTTCGAGAAGCCACTAAATCAAGGAATGTGACGATTCAACGTGAGCAAAAAATTGATGCTGACAGTTTTTTTTCTGACAGCTATCAGCCTTTACTTCCACATGAAGGACCAATGCGTTGGAAACAAAGTGGCGTAGATAATCACTTATTAAAACGATTGCGTCGTGGTGACTTTGTGCCTGATCTATTGCTTGATTTACACGGCATGAGACAAACCGAAGCCAAACTTGAAATAGCAGCATTGATACGCGCGTGTATCAAACAAAGGGTTGAGTGTTGCAGCGTAATGCACGGTTATGGTTCTGGTATTTTAAAACAGCAACTCCCAATGTGGTTAGCTCAACACCCGAAAGTGTTAGCTTTTCATCAAGCGCCAAAAGAATGGGGAAGTGATGCTGCTCTTCTGGTCTTAATCGATATCGAATAAAAAGGATAATTAAATGAAACGTGTAACAGGAATTGGCGGTGTATTCATAAAATCTAGTAACCCAGAACAATTAAGAGCTTGGTATCAAAAGCACTTGGGTATTGATATACAAAGCTGGGGTGGAACGAGCTTTCAGTGGCATGATGAAAAGAACCCAACCCCTGACGGCGCTACCGTATGGAGTGTATTTGATAACACATCAAAGTACTTTGAACCAAGCCAAGCCGGCTTTATGGTGAATTATCGCGTCGATGATTTATTTACGTTACTCGACGTTTTGAAATCAGAGGGCTGCAATGTGATGGAAGCAACCGAGGTTTCTGAATTTGGAAAGTTTGGTTGGGTAATCGATCCAGATGGCAACAAAGTCGAACTTTGGCAGCCACCTGAAGGTAAAGTTGAATAGTTTAAAAATAGTATCAGTGTGGACTATGTTGAACCAGTAATTTTGACGATGCGCTATTCATTTCAACTACAGCTACTCCAGCAGTCGAAAATAAGGGGGGCTCAATATCCGAAACAAGCTCACTAACTAAATAACCAAGCAGCGGCATGTGAGCGATAACCAAGGTATTTTTGGCTTGATAATGTTGAGCATACGCTTCAACTGCTATGGCGCAACGTTCAGGGTCAGCATCAGGTGTTAGTTCTGTAAGTGATTCGATGCGAGGAACTTTGCCTAACGACTTTTTCACCTCATCCCAAGTCTGTTGGGCTCTCACGTATGGACTTACCAAAATTAAATCAAATGTTTCTACCTGTTCGTTAAGCCAATGCCCAATTTGAGAAGCCTGAGCTTTCCCATTCGGAGTTAAGACACGAGCGTCATCAGTTTTGGCATTAAAGCTTGCCTCACCATGGCGCATCAAGAAAAATTGCATAGATATCTCATCATCAAAATGACGCGACACCTGACTTTGATGTTGCCTCACTTTATTGGTTATTAACCCAATTGTAACTTCAAAACGGGCAATGGCAAAAGCCGAATAAATCAATATTGAAACAAATTGATACTTAGGCCGGTCATCTGGTTGAAATCCGAACTATATCACAGTAATTGTTTAACTCTGCTCACTATAATTTTCTAAAGCAATTTAAAACGGCTGAGAACTAATATCAAAAAATATTTCCGGCATAATTTGCGAAATCAGCAAACAGCAACCACTATATATTGTGGTTGAACTCTTTTGCGCTTTCACATTACAGGAATAATCATTGACCACCGAACCACGTTCAATCATCACCAGCCCCAATGATCATCGTCAGTATCGGTTTATTAGACTAGACAATGAACTCAAGGTGCTTTTGATACAAGACGACAAAACTAACCGATCAGCTGTTTCTATGGCCGTTAATGTTGGGCACTTCGACGACCCATCAGATCGTGAGGGCATGGCTCATTTTCTAGAGCACATGCTTTTCCTTGGAACTCAAAAATATCCTAAATGTGGTGAATTTAATGAGTTTGTAAACCATTATGGCGGCAGTAATAATGCGTGGACTGGCAGCGAGCATACCAACTTTTTTTCTTCAATCGCTCCTGCTTATTTCGACGCTTTACTGGACCGCTTTAGTCAATTTTTTATCTCTCCGCTTTTTGATGCTGAATTCGTTGATCGAGAACGACACGCTATTGAATCTGAATTCAGTTTAAAGCTAAAAGATGATGTACGCCGAATTTTCGATGTCGAGAAAGAAACATGTAATCCAAATCACCCATTTACTCAATTTTCTGTAGGTAACTTGGTAACGCTTGGCGGTGACGAAAATGAATTACGACAAGAACTTCTCGAGTTTTATCACAATAAGTACAGTGCAAATATTATGACTCTGTGCTTAATTTCTCCAAATTCTTTAGATGAACTTGAAGCACTGGCTCACAAGTTTTTTTCCGATATCAAAAATAAGTTTCTTAGCAAAAATTACCCGAAAACACCTTTGTATGATCAACAACAATTACAAAAGAAAATAAGTGTAGTTCCAGTTAAAAGTCAGCGACGATTAACCATCAGCTTTTTATTACCTAATGTAGAAGAATATTACCCTAGTAAACCACTCACCTTTATCAGTCACTTGTTAGGAAACGAAACTAAAGGCAGTCTGCTTTCATATCTAAAATCAAAAGGCTGGGTTAACAACCTTTCTTCTGGTGGCGGTGCCTCTGGGTATAATTTTAAAGATTTTTCAATACTGTATCAGCTTACAGAGCTAGGACTAGAGCACATTGATGACATTGTCATTACCACTTTCGAATATTTAGAATTGATAAAACAAGATGGATTAGAAAATTGGCGTTATCAAGAACGTGCTAACTTGCTTCAACAGGCATTCGATTATCAAGAACCCGTTAAAGCCATGGAACTGGTTAGCCACCTCAGCATCAACATGCAACATTATCCTGTTGAAGATGTTATCTATGGTGATTACCGTATGGACGGGCTAAACCTTGCAGAAACCAATTTATTATTAGCAATGCTAAAGCCTGAGCGTATGCGCTTGCAAGTTATTGCACCTGAAATCCAAGCGCAAATTTGCAGCAAGTGGTATAAAGCCGAATATAGGATCGATGAGGTAGGCCAATGGCTGATCCAAAAATGTAATAATCCTCATATTAGATCAGAACTAACCTTACCAGAACCAAACCCTTTTATTATTGAAAAGGCGCGCCCTAGGTTAACGGATTATCCACTCACAATTCCAAGTATTTTAAAAGACGGAAAAGGCTTCAGACTTTGGTATCAAAAAGACCAAAAATTCAATGTACCGAAAGGTCACATCTATTTAGCCATTGATTCACTTCATGCTTGCGATACGCAAACTCACGCCGCATATACCCGCTTATACATAGAAATGGTCTTAGATTACCTCGCTGAATATACCTATGATGCCGAGGTTGCTGGCATTCATTATCATATTTATCCACATCAAGCAGGACTCACGCTCCATATCAGTGGTTTTACTATCAAGCAGTTAGACTTATTGAAGCTGATCATCGAAAAAGCTAAAGAGCGTAATTTTTGCCAAACACGCTTTCAGAGAGTGACCAAACAGCTGATCAGAAACTGGAGAAATATAAGTAACACCCGCCCTATTTCTCAATTATTTTCAGCATTAACCTCAACCGTACAATTAAGAAGCTATGAGCCATTAAAACTAGCGAAAGAAATTGAGGATGCAACACTAGAGTTACTCCATCAGCATGTTGAACGATTTTACGAAGCCACATACTTAGAAGGCTTCTTATATGGCGATTATTTACAAGAGGAAGCCGAAGATATCTGCGAACATTTGAGCGAAGTTCTGGATTTAGTATCCGCTCCAAGCCCTGAAAGTGAACGTGAACTCGTTAACTTAAAAAATCGAGGGACGTTAGTCAGTAAAGTAAGCACCGAACACCAAGATAGTGCCATTTTAGTTTATTTCCAATCTGAGCATACCAACACACTCAACATGGCTCTGTTCAGTTTACTCAATCACACTATGTCATCTTCATTCTTCCACGAGTTAAGAACCCAAAAACAACTTGGATATATGGTTGGAACAAACTACTTGCCGCTCAATCGTCATCCAGGAATGATTTTCTACATTCAATCCCCTAACAGTGGGCCGCGATTGCTCTTACAAGAAATTGACAAGTTCATTGGAGATTTTGCCTATACCGTCATGGAATTAACTTCCGAGCAATGGGAAAAAACCAAAGCTGGGCTCATCAGCCAAATTATGGAACATGATCCTAATCTTAAAACTCGAAGCCAGAGGTATTGGACCAGCATTGGGAACAAAGATTATCAATTTAATCAAAGAGAACAAGTAGTGAATGAAATAACTCTCCTCACTAGAGCAGAGCTGATCCGTTTTTTAATAGAAAAAATGAAAACCAATCATAAAGACAGAATCGTTCTTTATTCTTGTGGTGAAGAACATCAAAACCAACAGATTACAGCCACTCAATCCATTCCAGAAGATCTTATTTCATTCAAGCACCACTCTACGCGCTTCAGCCTTTAGAGAATGCTCATAATTGACAATATTGAGTCAGAGAAAAACACCGTCAAAATCCTGTTGTTTAGCCATTTATTGACACAATATTTCAAGGCCGCAACAAATAGTGTCAATTAGATACAATAGCTTTGACAAATGGTTAAGAATCTGAAAAAGTGTTGTGTTCTATCGTACTCGTTAAGCCAATAACAATAAATAAAAAGATAACTATGTATTTCAGACACATTTGTGCCGTGTTTTTACTTATCCTCTCAGGGACTATCCATGCTTCTGGCAACTCCGTAGAAGCTTCCCAAACCAAACCGACCTCAATCACTGAACAAAAATCAGACGATTCGATATCTAAAGACGAAGAAACAGATCTGATCGAAATTCCAGAATCACACATTATTCTCAATACTGAGACTTACGGTGTTGCTGAAGGATTGTCACAGAGTACGGTGACCTCGATTGTAGAAGATAAAGATGGCTTTTTGTGGGTGGGCACGGTTAATGGATTAAACCGATTTGATGGTACTGAATTTACCCATTACTACGCAGGCGAGAGTGGGCTACCTAGTTCATTTATTCGCAGTTTGTTCGTGGACGATAACGGTACGCTTTGGGTTGGTACTGATAGTGGTTTGGCTAGATATAACATTAAGCTTGAAATTTTTGAAAAAGTACATGATGAACTAATTAATAGTGAACCTGTATGGTCAATTGAGGCCCAAAATGACTCGATTGCTATCACAACAGATTCGAAAATATTGATTAATGTAAGGCATAACCCAAAAGTTTTATATGAAGATAGTTCTCCGATTGGGATAAGAAACTTTGTTTTACTTACAGATTCAAAGTTAGTATTCAGGAGCTATAACAAAGAGCTTTTTTATCTTCAGAACGGTCAAAAGAAACTAATAAAAAAAAATATAAACGACTTAATATCACATAATAACAATGTGTATTTTAGCAGCGAAGATGGATTATTTAAATTAAACAGTAATTATTCAAAGAAAGTCCTAAATCGCACCTCATATAACCACCTAGCCATATATAAGAACCAGCTCTTAGGTTTAAACAATCAAATAATATATAACATCACAAAAAATGAAGTCATAGGTAAAATCGAAGGAAAATTATTTCCAATAATTACATTTAAAACAGAAAGCAATGACTTTTACATTGGAAGTATTGATTATGGCCTAACCACAATAAAAAACGTAAAAAATCTCATAAATAGACTTAATCTAACAGAAAGCTCTGTCTGGAGTCTTGAGAACAATCACGACAAGATTTACTATTCCACTAACGATGAAATATCAGTATTAAACATTGATCTTTTCAAAGTCAACACAAAAAAATCGAAGCTAAAAGGTTATAAGTTTATAGCTCCATTTAAGTCCAAGCTATATATAGCATCTAACTCCGGCTTGTACTTTTTTGACAATAAAAGTAATAGTTCAACTAAAATTATTGATGGAAAAATCACTGCAGTATTAAAAGATAAAGGCTCATTACTAGCTGGAACAGATAAAGGGTACTTATATAAAATCCAAGAAAAACAAGTCATTAACAAAATTAAGGTATCAGACAAAAAGCCAATTTTCGATATCATAAAAAATAAAAACTCTATTTATATAGCAAGTAAAGATGGTTTGTTTGAAATAAAACCCAATATAATAAACAAAATATACGATCAAGAAATACACAGCATCTGTATTTCTGATAACAACTTATACCTTGGCACGTCAAATTCATTAAAAAAATACCACTTAGTAAACAACTCGTATTCAACTGTACATAACGGAAACAAATTCATATATTCAATTTATTGTAAAAATGATGAAGTGATCGCTACATCTCAATCTGAGTTATTAATCATTCTAAATAACAATCATTATTCATTAAAAATGAATAATGGCAGCCAATCTGAATATAACACAGCAACAATCTTACCATACAAAAAAAATAAATTTTTGTTAGCGGGCGTTCAAGGCATTTCAATTTTTGATTTTAAAAAATTAAAAAACCACATAAAATCAAGCAAAGAAATAACAACCCACATTTCATCAATATCCATATTAAATAAAAAAGTTGATCTAAAAGAACATAAACAAAACAACAAATATATTTTTAATTATTCGGACTCCCCATTTACGTTTAATTTTTCTTCAACACAAGCCTCAAGCGAATTTAAATATTTAATGCGAGGAATTGATAGTGAGTGGATTTCAGCAAAATATAACTCCGCGACATATACAAACATCCCTCATGGTGAATATACCTTCGAAATTGTAGCCATAGACCCTCTAACTGAAAAACAAGGTAATGTAAAAGCTTTAACAGTGGTCATAAATCCCCCTTGGTGGTTAGATAGAGAAGCTAAATTTACTTATTTTCTTATATGCTTACTTATTTTAGCTCTAATTATAAAATTTTTAAAAAATCGTAGAGAGACTCAAAAACAGATCGCTTTGAGCGAAGAGCGACTAATGCTTTCTTTATGGGGAAGTGGCGATGAGATGTGGGATTGGGATATTCGAACTGGTAAAATTTTCCGCTCTAATGTCTGGCAAAGCCTCAATTTTCCCGAAATAGGACAAAGAGCAGAAAATGAAGACCAAGGTCATAATATCCATCCCATGGATCGGAAGCATGTCAACAAAATGCTCAGTGAGCACTTAAACGCTAGTACGGATATCTTCGAAGTTCCTTACCGTGTTAAAGACAAAAATGGCGACTGGATTTGGATTTTAGATCGTGCTCGTGTTGTTGAGCGTGAAGATGATGGTTCACCTGTTCGTATGACAGGAACCATAAAAAATATTAATGATTTTAAGCGTAACGAAGAACAGTTAAAGCTGTTTGGTACGGCCATTGAAAACATATCTGAAGGTATGTTTATTCTCGATGCTGATTTTCAATTTATCGAAGTTAATTCTGCTTGCTGCAAAATCATGCGTTGTTCAAATGAAGAGCTTATAGGTAAAAAGCTTAAATTTACTCAATACCCAGATAGTTTTACCCAGCAAGTAAAACATATGCTTACTAACTACGGTCGCTGGACCAGTGAAATAGACGCTCAGCGCAATGATAGTAGCCTATTTAAAATGGACGTGACGATAGACACCATTTATGACCATAGAGGTAACACCAGCCACTTTGTTGCTATTTTCTCTGATGTCACCATCAAAAAAGCCCAAGAACAAGAGATGCGCCAAATTGCCTCTACAGACAACCTGACAGGGTTACCAAATCGCGACAGTTTGCAGTTGACATTAACCAGCTTAGTCACACGTAAAGCTCGTCACTCTTTACTGGTTTTAGATATTGATAACTTCAAAAAAATCAATGATTCACTAGGTCATGCCCTAGGTGACGAATTGTTAGTTCAAGTATCAAAACGAATGACAGAGGCTTTAGATGGTGATGCCACTCTATACCGCTTAGGCGGAGATGAGTTTGCTATTGTTATCGAAAAGCTGACCGACATAAAATATATCGCAGCAATTGCCAGTCGAATTATTGAAACCTTTATAAAACCGGTTTCTTTAAAAACTCATCAAGCTGTTGTAGGTGTCAGTATTGGCATTGTGCTTTACCCCGATGATGAAGCTAACGAACATGATTTATTAAGATCCGCTGAAGTTGCTATGTATTCAGCCAAGTCTAATGGTGGCAATAGCTTTAATTTTTATAAAGAATCTGAAAATGCTGGGGCTATTCGTCAATTAGAAGTAGAGAATCTCATTAGAGAAGCGTTGGAAAAAGATTATTTTGAAGTTTATTACCAACCCAAAATTTCACTAAGTTCAAATAAATTGTCTGGGATGGAAGCTTTAGTACGCTTAATACACCCAGTTCATGGATTTATTTCTCCAGCTGAATTTATTCCGATTGCTGAAGAAACAGGGCTAATTGTTGAGCTCGGTGAAATTGTACTCAGCAAAGCTTGTCATGCAACTCAAAAGTGGGTTGAAAAATATGGATTCAACGGTCGAGTTGCAGTAAACCTTTCTTCACGACAATTCGCTTTGCCTGATCTTGAAAAAAGAATCACTCAAGTACTTAAATATTCTGAGCTTGACTCTAAACATCTTGAAATTGAAATAACTGAAAGTACGGTAATTCAAGACCCTGAACAAGCCATTAAAGTAATGACTAAGTTACGCAACATGGGAATAAGCTTAGCTTTAGATGATTTTGGTACGGGTTACTCCTCCCTAACTTATCTTAAGGACTTCCCGATATCTACCATTAAAATAGACAAATCTTTTATCGATGATATTGATAAATCCGATCGTGACCTCAAAATGGTAGATTCAATTATTACGATTGCCCATAACATGGAGCTCAAAGTAGTTGCTGAAGGTGTTGAAGAACAAAATCAGCTGACTGCGCTTCGTGCTCTGAAGTGTGAAGAAATACAGGGTTATATTTTTAGTAAGCCATTGCCACCATTAGAATTTACAAAGTTTTTAAAAAACAATAAAGGTTAGGAGGCCTAACCTAGTATCTCGATGTAGTAGAAGTAAACATAGCTTTTCCAATTAAAAATAAGAACATTTGTTGGCACGATGTGTGCTTAGACAATATGAAAATTTCATTAATCATATTGAGAGAACTATGTATAAAAAAATCCTATTAGCTGCGTCTGTCACTACAGCATTTTTCGCACTTGCAAATAACGTACAAAGTAAAAAAGAAGTTTCTGAAGTAAATTTAAATGTAGCAACCCCAAAAGTACGCTTAATTGCTGCAACCCCAAAAGTACGCTTAATTGCTGCAACTCCTAAAGTTCGTTTAATTGCTGCAACTCCTAAAGTTCGTTTAATTGCTGCAACTCCTAAAGTTCGTTTAATTGCTGCAACCCCAAAAGTACGATTAGCACCAATCGCCTAAAAGGGTCTCACTATGCTAAGAAACATCCTTATTGCTATGGGTTTAGCAAAGCCTAAAACTCATAAAGTGAAGCTACCAAAGGGCTTGAGAGAACTAGAAGTAGTATCTGCAAAAGCTTGGTGGAGCTAATTCCGAGTAGGAATTATTATGAAAGCATCAGCGTTCGCTGAGGTATCAATCCTCAGCGTTGCTGCTCTCTTAATAACTTATCTATTCACTCGATTACATCAATCCCAAACGCGCTATAACTTTCATTTAAATACCCGCATCACTACCCTTTATCTCCCCTAAAACAAGTAACTCAACACCAAACCTTCAGAGAAAGTGAACTCTTACCACCTATTTCCTTTGAACTCAAAGTCTCTGGGGACCTGCCTTCGCAGGTATGACGAAAAAAGAGTTACCACCAGAATGGCAGGTTAACTTGCCATATAGATATCACTTATATCAAATTGATTAATAACGACAATTTTCCGGCAGGCAATAAAAAAGCGGCTTGTTTTTGCCGCTTTTTGTCAGTTTTTTGACGCAGATCTCTTGACTGTAAAAATTAGCTGTAAAACTTTTTACCCTCTTCCGCCATTTTTACTAACAATTCACAAGGTTCGAATCGATCACCATGAGTGGCTTGATATCCTTTAAGAAGCGTCACTAATTTATCAGCGCCCATTTCATCCATATAACGGAATGGACCACCTAGGAATGGAGGGAACCCAATACCGAAAATAGCACCGATATCTCCATCCCTTGGTGAAGCGATAATGCCTTCGTCTAGACAACGCGCCGCTTCATTTAGCATTTGTACCACGCAACGTTGAACGGTTTTTTTCGGATCATGATCATGGCTTGGGGTAATTCCAAATAAGGCGTAAACCGATTCATCAACCTGCTTTTTGCCTTTCTTAGCTTGTTTGCCATAAAGATAAAAACCTTTTTCACTCTTTCGCCCTTTACGACCATCAGCTAATAATTTTTCGTAAACATCTGGTGCTTTAAATCGAGAGCCTAACTCTTTCTCCAAGATTGGTGAAATCTTAGCACCAACATCAATACCTACTTCATCCAAAAGATTGATTGGGCCAACAGGGAAACCAAATTTAACCAGTGCTTTATCTAAATGCTCAACCCGCTGACCTTCAAGTAAAACTTGCGCTGCTTCTAGCATATAAAGCACAAGGATACGATTAACGTAAAAGCCTGCACCATCTTTTACCACAATTGGCGTTTTACCTTGCTTACGCGCAAAAGCTACCGTGGTATCAATAGTTTGTTGTGACGTCTTTTCGTGAGCAATAACTTCTACCAGCGGCATTTTCTCTACTGGAGAAAAATAATGCAGGCCAATTACATTCTCAGGTCGCTCGGCGGCTTCTGCGATTTGACCAATTGGAAGAGAAGAGGTATTAGAAGCGAAAATGGTATTTTCGTTACATTCTCGCTCAATATCTTTCACCATTTGATGTTTTAGATTTAAATCTTCAAACACAGCTTCAACAACAATATCTGCATCTTTGACACCACGATATTCAGTCGTTGTGGTCATCAAAGCCATGGTATTGTCTCTAGCAGAAGCAGTTATGTGACGACGTTTTACTTTTTTATCGAGTTGCTTATAAGCATAAGCCAAGGCATTACTTAGCCCTTGCTCTGCAATGTCTTTCACGCGGACAGGCATTTTAGCTTTGGTAGCGGTTACCGAAGCGATACCGCCTCCCATCAGCCCACCACCTAAAACAACAGCTTTATTCAAGTCTCGAATTTCCGCTTCGCCCGCTTCTTTTTTCATTTCTGTAGTAGCGAAAAAAATGGTACGCAGTGCTGCTGATTCTTTAGTCAAAACCAAATCAGCGAAATGTCGAGACTCAGCCTCTAAACCAGCTTGCATACCTTTGTTTGCACCCACTTTGATGCAATCAATAATTTTTGGTGGAGCTGGATAATTTCCTTGAGTTTTCTTATGGACTTTTTTCGCCGCTTGATCAAAAACAATATTGCGACCCATTGATGTATCTTCTAATAAGCGATTAATTAGTGATTTTTTACGTGGCTTAGGTGCGACCTTACCTGATTTGGCTAAATTGATTGCAGATTCAAGCAAAATAGACTGAGGAACCATATCATTCACTAGACCAGCTTTTAGCGCTTGTTTGCCACGAAGTTGCTTACCCGTAAGCATCATATCTAAAGCTGTTGTGATCCCCACTAATTTAGGTAGGCGCTGTGTACCGCCACCACCAGGAAGTAAACCAAGCATGACTTCTGGCAGCCCTAGCATTGTCTTAGCATCATCAGTACAAATTCTTGCATGACAGGCCATTGCTAGTTCTAGGCCACCACCTAAACACACACCATGAATAGCGGCAACTACAGGGAAAGAAAGCCCCTCAAGTTCAGCAAAGACTTCATAGCCCTGTTTAGTAATTGCAGTGACATCATCTTTGGTTTTACAGGCATCCAACATTTTGACGTCAGCACCAGCAATAAAGCTATCTTTTTTACCTGAAATTAGCACTAACCCTTTAATGCTATTATCTCGCTTTATTTCACTAAGTAGCTCACTTATTTCATTAGCAAACTCGGCGCGGAGAGTATTCATGGTGTCACCTGGCACATCCATAGTAACCACTGCAATACCATCATCACGACGTTCTAAATTAAAAGTTCTTTCCATCTTGATTTACTCCACTTCGACAATCATTGCAGCGCCTAAACCACCTGCAGCACAAGCAGTTGCCAAGCCCGTACCACCACCTCGACGTTTAAGCTCTCGGCACACTTGAGTGATCAAACGCGTACCAGTTGCCGCAAATGGGTGACCATAAGCAATCGAGCCACCCAGTACATTAAATTTGCTCATATCAATTTCACCAATGGCGCGAGACTGACCTAACTTTTTTTCTGCAAACTTTTTAGAAGCAAACATTTTCATATTCGCTAAAGCTTGAGCGGCAAAGGCTTCGTGCATTTCGATCAAATCGAGATCTTCAAGCTGCATACCGGCATTAGCAAGCGCCTTTGGAGTAGCATAAGACGGTCCCATTAACATATCTTCCCACACGTCAATTGCACTGAAGGCATAACTCTTGATATAACCAATCGGGTTATAACCTAAAGCTTTTGCTTTACCTTCACTCATTAAAATAATTGCTGAAGCACCATCGGTTAATGGCGTTGAGTTAGCAGCGGTCACAGTTCCATGTTTGCGATCAAACGAAGGACGAAGCTTAGCGTAACTCGTTAAGTTAGAATCAGTTCGAACATTATTATCTTGCTCGATAAAAGATTTATAAGGCGGAACATGAGCTACCATCACCTCATCTTTTAAAACACCTGACTCCCATGTCTTAGCAGCCAAAGTATGTGATCGGTGAGCTAGCTCGTCTTGATCAGCACGGCTGATCTGATGCGTTTTTGCCATTTGCTCTGCGGTTTGTCCCATACTTAAATTCGTCGAATATTCCGCAACGGCTGGAGGTACTGGCTTTAAGTCTTTTAAACCTAATTTTTTAATGATGTTCCAACGCTGACCTAATGTTTTCGCTTTTGATAAGTCCACTAAACCATGAGCAAAGCGTCTAGAAAATTGAATCGGTACAACCGATGATGAATCCGCGCCACCCGCAATACCAATTTCAGCGTTGCCCAATAAAATAGATTCAGCGATATCCGCTGTTGACTGGAAGCTCGTCGCACAAGCACGAGTGACACTGTAAGCATCCGTATGTACATTCATGCCAGTGCCTAATACGATTTCACGAGCAATATTGGGTGCCGCTGGCATTTGTACCACTTGCCCATAAACTAATTGGTCAATTAATTTAGGATCAAGTTCCGAGCGAGAAAGCAACTCGTTAACGACCATCTTTCCTAAGTCTAATGCCGAAATTCCGTGTAATGCCGTTGCTTGTCGAGCAAACGGTGTACGTAAACCACTCACAATCGCAACTCGTTCGCCGCGACTGTTAGTCAGTTGTTGCTTACCACCCATAAAAAACCCCTTTGAAATAATCCATACACTAGATCCTATAACCATAGAATAAATTTGAATGGAATAAATAAACCGATCTGAAAATGACTGATTTCCATTAACATCAAAAACTTGGTTTGAAAACGGAACTTGTCAGGCAACAACAGGTCAGACCATAAAACTGTGATCTGATTCTAACTATTTACGGATGAAATTCAAACACTCGTTTAGATTTATCTCATTATGAATCATTTAATATCCCTTGAACTTTCCATAAATAAAATGATAAAAAACACCATCAAACGTAGTCGAAGCAATTAATTTACTGAGAAAAATCATGTCTCTAAGCCGTTTTCAAACACTAAGACAATACTTAAATACCGTGATCCTCGGTCAGCCGACACTCACAGAAAACCTACTTATTGCGCTTGTTGCCAATGGACACCTATTGGTAGAAGGCCCTCCAGGTTTGGCAAAAACCCGCGCTGTCAAAGCCTTGTGTGACGGTATTGAAGGTGACTTTCATCGAGTTCAGTTCACGCCAGACTTATTACCTGCTGACCTAACAGGTACAGATATCTATCGCGCTCAAACTGGAGCTTTCGAATTTGAAGCTGGGCCAATATTCCATAATTTAATATTGGCAGATGAAATCAACCGAGCCCCAGCTAAGGTGCAATCTGCACTATTAGAAGCGATGGCTGAGGGGCAGGTGACGGTAGGTAAAAACAGTTATAAGTTACCCAATTTGTTTTTAGTAATGGCGACACAAAATCCATTAGAAAATGAAGGCACGTATCCACTCCCAGAAGCCCAGCTTGACCGTTTCCTTATGCACTTGAATCTTGATTATCCGAGTGCTGAAACTGAAATGGAAATTTTGCGTCAATCACGCAAAGAAGCACAAACGCACCAGTTGCCGTCAATGGAACCTATTTCTCAAGCGGATATTTTTTCTGCTCGTGATGCTGCATTGGATATTTACCTTGCCGAACCGCTAGAGAAATACATCATCGATATTGTGATGGCAACTCGTCAACCTCAGCACTTTAATGAAGAACTTGCACAATGGATAGAATACGGTGTCAGTCCTCGTGCAACTATTTCATTAGAACGATGTGCCAGAGCTAGAGCTTGGTTACAAGAGCGAGATTATGTCTCGCCTGAAGATATACAAGCAGTTGCAGGTAATGTGCTGCGACACCGTATTTTGTTAAGTTACCAAGCTCAAGCTGAAGGGATCAGCACAGATGATGTGATCCAAAAAGTGCTCAGTTTAGTGGCTGTACCTTAAGCGATATGAATTTAATAGATACGTTCACCAAAAGTAGTTAATGGGATCCATGATAACTGAACAACAATTGCCTCTATTTGCCAATGGTTATGAGCTTTCTGAAAAAGAACTGTTAGCCTGTCAAAACCTAGCTAAAGCACTGCCGAACATAAACCACCGAGCCAAAGCAGCTTTAGCGGGTCACCGAAGCAGTAATATTAAAGGCCGAGGCATGGAGTTTGCTGAAGTACGGCATTATCAACAAGGTGATGACGTGCGTAGTATAGACTGGCGAGTCACGGCTCGTACCGGTAAGCCCCATACTAAGTTATTCGTAGAAGAGCGAGAAAGGCCAATTCTACTTTTTGTAGACCTCAGTCACAGCCAGTTTTTTGGTTCTCAGTTATTGCTGCAATCTGTGCAAGCTTGTCACATAGCAGCGACATTAGGCTGGCATACCGTTCAGCAAGGCGATCGGCTCGGTGCATTAGTAGCAACAGAAACTGATCATGTAGAACTGAAACCCAAAAGCCGTCGTCATGGCATTTTACAGCTCATTTCTACCTTAAATGAGCTTCATCAAAATCAACTCGCGAATATAGATAATGACGACTATCAACCAAACCATGTATTTAATGCCTGCATGCGTTTAAAACGATTAGCAAAGCCTGGTTCCTTGGTGTGGATTATTTCTGACGGCCAAAACTTTACTCCCGAATGCATTGCCCCACTCACTGAACTTAAACGCCATTGTGAAGTAAAGGCTTTTTTAGTTACCGATCCGCTCCGTACAGGGCAACTAGAGCTGCCTAAGCAATTTAGTTTGCCTATTAAACAAGGCAAGCAGAAAACAGTGTTAACTCGCCAATCGTATAAATCATGGCTGAACAGCGAACAACAAAAAAGACAACAATTTTTATCACTCATGCAGCAAATACATGTTTACCCAAACTCTATCGATGCAGGCAAAAAGCTCAGTGAGCAATTGGAGCTTTTACGCCAATGAATACCAATAATCCAGCATTAGCACAGTTAAAAGATATTCATACCCCTGAAGTAATTGGGCTATGGCCTCTTGCTATCGGGTATTGGATTGTAATTATCACAGCTGTACTGTTGATAGTAATGACTTACCTACTCATTAAGCGCCATAAAAATAATCAAAAGGTAAAGAAGGCAGCTATGGCTGAGTTGCATGCTATTCCATTCGACATTGACACTTATGCCGTCCAAGTTAATGCAATTCTCAAGCGTGCAGCGTTGAGTTATCGTAACCGAGCAGATATTGCAGCCGTAGATGGCCATCAATGGTACCAATGGTTAGATCAAACCATGCCTAAATCACATCAAGGAAAAATAGCTAGCTTATTAGAAAAACGCTACCAAGCCACTCCGTTAACACAAGAAGAAAAACAACAGCTAAGCACTCTTGCTGCAATTTGGTTAAAGCAATCGCTTCCACTTAAAAAGGAGGACAAATGTTAACCATAATTTGGCCTTGGATTTGGCTATTGTTTCCCTTGCCACTTCTTTTCAAACGCATAAAGCAAAAACAACAAGGTGGTCACTTAAAATTGCCAGCAACCGGCAAACTTACTGGTGTCCAACAACAAAAGGCTTCCACAAAAAAATACGGCTATTGGCTATTGTGGTTGCTATTCTTAACCGCCATTTGCCGCCCGCAATGGTTTGGTGATCCTATTGACCTGCCGAGTAAAGGTCGTGATCTCATGGTCGCAGTGGATCTATCTGGCAGTATGCAAATTGAAGACATGGTACTCAATAATCAAACCGTAGATCGCTTTACCATGATCCGTCATGTTGTCAGTGACTTTATCCAACGTCGTAAAGGCGACCGCATAGGATTGATTTTGTTTGCCGATCACGCCTACCTGCAAGCACCTCTTACTCTTGATAGACGTTCGGTAAGCCAATTTTTAAAAGAAGCTCAAATTGGGCTAGTTGGAAAACAAACCGCTATTGGCGAAGCCATTGGGCTAGCCGTTAAACGCTTTGATAAAGTTAAAGAAAGCAATCGAATATTGATTTTACTTACCGATGGCTCTAACAATGCAGGGGTACTTGACCCGCAACAAGCCGCTGATATTGCTGCCAAACAAGGGATCACCATTTATACCATTGGCGTAGGTGCCGATATCTTAGAGCAAAGAACCCTATTTGGGCGTCAGCGCGTAAATCCATCTATGGATCTCGATATCAATGCACTAAAAGCCATCTCAAATAAAACCCATGGAAAATTTTTCCGCGCCCGTAATACTGAGGAATTAGAAAAGATTTACCATGAAATTGATAAGTTAGAACCTATCGCCCGTGATCAACAAACGTATCGCCCACGTTCAGAGCTGTTTTATTATCCTCTAGCCCTCATGCTATTACTTCACGTATTTATGTGTCTCAGTCGATTGCCCACATTGCAAAATCTAACCAAAATCAAATCAGGAGAACAAAAATGACCTTACATTTTATTCGTCCTGAATGGTTGTTTGCTCTCATTCCTCTGGCAATGGTACTGGTGTTACTTTGGCGACAACAAGGCGGAAATACGGTATGGAACCGTTATATTTCTCCTCACTTAGCAACCTTACTTATTGATACTGGTGCACAAAACAATAAAAACTCAGTACTTTTACTAAGTGGTTTTTGGCTTATACTGGTCATTGCCTTATCAGGCCCCGCTGTTACAAAACAAAATTTACCTGTTTTTGCCAGCACTCAAGGCCGAGTACTGCTCATGGATATGTCTTTATCCACTTATGCTACAGACTTACCTCCAAACCGCTTAACCCAAGAGAGGTATAAAGCTATTGATTTGATCAAAGCGCTCAACGAAGGGGAAACGGGTTTAATTGCCTATGCTGGAGACGCATTTACCATAAGCCCGTTGACTCGTGATAAAGGAACGCTGTTAAATTTCTTGCCAACACTAACGCCAGATATTATGCCCGTGGCGGGTTCGAACCTAGCTTCAGGTATTGATAAGGCGAAGCAACTACTTACTCACGGCGGACATATTAAAGGTGACATTATTGTATTCACTGATGGTATTAACGAAAAGCAACTGCAACAGGCCAAAGCTCAACTTGACGATCAGAATTTTCGCTTGATTATTTTGGCCTTTGGCAGTAAACAAGGCGCACCGATTCGTTTGCCAGATGGACAATTATTAAGAGATAACGCTAACCAAGTTGTGGTGGCAAAAACTCGATATGACTTATTAAGCGAATTGGCACAAGCAGGACAAGGAAGCATGATCCAATATCGAGCTGATGATAATGATATCAAGCAAATAACTAATCAGCTAAGTGTAAAAAAACAAGCCAAGTTGACTGACTTACAAGGTGAAACATGGCAAGACTTAGGGCCATACATCGCTTTATTACTGACCCCCTTTGTACTTATGTTATTTAGAAACGGGGCCACTCTGTTCACTCTAATATTGTGTGCTGGTCTACTAATGCCACAACCAGTAAAAGCAATGGATTGGAATTCCCTATGGAAAACGCAGAATCAACAAGCGCAAGAGGCCTATAACAACAAAGAGTATCAACAAGCGGCTAAACAATTCAATCAACCACAATGGCAACACAGTGCACAATACAAAGCTGGTGATTTCAAACAAGCTTTGAAAGGATTTGAACAAGATAATTCAGCAACAGGGCTCTACAATCAAGGCAATACGCTAATGCAAATGGGCAACTATGCCGAGGCTGAAAAACGTTACCAGCAAGCTCTAAAACAAGCTCCATCCATGGCTGACGCTCAGCATAATTTAGAGCTTGCAAAAAAACTGCAAAAACAGCAGCAACAAAAGAAACAAAACAGTAGCGGTGATAACAAACAACAAAACCAAGACAAAAAAGATCAGCAACCTCAGCAAAATGATCAACAGAATAACAAGAATAGTGACGAGCAAAAATCACAACAGAAGCAAAACCAGCAACAACAAAGCAATCAGAATCAAGAGTCAGATCAGCAAAAACAGTCTGCCAATGACTCTCAACAGTCTGATGAGCAAAACAATAAGCCTCAACAGCAAAACCAGCAGACAAATCAGAATGACCAAAAGCAAAAACAATCTGAGCAAAAGCAACAGAAATCAAAGTCTGAGCAACCAAAAGCGGATAAACAGAAATCCAAAAAACAACAAGCTACAGCCGCTGAACAAAAACAAGATAATGGTGAACCTAAACAGCAATTGCCAGCAAGTATGCAAAGGGCGTTAAATGCCATCCCAGATGATCCACAACTGTTGATCAGAAATAAAATGCAACTTGAGTATCAAAAACGCCGTCAACAAGGTCGAACAGTAGAAGGACAAGAACAGTGGTAAAACGACTCTTAACATTATTTATTCTATTGGTCAGCACTTCCTCTCCTGCTCTGGCTATTACAAAAATAGAATCATCGGTTGATAGAAACCCTGTTGTTAAAGGCGAGTATTTCATTTTAAACGTTACCGCTGATGACGAAGTTGAAGGCAAAACTCTCAACACCTCTGCCCTACTCAAAGATTTTATTGTCGGACGTACTAGCGTGAGTCGAAGCACTCAAATCATCAACTTCGACGCTAAACGAGAAACCCGCTGGCAAATTCTGTTGGCTCCGAAACACAAAGGTATCGTGAAGATCCCTAGCTTCGAAATCGACAATGTAAAATCGAATGAAATCGCTCTGCAAGTCGTTTCGGATGCAAATGCTAAGCAGAAGAATAAAGACGTTTACATCATCACTTCACTGAATCACCAGCAAGGTTACGTTGGCCAGCTTTTGCTTTACACCATGAAGCTTTACCTTGCCGTTGATTTGCAGCGTGGGGCATTAAATGCCCCTAACATTGAAGATGCTCAAGTTAAACAAATAGGCAATGACAAAGATACAACCGAAATCGTCAACGGCCGCCGTTTTCGAGTCATTGAAAGAACCTATGGCGTTATTCCAAACAAGGCTGGTAAGTTAGAAATTACTGGAGCAGGTTTTAGTGGCGATGTGTTAACCAATACTCAACCAAGCCGTGGTTTATTTGGCTTTAATGAAAGTCGCCCTGTTCTATTAAATGCAAAACCACAGTCCATTCAAATCTTACCTAAACCCGCTGATTATTACGGTGATTGGTTAGTTTCTGATTTAGTGGTTCTAAAAGAAACGTGGCCAGAAAACAAAAATGTGTTTGAGGTTGGTTCCCCTATCACGCGAACCATCAAAATTTTGGCTTCGAATACTGACGATACCAGTGTTCCAACACTTAACCTAAGCTACTCTAACGCGTTGAAGAGCTACCCTGAAAAACCAGTACGTAAAACTTATGTTCGTGGCAACTCTTTAGTGGCTGAAGTAAGCCAAACGGTTGCAATCGTTCCAACCAAGCCTGGCTCCTTTACCTTGCCGGAAGTTCGCGTTCCATGGTGGAACCCAATCAAGCGCAAGCAAGAATTTGCAATCTTGCCTGCAAAAACAATAAAGGTCATTGGATCTGTACCTGCTTCAGCTACACAAGAGCCTATCGCACCGCCTCAAACTGCAACAACGCCTGCACCAGTTGAGTCAGCAGGCTATTGGCCATGGGTTTCTCTTGTTTTAGCCTTGCTTTGGTTATTCTCCACCTTCATGTGGTGGCGACAAAGTCGTCAGCCGAACACACAAGAAATGGCAATTCCTAGAGCATCTGCTCAGTGGTCTGATATCTCCATAAAAGAGATAGAACAAGCATTTGAAGCCAAAGAGTATGGTAAAGTGCTAACACTGCTCCAAAAATATGCTAGCCAACTCCAAGGAACGACTTTGAATTTGTCACAAGTATCTCAAGTGTCAACAGAAGTTCAACAAGTTATAGAGGAACTACAGGCTGCTCAATATGGAAAGGGACAATGCCAACTAACGGCAAAAGCTCTTAGGGAAGCCATTGAGTCTTTAAATGCATCTAACGCGAAAAAAAATGACAACCATTTAACGCCTTTAAATCCTTAACGACCTAAGGTATGGCGTTCAGCCCAAAAAGAATGCAAAAATGTTGAAACATTTTCGAAATAAAAAGGCGGATAGTACGGTCTCTATAGACATGATTACTAAACAACGCCGTTACGAGAGCCTAGTTCGTGCCCTGAACACTGACATATACCGTTATGCGTATTGGTTGTGTGGGGACAAACATGTTGCTGAAGACGTAACTCAAGAAACCTTTTTACGCGCATGGAAAGCTTTAGATTCCTTAAAGGATGACAAAGCAGCCAAGGCTTGGTTGATCACGATTTTACGTCGTGAGAACGCTCGTCGGTTTGAACGTAAGCAATTTGATTACTCCGATATAGAGCAAGACCATCTAGAAGATGTGTTTTCAGGCTCTAATGAGCAGCATGCTGAACAACATTTATTGAGAAGGCAAATTGGCAATTTAGAAATGGAATACCGAGAACCTTTGCTGTTGCAAGTTATCGGTGGTTTTACCGGAGATGAAATCGCCAGCATTCTTGATTTAAACCGAAACACAGTCATGACTCGACTCTTTAGGGCGCGTAACCAATTGAAAGAAGCAATGGAAAAGACAGAAACAAGGGGGCTATCGCATGGATGAGTTAGAATTTCGCCGTAAAGCTTATGCTGAACCGCATAGTCAAGACGAAGCTTTTTTAGAAGCGGCAAACGCAGACTCTGCTAAACATGACTTTCTGAGTGACTTAAAGTCACTGGATAATAAAATTGCGGATGCGTTGCACGTATCTCCCCCTGAGGATTTAACCGAGCGCTTAATTTTACGCCAGCAGTTAAAGCAACATCAAAAAGTTAAACGCACTACAAGCTTTGTGGTATCAATGGCCGCTTCCGTCGCTTTTGTCGCGGGCGTAACTTTCACTATGTTGCGCACAGGTGAGATTGATTTAACCTCTTATGCGATTGCACACCAACATCATGGACCAGAGCACTTTTCAGCTTCAAAGGATATTAGCTTTGCTAAAATCAACCATGAATTAAATGGCATAAAAGGGCTAAAAGGTGGGCACTTTACAAAGCAACCTGGACAAGTAGTGTTTGCGAAATACTGTGATTTCCAAGGTATCAAAGGTATGCACCTTGTTATGCAAAACAAAACGGGTGGGCAAGTGACTGTTTTCATCATTCCGAATGAAGATAGAATGATTGCGAAATCCAATTTTGAAAAAGACGGCTTTGAAGGCATGACTTTTGATCAAAATGGAAATTACATGATTTTGGTTGGTAAAGATCAACAAGACTTAAATTATGTTAAGAAAGAAATTAAAGATACGTTTATCTAATTGATTTTAAAAGTTATCTCAAAGGCTCTCATTCATAATGCAGAGCCTTATTTTTTGGGAAATGTGTTATCCAATAGCGTTTTTATCCTAGTCCCTACTTGCTTGTTTTTTAATTTGCCCGCTAATTGATAGGCATGTTGAAGCATGGGTAATGGGGCATTAGGCAAAACTATATCCAAGATTTGGACAAAATAGTGTTTCCTCTCTTTCAGCAATAAATCCAAAACATCAACGTTTCCAAGCTCGATAGCTAAATGAAGTGGTGTCTCTCCACGGATATCAGCAAATTTCGGATCTGCACCAGATTCCAATAACAAATGAATCATATCTAGCTGTAATTGTTTAGGTGTGGCGTTACGACTTATTGCCCAATACAAAGCAGAACAGCATTTGACTGAACCAAACTTATTAGCATCCGCTCCAAATTCAAGTAATATCTGTAACTTCTCCAACTGCGCATATTCAGCAGCATACTCAATCAGATATTTGCATCTATCAAATTGAAATAGATACTCTTGGGTAATACAAAAGTCTGGATCGGCATCATGTTCCAATAAAACCTTTAATACTAATGGACTTACAGTATATTTAAGTGCCAAGAACAGAGGGGATTCACCATTATAGGCAATAAGATGGGGATTCGCATCACGCTCAAGTAATGCTTTGACTTTCTCAGGTTGATTTGTTTTTACGGCTAGATGCAGTGGACTCATTCCGCAAAAATCCACTACATTAATCATGTATTTTGGACATGAATTGACTAATCTATGAAACACAACATCAGTGGAATGTTCAACAGCAAAACCTAATAACGTTTTATCTCTCAGTTGAACTAATGAAGAGTAAAAATAGTGGTTTTGATACCTCAAGTCGGGAATGTATGGTTCCCATTTTTTTACTTTTGCAATTTGATCATTTAATACCGAGTCAAAATAAATACCAGCATCCATTTTATGGTATAAGTGTTTGCAAGCATCATTATCATTTTCAACTTGTTCTAGATAATCTACAAAAAGAGCGAGCAAACACACCTGCTCAGATTGAGTATCTAAATCTAAGTGCCCAGCGAGTTCTATGGGAGTTAAATCTTCAGAATTGAGCACATCTAATGCTGCCCCACCTTCCAACAAAAGCTTTACGGAGGCCACGTTGCGCCTTAACAATGCAAGATGGATAGGATAGTTGCCCATTTTATCGGCAACATTGATATCAGCACCATTAGCACATAATAAAGTTAAAACTTCATTGTGGTCATTAACGACAGCCATATGCAGAGCCGTATGCCTATCACCTACATGGCTCGGACGGTTGATTGAAAAGCTACGATTTCCCGATTTAAACATCATCTGCATTATCATCAAACGGTTTCGTTTTGCAGCAATGTGAAGCGGTGTTATCCCCTCTTCATTCTGCTCATCCAGAAAATAGCCCTTGAATTGCTCCTCATTAATAAATAACTCCATGCATTTTTTTGCATCATAGTGAGCAACTAAATGAAAGAGTCCTGTTTTGGGCGGAAACACAACACGACCATTCTCATCGCAATAGTTTTTATGCAACCAATGACTGATTTTAGCTCCCTTATCTAATAATAACTTTGCCATATCAGCGTTATCATCAATACAACACAGCATTAAGGGTGTCATTCCACAATTATCTATTACATTTACGTCCACCTCCTTTGCTTTTAATACGGTTACTGTTTCTGTTGAATTAACTCTAACAGCATGATGAAGTAGCACTTCACCAGAATGATTAAAAATACGATCAGCTAATACACTTTTTGGAATCTGCTCTATTTCAGTAATATTGCCAGCTGCAATCGAATTCTGAATGAACGAGGTTGTGTTTAAATGCTTTTCCAAGTCCCCCATCAGCTTCTCAGCTAATTTATCATGCCTTGAATTCACTGCGGCGGGATCACAGCAAGGACCATACGGAGTACCGGCCATAAAGCGAGCAATGCCCCATACCAATGATTGATTTTTAGGAGGCGTCACTACATATCGAAATACACCTACTTGCCGGCCGGAATCGTAATAAATAATCGAAACTGTCTTCCTGCTCTCAAATTTCAGTCCTTGACAAAATTCATATTTGTGGTCAAAACCCCACTGTTTGTCATAGTGTAATCCATCTATTCCTGACATTGGCAACTCACAAGCTTTGAATGAGTTAATGACTAAACCACGATATGAGGTGACATAAAAATTAATTAGTGTTCATCTCACTTTTTTAAGTAACGAGTACGCCCAAAAGTCTGAGTTTGATATAATGTTGAAGTTGAATTGCTTAAAAGAAGAAATATGTCTGATTTTGATAAAATAAATAAACTCACCAGCCAATCTTTCAAAAATCAGAAAGGTTTGATAAAACGAGTATTAGCAGGAAAAGCAAGTCAATGTCCTGAGTGTAGTCATGACCTTATGCTTGTTTTACCAAAAGAATCAGCAGGTAAAAGCCCTGGAATATACTGTAAAAAAGGCTGTACTGATATTGAGTTGGAAATGGAGCAAGTCTAACGTTTACTGAGTTTTCATAATTAGACTTCGCCCTGCACGAGCGCTTTCTACTCAAGGCAAAAACAATAAAACTTAGTGAGTTGAACACAACGCCAAACGACTATAAACTTTAGTACCAGTCAAAGTGAATCTAATTTAATCAAAAAGTTACCTAAAAATCACACTAACAATTAAATATTAAGCCACAATCTATATGCATGGGTAACTTGGTAAAAAAACATGGCTGTAGCACAAACTTCTTCAGAGCAGCTACACCTACAATTTGTAGCGAACACTCCTCATGACCTAACTCTTGACGGGTCTGCGACATTTGGAAGCACAACATACAACGTCTCATCGACTGTTCATGAAAGCGCAATAAATAAAAGAAGGGTTCTGGATAGTCACTCACGCTAAAGAGAGTAATTTTGATAATGAGACCTTCGCCCTCACATTAATACCTCAAAAAAAGTGGAATAAGAAAGACCTTCCATTAACTCCAGTAGAGCAAGGTCTAGCATGTGGCGCTGCTGTAGGTATTACGGCTGCTGCTGGTGACGCAACTTTTATCATGCTACAAGCGCCTTCATTTTGCTGCTCTGTTTTAGCTTGGTCTCCGATAGTATTTAGCTCGCCTACTTCAATCGGTGTTATGATTTGCTTACCTATAATTGTAAGCGGTATGATTGCTTCAATAGCAATCCCTGCTTTAGACTCCTTAGATGTAACCTCTTCAGAAAACTACACGCCTCAAAATCGAAAACTCGTTATAAAGCCAGAGTGTAAAAACGTTCTCGATTTTTTAGATCTTATTGATAATCTTCCAGCTCAAAACTCTCCTTCAACTTCTGATTTTCTCAAGTCATATACACAAGAAGAAATGAATAATGCTCGCAAGTTTTATCCTAGTAAAGACTTACCTAATGATTTGCAAGATACAGATGGTCGCTCCCTTAGAGATCCTGTTTTCGTTAAAGGTTATGGTTCAGAGCCAATCTCTCTTAGAACGCTTAGGGGGTATGTGGATCATGATGCGAAAAGCACACTAGGGGTTCCCTATTCTTATTTTCAGATAAGAGATAATGAGCAACTAACTAAAGACGAAATAAATATATTAGCCTTAATTAATACCGCTTTTCATGCATACGACCAAGGACTAACTGAAAAAGCAAGAGAAGTAGTTAAAGATTTAAAGGATCTTAAAGCTGAAATAACTCAAAGAACACTAGAATCGTCACGACAAGAGGTAAAGGGGACGTCATTAACGCCTCCTCCCATCGTTGTTGAAATTGGAGCTGATGAAAAAACCCCATTATTACCGATAACTCAACAACCAAAAAAAAGATAAATTAGGATTTTTTAACATATTGAGTCAGGATGACAATACGAGTACCGTTGACTCGTCCTTCAATATGCTCAGGGTTATTAGTTAATGAAATATTGCGCACTGCTGTGCCGCGCTTGGCCACAAAGCTGGTACCTTTCACATTAAGGTCTTTAATTACAACAACTGAATCACCTGCATTAAGAACGGCACCATTACAGTCTACATGCTTGATGTCATCCTCATCATCATGAGCTTCCTCATCAGCCCAAGCCTGAAGCTCTTCATCAAGATAAAGCATATCTTTTAAGTCTTGTGCCCAAGTCTCACTGCTAAGACGATTTAACATTCTTGCGGCCATCACTTGCACGGCAGGTACTGTACTCCACATACTGTCATTTAAGCAGCGCAGGTGATTAACATCAAAACCTTCTCTTTTTTCAACCTGCGCTGTACAAATTGAACAAAGGGCAATTTCAGTATCTGACTGAGAACTAGAACTCACGTCAAACGCGGCTAATTCACTTTCTGCACCGCACAACTCACATTTATCGCTACAGCGATTGGATAACTCTTTGGATAACGACATTTTCAACGATTCAATTCAAACTTATAGATGCCGCGATGCTATCACTTTTTTAGCCCTGAAAATAGCGTGAGGCTAACAGCTCCAACATCTAATTCTAGTATTATCCTAAAAACATCAGTTGAACGCTCCTTAAGGTCATATCTATCTAAGTTCGAAATAATTTTAAAAATTTTATTATTCCAATACTTCGGACAGTTTTTGATTGGTCGTGCCTCAATATTTAGTAAGTCATTGAATTTTAATGAATCTGTGTTTTCAGATTCAATTTATAAAATTTTGTAAATTCAATTACTTATAAAAAGTGTCCGAACCATTGTTATTCACAAAATGGATGAATCGCTCTACGCCCACAAGCTTGCTAAAATGCCTGCTAGCGGCGTTATAACTTTTGCAAGTAGAGTAACTACTTGCTGCAAGCTAAGCCTTGCTAGTAACCATTTTTTCTACGCTTGAGAACGTAGCCAACTGATGTTTTTAGGATTAAAGAAAATTAACTAACCACATAACTCCAATTTGATATAACTAGCTGAAATATAAAAAGGCAAAGTGATCTCATGAGCATTGAAATTCAATTAAGGAGCGACGCATCCCCTTTGCAAGACCCACAAAGAGTAGATGAGCCAGCTATTGAACTAGAAGAAAAAGACATTGGAGACGTTGAAAATGATGAATACGTACTTGTAGAAGAGGCTCCTCTTATACCTCCAGTTTTATCGAAAAAATTAAATGAAATCATTGATGCTCAAGTAACTGATGCCAGAGAAAACCAAGAACTAAAAGGATTGATGAAACTAGCAAAAGAGCAAGCCAAATGTACAACCACCCTCTTTGATGCAGTCACAGCAGCCGCAAGTAACCAAAGCTTTACCTCGCCAGTTCCTGCTACTAAACCCGCTGAATCACAAAAACCATCAGTTGTTTTAGAGAAGGTAAAAGAGCGCCAAGCAAGCTCTCAAACACAGTTGAAACCTGAGAATGCTAAATCAGAAGTACCACCGCAGAAAACAACAGAAACATCGAAAGACGATAAAGAAAAAAAGAAAGTTATCCTCATTCCGGAAGAACTGAAGGTAAAGGAGGATGTTATTACCAGCAAACGTTTTAGCAATAGCTGTCTAGTGTTAAATAAAATCATCGAATTACTAAATACAAAGCAACTTACAAAAACACAAATACGCCAACTGATATTACAATTAACGCCTTACTATAGAGGTTGGCAACCCAATGTTGAGTTTACTTACCACCGTTTACTACTTTCTCTCTCAGCTAACAACAGTGAAAAATTTGAACAAGCTCAAGCTCAACTGCTCGCTCTAGTCATCGATTGCTTTGTAAATTCAAGCGACGCATTCATCAATAATTATACCTATAGACAATCATTGAAATGTCTAGTTGTTCATGAACTAGGCCTACCTATATCTGACTTTCAAGCCCGATGGAAAGTAAGGTACTCTGACAGAGATGCTTTATTATTTTGTAATTTAGTCCGATGCTGTATTTTTCCACTGACAATTCAACAACTTTCAGGTGATATGGAGTCACAAGAACAGGAAAATACAGATCCGCAAGCGCACAATAGAGATAGTATTTCATTAGGAAATATCGATGGGTATCAATTTTTTCAAGCGCAGGATTCGTCCTATTTATACAAAGCAGAAACCGACCAACAGGCTCCTGTAGAGTTAGATGATCTACCCTCTGATGTTTCTTTACTTACATTACAAGACGCTTGCGGAATGATCCATCAAGCTATTTTTAGAGCTACAGCCTTTGAAGATGTATTCAGTCATATTTGTAAACCACCTTTAAAATCAAACCCAAGCGTGAATCAAGAATATAACCAGATGTGTTGTGAGATTCTTAAGCTACAGCCAATCATTTACTTAAATTTACGAATTCAAGTTGATGAAAATTTTAAAAAGAATGTTTTAAGTTGGGTTAAAGAACATGAGAGCAGAACAGATCTTATTCAAACTTTAACCATGATTAATAATCCTGAAATCCGCCTTGCTATCATCCAAAGAGTTTTGGTGCTTGATGCTGACTACGAGCAATCCTCTATTTTTAGTTACTTGCTCTCCTCTGACTATCAATATTTTACAGCGGAAATGTTAGATAAAACTCCACCTAAATTTAAGCAAGTTGGGCTTTTGAATGCCGCAAAATCTGGTGATTTGCCAAGCGTAAAAGCACTAATAGATAACGGTGTAAACCCAAGTTGTGTGAATGATAATGGTCACACTCCTATGCAATGTGCAGCAATCATGGGGGAAAAAGAAGTCGTAGAATATCTTTACCAATTAAATACTAAATCACAGCCTTTGCATCTCCACCCAACTCCACTTTATCTAGCGGCAAGATATGGTAATTTAAACGTCGTAGAATATTTAGTTCAAACAAACCCAGATTTACTCTATCAGCCTAAACGCTCTCCTTTGCCTATTCATGGCGCCTGCGATTATGGACAAAACAAAGTAATTGAATTTCTAATAAAGAAATACCCAGAGTTACTTGATGCAGTATGTTCAGTATCTGGTTGGCAGCCATTGCACTATTTGGCTTTTCATCAAAATATTGATGCTATACAAGCCATTGAACCTCATATTACCTATGATCATCTATTAGGTAAGAGAAGCTTTTTTGAGCCCGCTGTATCTTCCCCTAGAGATATAGCCCAACAGAGTGAATGTGCAGACTGTTTGATCTATCTAATAGCTTTAGAAGAATCGCTTAAACCATCAAGCCAATGTTCTATTCAATGACCTTCTAGTTGCAGCAAGGTTCGTTTAATCTCAACCCCATAAGCATAACCAGTTAACTGGCCGCTTTTGCCAATAATTCGGTGGCATGGAACAATAATCGCAATAGGGTTCGCACCATTTGCAGCTCCAACCGCCCTAACTGCTTTTGGTCGTTTTATGTGTTCGGCAATATCACTGTAACTCGCTGTTTCACCAAATGGTACTTTAAGTAATGCCTGCCAAACTTGCATTTGAAAATCAGTTCCATGGGGAGCAAGGGATAAGTCAAACTCATTTCTAAGGCCGTCAAAATACTCATTAAGCTGCACACTTGCATTTTCAATATGTTCGTCTGCCAATGCTCTTTGTGGCTCATCACTCGATGCCAAATTTAATGACTGCTCATTTAGCTTTAAATGTGTCAGGCCATCTATATTTGCAGCTAGTAGCACCTTGCCTAACGAAAAATTAACAAGCTTCGACACAATCGGCTTCGCTGTGTCTTTTTCTTTTATGTTATGAAATTTCAACATTTATTTGTTATCCCTAGTTGCCGATTTCTGAATCTACAGTATGCTGAATCGTTTTTCGACTATTTTTAAATTTAGGATAAGTATGTTCAAGCGATTTGAGTCATGGGTCGATCCTCTTCCCATTGAAGGCCACACGCAGCCACCAAAAGGTATTTTCGCGTTTTGCCAGCACCACACTAAAGGCTATCGTACACAATTAGCCATCATGTCTGTACTGACAGCTCTACTAGCTATTTTAGAAGTGTCGTTATTTGGATTTATGGGTCAGTTGGTTGATTGGCTGGTAAATAAAAATCCAAATACCTTATTGCAAGAGGAAGGCATGAAACTACTCGGGATGACGTTACTCACTCTGGTTGTCATTCCATCACTATCGCTCCTGCATGGACTTATCGTTTACCAAGGGCTAATGGGCAACTTCCCTATGTCGATTCGGTGGTCATCTCACAAGCACCTGCTTAAACAAAGCATCAGTTTCTACCAGAGTGACTATGCTGGTCGTGTCGCCACTAAGGTTATGCAAACCTCTTTAGCGGTTCGTGAAACTGTAATGAAGTTATTGGACGTATTGGTTTATATTCTGGTGTACTTCACTTCGATGCTGGTAATGATTGCTTCAGCAGACTGGCGTTTAGTGTTACCTATGTTTGTTTGGTTAGGTTGTTATATAGGTATTCAATATTTATTGGTACCTAAATTAAAAAAAGTCTCGACTGAGCAAGCTGATGCACGTTCAACCATGACAGGTCGTATCGTCGACAGTTATACCAACATCGCCACAGTAAAGTTGTTTGCTCATACCGACAACGAAGCCCAATACGCTAAAGACTCGATGGACGGGTTTCTAAAAACCGTTTACAAGCAGATGCGCTTAGTCACCAAAATAAATGTTGGGGTTCAAACCCTTAACTATGTGCTGGCATTCAGTATCGCAGCGCTTTCAATCTGGCTTTGGAAAGAATCCGCAATTACAGTAGGGGCTATTGCTATAGCGGTTAGCTTATCACTGCGACTCAATGGTATGTCTCAATGGATCATGTGGGAAATCAGTGCACTATTTGAGAATATTGGTACCGTTGCTGATGGCATGAAAACCTTATCTAAGCCCACAGAAGTGGTGGATATTCCGAATGCTCCAGCTTTAAAGGTTACCCAAGGGAAAATCGACTTTAGCCGAGTGCAATTTTATTATGACCAAGATAAACCAGTATTTGATGATTTAAATATCTCCATCAAGCCCGGTGAAAAAGTCGGATTAGTTGGGCGCTCAGGTGCAGGTAAATCATCACTGGTAAACCTTTTGTTGCGTTTTCATGATCTTAACGATGGCTCAATCAACATTGATCATACCGATATCAGTCAAGTTACCCAAGACTCTTTACGCGCCCAAATAGGCATGGTGACCCAAGATACCTCGCTTCTGCACAGAAGTATTCGAGAGAACATTCTCTATGGCCGCCCTGATGCTACGGAAGAAGAGTTACTTGATGCCATCGATAAAGCACAGGCAGGCAGCTTTATTAAAGACTTATCGGATCATGAGGGCAATCATGGCCTTGATGCGTTAGTTGGTGAGCGTGGAGTGAAACTTTCTGGCGGGCAACGACAACGAATCGCTATTGCGCGAGTACTGCTTAAAAACGCTCCAATTTTGGTACTTGATGAAGCTACATCTGCTCTCGACTCTGAAGTAGAAGCCGCTATTCAACAAAGCTTATATCAATTAATGGAGGGCAAGACAGTTATCGCTATTGCACATCGCCTTTCGACCATTGCAGCAATGGATCGATTGATCGTATTAGATGAAGGAAAAGTGGTTGAACAAGGCACACATTCAGAGCTTATCAAATCTGGTGGTATTTATGCGCAACTGTGGGCACATCAAACTGGTGGGTTCTTAGGGATAGATTAGTTAAGGATACCACAGTCGTGAGCACATGGATGTGCGCTTCTGTTGACGTTCACGCAATTGCACTTTATCCAGTAAAAATTAGATAATCTTAGAAATAAAGATGATTAAATTAAAAAGAAGATTTAAAAAAGGGATAGATATAAGAATGGGTAAAAGTAATGGCGGAGAAGGAGGGATTCGAACCCTCGATGGGAGATAAAGCCCATACTCCCTTAGCAGGGGAGCGCCTTCGGCCACTCGGCCACCTCTCCGTGGTACTTTTACTTTTATGGTACGCGTGAGAGGATTCGAACCTCTGACCGCCTGGTTCGTAGCCAGGTACTCTATCCAGCTGAGCTACACGCGCATCGATTAAAAAGCAAGTAAATATGGTACGCGTGAGAGGATTCGAACCTCTGACCGCCTGGTTCGTAGCCAGGTACTCTATCCAGCTGAGCTACACGCGCATCGGTATTTACTAAATTAGACATAAACATGAAATTGAATGGTACGCGTGAGAGGATTCGAACCTCTGACCGCCTGGTTCGTAGCCAGGTACTCTATCCAGCTGAGCTACACGCGCGTCGACTTCAAGTTCATATTAGATTTGATGGTACGCGTGAGAGGATTCGAACCTCTGACCGCCTGGTTCGTAGCCAGGTACTCTATCCAGCTGAGCTACACGCGCATCAAAAAAATCTAATAAGAAAATGGCGGAGAAGGAGGGATTCGAACCCTCGATGGGAGATAAAGCCCATACTCCCTTAGCAGGGGAGCGCCTTCGGCCACTCGGCCACCTCTCCGTTTTCTTGGCGCACATATTACTGTGTGAAGGAAATAAGTCAAACCCTTTTTATTTATGTCGATCTAACTGCCCTGTTTTTAATCACATTGTCGAAGGGTTATCCTATTCAGAAGTAAATTATGTAGGAAAAGTGCAAGTTTAGGTAGGCTTTGTTCAGAAACGCTGAGTTTTAATAAATAAAAGATAAACGTCATAAAGCCTAAAAAAGAAAAGCCAGCTAAAAAGCTGGCCTTCAATAAACTGCAAATCCCTACAATCAGAAATTGCCGTTACTATCCTCTGATGAATTTTCTTTTTCAGACTGAATGCGTTGGTAGATTTCTTCACGGTGGACAGATACTTCTTTTGGTGCATTAACACCAATACGTACCTGATTACCTTTTACACCTAAAACTGTGACAGTGACTTCATCACCAATCATCAATGTTTCACCAACTCGACGAGTCAAAATCAGCATTCGATCGCTCCTATTTTTCCATTACAGCGTACATCCGGCACATCTCCGATTTCCGCCTATTATAAGGTCAGCTTGGTCTAAATTAATAGTATTCAATTGAGAAAACGTCATTAAATGGCGATTTGTGGCTATCAAATGAGTAATGCTTTACCCGAATGACTTTACCGTACAAGCAACTGATTAACTATCGAAATATGTTTATAAAATGTCGTCCTAAACCTAACACGTATATCTTGCATCCCCAAGATATCAGCTCAAGCATTATGATTTTCAGCAACTTTCTGTTCAGGTTCAGCACATAAGGCTGTATATGAACAAACGGTTCGCTGAGCTTTCATTAACCATCGAAGTCCTTTTTAACCCCTAGTCCCTCACTTGGTTCAGTAAGATATAAGACCTGACTTCTAACGGCTTTCTTCTTAATTTTATATCTTCAAAAATAATGCGCCTTTAAAAGCGCATTATTTATTGTTTATAAGAAGCATTAACAAAGGTTAAATCAAGCGTTCCTCTAACCAAGGTAATACCTTAGTTAGTGCGTTCTCTAGGTTTTCTGGTTGACTACCACCAGCTTGTGCCATGTCAGGGCGACCACCGCCTTTACCACCCACAAAGCCTGCAACCATACCTACAAGTTCACCCGCTTTAACTTTAGCGGTTAGGTCTTTGCTGACACCAGCGATAAGGTTAACCTTAGCATCGCCAGCAATCCCTAATACAACCACACCTGTACCTAGTTTGGTTTTTAGTTGATCTTGAAGATCACGAAGCGATTTTGCATCTACACCTTCAAGTTTTTTCACTAATACTTTAATACCGTTCACTTCGACGGTTTCATTGACTAAATCAGCACTTGCCGCTGATGCCAACTTAGCTTTAAGTTGTGCTACTTCTTTTTCAAGTAACTTGGCTTTATCAAGCTGTGCTTGAAGCTTTGCAACCAGTGCATTCGGTTCAGCTTTCAACAGAGAAGCCGCTGAAGATAGCGCTTGCTGTTGAGCATTCACCAACTCAACTGCCGCAGCTCCAGTTACCGCTTCAATACGACGAACACCAGCTGCAATGCCTGCTTCTTGAGTGATTTTGAATAAACCAATATCACCCGTGCGACCTACATGAGTACCACCACAAAGCTCGATAGAGAAATCGCCCATGGTGACAACACGAACTTCCGCATCATATTTCTCACCAAACAGAGCCATAGCGCCTTTTTCTTTCGCCGCATCAATATCCATCACTTCTGCTTTAAGCTCATGGTTACGACGAATTTGTTGGTTTACTAAGTTTTCAACTTCAACCAACTCTTCCACTTTTACGGCTTCAAAGTGAGAAAAGTCAAAACGCAGCTTGTCAGGGTCAACCAATGAACCTTTCTGAGTAACATGCGTACCTAACACTTGTCGAAGTGCAGCGTGCAATAAGTGAGTTACGCTATGGTTCAATTGAGTACGATGACGACGTTGCTTATTAACTTGAGCCGAAACGCTACCCCCAGCTTTTAGTGAGCCAGAAACAAGTTTACCAATATGACCAAATGCTTGACCGTATTTCTGAGTATCTTTTACTTCAAACTCAAAACCTTCGCCAGTTAAGATACCGCTATCACCTACTTGACCACCCGATTCAGCGTAAAATGGAGTTTGCTCTAGTACGATAATGGCTTCATCACCAGCAGATAATTCAGAAACTTCCTCACCTTCTTTAAGCAACTTGATAACACTACTGTTATCAGCCAGTAGTTCATACCCTGTAAAGTCGGTAGTTTCTTCAAGCGTGATTGCTGATGAATACTCTGCACTGAACTGCCCTGCCGCTTGAGCACGTGCTTTTTGTTTCGCCATTTCAGCTTCAAAGCCTGCTTCATCAACGTCGATTTCACGCTCTCGACAAACATCAGCAGTTAAATCAACAGGGAAACCGTAAGTATCATATAGCTTGAACAAGGTTTCGCCATCTAAGATCTTACCGTCAAGCCCATTAAGCGCCGCATCAAGAATATTCAAACCACGCTCAAGAGTACGGGCAAACTGCTCTTCTTCTGCTTTAAGTGCCTTCTCTACTATAGCTTGAACTTCTTTAAGGCCATTTGCTGCATCGCCCATTACTTCAATTAACGTTGGTACTAACTTGTAGAAGAAAGTATCCGTTGCGCCAAGTTTGTTACCGTGACGAACCGCACGACGAATGATCCGACGTAAAACATAGCCACGACCTTCGTTTGATGGCATTACACCGTCAGCAATTAGGAAAGCACATGAACGAATGTGGTCAGCGATAACTCGTAGTGATTTATTTTCTAAATCTTTAGCACTTGTTAGTTCAGCGGCTTTAGCAATCAATTTTTGGAAAATGTCGATATCATAGTTTGAGTGACCACCCTGCAAAATGGCAGCAATACGCTCAATTCCCATACCTGTATCTACAGATGGCTTTGGCAAAGGCTCCATAGTACCGTCTGGCTGACGGTTGTATTGCATAAATACTAGGTTCCAGATCTCGATAAAGCGATCACCGTCCTCTTCAGGAGTACCAGGGCGTCCACCCCAAATGTGCTCACCGTGATCATAAAAGATCTCAGTACAAGGGCCACAAGGACCAGTGTCCCCCATTTGCCAGAAGTTATCTGAAGCGTATTGAGCACCTTTGTTATCACCAATTCGAATAATGCTATCTTCAGGTACGCCAACTTTGTCACGCCAAATGCTGAATGCTTCATCATCGGTTTCATAAACCGTTACGCACAGTTTTTCTTTTGGCAGCTTTAACTCTTCAGTTAAAAACGTCCAAGCAAAATTAATGGCATCTTCTTTAAAGTAATCACCAAAGCTGAAGTTACCCAGCATTTCAAAAAAGGTATGATGACGAGCGGTATAACCAACGTTATCCAAATCGTTGTGCTTACCACCAGCACGCACACATCGCTGTGATGTGGTTGCTCGAGTATAAGAACGCTTCTCTTGTCCTAAAAATAAATCTTTGAACTGGTTCATACCAGCATTGGTGAACAATAAGGTTGGATCATTGTGCGGAACCAGCGAACTGCTATCGACAATTTGGTGACCATTGCGACCAAAAAACTCTAAAAACGCGGTTCGAAGCACGGCAGTGGTTTGATACATGAACTCGTCCTGAAATTGGAAAGATTAATTATCAAGCATGAATTGTCTTGATATTACTCGCATACAAAATGCGGAGATTATATACCTATGAGCAACAAAACACCTACTACAAAATATTTAAAACGTCAGATTTTTAACGATAGCTTTCAGTTACGCTTAAAATAAACAAAAATTCACTCATGAAAACGAGTTTCTGTCAGTATATTGTTGTAATAACCCCCTTAATTTTGAAGATAAATGATAAAAGAAGCCTCTTCTACTTCGGTGGCTCAGAACAATTTTTTATCCACAACTTCAGCACCGCTCTCTCCTAAAAAAGGCTCAACTCCTGATTGGCAAATACAAAGTCGCCTAAACGATTTGTTTGTCGCGCCCAAAGCATTACAGCAAGACGAAAGATACATAACCGCAGTGCAAAATCTAGAACGCTGGTTTGATGATATTGTTATTGCTCAAGCGTGTGACTACGAATCTGAATTTCAGCAATGTATAACAAGCTGTAATGTCAAAAATGATGTATTCAATACTAGCAGTTCAACATTAAATCGATTGTTAGCTTTTGAAGTCAAATCTCAAAACGCAAAAGTCGTATCCGAGATTTTTGTTCAATATTATTCAAACTCACAAACAGAAGGTCACTGGAGTAAAAGTTGGACTACTTATAATGATCCTGAAATAGCCATCATCATCGCTTTTGACATTATCTTACTACTAGCGATTTACAAACCCGCCACGGTTTACTCAAAATTAATGTCCGCCAAGCATGCTTACAGCTCTGTAGTTGTTAATAGAGAAAAACTGTTAGATAGCAATGAGCATGTAATCAAGCTAAATAAGGCTACTATTGTCCCCTATTGTGTATTATTTTGGCTTCATCAAGTTCCGACTAAGCCTTCAAGTCATAAATTCACAGATCTCACACCTGATGGTAAAGCCTTCATCAATACCTATGTCATAAAAAGATGTTTACTTACATCCGATAAGCCTATACATGGATGTCAGCCGATAGATACCAAGCTGATAAGAAATGGTGAGGAGTTTGAATATTATCCACCAAACAGGCAATCAAAAAGAATGATGGATTTTCAAAAATTAATGCTATTAAATCAGTGGAGAGATACCATCAAAAGCAAATTACTTTCATTAAATATACCTCTTACTCATTGCACATTTGATTTAGACGAAAAATCTCAGACTCTTAACTATCAAATCGGGTCATGGCATGCGAAATTATTTTTTGATGGCTGGCTCAATTACACTCTACCTGAAGTCAACGTATCGCCTTACCGAATTGGTGAAACAGTTAAAATAGGCGATATTGAAATGTCGATGTCAGCGATGTTATCTACCTTTATAACCGACTTAGCTCGGCAATTTGGACTCAGAGCAAGCTCAGGACATAAACATATCGATTTGAGCCAAGCCGCAGGTTATAACCCTGAATTCCTGTTCCGATTATTGGTTGATGTTGAGAACAATGCATGGTTGACACAATGCTTTGACACTGCCGAATACACTCATAAAACAAAGAAATATTTAATACAAGAGCCTGACTCAAACATTGCTGAATTTCAGGGATTATTAACAGTATTCAATGAGTTGCTAAAAGCAGGATATAGAAGAAAAAGCAAAGGTGATTTTGCTGATAATGCAATTGTGTTACAACTCTTAGATTTGGCTTGGGGAGTAGCACCTAATGACGATAAATATAGACCACTAAAAATCCCTGTTAACTTAGGACAAAAATATAAGCAACAAATTGCAGCAGCTGAACAGGGCTTAGTTGTTTCGCATCCTAACTCCACAATTGAATTTCGTATTTTTAATTGCGCTAGAAATGGCCAAGAAGCGATCAAAATTTCTAAACTTATTTCAGCTTGGATAAGCAAAATAGCTCAAGAGCAAAAGCAGACAACTCCAATTCACTACCGTCCAATCAACCCTAAGGTTCCGATTGAGCAGGCCAAACTCAAGCTCATGTTTGATGACTTCATTAAAAGCTTAGGGTTAGAGCCAGAAGAATATCGTGAGTTATTATGGATATGATTTTTCAATGTTACTCAACAGAGAGCAATCTCCCCAATTACACAGATGAATAAAATTTAACCATTACATGTATCTGATCTCTGTATATTTCCAGATGTCAAAATTGAATATCACTAAGTAAAAATGATCTCATCAACATGTATAACCGAAATAACTTGTGCTCACAGTTCACCACTCCCAACTTCATCTTCAGTTTCAGCAAAACCAACTCAAGATCACTTAATTCTTAGTAAGTTAGATGATCTGTTAATGAGGTCGGAACTTTTACAAAATGAAGCAAAATGTATTGAAGCGATAAAAGCACTAGAGATATGGTTTGATAATATTGCCACCATTCCGCAGCATCAATCTGACTTTAGTAGAATTCTCGTAGAGTCAGATTTAAAAGAAGGCGACTTCGATGTCGGGAACAGCTCACTAGGTCATTCTATGGCAGTTGATGTTAAGCCTCATCATGCAAAAGAAGTCTCTGAGCTATTCTACAATTATTTTAAGAACTCAACCTGTTATTGGGAGCATAAATGGAACATATGTAACCACTTCTCTAGAGCCATTATTATTGCTATTGATATTATTTTGCTCTTAACTTTATTCGACTCTTCAACTGTATATGCAAAACTAATGTCAGCCGAAAAGGCATACACGTCACTCGTCAGCAATAGATTAAATTGCGTTGAGGTCTGTAACCACGAAGTAGCGCTCAACCTCTCGACATTATTACCACATAATTTATCGCTATTATCACGTTTGAACTCTCACCTTATTGAGAGCAATTTCTCTTGCACCTCTTTTGCTTTTGATGAGTGTGACACCAAATTTATCAATGCCTATCTAATAAAGCGATATTTACTTACGCATTCTCATAACGAAAATCCATGTCAAAATATAAAGTTAGAACTAGTAAAAAATGGTGAAGAGTTTGAATACTACTTCCCCGAAAGCCAACCTCGTTTCCTGACAAAAAAAGCAAAACTTGCATTGCTTCATCGTTGGCGAACTGCCATTCAAGATAAACTGACATTGCACAGCATTAATCGAGCTCATTGTAAGATTGTTTTAGATGAACAAAAACTTTCACTTACTTATCAAATAGGTGCTTGGCAAGCTTCATTGTTCTTTGATAACTGGCATAAACACACCCTCCCTGAAGTTAACGTGTCACCATACAAACTTGGTCAACTCGTCAAACTAAAAGGTCATAAAATATCTATTGAAAATCTATTTTCTTGGTTTATTACAGAAATAGCACAAACGCTAGGATTAAAGGCGAGTTCAGGGCATAAGCATATAGACCTAACAAAGGCAGTCGGTTACAACCCAGAATTTTATTTCAGACTACTTGTTGATGTAGAAAACAAAGCTTGGTTGACTCAATGCTTTAAAACAGAAGAATTCTCAGCCGATACTTGGAAATACTTGGCACAGGACCCATCCGTTAATCTAAATATTTTACTAGGTTTGTTAGACGCATTTAATGAACTATTACTTGCTGGCTATACAGGGAAAAGCGTTGGCTCCTTTTCCGATAATAAAGAGGTTTTACAACTATTCGATTTAGCTTGGGGAGTTGGTAATTACTTTGTAAAATATCGGCCAGTAAAAATACCAGCCGAGTTTGGCTTTGATTATGGAACACAGGTTGCTGATGCTGAAAAGGGACACATAGTCTCTCACCCTAAAACTACTATTGAATTTCGTTTTTTCAACTGCGCAAGGACAGGACAAGAAGCAATAAAACTTTCCAAAATGATCTTGGCATGGATAGCTAAAATTTCAAAAGAGCAAAAAAATGCTACCCCCTTGCTTTACGACCCCATTGATCCTTCAATTCCCATCGAGCACGTTAAATTAAAGCGAATGTTCGATGAGTTTATTGTAACCGTCTGCCAAACAGCACCTGTCTTAGTTAATTAAAATCGGCATAGTGGTCTTTATTTGTCAAAGGCTACAGCTAATGCGACATCAACATAGAAGCCCTGAAGAGTGGCTGCACCTTTTAGAAGAGCAACGGGATTCAGGATTAACCATAGGTCAATTCTGTCATCAAAAATCGATCCTTATCCAATCATTCCATAACGCCAAAGCTAAAATAAAACGCTTACGTAAAGAAGTGGAACACAGTAA
>NZ_ML014767.1 GCF_003675895.1 Parashewanella curva
TCAAGAAACCTGCTTTGCGACAGTCTGCAAAATTTAGATTTTGCCTGTAAGTTGTGGGGATTATTTAAGGCTTTAATCAGTGATGCAGTTTCTAGTATTTCTGCATTATCAGCAACAGAAAGTGAGAGCATACTGAATAAGATCAACGAAGAAGTAACCAAGTTTTTTAATCAAGTCATGCAAATGGATACTTTTACATTACGCCAAGAGGCTATTTCAACTGAAAAGTTCCCATGATTTTAGCTAAAAATGAACTCCGAAACTTGAGTTATAACGCCTCAAGCCATTTGGTTGAGGCGTTTTTTTATGGGCTTGAACTATACTCAACACAAAACATGGATGTTGGATGGTGAAATGAGTATTAATAATAGTGGGATTTCCTCTGCGGGTTTACAGGTTAAATTGGGTCAAGGGAATGACGAGCCTAAAGTAGAAACTTCAGCATCAAAAGTATTTAATCTGACTCAAGTAGGGCTTGAAGCCCCTAGTTCAGTCCCACAAAAAGCAGATGAACATCTAGATGTAAAATCCAGCATCGAAGCTACTGCCCAATCCCATAAAGACGCTGAAAACCAAGGCGTAAATCTTAAGAAAAAAGCCTTTATTAAAAATTTAGCCATTGCTATTGGCTCGGGGGTTGCGGTAGGAGCGACATTAATGGCAACCATAGGGACACTTGGTGCAACAACGCCATTACTTTTTCTAGCCACCACTCATTTAGGCGTCGCCGTAGGTGACAGTATTTGCTCTTACATGGACTGGAAAGGCAAACGCCCTGATTTGCTGCCAATGGGTCAGGATTCAGTGGGCAACATGGCATTTGCAGCACTTAAAAAATTGGGTTACCAAGATCCAAAAGCCTTTAACTTTGCCGATAAAATTTCAATGGCGACTCGTGGGTTACTTGCCTTTGCGACCTTATCGTCCAATGAAACCATCAGAGAAAAAGCGCCGGCTGTGATTAAAACCGCGGTTAAACAGGGCTATTACAGCGCCCAAGCTTCTCATATCAAACAGCAAGATGCATTGGCTACGCCAGTAAAACTGTCTCAGTTATCTCAACAGAGTGATAAGGCCAGTTCCGTAGATGAAAGCACGCCGTTATTGAAGACATCAGAACAAGCGCAGGATAAAGTTACAGAACTCGAGGAAAAACACAAACACGCTGAGGATGTGTTAAATCAGAAGCTCAAGCAAGTCAGTGATAGACGCTTGCAGTGGAGTCAAAAGCATTCGCAAGCGGTTCAATTTGATCCAAGCCGTGAGCAGTTGACGTTTCGTCAATCGCAACCAACTGGTGAACCTGAAAAACCCACCGAGGTTGATACTCGTGGTAATGACAAATCAGCAGCAAGAGCTAAAGCGCAAAAATCAGTTGAATATAGGGCTATTCAACATGAAATTGGTAATTTAAGAACCCAGCTTGATTATCGTGAAAAAATAAAAGCTCAACATTTACAGCATAAAGCTGATCAGCTCAAACACTCTCCCTTAATGCAGCGTTCACAAGTAGTGAATAAAAAAGGTGTTGAAAGTTTTAAGAAAAACGCGGTGGATGAAACTAAAGTGAACGCTGAACTTAGACAAGAAGCACGACGTCTAGATAATCAGACCGAGAAATTGAAAGCCGAGATTAAAGACAAACGCATGCAACGTGAAAAGATATTGTCAGCGGCCATGGAATATTACGATATTATCGATGGACATCAATTAGCGGAAAGTGAATAACGAATGCTATTGATGTACCAAACTTGTTCGCCTGTAGGCGTGTGCACTACCGCTTCGTCGTCCACTTCTTTTTTGAGTAAAGCGCGTGCCATGGGTGCATCGATAGAAATGTAGTCGTTGTTACCATAAATTTCATCAGGGCCGACAATGCGGAATGACTTAGTTTCTCCTTGTTCGTTCTCGACCTCCACCCAAGCACCAAAAAAGACTTTGCCCTCTTGCTCTTTAGCATGATGTACCACTTTTAACGCTTCTAGGCGTTTGCGTAAAAACCGTACTCGGCTGTCAATTTGTCTAAGCAGGCGTTTATTTTCTTTGTAATCGGCATTTTCGCTGCGATCACCAAGGCTGGCTGCCCACGCTACTTTTTTAGTAATTTCAGGTCGGTACTCGCGCCACAGATAGTCGAGTTCTTGTTGCAGTTTCTCAAAGCCTTCAGGGGTGATCAAATTGGTGCGCAAAGGGATGTCTCAAATAATTACAAGAAAAAAACACCTTACTGAAATTGCAACAGAAATCAATGATCCTAATTGAGAAAAAGCGAGGTAAACACTTGGGTAAGGTGATATGCGGTCGGTTAAACAGAAAGAGCTTACTTAAAAAAGGGTTTTTGAGGATACAAGCACAACGCTGCTTATGCTATGGTAGCCATCATTTTTTGTGTTTGATAGTAGAAGATCCTGTATGCACTCAATAGTTCAAACCATTTCTCATGAGTTATCGGCCAACCAATCTCAAGTTTCTGCTGCAATAGCGTTACTGGATGATGGTTCCACCGTTCCATTTATTGCTCGATATCGTAAAGAAGCCACAGGTGGACTTGATGATAGCCAGTTACGAACCTTAGAGTCTCGTTTAGGCTACTTACGGGAATTAAATGAACGTCGTGAAGTGGTGCTATCGAGTATTTCAGCTCAAGGCAAACTTACTGAATCACTCAAACATGAAATCGATCATGCTGATACCAAAACCCGTTTGGAAGATCTGTATTTACCTTATAAGCCCAAGCGTCGCACCAAAGGTGAAATCGCCAAAGAAGCTGGGCTAGAGCCGTTAGCAGACTTTTTATTAGCGAATCGCCAAGCTGCGTTAGAGGCTAAAGCGAGCGCATTTATTAACGCCGAAAAAGGCTTTACTGATACCAAAGCCGTACTGGATGGTGCACGCTTTATCTTGATGGAGCGCTTTGCTGAAGACGCTGGGCTACTACTTAAGATCCGTAAACACCTTGAGCAACAAGCGCAACTTGAAAGCCGAGTGATGAAAGGCAAAGAGAAAGAAGGCGCTAAGTTTAGAGACTACTTTGAACATAACGAAGCCATTACCAAAGTGCCATCTCACCGTGCTTTAGCTATGCTGCGAGGCCGTACGGAAGGTGTATTGGCATTGAGCTTAAATGCTGATCCTAATTCAGAAGCTAAAGCTGGCAGTTACTGTGAAATCATCATTCGTGATCACTTAAACCTGTCACTATCAAATTCAGAGGTTGATACTTGGCTTGCCACTGTGGTTGCCTCTACATGGCGAGTGAAGATCTCATTGCAAATGGAAACCGAATTTATCGCAGCTCTGAGAGAACGCGCTGAAGATGAAGCCATCAAAGTGTTTGCTCGTAACCTTAACGATTTGCTAATGGCATCCCCTGCGGGCAGTAAAGTGACCATGGGCTTAGACCCAGGCATCCGTACTGGGGTTAAAGTCGCGATTGTAAATGACACTGGTAAGCTAGTGGCACATACGACTATTTTCCCTCATGCACCACAAAATCAGTGGGACAAGTCGGCACGTTCAATCGCTAACTTAGTGAAGATGCACAAAGTGGAACTGATTGCTATTGGCAACGGTACGGGTTCTCGTGAAACCGATAAACTTGCTGGCGAAGTCATCGCAAGTTTGACTGAAATCAAAAATAAAGTCACTAAAGTCATGGTGAGTGAAGCGGGGGCTTCTGTGTACTCGGCTTCGGAATTGGCGGCAGCTGAATTTCCTGATTTAGATGTTTCACTTCGTGGCGCGGTGTCGATTGCACGTCGTTTGCAAGACCCTATGGCAGAGCTTGTGAAAATTGAGCCAAAATCTATTGGTGTGGGTCAGTATCAGCACGATGTGAACCAAAGTCAGTTATCGCGCTCACTTGAAGCGGTAGTGGAAGACAGCGTAAACGCTGTGGGTGTTGATTTGAATATGGCATCTGAGCCGTTACTCGCTCAAGTGGCTGGCTTTAATAAAACGCTCGCGAAAAATGTAGTGAGCTATCGAGATGAACATGGCAGCTTTGCCAATCGCAAACAATTATTAAAAGTAGCACGTCTTGGCCCTAAAGCTTATGAGCAAGCTGCCGGTTTCTTGCGTATTCAAGGTGGTGATAATCCATTAGATGCTTCGGCTGTTCACCCAGAAGCCTATGGCGTTGTGGAGAAGATGGCTCAACAATTACAGGTGTCGGTGACTGAGTTAGTCGGCAATAGTGAAAAGCTGGCGGCGGTGAATGCCAGTGATTATGCCGATGATAAATTTGGTGAAGTGACTATTACAGATATTGTTACTGAACTGCAAAAGCCGGGACGCGATCCTCGTGGTGAGTTTAAAACAGCCTGCTTTAAAGATGGTGTTGAGGATGTTAAGGATCTTAAGCTAGATATGATCCTTGAAGGCGTGGTGACCAATGTCACTAATTTTGGTGCCTTTGTTGATGTAGGCGTTCACCAAGATGGCTTAGTGCATATTTCGTCGTTAACCGACAAATTTGTCAGCGATCCGCATACGATTGTGAAAGCGGGCGATGTGGTAAAAGTCAAAGTGATTGATGTAGATGTGGAGCGTCGTCGTATTGCGTTGACCATGAAAATGAATGAATCTGCGGCTACCGCGAAAGCGAATGCGAGTGGTCAACGTGATAATAAGCCGAATCCGAAAGCGGCTAATAAACATAATAAGCCTCAACATAAGCAGAACAAAGCACCGAAAAATGCGGCTATGGGTAATGCGTTTGCTGAAGCCTTTGCCAAAATGAAAAAGTAGCAACGTACTTACTTAAGCACTAAGGGCTTCTCATTTTTTTAAGTATGATGAAGATAAGCAAACTATTGCTTATCTTCACTCTTGTCATTTCACTGACTTAGAATTTTTGAGGAGCACTCAGAGCATAGACAATGGAATTCTCTATAACGTCTCGTCAATCATAGCTTTTGGTTTTGGGTAATCCTCATCTTGATACACCTTACTTAATTGCCGCCGAACATCTTTGGCATCCGCTGGCGTGACTTTTTGGGTTTCAGGCTCATGCTCTAGAATCACTGGCGGCTCAGCACCTATATGAATATCAGAGCGTTTTAAGGCGGCTTGTATAGGAGGGACTTGAGTTGTAGTAGCGCTGGACGTTAGCTCGGTTGATATATCGGCCTCTGCTTGCTCTGAAAATTCAGGTTCAGGCTGCTGTTGATGGTGATGCTGATGCTGACCTTGTTCAGCATCGTGTTCTTTTTCTGGATCGATCGCCCGTTCTACATGGATATCTGAAACAGATTTGGCTGGTGGAATGGGTTTTTTATGCTCATTCTCATTACGAACGCTGTCAGTAGCCACATTGGTTGGTGCAATGGGGACATTGCCGTAATGAGTAGTGATTGCCATTGCCCTTTCCCTGAACGGTGAATGTTGAACAGAGTTTAGCAATACTCATGATATCTGTATATGCAGGATTTCAGCGAGAATTAATTGCCATTTAGGTAAGTTAGTTATCCGCAGGAATAGTTAGTCTATTTCAAGGATAAGTAAGGCAGAATAAATGGCAATTAAACTCGCACGGAGTGGGCTTATCAGCGTTGATTCTTCTTTGTTGTGAAAGCTTAAATTAGCCCGCTAGTTCTGCACTTTCACGCCTCGAATAATGCAACGCTGAATAAGCCCTGAGAGTTGCATATATAGGTATCATGAGTATTTATGTAACCATTTCAATAGAATGTCGCAAAATTCCTCTGGGTGTGAGAAAAACGGGGCATGGGCACAATCGTGCATGATGACATCGGTAGTATTAGAGGTTGTGGGCATTTGCTCAATAATGGCTTTGGGCACTAGGCTATCCAATCGTCCCCAAAGGCGAAGCCAAGGCAGTTTGATATTTGTTGCTTGGTTTCGCAGGTCGTATTTTTGCAGGAAAGACAGCCCTTGTGCTAAAGCTTGTTGAGCAGGTAGCGGCTGGGTGAGTACATCGTGTTTCAGCTGCTTGATTTCTTGTTTAGCCGTTTTACTTCCCATAGCTTGGATCGCTAAAAAGCGTTCAACGGTTTTTTTAATGTTTGATTGTAATTGTTCAGAAAATAGAGATAACACCTTAGGATCCATTCCCGCCCAGTGTTCATCGGGTTTACTCAAAAAGCAGGGAGAAGAGGCAACCGTGATCAAGCCTCTCACTTTATCGGGATAGGTTAACGCCAATTGGGTTGCCACTAATCCACCCAGCGACCAACCGAGCCAAATGCTGTTGTCGGGTAAATGCTCAATAAGGTGATCTACCCATGCCATTAACTCACCTTCTACGGGATCGCTATGACCAAAACCGGGTAAATCAACATAATGCACACGATACCCTTGTAGCCGTTCAAACAAAGGAGAAAATACCGCGTGGTTCATGCCCCAGCCATGCAATAGCACAATATCCTTACCTTGACCTATGGATTCGATATTTTGTTTTGATTGTGGCACGATGGACTTCCTTTCGTTTAGGAGAACGGCAATGGATTGGCGTACTCAATGGCAGCGTATACAGCAGCAATGTGGACAATTAATTAAGCGAAGTGTACCGAATCGGTGTATTGCTTGTCATCAGTCTGTAGATGGTGACGGTCATGGGATCTGTTCGGTATGTTTACAGGCTGGGCTCTATTCTACGCCAGTTTGTTTAGGTTGTGGTGGCAGCATGACAGAAACCATGGCGTATTGCGGTCAATGCCAGTTGCTGATGCCATTAAAAGTTATTGCGCCGTGCAGTTATCACCAAGGGCTGGGTCGATGGATTGCCGCCATCAAATATCAACGCCAATGTGCAGTACTAGAAGCACTTACACAAGCGCTTTATCAACGGATCGTTTTATTAGCTCAACAAGAGATGATCAGCATGCCACAGGCCATTATTCCCGTTCCGCTGCACCCCAAACGGCAGCGACAGCGAGGGTTTAATCAAGCATGGTTAGTGGCCAAGCCATTAAGTGAACGATTAAAGTTGCCATTACTGGATGAACACCTTATTCGTACTCAAGCGACCCAACCACAAGCTGGATTAGACGGAAAGCAGCGACGACAGAATCTTCATCAGGCATTTAGCCTAGTTAAAGCCATTGATGTGCAAAGAGTGGCTATTGTCGATGATGTCGTGACCACAGGCACAACGGTAACTGAAATTACTCAACTACTGACAAAGCAAGGCATCTCTTCTCAGGTGTGGTGTTTGGCAAGGGCTGAAGCGCCAGATTTGCTTTAATTGTATTAATTCAGGCACTTAAATTAATACTTGATTCACCATGGTGGTTTTTTTATGCTGTTTGCGTGCAAATTTTAATCTGATCTTCATTAAAATCTTCAATCTTTCCTTTAACAGTATAAAACTGAGTGGCGCTAATGCAGTACAAACGAATTGTGATCAAAGTAGGAAGTGCTTTAGTTGCCCCTGATGGAGAGGGGTGTTCGGGTAAGTATCTGTTGACCATTGCTGGGTTTATAAATGCCTGTTTACAGCTAAATACCGAGGTGATATTGGTTTCGTCTGGCAGTGTGGCGGCGGGGAAAAGTCATATTGGTCATGGCTCTGGTCAGCCATCAATATCAACTAAGCAGGCGATGGCGGCGGTTGGGCAAATGCAAATGATCGCCAATTGGCAACGATTTTTTGATTGTGCTTGCTCGCAACTGCTGATCACCCACGGGGATTTAAAAGATCGCAGGCGTTATCTCAACATCAAAAATACTTTACGTGTACTACTCGAAAATAACATCATCCCGATCATTAATGAAAATGACACAGTTGCCACTCAAGAGCTTAAAGTGGGAGACAATGATAATCTTGCGGCACTCGTGGCAATGGTGGCCGATGCGGAGGCGCTATTAATTTTAAGCGATGTTGATGGGGTATTTGATGCTGATCCTCGTCAAGTATACGATGCTAAGCTGCTGCCAGAAATCTCTAATATTACTCCAGAAATCTATCAACTTGCGGGTGGTACCAGTAATTCGCTGGCCACAGGTGGCATGTTTACCAAAATTCAAGCGGCCGATAAAGCCTGTGAACAAGGCATTGACACCTATATCGTAAATGGCACCAAAGCCAACGCTTTTGAACACTTGTTGAAAAAAGGGAATCCGGGCACTCGCTTTGTTGCTAAAGGCAATAATTTGACCGCAAAAAAACGCTGGCTGAAAAATACCTTAAAAAGTGAGGGAACTTTGCTGGTGGACAAAGGCGCGGTGACAGCTCTGCAACGCACTGGTGCCTCATTACTTCCAGTTGGTGTGCAGGCTGTGACTGGCGAGTTCAGTAAAGGGGCCGCCATTACGGTCGTGTATGTTGATAAACATAAAGAAACCTTAATCGCAAAAGGAATCAGTCAATATTCCAGCCAAGATTTAGAACGCATAAAAGGGATCAGTAGCCAGCAAATTGAAACCGCATTGGGCTATTGCCCTAGCCAAGAAGTGATCCATCGAGATGATCTTGTATTGCTGTAAGGAATGAACCGCAAATGAATAACATGAAAGATAGACAGCCCTTTGATATTGCACGTTTAGCCCGTCAAGCAAGTCAAGCTACGCCTCAAGTCGCTCAGTTAAGCACAGAGCAGAAAAACACTTTGTTGCAAGCCATGGCTGACAACATTCGTCAGCAACAAAAGATGTTGCTGAATGAAAATAATAAAGATATTGAAGCAGGCAGAGCTAAAGGCTTAACTGACGCCATGTTGGATCGCTTGTTACTAACTGAAGCCCGAATTGAGGGGATTGCTAGCGCCATTGAAGACATCATTCACCTAGACGATCCTGTCGGCCGACTCGGTGACTTTAGTGAGCGCCCCAATGGCATTAAAGTGGGTAAAATGCGGATCCCACTAGGTGTGATTGCCATGATTTATGAAGCACGCCCAAATGTGACCGCAGAGGCGGCTGCTTTGTGTCTCAAGTCAGGAAACGGCGTTATTCTTCGTGGTGGTTCCGAAGCTGTATACAGTAATCGAGCGATTGCGACTTTGTGGCATCAAGTTCTAGCTGATACTGGCTTAGAAACGGCCATCATTACCATAGTACCCAATACCGACCGCAGCGTGATCAGTGAATTGCTTAAGCTTAATGAAGATATCGACCTTGTGATCCCAAGAGGTGGTGAAGCCTTGATCCGCTACGTAACAGACAACTCCCGCATTCCGGTGATCCAACATTACAAAGGTGTATGCCACCTCTACATTGATGAAGCGGCAGATATAGAGAAAGCTGTAGCGATTTTGGTCAATGGTAAGACCCAACGTCCAAGTGCCTGTAACGCCATCGAAACCCTTGTAGTACACCGTGAACTTGCTGGCAGCTTTTTACCTAAAGCGGCAGAAGCGTTAGCAGAGTTTGATGTCACCATTCATGCTTGCCCAAAAAGTCGAGAGTTTTTTGCAGATGCTCAACTGGCTACCGATGACGATTATCACGCTGAATATCTAGCCCAAGAGATTGCTGTTAAAGTGGTAGATAACTATGAAGCGGCGATTGAGCACATCCAAACTTATACCTCAGATCACACCGAAGTGATTGTGACTGAAGATGAGTTACGCGGGCACGATTTTATCCGCCGCATTAATTCTTCAGTGGTGATGGTTAACGCGTCATCGCGTTTTTCTGATGGTGGCGAATTAGGGTTAGGATCTGAAATTGGTATTTCGACTTCTAAACTGCATGCCTTTGGGCCAATGGGGTTAGAGGCGTTGACTACTGAAAAGTTTGTGGTGTTAGGTGATGGGCAAGTTAGGAAATAGTTTGAGTTATAAGTATCTTGGGATTTTTGGATGAAAGTGGTAATTTTAGTTATTTTGATTTGTTTAGGGGTATCTGGTTGTGTTAACACTTTAGGCCAAAATTCTGATTTGGATCTAACTTGGCAAGAGCATAACTTGACCAGACTTCTCAAATCATATGATGGTAGTAAAGGAAAAGCAAAATTTCTTGTTCTTATCAGGAATGCGAATGTGAAGCCATATGCTGAAACTGAAAGTTACATATATCTTACTCCTCAAAGTTATCAAGTAAATTTTACTTATGGTGTTCACGCAGACAATATGTGGGATGGATTCAAACCTATTAGTCAGACATCGTTATTTTCTTTTTTAGAAAAGGGTTATACCTATATCTTATCTCCTCGTATTGATTTGTCTCGTAAAAAAATGGATTGGCAGCTGTTAAGGAAAAAAAGTGGAGCATTTGAGATTGCGCCGAACGATTACTGTAATCGAGGAAGTGAAAAAATAACGACAAAGTACCTTGATAAACCTAGAGCCTTTATAAAAATCTCTCCGAATTGGGAAACTTTACAGCCTGAACAAAGTGATGAGGGTTTCGTCGATTTAAGTTTTACTGTAAATTCAAATGGTGCAGCAGTAGATATTGTTGTAGTAAACAGCTCTCTTGCAAAAAATCTACAAAATAAGGCTATTAAAGCTCTGTCTAAATGGAAGTTCATGCCTGTATGCATAAATGGTAAGGCTGATGATACGAGAATTATCGAAAGATTTAACCGTAAGCATTATATCGAATAAGTAACCTGAGTCCCCTTCGAAGTTGCCGAAGATGGAAATAAAAATTCCGTAGTGGCGTCATGGACGACGCCACATGTTCGGGGGTACATGGATGTACCATCCGAACTGTTAGGAAATTTTTATTGGAATCTGATGGGCTTTCAACTTCGTTGGGGCGGCATGGGGAGATGCAAGAGGGGATTTGCTGGAGAATCCCCTCTTGTGCGGTTTGGTACGCAGTACCAAGGTTTTGACTTGTTAGAGTTTCGCAGAAACTCTCAGCCGATACGCAGTATCAAAGATAACCAGTGAAATCTATTTCACTCGATACACTCGACCACCTAACTTCTCAAACTTATCCTCAATGTGCTCATAACCACGATCAAGGTGATAAATTCGATCCACTACGGTTTTGCCCTCAGCCATTAACCCCGCAATCACAAGACTTGCAGAAGCGCGTAAATCGGTTGCCATGACTGGTGCAGCTTTAAGCTCTTCAATACCATTGATGATACACGTATGGCCTTCAAGCTCCATTTTAGCGCCCATACGAATAAGCTCTGGCACGTGCATAAAGCGGTTTTCGAAAATGGTTTCACTAATGGTGGCGTTGCCTTCAGCTAATGCGTTCAGTACACAAAACTGGGCTTGCATATCGGTTGGGAAACCGGGATAGACGGCAGTCTTGATGTTAACTGCTTTCGGTCGCTTGCCGTGCATGTCAAGCTCAATCCAGTCGGTGCCTTTGGTAACTTCGGCGCCTGCTTCTTCGAGCTTCATTAATACCGCTTCGAGTGAAGCTGGATCGGCATCTAAACAGCGAATACGACCGCGGGTGATCGCAGCTGCAACTAAGAAAGTACCGGTTTCGATACGATCCGGCATCACGCGATAATCGCAACCTTGTAATGATTCAACACCTTCAATCACTAATTTGGCGCTACCAATACCTTCGATTTTCGCTCCCATGGCGACAAGGCAGTGAGCGAGGTCGCACACTTCTGGTTCACGGGCGGCATTTTCAATGATGGTAGTGCCTTCGGCTAATACGGCGGCCATGAGTAGGTTTTCGGTGGCACCAACACTGACCATCTCCATGATGATGTGAGCACCTTTAAGGCGACCATCGACTCTGGCTTTGATGTAACCTTCTTCTACTTCGATATGAGCGCCCATTTGCTCAAGACCTTGCAAATGCAAGTTTACTGGGCGGGCACCAATGGCACAGCCGCCGGGCAGCGATACATCGGCGGTGCCGTATCGAGCCAGTAGTGGGCCTAAAATCAAAATAGACGCGCGCATGGTTTTGACTAAGTCATAAGGCGCACAAAAATGGTCGAGATTTTGGGTGGAAATCTTAAATTGACCATCATCTAATTTAGTGACATCTGCGCCTAGACATTGCAACAATTTGCAGCTGGTTTTTACATCGCGTAGGTCGGGTACATTGCTGACGATAAAATCAGTTTCAGCTAATACGCCAGCCATCAAAATTGGCAGGGCGGCGTTTTTAGCGCCCGATATAACCACGTTGCCAGCCAATGGTTGGCTGGACTCTATTGTTAGTTTATCCACAGAGCGCCTCGATTATGCTGGCATGTTAAAGAGCTTTTCGCGTTTCCACTGCTCTGGGGTGAAGGTTTTGATGGTAAGTGCGTGCAGAGCGCCACTAGCGATATGTTCTGATAACGGCGCATAAATCGCTTGTTGACGTTTTACTGGAGAGAGTTCACCAAACATATCGGCAACCGCAATCACTTTGTAGTGGGTACCGTCTTGAGTTACGTACAGTTCGTCAAGTTCGAGCTGAGCGCGTAATAGCTCTTCTACTTGTTTGCATTCCATCGGAATTACTACCTTAATTTTTAAGAATTTTTAGATTCAAACATTGGTTGCAGGTTATAAAGGGCAATCAATGATTGTAATTGTTGGGAAGGGTTCACCAACAATAGGGTTTGGTTATTCTTTTGCTGCTGTTTGACTAAGTGGAACAAAAACGCAATGCCAGAGCTGTCGATGTAGTTAAGTTCAGACAGATCCAGTTGGCTCACTTGTGAACTTAGCAAGCTTTGGCGCTTTGACCATAGAGCGACCACTTCTTCTCGCGATAGTCGCCCTGATAGTGAACAGCTATTGTCGTGGACTGTGAATTTTGCCATTACTTTTTCTCAGTCTTTGCTTGAATAGGCGCTTTGGCTTTTTCATTCAGCATCTTGATCACCGAATCAATACCTTGACGTTGGATCAAACCACCGATTTCAGATTGCTTAGATTGCAGTAAGCTTACGCCTTCTGCCACTAGGTCAAAGGCTTTCCACGTTCCATTTTTCAGTTTACGAACTTTAAACGAAATATTGATCGGCGGACGACCATTAGAAACCACCTGCACTGGGACAGTGACAATCTTTTGGTTACTAAAATCTTTCGCTGGCGCAAATTTGATTTTCTGATCCGTGTACTCAGTAAAAGCGGTCGCATACGTGCTGACCAAATAGTCTTTAAACGCAATTGAAAAATCATTGCGTTGCGCCTTAGATAGTTGTCTTAAATTGCGACCTAGCACCGTATAGGCGGCGTATTTGTAATCCACATATGGCAAAAGTTCATCACTGATGATGGTCTTTAGGTGATTTGGATCCGCTTTAATTTTGCTTTGGTCAGCATTAAAGCGAGCAAACGTTTGATCAGCCACTTGCTGGATCATGGTGTAAGGGTTTTTGCTGTCGATATCGGCAGCCATTGCAGAAAAGCTGCTGATCACTAGGCACAGTGGTAATAGTATTTTTGAAAGTAATGTTCGCATAATGTGCTCCTACTTATCTTTTGAGCCAAGGCTATACAGGAACTGCCCAATCAGATCTTCTAATACTAGCGCCGAGTGGGTGTTTTCAATTTTATCGCCACTTTTGAGCATCGAAGTATCGCCATCGTCAAACCCCGGCGTTAATCCAAGGAATTGTTCACCCAATAAACCTGAAGTCAAAATAGATAGGCTGCTGGTTTCTGGGAATTGATCGTAACGTTTATCAATTTGAATGGTCACTACAGCGTCTAGCTGTTTTGGGTCTAGGATGATATCGCTCACACGGCCTACCGTTACTCCTCCAACTTTTACTGGAGAGCGTACTTTTAATCCACCGACGTTAGTAAAACGAGCCGTAAGAGCATAAGTGCTCTCACCACTATCAATTTTTATGTTTGCAACATTAAACACTAAAGTGAGAAATGCGGCTAAACCAGTAAGTAAAAAACATCCAACTAAAAATTCAATTTTGCGAGTCAACATATTTGCCTACCACAAGTAAAAAGTCCGTTTCGGGACAGAAAGTCCATTGATTAAATAAGTATTTTGTATACCATTAACCAAACATTAATGCTGTTAATAAAAAGTCGAGTGCCAGTACCGCTAAGCTCGCTTGCACCACAGTTTTGGTGGTGGCACGGCTGATCCCTTCTGGATTCGGTATTACTTGGTAACCTCGATAAAGGGCAATCCAAGTCACCACAACGGCAAATACAACACTTTTTATCAATGAGTTTAGAATATCTTGATGCCACTCTACTTGAGATTGCAAGATAGACCAGAATGAACCGGCATCAATACCTTTCCATTCAACGCCCACAATGTGACCACCGTAGATACCCACAGCGCTGAAAATCATTGCCAGCAGCGGCATACTGATCACCCCCGCCCAAAACCTTGGGGCAATGACTTGTCTTAGGGGATCAACGGCCATCATTTCCAAACTGGATAGCTGCTCGGTGCTTTTCATTAGACCAATTTCAGCCGTAAGCGCTGAGCCAGCACGGCCGGCGAAAAGTAACGCCGTAACCACAGGGCCAAGTTCGCGCAAAAGACTTAGTGCTACCATGGGACCAAGGCTTTCAGAGGTGCCAAAATCCGACAAGATGTTGTAGCCTTGCAGTGCCAATACCATGCCAATAAATAGGCCTGAAATGGTGATGATAACAAAGGACTGCACCCCAACCACATACAGCTGCTTGATCAGTAAAGGTGTGCCTTTTCTGAATCGTGGCACATTAACTATGGCATTCCATAGCATGATCCCGGCACGCCCGAATCCAGAAATAAATTCAATAGCATTGTGCCCAAGTGCGGTGATACGCTCAACGATTCTCACCCATTAACTCCTTTTTGTAATCTGGTGCAGGGAAGTGGAATGGTACTGGGCCATCTGGCTCGCCTCCCATAAATTGCTGTAATTGTAGGTTGTCTGATTGCTTTAGCTGTTGCGGTGTGCCTTCGGCAATCACTTTTTTATCGGCGACGACATACACATAATCAGCAATACTGAGCACTTCAACGACATCATGAGACACCACTACGGAGGTGAGGTTGAGTGATTCTGATAATTCTTTGATCAGCTTCACTAACACGCCCATGGCGATGGGATCTTGACCTGCAAAAGGCTCATCGTACATGACCAGCTCTGGCTCAAGTGCAATTGCGCGGGCGAGCGCCGCTCGACGCTGCATCCCTCCCGAAAGCTCATTCGGCATCAGTTTACCCGCGCCTCTTAAGCCAACAGCTTCTAGTTTCATCGCGACAATGGTGTTAATGATGCTTTCGGGTAAGTTGGAGTGCTCACGCAGTGCAAAAGCTACATTGTCAGCGACATTAATATCGGTAAACAGAGCACCACTTTGGAACAACATACTCATGCGTTGGCGTAAATTAAATAACTCTTTACGGCTTACCTTATGGATATCATGGCCATCAAATAATACTTGACCAGAATCTGGCGTAAGTTGCCCACTTATTAATTTAAGCAGTGTGGTTTTACCAATACCGCTAGGGCCCATGATAGCAGTGACTTTTCCCTTAGGAATCGTTAAGTTGAGGTCTTTAAAAATTGCTCTTGAGCCTCGATTGAAGCTCATATTCCTCACTTCTACCAAATTTGGTGTTTGATTATCCATTTAGAGCCTTATTCGAAAGGAGTATTCCTCAACAGGAAATACAAAATATAACAGTGTACGAAAATGTGTAAACTGGTACAACAAGTGAACCCATAGATGTATGAATTACTTGTGAATGCACTAATTGTAACGCATTCGCATTGGTTAGTAACCACTTGTTTATTTAGTGATTAATTGCTTTGGCTATCGATATTTCTTAGTTTATTGCCAGTTATGTTTTACTGGGCGTCATGCACATAGGATTGCTAAAATTATATCTAAGTTCCTTAGATTGTCCGTTATTAATGACATTTTTGTTTATGTGATGAATAAAGGGAGGCTTTCAATTTGTTGCAATACCAGCGAAAATGTTATTCATGGAATCAGGTCGGATAATAATAGATAACGATGGCGAATAAAACTCAGCTCCAGCAGTGGGGCAGTAAAGTGGTTGATATAGAAAAAGCGGCATTGGACAGCCTATACCATTATGTTAATTCTGATGAGTTTGCACAAGCATGTGAATTAATGCTGAATTGCACCGGCAAAGTGATTGTAATGGGCATGGGCAAGTCAGGGCACATTGGTAATAAAATTGCGGCTACCTTGGCAAGTACAGGAACCCCAGCGGTGTTTGTTCATCCAGGTGAAGCCAGTCATGGTGATCTGGGTGTGCTATCAGCTAATGATATTGTCATTGCCATTTCTAATTCTGGTGAGTCTTCAGAGGTGCTAACGCTATTCCCAGTGATCAAGCGTATGGGCTTACCTATTATTTCAATTACTGGTGTGCCTCAATCTAATATGGCGAAATTAGCCAATATCCACCTTTGTATTCAGGTTCCAGAAGAAGCGTGTCCTTTAGGCTTAGCACCAACCTCAAGTACTACGGCAACCCTAGTAATGGGTGACGCATTGGCTGTGGCTTTACTGCAAGCTAAAGGCTTCACAAAAGATGACTTTGCTTTATCACACCCAGGTGGCAGTTTAGGGCGTAAGTTACTGCTGAAAGTCGCTGATATTATGCATAAGGGTGATCAATTGCCTTTGGTTCAGCCAAATGTGAAGGTCACCGAAGCTTTATACGTTATCTCCAACAAAGGGCTTGGGATGGCCGCGATTGTCGATGATGATAAAAAGTTGCTTGGCGTGTTCACTGACGGTGACTTACGTCGAGTTATTGATGCTGGTATACACTTACGCAATACTGATATCTCAGAAGTAATGACTTCAAATTGTATTACCATCACCGAAAATGTGCTGGCAGCAGAAGCACTTAAGTTAATGGATGAAAAAAACATTAATGGACTGATTGTGGTGGATGACGCACAATGTCCTGTTGGGGCATTAAACATGCTAGATATGGTCAAATCCGGAGTAATTTAATTGTGACTATGATGCCAACTTTATATGGTGAAGTGACCGAAACTGTTTGGAATAAAGCGCAACAGATCAAACTGATCATCTTTGATGTTGACGGGGTGTTTTCTGATGGCCGTATTTATTTAAGCAATAGTGGAGAAGAGCTAAAAGCTTTTCATACTCGTGATGGTTTCGGTGTTCGTTCGTTGTTAAATGCTGGTTTTCATTTAGCAGTGATCACTGGTCGTAAGTCGCAATTACTTGAAAATCGAATGAGCGCATTGGGCGTTGAACATATCTATCAAGGTATTGATGATAAATTAGTGCCATTTTATGAATTGCTCAGTAAGTTTGAACTTAAGCCTGAACAAGTCGCCTATATTGGTGATGATATGGTGGATTTGCCTGTTATGAAACATGTTGGACTTTCGGTTTCGGTTGCAGATGCTCACCCTTACGTGAAACAACAAGTGAATATGATCACGACGATGAACGGCGGCCATGGTGCAGTGCGAGAATTAGCGGATTTGATTTTGGAATCTCAGGGGCTATTTGAATCGGCTCAAGGAATGAGTGTATGAATCGAGTAACCCTCGCCATCATTGTTTTTTTCAGTACCGCATTCGTATTGTATTGGCAGGTACAACAAAAACAAGGCGATAAAATTGCTCAAGGCCCTCAAATAGAACGGCCTGACTATATGGCTACCGATCTCAATAGTGTCGCCTATGACGAGCAAGGGAATTTAAGCAGTAAAGTAACTGCCAAGCATATGGAGCATTACGCTACTCGTGATACGACCTTATTTACCGAGCCGGTATATTGGCTTTACGGTGAAGGCAGTGACAGCCCTTGGCGCATTTCTGCTAAAGAAGGTCGTCTAAAAAAAGATGATACGCAAAAAGCTTATTTAGATTGGGACGTAACGCTAGAAGCCATTGGGAAAAAAGAGCCCATTCAAAGTGTTAGTACCCGACATGTTGAGTTAGATTTAGATAATAAAACCATGACTACGGATGCCATGGTTTACATTAAAGGCAATGGATTTCAAAGCCAAGGTAAGGGCCTTTTTGCCGATTTTAATAATGAAACCGTACGCTTAAATGATCAGGTAACAGGAACCTATGAAGCGAATAAATAATATATTGCTGGCAGCGCTTTGCACAATGATGACCTTTTCGGCCGTAGCGAAGCAAGATGATTTAAAACAAGACCTAAGTATAAGCGCTAAAAGCCAAGCCGGTGATTTAAAAAATAATAAATTGTCGTATTTTGGAAACGTAAAAATTACTCAGGGCAGTATTAAGATTCATGCTGATGAAATGAGTGCGGTCAGTGATGAAAAAAGTGGTCATAAGGTATTTGTTGCCAAAGGTAAACCCGCTACTTTTTCTCAAATTTTAGACAGTGGCGAGTTAGGAACGGCAAGTGCTTACAATATACGTTATGACAGTATTAGCGGTGACTTAGTGCTAAAAGGTGGCGCTGAGCTTGATATTGGTGGCAGTAAAATGAAAGCCGAAACCATTCGCTACAATATTGAAAATCAGCATGTGACAGCGGCAAGCTCGGGTGATGGCAATGACCGAGTGCAAACGATTATTCCGGCTGAAAACTACCAAGAAGCACGCAATAAAAATAAAAAATCATCTTCAAAGCCTAAGACTAAAACTGAGAAGAAACAATGACTCAGAAAACCCTGACAGCAAAACATCTTGCAAAGAGCTATAAATCCAGACAAGTGGTAAAGGACGTCAGCTTATCAGTAAAAACAGGACAAATTGTTGGTCTGCTTGGCCCCAATGGAGCGGGTAAAACCACGACTTTCTATATGGTGGTGGGTTTAGTCAAAAGTGATAAGGGACAGATTTTTATCGACAGCGATGATCTTACTATAGATCCCATGCACATGCGTGCTCGTAAAGGTATTGGTTACTTACCACAAGAAGCCAGTATTTTTCGAAAATTGACCGTTTATGAAAACATCATGGCGGTATTACAAATGCGTGCATCACTTAATCAACAACAGCGTGAAGAGCAGCTAGAACACTTGCTTGAAGAGTTTCACATTACTCATATTCGTGACAGCTTAGGTATGGCTTTATCAGGTGGTGAACGTCGTCGAGTAGAAATTGCCCGTGCGTTAGCCGCGAACCCTCAATTTATTTTATTGGATGAACCTTTTGCTGGGGTCGATCCTATCTCAGTGATTGATATTAAAAAAATCATTGAGCAACTGAGAGATCGTGGATTAGGGGTATTGATCACCGACCATAATGTTCGTGAAACACTGGATGTTTGTGAGCATGCTTATATTGTTAGCCACGGTAGCTTGATAGCCGAAGGAACACCTGAAGCCATCCTTGATGATAAGCATGTTCGGGAAGTGTACTTGGGAGAACAATTCACGTTATAGTAGTGATTATTTTTAGGGAGCTTTCCCATGCGCCAACAAAAACGATAATAAGGATCAGCGGTAACTATGAAAGCGTCGCTTCAGCTTAAGTTAGGACAACAGCTCACAATGACGCCTCAGCTGCAACAAGCCATACGCTTGCTTCAGCTTTCATCATTAGAGCTACATCAAGAAGTTCAACAGGCACTTGAATCTAATCCACTATTGGAATTAGAAGAAGAACTTGCATCGACAAAAACTGAGTCGGAAACGGCACCTGAAGTCGAGCTGGATTCGCTAACCAAACAAAACGAAAGCCAAGATATCGTTGAGCCTGAGATTCCTGACACTGCAGAGTCCCTAAGCAAAGAAAAGCTGACTGAAGAACTGCCCATGGATACCACATGGGATGAAACCTTTACAGCTATGCCCACTTCAGGCAGCGGTGCTTTACCTGCTGATGACCTTCCGTTTCAAGGCGAAACCAGTGATGGATTATACGAACACCTTGAATGGCAAAAAAACCTCACGCCTTTTTCGAGCACGGATTACGCGATTGCCACTGCGATAATTGAAGCCATCGATGAGCGTGGGTATTTGACTCAGTCACTCGATGATATTTTAGAGGCAATGGGTGATCCTGAAATTGAAATGGATGAAGTAGAGGCGGTGTTAAAACGAGTACAGCATTTTGACCCTATTGGTGTTGCCGCTCGAGATGTACCAGAGTGTTTATATTTGCAACTCTCGCATTTTGACGATTCAACTCCTTATTTGGCCGAAGCGAAAAACATTATTCAGCATCACATTGAATTGATTGCCGTGCGAGACTTTCGATCTTTACTGAAAAAAACTAAGCTTAGAGAACCACAGCTAAAAGCTGCGATGAATTTGATCCAAAGTTTGGATCCAAGGCCGGGATTGAATATTGGCCGTAAAGACGATGAGTATGTAATACCTGATGTGTCTGTCAGTAAAAAAAATGGGCGTTGGCAAGTTGAATTAAATCCAGATGTGATGCCAAAAATAGGACTCAATCAGCAATATGCCGCTCTGGCTAAAACCAGTCGAAGTAGAGATGATACTCAATTTGTTCGCGGCCATCTGCAAGATGCTAAATGGTTTATTAAAAGCTTAGAAAGCCGCAACGATACATTATTAAAGGTGTGCAACTGTATTGTAAAAAATCAGGTCAACTTTTTTGAACATGGCCCTGAAGCCATGAAAGCGATGATTTTGAATGATGTCGCTGAAGAAATTGATATGCATGAGTCGACGATATCGCGAGTGACGACACAAAAATACATGCACACGCCAAGAGGGATTTTTGAACTGAAATACTTTTTCTCTAGCCATGTTGGAACTGATGATGGCGGGGAATGTTCTTCAACAGCGATTCGAGCGCTAATCAAAAAACTGGTGGCTGAAGAGAATCAGAAAAAACCGCTCAGTGATAATAAGATTGCGCAATTGCTAGGAGAAAAAGGGATCAAAGTGGCAAGACGAACCATCGCCAAATACCGTGAAGCAATGATGATCCCACCATCAAACCAGCGAAAGAGCTTATGATGAAATAAAGCGACAGCTAACAACGACAGGAGGCAATGGATATGCAAATCCGGATCAATGGTCAACAAAATGGTCAGCAGTTGGATGTTACTGAATCACTGAAAGAATATGTCAGCGGGAAAATGGCAAAACTTGAACGTCATTTCGAACAGATCAATAATGTGCGCATCGTACTTAATGTTCGAAAAACAAATCAAACTGCAGAAGCCAGTTTGGTCTTAAATGGCAAAGAAGCCTATGCCAAATCACAACATGATGATATGTACGCGGCTATCGATTTATTAGTAGCTAAATTGGATCGTCAAGTGATCAAACATAAAGAGAAGTTGATAAAATATTAACGATGGAATTAAACATCATTTTAAAGCCAGAATGCACTACTTGTGCAACGCCTGGCAGCAAGAAGAAAGTACTGGAAATGATCAGTGACTTAGTTGCTTCGCAGTATCCTGAACTTTCTTCTCAAGAAATCTTTGAAAGTCTACTCACCCGTGAAAAAATGGGCAGTACTGGCATTGGTAACGGTATTGCCATTCCTCACGGTCGGTTAGATAACATTGACACCCCAATTGCGGTATTGATCAAATGTGAGCAACCCATCGCCTTTGAAGCCATTGATAAACAGCCGGTAGATATCTTATTTGCGCTTTTGGTGCCGTCTGATCAATGTCAGCAACATCTCAGCACCTTATCGGCTATGGCTGAAAAACTCAGTGACAAGCAAACGCTTAAGCAGTTGCGTCGTATCAATGATGAACAAGAACTCTATGAGGTGATCACTGCATGAAATTAGTCATTGTTTCAGGTAGAAGTGGCTCCGGAAAATCGGTAGCACTGAAAGTACTTGAAGATTTGGGCTACTATTGCGTTGATAATCTGCCTATGACTTTGTTAGGTGGTTTAATTGAAGAACTAAAACCGAGTCAGGAATTAGTGGCGATCAGCGTCGATGTACGTAATCTACCTGAACAAGACAAAGTATTTGAACGGCAACTAAAAAGCCTGACTGGGATTGAAATTCTTAGTTTTTTTATCAGCTCGAGTGATGATGTTCTACTAAAACGATATACCGAAACTAGGCGTTTACATCCGCTGGCTTATCAATGTAAAAGCTTACCAGAAGCGATTCGAATCGAAGGTGAACTATTGTCTGGCATGTCTAAGATGATGGATCATTTTATTGATACTTCTGAATCCAATGCTTATCAACTCAGCGACAAAATTAGAGAAATTTTATTAGGGCGTGTCGAACAAGATCTGGTAATCAATGTTGAGTCCTTTGGGTTTAAACATGGACGACCTAAAGATGCTGACTTTATGTTTGATGTAAGATTCTTACCTAACCCTCATTGGGAGGAAACATTACGACCTTTCACTGGGCTAGATAAACCGGTACAAGACTTTCTTAATGCTCAGCCTGAAGTGAATAAATTCATTTGGCAAATCGCTAACTTGATTGATACTTGGCTTCCTCAGCTTGAGCGTAACAATCGCAGTTATCTAACCATTGCGATAGGGTGTACGGGTGGACAACATCGCTCAGTGTTTATTGTGGAGCAATTAGCTGAACATCTGAGAAAAAATAATCGTAACGTAGAGGCGCGCCATAAGGAATTGACCAATGCCGACACTTGAGAAAGAAGTTCTGATTTGCAATAAATTAGGACTGCATGCAAGAGCGGCCACAAAATTAGCAGTATTAGCCTCAGAGTTTGATGCCGAGGTCACGCTTAAACAAGGTGAGAAATCGGCATCGGCCTCCAGTGTTCTTGGGGTACTTATGCTTGAATCTGGGATGGGAAAAGCCATTAAGGTTATTGCGACAGGCAAAGACGCGAAAGCGGCATTAAATGCGGTTTGTCAGCTGATAGATGATAAATTTGATGAAGCTTGCTGATTAGATTTACACAAAAAGGGTGAGTGATGAAAGGATTTATCGCATTATCATTTATTAGCTTGCTGACGGCGTGTTCAAGTAACTCAAAGCTAGAGTTTGATCCCCCTTTAGTTTCGAATGTAATGATTCCTCAACGTTTCACTTATTCACTAGAGAATAACTTTACACTTCAGGCAGTTTCTTCTCCAGATGCATATAGTAACTTGGGGAAACTCTATTTAGATAAGACCAATCGACCATTTTGTACTCTCATACCAGCTCAATCTCAAAATCAGGATTTGAAATATCGGCTGATCTACGCAGGAAAACTAAGCGGCCACACCATTTTTTCTCCTTACGCTGAATACACTGATAGCCATTATTATCAAGTGGTTTTTCTCAAGAAATAACTCTATCAAAATATCCTCTTTAATTCGCTTTTGATTAAGACTCAATTCAGAACGAACGGGTTATTGTCTAGCTAATTGAAATCAATATTTATACTGAAATGGCACCAATCAAGACGTTGTTGCTCGATCTTGGTGGCGTACTGCTCAACTTGGATTATCATGCTACTGAGCAAGCCTTTGCTAAACTAGGTTTTCGTTCCTTTACTGATTACTATCACCAAAATGCACAACAGCCTTTCTTTGACCGTTTTGAGAAGGGGCTGGAAACACCACAAGCTTTTAGAAACAAAATTCGAGAATTATCAGGCTTGAACTTAGCTTATGATGAAATAGATAGTGCTTGGAATGCAATGCTATTTGAAATACCTGTTGTACGAATAGAGTTGCTTTTAAAACTACAGCACCGTTACCAATTGATTTTGTTTTCAAATACTAATGCGATTCATTATGAAGCGTTACAGTTGATCTTACAGCAACAATTTCAACATGATATTTTACAGCAGGTGTTTGACTTCACCTTTTACTCGCATTTTATTGGAGCACGAAAGCCAGAGTATGCAGCTTTTCGAAAAGTGTTGAGCATAGCTGGTGCAAACCCCGAATCTACTTTTTTTATCGACGACACCCAAAGACACACTGTTGGCGCAGATCAATGCCATATACAAACACATTGGCTACAAAACCATGAAACGATAGAAGACATACTCAATCCACTTATGTAACTCATAATTTATTAAGACACCCATAATTATTTGCATAAATTATAATCCTTGCCTACGCTTATAAAATATCCGCTAAAGACAAGGAGGGTCGTGGATGCCAGCTTCAAGAAAAAGTTTAGTTAGCCTGCAAGATACCCCTTATTATCATTGCATCTCGCGATGTGTTCGTCGCGCATTTTTATGTGGGCAGGATAAGCTCACAGGTAAGAGTTATGAGCATCGACGTGGTTGGGTTGAGCAACGCATTTTGCAGCTTGCAGAAATCTTTGCCATTGATGTTTGTGCTTATGCTGTGATGTCCAATCACTTGCATGTGGTATTGCATGTGGATCTTGATAAAGCCAAGAGCTGGTCGGAGCGAGAAGTAGTAGAGCAGTGGCATCAATTACATAAGGGAACCCCCTTAACCCAGTCATTTATTCAAGGTGACTCTCTATCAAAGTTAAAAAAACGAGAGTTAGCGAAACAAATCATCGAGTATCGAAGCCGGCTTTGCGATATCAGTTGGTTTATGCGAGCTCTCAATGAACCCATCGCTCGTTTAGCGAATAAAGAAGACGAATGCAAAGGTCGATTTTGGGAGGGACGATTTAAATCTCAAGCTTTGTTAGATGAAACGGCGCTTCTGGCTTGCATGGCTTATGTGGATCTAAACCCGATCAGAGCAAAAGCCTCCGACACCCCCAAAGATTCTCCATTTACAAGTATTCAGCGCCGTATTCGTGCCAAGTTGAAAGGCGTGCAGCCAAAAGAACTCATGAAATTCAATCATCAAGATATTAATGAGAATGAAAAGTGCTTACCGCTTGGTATGCGTGACTATATCAAGCTAGTGGAAGAAACGGCATCAAGCCTCGTAAATCAAGATGGCGAACACATGGTAAAAAGTGAGCGAATTTTGATGGGGCTAAACCTGCCAATTGAAAACTGGCTAAGGTTGTGTTCTCGGTTTACCAAGATGTTTAAAGGCCCTGCGGGTAATCTAATGGCGCTAACCGAATACTGTCAGCGCTTAGACCGAAGGCGACGTCAAGGTGCAGCGAACAGCGCTAAATGGCTGAGTCCGAATAAGGATGAAACAGGGTAAGAGTCAATGACTCAACTGTGAATCAACTTTAAAAATCATAACCTTGTGCGCTAATGAATGTTTCACATACTCAAAGTGGTAATGATTATGGAAGTAAATAGCGAAGTTGTTGAATATCACTCAGTTCAATATGAGGCAAAGTGGTTATTGGCGTCTGCTTTTCGGTTTGACCATAGCCCGGGTTTAGCCATGCGGCCTGACAGCCAAAATTTCTGGCTCCAAATACATCGGCTTGGGCATTGTCACCCACATGCAGAATATGTTCAGGAGCCAGTTGTAAGCGTTCACAAGCCAGAGCAAACATATCTGGTGCCGGTTTCATTCTTAACCCATTTCCAGAATGTAAAATAAACTGGAAATAGTCAGCAATGCCGATGCGACTTGGGTCAACATTTCCATTGGAGATGCCAATTAGCGGGTAGTGCTGACTTAAACTGTTAAGAAGATCAATACTAGACTGAGGGACTTCAACGTTACTGCGGTGGAATAGAAAATGCTCCATGCCTTGGCGAGTAAGCTGTTGAACTTGCATCTCTGATATTGCTTGTTGTTGCAACGTGTACTTCAATGTTTGTTCGCGGCTTTGCCAAGTATCGTGAGACAATTCAGGAGACTGTTGTAATATTTGTTGCTTTTGACTGAGCCAATACTCTCGCTGCCACTGATGCTGAGCAGGAGCGATTTGCTGCATAAACTTGAGAAATTCAGTTTCAGCTTTAATGATAATGGGGCGATTGTCGTATAAGGTATCGTCTAGATCGAAACTGATGACTTGGATTTGATCAAGGCCAAGGTAACTGCGCATCATTTTTCCTTTCTTTTGGCTCTCGGATGAGCACCGTCGTAAACGTTAGCTAAGTGTTGGAAGTCTAAGCTGGTGTAGATTTGAGTGGTAGATAAATCGGCGTGCCCCAATAATTCTTGTACGGCTCTGAGATCAGAACTGGCTTCTAACATGTGGGTGGCGAATGAATGACGCAATTTATGTGGATGAACTTTGTTTGAAAGACCTTGTTGTTGAGCCCACTTGTTGAGCCGAGTTTGAATACTTCGGTGGGATAAGCGTTTGCCTTTTTGGGTAACAAACACCGCTAGATCCTCAGTGTGAATACTTTCTCTTATTGCAAACCAATTCTGTAATGCTTCGACAGCTTTGGAGCCGACGGGTAATAATCGCATTTTTCCGCCTTTACCGATCACTGTGACTTGTTTTAGGTGGTCGCTAAAGTCGTCGATATTTAATCCTGCAAGTTCAGCTAAGCGAAGCCCACTGGAGTAAAACAGCTCCATAATGGCTTTATCACGTACCGCTAATGGGTCATCGAGATTGATGTCAACCAGATGCTGAATACTGTCTACATCTAAATTTTTCGGTAACGGTTTATTTTGTTTTGGCGCTCTAAGTAAAACACTAGGATCGGTTGTGATGATGCTCTTTTGCAACAAAAATTGATAAAGCTGTTTGATGGAAGACAAGCTCAAGGCAATGCTTCTGGGGCTTAACCCTTGGCGATGCAACTTGGCTAGCAAGGATTGCAGGTTATCAGGTGTTAGCTTTTGCCATGCTTGTTCTTGCGATTGCAGCGCTTTAAATCGACGTAATTCACGCAAGTAATTTCGGCAAGTATAAGAAGACAATCGCCTTTCTGAGCGCAAGTAGCGCTCAAAGTCTTTTTCTATGTCGTTATTGGTTGGCTGCGCCATTATTGAAAGCTACTGAGTTTAAGCGTGATGATGGTTTTGAGTTGCTCTAAAAACAAAGTATCCATATCAGGAGTGAAGTGGGCGGCATTAGGGCTAGCAATGGCTAAGATAACTTTATCACAACCTGATTTTGGCGTTAGCTTAGATAATGCAACAGAGCCTACTTGGCTGCCGAATAATTTTTGTGATTCAGTTTGAGTCAGTCGCCCCAAATAGTAGCCAGAATGCATGCGTTTATTCCAAAGCGTCATCATTTCTGTATCGATGTCTTGAACGGCAATCAATCGCACATTGCTAAATCCGAACTCACTTTTTAGAGCTGTAGATAGAGTTTGTTTAAGGGTGTCGAAATCGTCGCACTTGTATAAATCTAATACCAATTGCGAGTTAAAACGAAAGATGCGCTCATTGTTGGTGGCTGCGCTCATAAGAGCGGTAATTTCTTCTTCAAGCTGAACCACACGTTGGCGCAGTGTTTCTTGCTGGCGCTCAACAATGGATACCGTGCCTCGTTGTTGATGGGGAAGCTTTAACGTATGCAATAAGTTGGGGTAACGATTAAAAAAGTCTGGATGATCCGAAAGGTATTCATAGACCAATTGTTCGTCCAGTTCGGCACAAATTTTTTCCTTGGGCGTTAAAGCACTAGTCATAATTGAATGTTTCCATCATATACATGTTGAGCTGGGCCAGTCATCCACAGAGGTTTTCCTTCACCATCCCAAGCGATTTTTAAACGACCGCCAGGTAAGTCTACTCGAACGGCATGTTTTAGCTTATTTTGCCGTTGTCCAATGGCGACAGCGGCACAAGCACCACTTCCACAGGCCAATGTTTCTTGGGCGCCTCGTTCATAAACTCTGAGTTTGATGTGATCAGGGCTAATGATTTGCATAAAGCCTACATTGACGCCTTTTGGAAAGCGCTCATGCTTTGAAAGTATAGCGCCAATCTCGTCAACGGGAGCAGTTTCTATATTGTCGACTTCAATAACGCAGTGAGGATTCCCCATCGAAACCGCACCGCATAAAAACGTTTGCTCTTGTGCTTGGAGTAAATAGATATTTTCGGTTTGTTTCGCCTTAAAGGGGATACGTTGTGGATCAAAAATCGGTACGCCCATATTAACCGTTACTAATCCATCACGCTCAAGGCGCAGTGTCATTTTGCCATTAGCGGTACTGACTTTGACTTTATGTTTCTGGGTAAGCCCTTTATTTTTTACAAAACGGGCAAAGCAACGTGCGCCGTTGCCACATTGCTCGACTTCGCTGCCATCGGCATTGAAAATGCGATAATGAAAATCAAGATCAGGATCGTAGGGTGGTTCAACTAACAACAATTGATCGAAACCTACACCAAAATGACGATTCGAGAGACGTTTGATCTGCTCTGGTGAAAAGAAGACGTTTTGGGTGATGGCGTCAACCACCATAAAATCATTGCCCAAGCCGTGCATTTTCGTAAAGTTGATCATGTTCGCTTTTCTTTTATCGTTCATAATGCTGTTGTTGATCCCAATATTATTTTCGGTTCAAAGGCTGAGGGTTACTGAGGTAACAGCTGTTCACCTTGCCAAAGTTGAGTTAACGTTTCTCGCTGACGGATCACATGGCTTTTATCACCATCCACGATAACTTCTATCGCCTTAGGGCGAGAGTTATAGTTTGATGCCATGGTAAAACCATAAGCACCACAGCTGCGAACGGCAAGGTAGTCGTTGGGCTTGGTCACTAGCGGGCGGTTTTTACCCAAAAAGTCCCCCGTTTCACAAACGGGGCCAACAATGTCGTACTCGGTTGGTTCTCCAGACTGTTTGAATACAGGAATGATCTGGTGATAAGCTTGATAAAGTGATGGGCGTAATAAGTCATTCATCGCACCATCAACAATCGCAAAATGCTTTTCTTCATTTTGTTTAAGGTATAACACTTGTGTTACAAAAATACCGGCATTGGCGGCAATAGCCCTTCCTGGCTCCATAATGAGCTTTAATGGACGCCCTTGTAATTTTTTGACCACAGCTGCAGCATATTCATTAGGATGTGGTGGTATATCATCATCATAAGGCGCACCTAAGCCACCCCCTATATCAAGATGTTGGATGTCGAAGCCTTCCTCATTCAGAGTATCAATTAATACCAACATGCGATCCATGGCATCAAGGAAAGGCTGTAATTCGGTTAACTGAGAGCCAATGTGACAGTCTGCGCCTACCACCTCGATATGAGGCAGGGATTGAGCCAGACGGAACGTTGCTAATGCATCGCTCATGGAGATCCCAAACTTATTCTCTTTCATGCCCGTTGAGATATACGGGTGAGTACCGGCATCGATATCAGGGTTGATCCTTAAAGAAACCGGCGCTATTTTGCCACAATCTTCTGCAACAAGATTTAGGGTCTCTAGCTCGGCGATGGATTCAACGTTAAAGCAATGGATCCCAACCTCTAGTGCCTCGCGCATTTCCTGCTGAGTTTTACCTATGCCAGAAAAAACCACTTTTTTCGGGTCGCCACCGGCTTCTATGACACGAGCGAGTTCACCACTCGATACAATATCAAAACCACTGCCCAACTTTGCCATTAAATTCAAAATAGCCAAGTTTGAATTGGCTTTGACAGCATAGCAAATGAGATGTGGATGATCGGCTATCGCCGTTTTAAAGGCTTTAAAGTGACGTTCAAATGTGGCGCGAGAATAGAGGTACATTGGCGTACCGTATAGCTGTGCGAGTGATTGCACGTCGCATTGCTCTGCATAAAGAGATTGGCCTTGATAAGTAAAGTGATCCATAACTTATTTCCTTTTGCGACTTATTTCGAGGCCGTAGATTGGGTGGTTTCAGCATTCTCATTAGGAGATTGAACCTGTTGTGTCGATGCTTTATTGGTCTCTGGTACTGGGGTTTGATATAAAGGACCTTTCTGCCCGCAGCCACAAAGGCAAAGGCAGCTTAACAACATCAACATCATTGGTTTCATGCGTCTAATACTCTAAGTTTTATACATTTAGAGTTATAATCGCATTCAATGACTAAAAAGCAAAGGGTTCAAGCATGAAAATGACAGATACTGAATATCACCATAAGGTTGATGAAGTATTTCATACGATTGAAAACGCCATAGAGGCCATGATCGATGAACAAGATGCCGATATTGATATTGATGCTAGTGGTGGTGTTCTTGACATTGCATTTGAAGATGGCTCCAAAATTGTCATCAATAAACAAGAGCCATTACATGAAATTTGGCTAGCAACGCGTTTTGGTGGTTATCATTTTAGTTTTGATGGCAATCAGTGGTATGACTCACGAAATAAGTGTGAGTTTGTGTCACACCTTGAATCGTCAATCACCAAGCAAAGTGGATTGGTGATCACTTTCTAAAAATCACTCAGTGCTTCTTCGGCTGACATGCCAAAAGGCACGACCTCTAATTTACCCTCGGTTCGTTGTAGTAAGAAAAATTGCGGCAAATTAAAGTGGCCGCGATTTTCTGTTATTTCATTGAAGGCAAAGTGACGACTGATGGTAGAGACCAGTTGTTCAATAGGCTGTTTTCTTTGAACATAGTGTTGTATTTGATTGTGTTCATCCATAACAAATACTTCAATGTCCTCACCATTTTGCCTAAGAAAATACTGGATGGCGTCCATGGCAGCATAATCCAATATGATTGGTGGGGCGCAGGTGTGGGGATCATCACACACTTCAGGGCGAGGTAGCTCGGTCAATTGATCGCAACTGATGCGTTGATAAAATGATTTTGGCTCTTGTAAATCTTGGCAAAAGGCATTGTGACGATTGATAAAAATGCCAAAACGTTTCTCTGCGATATGGATAGGTTGCAACAAAGTGCAGGCATCCGTTGCTCTGTGGGTCAAGCGAAGTATTTGACGTGTCAACCGTTCAATTTGTTGGGTTAGTTGTTGGTTAAGACGAACGGAGCAACTGAGCACTTCGATTGGCAACAGTTCATCGGCACGACTTAACCCCGGTGCCATAAAGGTTAGGGCATCTAAGATAGCATTTTTGCCTTTAAAGCTGTGATAATGCCATTCTCCCCAGCTATTTACTGATAAGACATCAATGCTGCCAAGCATATTTTGCTTTTTTCTGCCTAAAGAGAAAATGTTGGCATTGAGCACATCGATCATCAGCTCTTGCCCCTGCCATTCGCTGGTGGGATCGGCTGATAAGTTGATGAGCAAGATCAGTTGACGATAGTACCAAGGCTGGTACAAGTCTTTTTTACTGACTTTATTTTGTGTTGGTAGCTTTTTGGTTAGCCCAAGTAATCGTTTAGAGGTGTTTTCTAACTTTTTACACCGTTTGGATGTATCGTGGGCGATGTACCATTTCGTTTTTTGTGCGGCGACTTGATTAAAGCAAGCCCACATCAATAACCCAGATAACGCGGTGGCTTTATAAATTGGGCTTTCACCAATAAAGTCTGCCCCATTAAGCGCGCCTTGATACAAATAGAAATGACCATCACGATTAGATTGTATTACGGTTAATTCATACTCTGCGATGATCGAAGAAGAAATGCGGCGAAGCTGATTAATTTGATGATCATTTTTATGGAAAAAAGTACTGAGCTTTCTGGTAAGAATATTCAGTTCTTCCATTTTTAAACTTTCACTAAGTCCCTGCTTAGATGCAAAAACCAATAAGGTCTGGTAGCTGGAAAGTAAAATCTCATGTAGCTGGTTATTAAACTGCTGAATTTGACCGCAATGCCAATTTTCACGTTGATCCAACATTTGTAATAAGGTGTTTGGCCATTGCCATTTCGCCACTAATTGTTTGAATTTTTCTGCTCGCCAATCGTCTTTGTGTTTTTCAAAGGTTAGCTTTAAACCACATTTTAAATAAAAACAGCGACGCAAAACTTCTAATCGACGATTGTCGTTTAGCTTTAATAAATAGTCCTCGATGTAGTAATACATCACTAAATAAGGATCATTTTCTAAGGAAAAATCATCCGATAAGATTTTTTGCCAAATTTTATCGGTAAGTAGAGTAGAGTTAGGATAATCACTGGCATATGCTTCCAGCAACAGTACCTTTAATAGCGCCTTATGTGGTTTTTCGATGCCTTTGTATAAGTGCCATAGTGACGCACTAAAATACTCACTGGCGTCGAGATTGCGGACATCACCCAAATGTAACAGTTCAGGGAGATCTTTAACGTGTGGCCACCAAGCAACGGCACGTCCAGCAAGACAAATTTGAGTACGATAAAACTCTTCGAGCAATAACCAATGCTGCGCACTACCACTGTGCTCTCTACCTAGCGTTTGCTGCTGATCAGAATGTTTATGTTCACGACAAAATTGTTGAGGATGTACCAGATAAAAATTCACTTCAAGATCATAGCTGGCAAACCATTGAGTAAGCTTGTCGAGTTTTGTTCTAAGTAATTCAAGATCTGAAGTTAAGATATCGGGACGATGGACAGCCCAAATATCGATATCACTATGCCTTGAGTGCCCAAAACTGGCCACACTGCCCATGGCATAAATTCCCTCAAATACTGGCTCTGCAATATGTTTAATCTCTGCTTGAAAGTTAAAAACTTCGCAAGCGTCATTAGTTTCAGGGTCTAAGGAAAAGTCAACAATACCCTGTGGAGTATCTTGGCTTACAAAACCAGGGAGCTTGCTGTGATTATGATGCAATAAATAAGGGATCAAGCGAAAGATGTGCTGCTGCATTGGCTCTAGTATCGATAAGATTCGAGCAAGTCTTATGTCATTTAGCTGATTAGCCAGCTTAGAAATTCGCTGTTGTTCAAGCATCGAAAGAGTACATCAAATACGGCAGGAAGGGCTAATGCTAGCGAGAAACGTCATTATGAGCAAGTTAAAGTGAAGTGGATCACGAAACTTGTTGGTTTTACGGGGTGGATCACGAAATTGTCATATAAATAACAAGAAGTTTTATGAAAAAATAGGAGCCATCCATGGCGGGGGTGGGTGCTTTCGTACTAGGTTATATAAAACTCAAAAATATTATGATAGAAAATTGAATGTCTAAGACGCTTAAAAGCTTATACTCATTCTAATTATGGTTGCATGGTCTGAAAATCAGGTTAAACCCTGAGTTTAAGTCAAGTCGTTTTTTGCTGAGAGGGTTACTGCAATGGCGTTGGTAAAATGTGTATAAATGTTAATTTGAAAATCCTTAATCTGAGTAGTATTGTTTTTATATGAATAGCTAATTGAAAAATTAAATGCATTTCGTACCAAGAACAGAAATCGCCCCGTGTTTTGCGGCACAAAATAGAGAGCTATCGGATGAACAGCGGTACTCACAGGCGCTTCAAGAACATTGTAGAAATTTTATTTATCATCAAAGAACGCATAGTGACAGTAGTGAGAGATACTATTGTGATTTAGTTGGGAGTGATGGAATTAAACGCTTTTGGCAACTTCTCGATTATAAACCAAGCTCTTTTATTCCCCAGTCTATGGTGTGTACCCCTAAACCTGAAGCGATCAGTCAAATTGGTATAGTGTACTTAGGGGATAGCAAAAGTCCGGAGCATGTTTTCACCAATGGATTTTCGTCGAGAACTCATCCAAATATTGATTCAGATAAGGCCTTATATGAAGCATTGTTAGATATCCATATTGAAGAGAAAGTAGGGAGTTCAAGACTAGGTACTATGGCCACTTGCCAAGAAACCGCTGTATGCTGCTCTACATCCTTAACTTCTGCTTTAAACTCCTTATCAACAGAAGGAGAAATCAGTGAGACTTATGTTTACTGTTGTTATGCTCCGGTAGGGGTCAAGCTATATGAAACAGTACAGCAGTTTGATCATAGATATAACAATTTAGAATCTATTACCGCAGCTAAAGAAACCTTAGTGGCAAAAATAGAACCTGAGCATGTAATAAAAGCATGGAAGATTCAAAAAAGAACATTAAGAATCAAAGAGAGTGAAATCGATAAATTTACTCAGTTAGAAGTGTCAGAAAACCCTTCTATTGATGAGTGTGTAAAAATGTACTTTGCTCGTGTTAACCCTGAGCTTCCGAAACAGCTTCCCTTCCTAATACCTCATAACACTTTGGGTTCAGTTGTAAGGAAGAGGGTAAAATAACTTTACTCGTTTTATCGCTATTCACTTCTCAATACAAAAATATTCGGAAAAATTTGAGTTGCTTTACAGAGTTTTCTTTTTATATGGTTTACAGCTCATAGCTAATTTGCTCAAATAACCTGATTATTATGATTAATCGGGTAATTTGTAATGAAGTTGACAGTCCATCAATGTGCGTACCTTTCCCCTCTATTTTTTGCTTTGATGATCGCGGGTTGTGGCAAGCAACCGGAGCAAACTCAAACAGCAGAGGTCGTTCGTCCTGTTCAAATCTATAAAGTTAAAGAAGCCTCAAGTCAGCAAAGCTGGACGTTTCCAGCGACAATTTCAGCGTTTAAATCCACAGAACTTGCCTTTAACTCAGGTGGTAAATTGACGAGTTTTAATATCACCAAAGGCCAAGAGGTCAAAAAAGGCCAACTGCTGGCGAGTATTGACGATAGAGACTTTCAGCTTAAATTAAATTCTGCTAATGCTAATTTTCAAACAGCTAAACTCAGCTATGAAAGAGGTAAGAAGTTAGTTAAGAAGAATATTATTTCTAGAAGTGACTTTGATACTTTGGAGTCTCAATTTAAAGTTGCTGAATCTCAGTATGATAGCGCTAAAAAAGCACTTAAAGATACTAAAATTTATGCGCCTTATGATGGACTTATTGCCAGTAAACAAGCGGCGAACCATGACAATGTAGGGGCAGGGCAAACCGTATTGTCGTTAATTGCAGCCGGAAAGTTCAGTGCCGATTTTGATATCCCTCCGGCAAGACTAAATTATATTAATCAGCATCATCCAGATGGCATTTATGTGGTGTTTAAACAATTTGATGGAGCAAAAGCGAAAGCAGATTTTAAAGAAATTTCACTCTTGCCAAGTAAGTCGTCACAGTCTTATCAGGTCACCATGTCGTTCACGCCCCCTAAAAATGTCGTAGTATTGCCAGGAATGAGCGCCGAAGTTCGAATGGATAATAAACTTGATGCCAAACAGTTAGATTTACTTATTCCAACCAAATCAGTGATCAGCGTTGGTGATGATAAATTTGTATGGAAAGTCGATCCTAAGACCATGACAACAGTGAAAACACCTGTAGATATCAAGCCAGGCATTGGTGAGTTTGTTGCAGTTAAATCAGGTGTTCATACGGGTGATCAAATTATTACTAGCGGCGCGTCATACGCGGTAGAAGGCATGAAAGTTTCTATCTGGCAACCAAAATAATCGTAGGGCAATGACATGAATATCGCAGAATTATCGATTCGCAATAAAGTCATTTGTACGCTTGCGATCATTATCACTTTAATTACGGGCTGGAATGCATTTAAGACCATGGTGCGCTTGGAAGATCCTGAGTTCATTATTCGCCAAGCCCAAGTGATCACCTACTACCCAGGTGCTACAGCAGAACAAGTAGCCGAAGAAGTGACAGACCCAGTGGAAACGGCCATTCAGCAAATGGCTGAAGTTAAAACTATTAAATCGGTTTCTAGCCCAGGTAAATCGGAAATTTCGGTAGAAATAAAATACAAGTTTTCAAAGAATAAACAGCAGCTTCAAGGTATGTGGAGTAAACTGCGTAATAAAGTTGCTAATGCCAAATCCAAACTCCCTCCTGGTGTTGGGGCACCTTATGTCGCTGATGACTTTGGCGATTTATTTGGTATGTATTACTTTGTCTACGGCGATGATTACTCAATAAAGCAACTCAGAGATTATTCTAAGACACTGCGAAACCAGCTGTTGCAGGTTCCCGGTGTTGCAAGAGTGGCGTTAACTGGTGAGTCTCAGCCAGCCATTTATATTGCCATTTCTCGTGCAAAAACCTTAGCTTTGGGCGTTTCACTTAATCAAATTTATCAAAACTTGAAACAACGTAATTTAGTGGTTGATGCCGGTAATACTCAAGTGGGTGACTTGAGAATGGCCATCATGCCATCAGGAGGCGTAGATTCCGTTACTGACATTAAAAATACGCTGATCAGCACAACTCAAGATGGGAATCTTATTCATTTAAGTGACATAGCTACCGTAACTCGTGGAGAGAAAACCCCTGCCCAAAGTTACCTTTACTACAATGGGCACAGAGCGATTGCTATCGGCGTTTCAGCGTCCAGTGGTGAAAACGTCGTCAAACTAGGCGAGAAAGTTACGAAAAAACTAGCAGAGTCAGTCAATACACGCCCACTTGGTATGGAGCTGGGTCAGTTTTATCAGCAAGGCGAAGAAGTAAAAGCCTCGATTGATAACTTTGTCAGCAACGTAATCGCCGCCTTAGCCATTGTAATTGGTACTCTGTTTATCTTCATGGGCATGCGCTCAGCTGTCGTGATTGGTGCGATTTTATTACTGACCATTTCAGCAACGCTAGCCGTCATGGATTTAGGTGGCATTCCTATGCATCGTATTTCGCTGGGTGCTCTGATTATTGCCCTCGGGATGATGGTGGATAATGCGATTGTAGTTGCTGAAGGCATGCTTATCAGCATCACCAAAGGTGAAAATAAACTGGCTGCGGCTAAGCGTATCGTTGGTCAAACGATTTGGCCACTACTCGGAGGGACTTTAGTCGGAAGTTTAGCCTTTGCTCCGATTGGCTTTGCACCCGGTAGTACCGCAGAATTTACAGGAAGTTTGTTCTGGGTGATCTTCATTTCGCTCATGTTTAGCTGGGTGTTTGCTGTTACCTTAACACCACTTTTCTGCCATGAGCTATTTAAAGCTAAAGTGATAACCGATATCGAGCAACAAGAGAGCAAACTTACTCAAGGTTATAAAAACTTTATTCGCAATGCAGTTAAGCATAGATGGAAAGTGGTGACTCTGACGGTAAGTTTATTTGTAGCGGCGGCTTACGGCTTCAGTTTTGTGAAAAGTGGTTTCTTCCCTGCATCGACTACACCGCAAATCGTCGTGGACTTTTGGTTACCTGAAGGCACAGACATCAGCGATACTAAATCGCAAATGCACAAGCTTGAGAAGTATCTACAAAAACTGGATCACGTTAAAACAGTAGAAACTTCCGTAGGCAGTGGTGGTTTACGTTATATGTTGGTTTACTCGCCAGAGTCACCCAACTCTTCGTACGGTCAAGCTTTAGTGATTGTTGATGATTATAAGCAAATTGATCATTTGATCCCTACGATACAACATCAAATCAATACTGAGTTTCCAGCGGCTCAATCGAAAGTTTGGCGATTCCAATTAGGCCCAGGTGGTGGTTCTAAAATCGAAGTGGAGTTTACGGGGCCTACCCCTGCTGTGCTTCGCGATTTAGCTAATCAAGCCAAAGCCATAATGCACGATAATGGCAATGCGATTTCAATTAAAGATGACTGGAGACAACAGGTTGCAGCGATTGAACCAATGTTTTCAGAGCAAAAAGCCAGTCAGGTCGGAATTACTCGCCAAGATGTCGCAATGGCATTAAAACAAGTTTATACCGGACGTGATATTGGCGTTTATAGGGAAGGCAACCAGCTGATCCCATTGATTGCAGCCGCACCAGATTCTGAAAAAGTGGATATTCATTCTATTGGTCAAACTCAAGTGATCAGTAGTGCTACCGGTGCTGTTGTTAGCCTTGACTCTGTTGTTAACGGCTATAAAACCGTATGGCGTGATAATTTGATGCGTCGTGAAGATCGACTTTGGAGTATCAAAGCGCAGTCAGATCCTAAAGCTGGCGTATTGGCATCTGAGCTGAGAGCTAGCTTGTTACCGAAGATTGAGGCGATCAAACTGCCTGCGGGCTATGAGATGGAGTGGGGTGGTGAGTATAAAAACTCAAAAGACGCCAATAGCGATTTAGCCAGTACCCTTCCTGTTGGTTTAGCTTCGATGGTATTAGTTGTATTCTTGCTGTTCGGAACTGTGAAGCAACCTGCATTGATCTGGCTTGTAGTGCCGCTTGCCATTATTGGGGTTGTTATCGGTCTGTTGGTGACTGATCTACCTATGGAATTCATGGCGATACTCGGTTTGTTGTCGCTTTCAGGTCTATTGATCAAAAATGCGATTGTGTTGGTCGATCAAATTGATCTTGAAATCAAAGAAGGTAAACCAAGGTTAGATGCGATTGTCGATGCCGCAACCAGCCGTGTTAGACCGGTATCTATGGGCGCATTGACTACGGTTTTAGGTATCATTCCATTATTTTATGATGCTTTCTTCAAATCCATGTCGGTGGTACTGGGTTTTGGATTAACCTTTGCAACAGTATTGACCTTAGTGGTGGTGCCTGTGTTCTACAGTATCTTTTTCAATGTTAAAAATGATGAGAGTAAAGTAACAGCGTAAACCTAACTTGAAATATTTCAGCGGTGCTTTATCAAAGTGCCGCTTTTTTATTGCAAAAATAGCAACTTTATCAAGGCAATGATAGCATTGCCCTAATCATTGAGTCGTAAAAGTGGAACTGTCGATGTCTCAACCTGTCATTCGTATTGCAACCCGCAAAAGTCCCCTTGCCATGTGGCAAGCTGAGTATGTTAAGCAACGCCTTGAGCAAATTCATGGTGATATTACCGTTGAACTGTTACCGATGAGCACTAAGGGCGACGTTATCTTAGATACTCCTCTCGCCAAAGTCGGTGGTAAAGGCTTATTTGTCAAAGAGCTTGAAGTGGCAATGTTAGAAGGCCGTGCTGACATTGCAGTGCACTCTATGAAAGATGTGCCTGTAGAGTTTCCTGAAGGCTTAGGTCTACATGTGATTTGTGAGCGTGAAGATCCACGTGATGCTTTTGTATCAAATAGCTATAAAAGTATTGATGAATTGCCACAGGGAGCCATTGTCGGCACCTCAAGTTTACGTCGCCAATGTCAATTACGTGCATTGCGTCCAGATCTGGAAATTCGTGATTTACGTGGCAATGTTGGCACTCGTTTAGCTAAGTTAGACAATGGCGATTACGATGCAATTATCTTAGCGGCAGCAGGATTAATTCGTCTTGAGTTATCCAGCCGCATCGCCAGCTTTATTGAACCAGAAGTATCTTTGCCTGCCAATGGTCAAGGCGCGGTTGGTATTGAGTGCCGCACTGATGACGAGCAAGTTAAATCGTTATTAGCACCACTTGAACATCAAGAAACTCGATATCGAGTATTAGCAGAACGTGCGATGAATACTCGATTAGAAGGAGGTTGTCAGGTACCGATAGGGGCATTTGCTCAAATTGATGGTGATCAGCTATCGTTAAGAGGATTAGTGGGTGCACCTGATGGTAGCCAAATTATTGCTGACTCTGTTGTAGGAAATAAACAGCAAGCGGTTGAGTTAGGTGAGGAGCTTGCCGAAAAGTTGTTATCTCAAGGCGCTAAAGCGATTTTAGATGCGGTATATAAGTGATACCGCCTATCGCTTAGATATTAAAAATTGAGGGTGACGTGAATGAAGGTGCTGCTGACTCGGCCTAAAGGAAAAAATGAGGGGTTAGCCAATCAGTTGCAAGCTGTCGGAATTGCCAGTGTTTGCCAACCGTTAATGACGGTATCGGCATTGGCCCCTAGCCTTGAAGCAGATACTCGGATTCAGCAGGCCGATATTGTGATATTTATCAGTGTCAATGCGGTGAATTATGCTACTACAGCGTTATTTGAAGCTATTAGCCCCTCTGCTCAAGTATTTGCTATAGGTTCTGCTACTCAACAACAATTACATCAAAGAGGCATAGATGCATTATGCCCCCCAGAGTTCGAGCAGCATAGCGAAGGTTTGTTATCTCTTTCGCAATTTCACGATTTGACTGGGCAGCGTGTGGTCATCGTTCGTGGTAAAGGTGGACGAGAGTTTTTAGCTGAGCAGGCTCAAAAGCGTGGCGCAGAAGTATATTATACTGAGATTTACCAACGGCTTAAGCCAAAACTCGACGCAGACATATGTGTTGCTGAATGGGAACTGCAGAACATTGATACTGTTATCGTCACCAGTGGTGAGATCTTCACAAACCTATTAACATTAATGACAAACGCCGACGGTGAGTGGTTGAAACAATGCCAACTCATTGTTGTTAGTGAACGAATTGAAGCCATGGCCAGATCGAACGGGTTTGCCAAGGTTGTGAATGCTGGTGGAGCGAGTGACATTGCTTTACTAGAAACCTGTATATTGCTTCATCAAGGATCATCATAATGGAATCAGCCCAAACTGAATCAGAGCCATCTAAGACTATGGTCGACTCAAAGGTAGAAACCACTGCTAAGGTAAAAACTTCGATTTGGATATCATTGAGTATTTTATTTTGTTTAGCAGTAAGTATTGCTATTGTGGCAGCAGGCTATCACTTTTATACTCAACAACAATTAAAAGAGTTGGAGTGGCAGCAGCAGTTAGCCAATGTTGAACAAAAGCTTGATCAACAAAGCGCACACTCTGCACAATTAATGGCAAGAGATCAGAGCCTAAATGAACACAGCCAGCAATTACAGAACCAGATAGATGAGCTTGAAACAAATGTCAGCGGATTAGCGAAACGCAGTCCAAAACACTGGATGGCGGCAGAAGCGGATTATCTAGTTCGAATGGCTGGCCGAAAGCTGTGGTTAGAGAATGATCCATTAACGTCTTCTGAATTATTAAAAGCGGCCGATCAACAAATCGCGGCAATGCAAGATCCATCATTATTGCCAATTAGAAAAGCAATATCTCGTGATCTCTTAAAAGTAAAATCTATTCACGAAACAGATGTTTCTGGCGCGGTATTCGCCATTGATGGCGTAATTGAGCAACTTAACAGCTTGTCTTTAAATCAGTTTAAACCTAAGGATGAAGCGCCTGCTGATGACAATGTATTATCGGAGTCAATTAATGATTGGAAAGAGAACATTAATAAAACTTGGCAAGCGTTAATCAAAGACTTTATTCATATTCGTAAACGTCAAGGTGACGTTCAACCCTTGATGTCGCCTAAGCAGCGTTGGTATTTAGAAGAAAACATCAAAAATAAATTACTGCAAGCACAATTAGCTCTGTATCGAAACGATGAGGTGAACTTCCATCACTCAATTAAATTAGCGCATTTGTGGTTATCAGAGTATTTCGATTTGCAGGATGAAACCACAAAAAATGCCCTTAATGAGCTTGAACAATTGAAAAAGCTGACCTTGTCTCACACACAGATCCGTCGTTTTGATTCCGTGCCATTGCTCAAGCAACTGGTCACTTATGGCGATTTATCTGGTACGAAGGAGCGTTCTTTATGATCCGTACGTTAGCCTACATCGTGATCATATTATTAGGGTTGGTGCTAAGCCCTTGGATCTTGTCTCACACTGGTTACCTGTATCTATCCATTGGTGATTATGAAGTGGAAACGAGTGTGGTCTTTGCTGTGGTAGCCTTGCTAGTCATATTTAGTGCTATTCAGTTGATTGAGTGGTTGTTTGTTGGCCTGATCAATATTTTTGTTCGCCGTGGTTGGTTATCCAGTCGTTGGCGAAGACAGTCTGCTCGAAAACACACTCTTCAAGGCGCGCTTGCTATTGCAGAAGAAGACTGGGTGAATGCAGAAAAGTCCATGTGCAAGGGGGCAAGTAATGGTGAGCTCCCCTTGGTGAATTGGCTTGCTGCTGCAAGAGCGGCACACCATCAAGGCAGCACGGAGCAACGAGACCATTACCTTAATCAGGCTGAGAAATTGGCTGATAATAAGCTGTCTATTGCCACGACTCGAGTGCGTTATTTGATCCAGCAAGGTGAACTTGAAACCGCAAGAGTGCAGCTAGATAAATTAATTGCAGCAAACAGCAATAAACCAGCCTTAATAAAATTAGGGCTTGAGCTTTATCACTTGCAGCAGGATTGGTCAGCGATAAAGTTATTGTTACCGAAAGTGACAAAGTTGAAGCTATTGAACCAAAGCGAACTCGAGGAGTTACAGCAGCAAGTAAACCGTGCTCTACTTAAGCAAGTTGAACATAAACCTGAATTAGAAAAAGTCTGGCATTGGCTAAGTCGCAAAGAGCGCAAAACGTCAGCTAACCTTGCAGAATATGCCATTAGCTTGGCTCGGTTAGGAGACACCATTGAGGCGAAAAAAATAATTTATAAAGCGATTAAGTCTCACCCCGTTAATGAGTTCTTCGATTTGCTCCCGAGTATAGTGAATGCTGGTGATGATGATATTCGCAAGCTATTGGCTGGGCTTGAGTCTTCACAGGATAACAATGCCAGTTATCATCGCTGTCTTGCGAAACTGAATCAGCAAACAAATAATTTCTCGGAAGCAAAACATCATTGGCAACGAGTGATTGAATTGCAGCCTAGCGTTTCAAGCTGGACCGCTTTGGGTAAACTTCATGAGCAACTTGGAGAGCAAGCAAAAGCCTTAAACTGCTATCGTCACGCATTACAATTCTAGAGTGATTACTCATATCGGAGTGGGGTTCTAGTCCGCTCCACTCCATTTTGTATTTTCAGAAAGCCTAATCTCAGTCCCTGCTGTTTCAATTTATTAACAACCTTATTTTGTTAATTTCTCTATAAAAATATGCCGTTATAAAATTGTGTCAAAAGTTTGACCACTGCCAAGAGGCCAGATAGAATAAGGACTCTAATAAAATAAATCAGATAATTTCAAACACAACGTCGGTCTTTTTTTCTGTTGCAGGGAGTCGCTATGAAAAGAGTTTTTACTACCCAAGCTGGTTCATTAAGTTCATTTCAAGGAAGAGTATCAATAGAAATAAATGGGTTAAAAGTTACACCAACTATCGGGCTGTATCTTCCCACGGGTAGTCTCATTACGTTTTCCGACGATGCAACGTTTGAAATTGAGTTCCAAGATGGTTCGCAATTAACTCAACAATCTCAATTTGAATCTGCACCTGGTGTGGAACCGCTAGATGAAATTGAAGCCTTACAACAACTGATAGCAGACGGTGAAGATCCTACCGAAGATTTACCTGAAACGGCCGCAGGTGGTAATGCTGGCCGTCAAGGCGATGATGGATTTATTAGTGTTGACCGCGCTGGTGCTGAAACCCTGGCTAGTGCGGGGTTTGATACTGGCTTTACGCCTGCTCCAGCTACAGTGCAACAAACACAGCAAAATATTCAAATCAATGATGATCAACCTAGCCAGTTAATAAATGATCAAAATGTGGGATCTGAAGATGCTAACCTGAACGGCAATGTACTTAGCAATGATAGCGATCCAGACAGTCAGTTAGCCGTTGTAAACTACCAAGTAAACGGTCAGACCATAGCTGCTGGGAATTCAGTCACTATTGCTGGTGGAATATTTACCTTACTAGCGAATGGTAGCTACACCTTTTCGCCAGGCGCCGACTGGAATGGCACTCTACCAAGTATCACATATACCACCAATACAGGTGCAACAGCATCGTTGAGTTTATCGGTAACTGCAGTCAATGATGCGCCAGTGGCCAATGATGATGTGATTAGCACTAACGAAGACACGCCAGTAACCATCAATGTCCTTAGCAATGACAGCGATGTTGATGGTGATACGCTGACTATCACAAGTGCAACGGTTGATGCTTCGCAAGGCACAGTAGCAATCGACAATGGTCAATTAGTCTTTAATCCAGTCGCAAACTTCAATGGCACCGCTACCATCAGTTACACCATCATCGATGGTAAAGGTGGCACTGACACGGCCACGGTTACCGTGAATGTAAACCCTGCTAATGATGCTCCAGATGCCGTTGACGATGAAATCACCACTGACGAAGACACACCAGTGACCATCAATGTCCTCAGTAATGACAGCGATGTGGATGGCGATACACTGACCATTACGGGTGCTAACGTCGATGCGAATCAAGGTACTGTAACTGTTGTCGATGGAGAGCTAGTCTTTACTCCAGCTGAGAACTTCAACGGCACCGCTACCATCAGTTACACCATCAGCGATGGTAAAGGTGGCACTGACACGGCCACGGTTACCGTGAATGTAAACCCTGCTAATGATGCTCCAGATGCCGTTAACGATGCAATCACCACCGACGAAGACACTCCAGTGACCATTGATGTGTTAAGCAATGACAGTGATGTGGACGGCGACAGCTTAACCATCAGTAATCCAAGTGTTGATGCGGCTCAAGGTTCAGTTCAAATCGTTAACGGGCGACTGTTGTTCACGCCAGCTGAGAACTTCAATGGCACAGCGACCATCAGTTACACCATCAGCGATGGCAATGGTGGCACTGACACGGCCACGGTTACCGTGAATGTAAACCCTGCTAATGATGCTCCAGATGCCGTTAACGATGCAATCACCACTGACGAAGACACGCCAGTGACCATTGATGTCCTCAGCAACGACAGTGATGTGGATGGCGACAGCTTAACCATCACAGGTGCAACGGTCGATGCAGCACAAGGCACAGTAACAATCGACAATGGTCAATTAGTCTTTAATCCAGTCGCAAACTTCAATGGCACCGCTACCATCAGTTACATCATTAGTGATGGCAATGGTGGAACTGATACCGCCACAGTAACTGTAAATGTTAATGCGGTTAATGATGATCCGACTGACCTGACACTGAGCAATACCAGCGTTGCTGAAAATGCGGTTGGCGCCATCATTGGAGCCGTTGGGGTCAATGATGTTGATGATGGCGATACTCATACGTATAGCGTCAGTGACGATCGCTTCGAAGTGATCAACGGCCAGCTGAAGCTCAAAGATGGACAAAGTCTTGACCATGAAACGGCGGACAGCCTTCAAATCACGATTACCGCGACAGACAGCGGTGGCTTGCAAACCCAGCAGACTTTCACCATTAATGTCGGTGATGTAAACGAAACGCCAACAGACCTGACACTGAGCAACACCAGCGTTGCTGAAAATACGGCTGGCGCCATCATTGGAGCCGTTGGGGTCAATGATGTTGATGATGGCGATACTCATACCTATAGCGTCAGTGACGATCGCTTCGAAGTGAACAACGGCCAGCTGAAGCTCAAAGATGGGCAAAGCCTTGACCATGAAGAGACGGACAGCCTTCAAATCACGATTACCGCGACAGACAGTGGTGGCTTGCAAACCCAGCAGACTTTCACCATTAATGTGGGTGATAGTGATGAAATACCACCATTAGCTCCGACGGTAAACAGTCAAGTCACCAATGACACCACGCCAACGATCTCAGGTACGGTAACCCTTGAAACCGGTGGCCGCTTAGAAGTGGTGGTCAATGGACAAACCTACACCACGGATAATGGCTTAACCGTTAACGATGATGGCACTTGGAGCTTAACGCTACCGGAAACGGCAGCAGGCACCTATGATGTCACGGCCACCGCCTATGATGCAGCGGGCAACCCAGCCGAGGACAGCACCAGTGGTGAACTCACAATAGACACCACAGCACCAGCGGCGCCGACCGTCACCAACATGGTGACTAATGACACCACGCCAACGATCTCAGGTACGGTAACCCTTGAAACCGGTGGCCGCTTAGAAGTGGTGGTCAATGGACAAACCTACACCACGGATAATGGCTTAACCGTTAACGATGATGGCACTTGGAGCTTAACGCTACCGGAAACGGCAGCAGGCACCTATGATGTCACGGCCACCGCCTATGATGCAGCGGGCAACCCAGCCGAGGACAGCACCAGTGGTGAACTCACAATAGACACCACAGCTCCAACTATGTCTTTCACCCCAAAAAGCAACCTAATCGCATTCGAAAATTTCGAGCATTTCGATAAGGCTCAAGGTGCATCATTTTATGGTGGTTATAGAGATGGCGCAGGTAATGGCGGGGTTGAATCAGGATATCAGAATAATACTCAATTGCTTGATGGCTGGTCACTTTATAGCGCTGATCTTCAAGAGGACCGACATGGTAGTTTTGGCCAAAATATTGATATTGGTGAAATAGGGCATCATTTGGATCTGGCGGGTCGAAGTAATGGCTCGGCTACTCAAACTTTATCGAACCTCATTGACGGTAACCAATATACCCTCTCTTTGGATATGAAAAGCCGTGGTACTGGTCATAGTTCACCAAATGAAAGTATTGTTCAGCTTATTTGGAATGGAACGCATATTGCGACGATCAATCCATTTCATGGCTCAAATGGTATTAGTTACGCATCAGGTATTAATCCGGCTGACTTTCCGTTTGAGGTATCTCCAGTGCCAGATTCGAATGGTTGGTATACCTATTCAGTAACCTTAACTGCTGATGGCTCAACCAATGCCTTGAAGCTTCAAGAAGTAGGCGGTGGCCAAAGTTATGGAGGGACCGTTGTTGATAATGTTAAATGGGCTGCTGTTTCGAGTAACTCTGATGAGGCAGGTATCCTTGCTGGCCAGAAAGGCGCTATTGTTGGTGAATTCACTTTGTCTGAAGACATTGAGAGATTTGAAATTGAAGGTGATTCTCAAAATCGTTTTGAAATCATCCATAGTAATGGAAAATATCTGATTAAACTCAAAGGTGATAAATCACTAGCTATCAATGAGGATTTAACCTTATCAATAAAGGCCATTGATGCAGCTGGAAATGAGTCAGAACCAATCCAAATAAATGTACACACTACCGGACACTTTATAACCGCTAATATCCATACCCTTAGTGGTACTGCTGATACTATCAGTTTAAGTGAATCACAGTCACTTGATTTCAGTGGTTTTATAAACGGCAGTAACGCTGCTATTGGTGATGATATTAGAGTTACTTTAATGAATGGTACAAAAGTAGCCGTTTATGATTTAGAGGTTTTATCCCTCGGTAACGCATTAGGCTGGAAACTCGATAACATTAATCTTAAAAACATCAATGGCCAAAACCTTACCACAGGTGGAACATCACTATCACTTAAGGTCGAGTTACTTGATAGCAACGGCAATGTTGTTGCAGAAAGTAATACTGACACAGCAGATTTTGCTGCCGACCTTATTCAATCTTCGAAATTCGATATTGGTCAATACGATGGTTTGACTAGCTCAGGTATCGATTTTGAAGATGCATTGATACCGCCAGTTTCTGCAAATCACTCAACTAGCCGTTTATCTTCACAAAGTGTAAGCCGTGATGAAGCAAAAGAGCTCTATCTTTCGGATGTGCTTCAAGGTGAACTGATTGATAGCAAAACTCCTGAAAATGAAGGTTTAAATCTGGCGATTGATTTAACTGATCCACGCTTTATCCAACTTGATAGTCATGGTCGTGATATAAACGTCGGAAATGATGTCAGCAGTGAACTGGGATTGCATGCCGGTATGAACTCTAATGCTGAAGAGCAATTGCGATTGGCTGAAACAGAGGCGAGTAGTCACGCACAGGATATAAGCTCAGAGCCTGTATCAGCAGATCAAGATTGGGCACATAAATTATTACCATAACGAGAAAATGCTGGCTCTGAACCTCTGAGTCAGCCTAGCTATTTTATTTTAGGGAAGCGCCACTTGTCAGAAACAATGGAAGAACAAAAACAGCAATGGAGCATTTCGGCATCACAGCGAGTGTATGCCGATCCTTTACTTGATTGTTTGGTATTGCTAACTGAACATTTTGGTAATCCTTGTTCGGCAGAATCGCTGATTGCAGGTATGCCGATTGAGGGAGCGGCGTTAACTCCTGATCTATTGCCACAAACGGCAGCTAGAGCTGGCTTGTCAGCTAAATTGACACGTCGTAATTTGGATACCCTTTCGGCGGTGATGTTTCCGTGTATTTTACTGCTGCGTGATCAAAAAGCCTGTATTCTTCGAGAATTGGATGTTGAGAATGATCTGGCGGTGATCCAGCTTGCTGAATCGGGCGGTGAGCATCGATTAACTATTGAAGAACTGGAAGCCATTTATGTGGGTTATTTGTTCTTAGTTAAGCAGCAGTATCGAGGTGATCATCGTTTTGATATGCATGAGCACCAGACTCAAAGTCACTGGTTGTGGCAGACCGTCCGAGGTGCCTTCCCCATTTATCGTGATGTATTGATTGCATCTGTTCTGGTCAATATGTTTGCCTTGATCTCCCCTTTATTCGTTATGAATGTGTATGACAAGGTAGTACCGAATTTGGCGTTTGATTCGCTTTGGGTACTAGCTATCGGAGCATGCATTGCGTATATCTTTGATTTGATCATGCGCCAGCTGCGGACTTATCTCACGGATATTGCTGGTAAGAAAATCGATATCATTGTGTCATCTCAGTTATTTGCTAAAGCTATGGGGCTACCGTTATCTAAAAAAGCACCAAGCGTAGGTGGGATGGCCAAACAATTGGGGGAATTTGATCATATTCGAGATTTCCTGACCTCTGTAACCATCACTACCTTAGTGGACATTCCTTTTTCTATCTTCTTTATCGTTATTATCGCCATTGTAGCTGGAGATCTTGCCTTAGTACCGTTAGTGAGCAGTGTGGTCATTATTGGCTTTACACTTTATATTCAACCAAAGCTCAAGCAAGCGATTGATGAAGGTAATAAGTTTGCCAGTTTAAAACATGGGCACTTAATTGAGAGCTTGTCGGCGCTTGAATCAGTCAAAGCTAATGGCGCTGAAGGCGTGTTGCAAAAAAGCTGGCAGCAAATGATAGGTCATACCGCCACTTGGCAGCTGAAATCGAAAAAGCTGTCAAACTCAGTCTCTAATCTAGCCAATTTTATGGTGCAAATGACTACAGTGTCTGTGGTTATTCTAGGGGTTTATAGAGTTGCTGATAATGCTATTACCATGGGCGGGATCATTGCAGCAGTGATGTTATCGAGTCGTGCGATTGCTCCTATGTCACAATTGGCAGGGTTGATGAATCGTTCAAACTCAACCCTAAGTGCGCTTAAACAGCTTGATCAAATCATGCAACAACAAGATGAGTTTGAAGAGCGTGGCAATTTGGTCAGTAAGCAGCGTCTTAAAGGTAATATTGAATTACACAAAGCCGGATTCCAATACTCAGAAGAAGAAAAAACTGTCGTTCGAAATCTTTCTGTGACGATAAATCCCGGCGAACGAGTGGCTATTATCGGTCGTAATGGCTCAGGAAAAAGTACATTAGCAAAACTGTTGTTAGGGCTATATCAACCTACTGAGGGACGGCTTCGTTATGACGGCCAAGATAGTGCTCAAATTCATCCAAGTGATGTTAGACGTAATTTTGGGTATTTGCCCCAAGACGTTACTTTGTTTCATGGAACCATAAGAGACAATATCTTATTTGGCACAAGACAAGTTTCTGAACATCAGCTTATACGGGCGATAAAACTCTCAGGCGTTAGCCAGTTTACCAATTTCGACAGCGAAGGGTTAGACAAACAAGTCGGTGAGGGTGGATTAGCATTGAGCCGAGGTCAACGGCAATGTGTCGCGCTAGCCAGAGCCTGCTTAAATGATCCGTCAATCCTATTGATGGATGAACCTACAGCCAGTTTAGATGCCAGTTCTGAAAAACAATTTATGCAGGCAATGAAGCAAGTTAGCCAAGATCGCTCCTTGATTTTGATCACTCATAAGATGCACTTATTGTCATTGGTTGATCGCATTATCGTGATGGACCAAGGACACATTGTTGCTGACGGACCTAAGAAAATCGTATTAGAACAGTTAAATAACGGTTCCATTGCTGGGAGGGCGAGCGCGTGAGTCGAAAGCTTACCAGTGAAGAACTCGATATGGTCGATGACGTATACGGTGCAATGATGACCGATGCGCCTACTGTGCATCGGCTGATCATCTGGTCACTTGGCGCAATGATGATCTGCTTTTTAGTGTGGTCTTACTTTTCTGAATTAGATCAAGTCACCACTGGTGTAGGTAAAGTTATCCCATCATCTCAGGTGCAAATTATTCAAAGTTTAGATGGTGGCATACTACAAGAAATGCATGTTCGAGAGGGGATGTTGGTCACCAAAGGACAGGCACTTGCTCGTATTGACGATACCCGTTTTCGTTCCGATTACGCCCAGCAAGAACAAGAAGAATTTGGCTTAAAAGCGAATCTGATCCGCTTACAAGCAGAGCTAGACAGTTTAGAAGTGTCAGATGTGGGCACAGATTGGCGTAAACAAGTAAACATTAATCTAAAGCCTATGGTGTTTACCCAAGAACTAACTGAAAAAGAACCACAACTCATTGCTCGCCAACAAGAAGAATATGACGGACGTTTAAATAATCTTAAAAATCAGATAGAAATTCTGGCAAGGCAAATTCAGCAGCGTCAGCAAGAAATGCAAGAGCTGAGTTCAAAAATCAAAACACTGTCAACCAGCTACCAATTGCTAACCAGAGAGTTAGAGCTAACCAAGCCACTGGCTGAAAAAGGCATTGTTCCAGAAGTGGAATTACTCAAATTAGAGCGCGGCGTCAATGATATGCAAGGTGAGTTGGCGGGGTTGAGAATTTTACGTCCGAAAATCAAAGCCGCGTTAGATGAAGCCATTTTAAAACGTCGAGAAGCGATATTTGTGTTTGCCGCAGAAAATCGCTCCAAGATGAACGAATGGCAAACTAAGCTCTCGCGGATCACCGAAGCTCAAGTTGGTGCAAAAGACAAAGTCAGTAAAGCGGTGATCACCTCGCCCGTTAACGGCACCATCAAAACGGTACACATCAACACCCTTGGTGGCGTGGTTCAGCCGGGCGTCGATATTATTGAAATTGTACCCTCAGAAGATCAATTACTGATTGAGGCAAAAGTCAGCCCTAAAGATATTGCTTTCATCCACCCAGGATTACCAGCGGTTGTCAAAGTAACCGCTTATGATTTTGCCCGTTATGGTGGATTAAACGGCACGGTTGAACACATCAGTGCCGATACCACTCAAGATGAAGAAGGCAATAGCTTTTATGTCATTCGAGTGCGTACCAAAGATTCCAATTTAAAGAAACAAGATGGCACCTTAATGCCGATCATTCCGGGGATGTTGACGTCAGTCGATGTGATCACTGGCCAGCGCAGTATCTTAGAATACATTTTAAATCCGATTCTAAGAGCCAGAGACAGCGCCCTAAGAGAAAGATAAAACAGGGAGAAAATGATGATAAACAAGCAGCGAAAAAAGCAGACAGGGATGGTAGTTGGCGTCGTTGCGGGACTTGTTCCGCTTTTTGCCCAAGGCCAATCCTTGGAGCAAGCAGTGGCGCATACCTTAGATACTAATCCACAAATACGTATTGCCTATAATCGCTTTAAAGTTCGGAAAGAACAAAGTAACCAAAGCTTTGGTGGTTACTTACCTAATGTCGAGCTTACGGCTGGATATGGATACGAGAGCACGAACACACCATCTACACGTCGTGATGCTTCGGTTGATGGTGATCGCGAAGGCTTACGCCGTGGTGAAGCTGGGATCACGATTCGACAAATGTTGTTCGATGGCTTTGCGACCAGCAGTGATTATGATCGTACCACCAACGAAATGAACGCTGAGCAATGGAATTTATTTTCTGCTGCGGAAAATACCGCCTTAGATGTGACCAAAGTGTATATCGGTTACCTTCATGCGCAGGAAGTATTAACCTTATCTGAAAAAAACTTAGCGACTCATGAAGAAATTTATGATCAAATCAAGCAGCGCACTAACTCTGGGTTAGGCTCGGTTGCCGATCTTTCGCAAATTACTGGCCGTTTAGCTCGTGCAAATGCCAATGTGATTGCGGCTAAAAACAATCTGTTAGATGCTAAAGCTCAATTTATTCGCGTAGTAAAACAGCAACCTAAAGACCTTGTTTTGCCGGTAGCCGATATGGATATGATCCCAAAAACGCTACCAGAAAGCTTGCAAATTGCCACTAAAAACCACCCTGTGCTGAAAGCCGCGTTTTATGACATCAATGCCGCAAAGTTTGAACGTGAAGCCACTCAGTCTAACTATTATCCAAAGTTTGAGCTTGAGCTTGCAGGTAACTTAAACAATGACCTTAATGGTGAAGATGGTATTACCGGTCGCGGTGCGTTTCAAAATGATGTTGGTGGTCATACTAAAAATTATTCAGCCATGATCAAAATGCGTTATAACCTCTACGCTGGAGGTAAAGACTTGGCTCGTGAAAAAGAAAGTGCCTATAAAATTGGTGAAGCAAAATCACTCCGTGATAACGCGCATCGTGAAGTGGTTGAAGGCGTGCATTTAGCTTGGAATGCCCTTGAATTACTCGGCCCTCAAAAAGGTTATATTCGTCAGCACGTTGAAGCCGCTAAGCAAACTCAAACGGCTTATGTTCAGCAGTTCAGTCTCGGCCAGCGTAGTTTGCTTGATTTGTTAGATACTGAAAATGAATTGTTTGAATCTCGTAAGAGCTACTTGCGAACTGAACTTGATGAACTGATCGCTAAATATCGAGTATTAAACTCAACAGGGCGTTTATTGGATTCATTACGAGTGACAAGACCACCTGAGTGGACGAATAATAACGATTAATTTGGAGAAACAGAGCATGAAACTATGGATGATATTGCTCAGTTTAGTAGTAGTGACTGGGTGTTCAATGCGCGATATGCAACCGATGACTGGAAAGACAGCTCAATTGCATAACCTTAATGATCCTGATGGCGATGGCGTTGTCTTAGCTAGAGAGCGTTGTACTGGAACCATTGCCAAAGCTGAAATTGATAATTATGGCTGCGGCACTGTTAAAAAGTATCAAGAGCGTCGCGAACTTAAGATCCAGTTTGCAAATGATTCAGCGTATCTCGCACCGAAATATTACGGGCAAATTGAAACACTGGCCGACTTTTTAACTCAATATCCAGATACTAAGGTTGTGATTGAAGGGCATTGCAGCAAAGTAGGTGATTACCAGCATAACCTTGAGCTTTCGCAAAATCGTGCTGAAGCCGTAGTAAACGTTTTGGTAAAACAATTCAGCATTAATCCTTCAAGGTTAACCGCTAAAGGCTATAGTTATGATCGTCCCGTGGATGACTCTCATGACTCTTACGCCCATAGTCGTAATCGTCGAGTGATGGCTGAAGTAACTGGTGAAAAAAGTGCTGCCGATTATAAATGGGATATTTATACTGTAGATAAACAGGAAAAGTATTAATTTTTCAGGAAAACTGAGCGATTAATACCTCAATAAGGATTGGCAGAAGAAATGGCAGCTCGAACCAGTTTGCTTTCGGTTCATTTAAAAAAACAAAAGTGGCTCTTATGGCTAGCATTGTTATGTGGGCTAGGTGTCGTTGCCAAGCAACCGGCCTTAAATCGTGGTAAGGCCGTAGCTTCGCTTGAACAACGTTACGGTGAGCGAGCTGGACGTAGAGCTAATGCATGGTTCGATATTATTGAGCAGAATCAAGGACAAACAGAACATAAGCAACTAAAAACAGTTAATCGCTTTTTTAATTATTTTCAGTTTGTTGATGACATAAAATTGTGGGGCGAATCGAACTACTGGGCAACGCCGATGGAGTTTATCGGGGTTAATGGTGGCGATTGTGAAGACTTTTCGATTGCTAAGTATTTCACGCTGTTACAGCTCGGTGTCCCTGAAGAAAAAATGCGTATTACCATGGTAAAAGCGCAACAATTAAACCAGTACCATATGGTATTGGCCTATTACGAAACCCCGGGTTCAATTCCGTTAATTTTGGATAATTTAGATAAGCAGATCAAACCCGCTAATGAGCGAACAGATCTTCTACCAGTATACAGTTTTAACGGTAAGCAATTATGGCTAAATAAAGAAAAAGGTCGGGGCGTGTTAGCAGGGAAGGCCACACGTCTTAAAAAATGGAACGATCTCAACCAACGCCTAGGTTTAAGTCGCTTACGCTTGCCTAGACTGAATTTGGAGTAGCAAAACATGACCCTGTTCCGACAAATATATGCGCTACTGTTCGGATTATTTTTACTCGTAGTTCTGTGCTTAGGGTACTTGCAATTTACCGAAACTCGCAGCTTCCTACAAAAGCAAATGAGTTCAGATATTAACAATGCCAGCCATTCATTAGGATTAATGTTAGTGCCAGCACTAGAAGCGGGGGATATGGCTCAAGCCGAAACCTTGGTAAACGTTATCTTTGAGGGTGGCTTTTATAAACAAGTTAAATTGACTTGGCTGGTAGACGGTAAAGAACAGCTCTGGGAAAACCCGCTTCAAGTACAAGAGGTCCCTCAGTGGTTTTTGGCTTTAGATTTATTTCCTGCAATTACCAAAGAAAGCACAGTAACCTCTGGTTGGTTGCAATTGGCAAAACTTGAGATCACCGCACACCCTGCATTTGGCTATTATGAGTTATGGCGAGTGATAACTAACGCCATCATTATATTTGCATTATTATTTTTAGTTGCCATTGTGTGCGCCCGTTATGGGATCACCTTTTTGCTCAAACCGCTCAATGCCCTTGCCGATCATGCAAAAAAACTAGAGCAACAGCAGTTTGGTCAATGTATGGATTCACCAAAAATTCAAGAGCTACAGCCAGTAGTATCAGCCTTTAATAGCATGTCCACCAAGTTATCAAAAGTCTTTGATTCTTTAGATAATGAACTCACTCAATTGCGTAATAAAAATCTTGTCGATCATGTATCTGGTTTACCCAACCGTCAGTACATGATGTCGAGGCTGGAGAGTTGGACAGCCGAACCAGGAAGTGGTGCACTCATTTTAGCCAAATTTGAATGGCTAGAGCATGTTCATAATCGTTACGGTTATGAAGTGCGAGATGAAACCATTCGCATACTTTCTGAGACTCTACAATCAGAATTAGATAAGGTTTCTTCATCGGTTATCGCTCGTATCGCCGCTTTTGAATTTGCCTTTATGATCCCTGACGTCGAACATGAAAGACTAAGCAAGTATTTACAAACCCTTATTCGAACTTGTAACCAAGAAATCACCCGCTCAGGTGGTAATGCTAATCAAGGCATTGTGTTTGGTGTCGCTGAACGTCTAGAGGATATGAATGCTTCAAAACTATTGTCTCAGGCGGATAATGCCCTGCAGACAGCAACTCAACAAGAAACAGTCTATGTCTGGTTAGAATCAAGTGAACCGCAAAGCCTTGATCGTCAGCAGTGGCGTGACAGTTTAACTTCGGTAATCGAAGCGAAACAATTCCACTTTCGTTGGCAGCCAGTGTTGTCGATGTCTGGGCAATTGGAGTTACATCGGGAACTGTACTGCCAATTAGAAATCCAGAATGCAGTGATCAATGCCGGTAAGTTTATGCCGTATGTGGAGTTATTTGCATTAGGGAGCACCTTGGATAAATGCTTACTAAGCTCAATCAGTTCGAATCCACTATTACACAATCATTCAGGCAAGTTGGCCGTCAATTTGACTAAACAAAGTATTCAAGATGATGACTTTCATGTCTGGTTAGATGATTTCTTAGCAAGTTGTAGTATGGTTGATAAGCTGTGTTTCGAAATACCTGAGGCGGCCGTACATTCAAATCTTGACGCGTGTGAGCGCTTATGCCAATTATTGAAAACACGAGGTTGTGCGGTAGGTATTGATCATTATGGGCGCCAATTAGGTTCTATGTCTTACTTACAAACACTGAACCCAAACTATGTAAAACTGGATCAAGGACTGGCTTCAGATTTAGAACAAACCGATAACACCGAAGTAGTTACAGCCCTAATAAATGTTGCAAAAGGGTTGGAAATCAAAATCATAGTTACAGGTATACAACAATCTATTGAGCTTGAGAAGTTAACTGGCTATGAACTTGAAGGATACCAAGGTTTTATTGAGCCGCCAGTTAAGCTGTAACCACTCTCCCATACGGCTGTCTCATCGCTGGGCAGCCAACTCCAACTCCAACTAATTAACTACATATTAACTTGCCTTCAGAAAATGAACTCAAGTTTATGATTAATTGCAGATTATCCTAACTAATACTATTTTTGGCATAGACAAATTTTTTTTACATATTTAAGGCTACTTACATTTAAGTAGTTTCTAGGAGTGCCTTTATGCACGAATTAAAATTGGTTGATGACAGTAGCCTAGCTAGATTAGCAGCTGATGAGCAAATAAAAGAAGCAGGAAGATCATTGGCTTCAGGGCAAAGGCAAGTCATTTCTTTTGAGCACTCCGATGACAAGAGCTTAAAAAACAAATATTACTTTGTCGTCCAGGATGGTGAGATTTTTTCTGGAAAAAACGCTGACACGTCAAAGAGAAAATTTAAGCAATTTTGGAAAAAGAGCTCCGAGACTCCTTGTGATGTTAGTTTGGGTGGAAGTAATGGTGAGCATGAAACGGAACAAATGCTCTTAAACTCTGTATTAGTAGCAGGCCAATTACCGCTTGATATAGTTGTTAAAACGCTGATGAAGTATCCAGCACATGGAGCCGCCATTCTTCATAAAATTTATGAGCGAAACCCCGCAAGATTTGAAGCAATAGTTAAGGAAATAAAAAATCAGGAGCGGCAGCCTAGAAGACAGAGACAACAAGTCCAAGCTATAGAAAGCTCGGGAAGTGACGTAGAAATCAACACAGATCAAAACATTTCACAACAACTCGCCACGGTAGGAATTGGAGCAGCTAGCGAAGTACAAACTAATACCGTAGGTAGTCACGTAAATGACGCCACAGAAAGCGATGGTGACTATGTTGTTACACAGGAACAAAGTGTATTTACGGAGCTCAGACAATATAATACTGAAAGCTATGTTCAGTGTCTTTTGGTGTTATCTAAAGCTGAGCCTGAATCGCTGGATGTTGTTACCAGTATTCTGATGGATTCCCCTCAAGATGGTGCAGGTATTCTGCATAAAATTCGTAAGAGAACTCCTGATAATTTTGCAATAATAGTCAAAGAAATAAGGGCTAAAGAGCGGATAAGACAACCACAACATCAAAGTGTGATTACTGAGCTAAGGTGCAGGAACACTGAGAGTTACGCACAGTGTCTTAAGGTGGTAGCGGCTAAAGAGCCTGAATTTGTGGCAAAAATGTTACCTCAGCTTAGTGCTACAGAGCTTAACAAAACAGTATTCTTATTGAGTCAAGCCGAGTCTGGAAATTCCGCGTCGGCGATTGAACCAGAACTGCCTATGGTACTGAGGCATCTTACCGAGACAGATATTACTGCTATATTCCATAATGGGTGCCAAGTAGAGGAGACACAAAGCACAACATCTGAAGATAAGGCATTATTTACATATTCCAATGGAGTAAGGCTGATTCTTACTCGTATTTCGCGTGAACAGTTTATTACTGTTTTTAACAGACTCCCCATTTATGACAAAGCGGTTATGATAAGCCTCTTTCACAAAAGGGATTTAGATAGTGTCATAGTTCATACCCCCAACTTACTGTCAGATTTTAGTAAAACTGAGCAGCGAGTGATGCTCAGCGTCTTGAGTCAAGGAAAAGTAAGCATTAGCGGTTTTAAAACACTTGAAGATGCGCAGGAGTTTGTTAAAAAACATGGCGTTATAAAAGACAAATATTTCTTTCCAAAGCAAGTAGAAGTTAATGGTGCATTTGAACCAATAGGTGGAATACCTCATAAGATATTGCTTTTGGATCTGTCTAATGCAAATAAACAGAGACAATCTGAGTTAGTAAGGGTTGTAGTAGACAGCATGGAGGGTAAATATGTCGTTCCAATCTTAGGTTTACAAGACCAACCATTAGAACAGCAACAGCAGACTCAGCCATTAGAGCCAGTGCAATCTAAAAAGCAAGTGGAAGAAAAGTCATTAGTTACAACAACGATTACTCGTGAGCGTGCAGTATCAGAGCCAGATTATGAGGCATCAGATGAAGATTCACGTGCTGGTGCCAACAGAAAACGATCAAAAAGTACATCCGAACAAGTTGATCCATTAGCCAGTTTTAATGTATCGCCAACTGAAGCCTCTCCTATTCATAAAGCATTTAATGAAGGAGAGGAAGAAGTCGTTGTTAAGCAAAAACAAACTCAAAGACAGCAGCAAGTGCAGGAGGAGGCTAGACAACAACGTAGACAAAGACGTACAGACCGTAAAAGAGTAGTTCCTTCAATTGCGCCTGAGGATTTTAGGACAGAGGAAACATGGATAACCCAAAGTCAACCTGATGAATCCATCATGAAGTTTATGGGGGTTGATGTTAAGCAACAAGATGTTTTAAAAGTCCCGTCTATCATTCCATTGAACATAAAGCCCGATCAATCCATTGTTGTGAAAAAATCAGAGCCCTTGGAACCACAAAGTATTCCTGCAGATGCTCCTCTTGAAGATTATATCGAGACATCAGATGGCGAAGATGATGCAGACTTTAATTTTGCCGACATTTTACCACGTTTGAGTGAAGCTAGACCTGATGACTCTGAAGAAGTGGATACTGAGCGTTCTCTACAGCCGATGTCCCTTCAACCATTGTCTTTAAACCAGCCATTATCGTTGAGTATGCCATCATCTGGTTTGGATGATACAGCCCTACCTCAAGAACAATCGTTAGATTGGCAAGACAATGATCCGCAAGTATCACTCACATTACAAACTCAAATGGCAGCTGCAGAGGTTGCTGTAGTTCAAAATGTGGTTTCAAAACAAGTGGAAACATCATTAACGCGTGCGGATATTGACTCTTTGTCTGGGGAAGTTCAGTCTGAAGCTAAGAAATTAGAGCTGGATTTAGACGTTGAATTACCAGAGAGTATACTCGCAGTATTTCATCAGGCGATGCAAACAAGAACGTTTGAAGAGCTATGTGTTCAAGCCGGTAACTTTATGGTTGAAGCAAATTTATTTGTTGATGAAGCTGAATCTAGAAGTAAGGAGCTCACTTATTTACAAAAGCGCAGATTACGTAACTGCTTGACTCATCTCATGGCAAGAGCTTGCTTACTGGAGCAAGATGGTGAGGCTGTCGATATGAAGCTAGGAAGAATCGAACGTGGTGGCAAACGCGCATTAGGAGCAAAAGCCATTAAGTTAGTTGAGATGCGTAACTACTTAGATTCAAATGGGCTTAACGGTGTAGTAAAAAGATCGACAATAGGCAATTTATTTACGGGGTTTGTGCAAAATGCTCTGAATGTCGCTGACCATCCACAAGCTGCTCAAGTTAAGCAGATACACCAGCAAAGGTTATCCGAAAAACTGTCAACAAAAGCGTTCAATATTAGTGTTAAATCTCGTCTTAGCATTGAAGATCCGCTAGAGGATACTTTAGGCAAATTAGACGGAGTGAAAGCCAAAAAGAGTAAACCTGCGAAAACAGGTAAGATAGAACTATTGGCGCAATTAAAAGAAAGTGATTACGGCGATGTTAAAGATTTAGCCACAATGGGCAGTGCTACCGTTACTGAGCTTCGTCAACAAAGAATGACGGCTGCACAAGCAAAAGCGGATACAAGCTTAGATAAATACATTGATGAAGTTGCGCCATTGCTTTCGAATTTAGCTGAAGAGCTAGATCAGTTAGAAGATGCTGCTGAACAATACGATCAGGATTATCTAAACGCAGTATCCATACCAAAAGAGGCAGAGATTGAACACATAACTAGACTTCAACAAATTGAAGAGCTGCAAGCGCATCATGATGCATTAGCAGAGCTAGAAAGGCTAATTAAAAATATCAAATCACTACTTAGAGCTGAAGCAACGCTTAGAGAAGAATTGGAAGAGTTTGATGAAGAAACCCGCACTAAAGACGTTCAATCTATAGAGTTTTTATTCCACCCTGTTTATGAAGAGCAAGTAAGGTTACGTAAACAAGCGTTGATGCTTGATTTTGATGCGACTCAAAGAAAAACAGTAACTCATAATAATAAACGTAAGCTATTGCAACCTACACAAATTTCTTCTCATATTCCTGAACTTGTCGAGATACAAGTACGAAAACTTGTTCCGGAAAGAGCTGACCCTGACGGTACCACCGATGAATATTTGCAGCTCAAAGGAGCGGTAGAATTTGAAGTTGAAAAAGTGTACTGCGAAGGATTGCTGAGTGCTTTTGGGGCTGAAAAATTTGGTAACTTATCGGCCGTTGATGAGAATCATATGACTCATGCTCACCGTGCGGCATTACGAGATCATTTAATGCTTAATTGTGACTTGCCACTTTCGCGTCCGCAAAAACGTCGCTTTTATGAAATAGTGAAAGAGATGGAAGAGATAAATACCAATGCTACTTGTACTCTACAAGAGTTCCAAAAAGATTTACGTTTCATAACCAAGCCGTGTACCAAAGAAGTCATGCTGTATTTAGCTCAAAAAGAACCTGATCTATTTGTACAGCTGATAACAGAGTTGGATTATTCTCAATTAACCGCAGAGGGGTTACAGGGCATTTTCTATGGTTGTAGATTGTTAACCTCCCCTGAGTTTATGGAACAGTTTGATGGACACCAGAATTTAGTCGAATTTTTAAAACTCAATCCAGTGTCCATAGATATTTCTGAACAGCATATGGAACAGATAAAAACTTCTGTTGTTACTTATGCTTCAACGTTACAGCGTGATGGTAAAACAGGCATTGCTACAAAACCAGAAGGCGCTGACTTCGAGATTTTACCTTACCCTAAATATGAAAAATTTGACGTTACTGACAAAGCTTGTCAAGCCTTAGGGGCACTTCAAGTTGCATCTGCATTTATTAATGCTTATCGAGATTTTTGCCTTGCCGCTATTTCTGAAGAGCAAAAACCTCCCAAGCAGACGGAAGAGCAAGAGCTAGAAGCCTTCTACGCAGAACAGGAGCTGCTGGAGACAAATGCTCTGAAATTAAAGGCATTAAACAATAATGTTGTTTATTGCGGAACTGAAGTGCTACGTTTATCTCAGCCTGATTTTAAGAGCAAGAAAATTTGGTATACCCAATACTTCTGCCGTAATGCTGTTCCAGGCTTGACAGTAGTAAATACTGATATGTTCCAGCCACGTTCAGGTTTTATTATCAGGGATAAAAATCCTTCAGTAAAATGGGCTACAGCTAAGCAATAAATGAAAGATATTAGGCTGAGGTAAAACCTCAGCCTAAAGCAAATTATTTATGATATTGCCCAGAGTGTTTAACCACTGAATCAATAAAGGCTTTGGCATGCTCAGGATCCACATGCTGATGGATACCATGACCAAGGTTGAATACATGGCCTGAGCCATTACCGTAGCTAGCCAGAATTGACTTAACTTCTTGCTCAATGCGCTCAGGCGTCCCATAAAGTACAGATGGATCCATGTTGCCTTGAAGAGCAACTTTCTCACCCACACGGCGGCGAGCATCACCAATATCAACTGTCCAATCTAAGCCTAATGCATCACAGCCCGTTTCGGCCATAGCTTCTAGCCATAAACCGCCACCTTTGGTAAATAAGGTTACTGGTACTTGACGTCCATCAGCATGACGAGTTAGGCCATCCACGATTTTTTGCATGTATGGTAGTGAAAACTCACGGTAGGCATTGTGAGATAAAGCACCACCCCAAGAATCGAAAATCATTAGTGATTGAGCGCCGTTTGCGACCTGTGCATTCAAATACAGAATGACAGAATCAGCCAGCTTATCTAATAACAAATGTAACGCTTTAGGCTCTGAGTACGCCATCTTTTTGATTTTTTCAAACGTCTTGCTGGAACCGCCTTCAACCATATAGGTGGCGAGCGTCCAAGGAGAGCCGGAAAAACCAATCAGTGGTACTTCGCCTTTTAGCTCACGACGAATGGTGTTGACTGCATTCATTACATAGCCAAGCTCGTCTTCCGGATCAGGAATTGCTAGTTTTTCAATGGCGGCCATGCTATCGGCTTTACGCTCGAACTTAGGGCCTTCGCCTGTTTCAAAGTATAAGCCTAATCCCATTGCATCAGGAATGGTGAGAATATCTGAGAATAAAATCGCCGCATCTAAGTCGTAACGACGTAAAGGCTGTAGGGTAACTTCACAAGCCAGTTCAGCATTTTTACAAAGTGACATAAAGTCGCCAGCTTGAGCACGAGTCGCACGATATTCTGGTAAATAACGGCCCGCTTGGCGCATCATCCAAATAGGAGTGCGATCTACAGGTTGTTTCAGTAGCGCCCGTAAATAGCGATCATTTTTTAATTCAGTCATCAGGCTGGTTCCTAAACATCGAGTCAAAATAATTGCTGCGTAGTGTACCTGAGAACTGTGATCAAAGTTAGCGTTATTTGGTGCAAAATGTGCTAAATCAAGACCTTTGTAAAAGTTAAACGCACGAGATGTGATTAAGATCAAACTCAACAGACAATGATAATAAAGTAATCAATTTTTATTCGAAAAAGGTTGATCAAACCGTCGATTGTTACTTACATTAGACTGTAGGGAAAATAAACAATTGGGAAACAGGATGCTAAGCAAACTAGAACAAGCCGAACAACGGTGGGGTGGAGCTAACCAACTGATCGACCAATGGCTCAGTCATCGTCGTAGTTTATTAATCCAGTATTTTAAGTTAGCTGGTTTACCGCCTTACGAAACGGAAGAGCAATCCTTACCATCATTTGATAATGTAAAAGAATTTTGTAACGCCCTTGTAGACTATGTGTCAGAGGGACATTTTGAAGTGTATGATCAAGTGGTTTCCGCTTGTGAAAAACATGGACCCAACAGCCAAGAGCTAGCCAGACAACTTCTCCCAAAAATCAGTTCCAGTACAGACATAGTTCTTGATTTTAGTGACAAATACACTCAAGCAACCAGCGAGAATGTGTTGTTAGAGTTGGATGATGATTTATCACGTTTGGGTTCTTCAATAGAAAACCGATTTGGCTATGAGGATGAGCTGTTAGAAGTGTTGCATGAGTATCATTCGTAGTTTTATCTTTTCGTAAAAAAGCCTAGGCATAAGTACCTAGGCTTTATTGTTATTGGAGTTCGATTACTTCACTAAATCCAATTCTTTCAACAAATTGTCAGCATGATCCACTTTATCCATCATCCATAGAATGTAACGAATATCTACGTGAACAGCGCGGGTGATTTCTGGGTTGAAGAACCAATCCTTAGTGATGGCTTCGTAAGTAGAGTCGAAGTTCAAACCGACTAATTCACCGTTTGCATTAAATACAGGCGAACCTGAGTTACCACCTGTGGTATCAACGCTGGATAAAAAGTTAACTGGTACAGATTCAAACTTGGCTGGGTTGGCTTCACATGAGAATAAGCGGCAAAGCATGCTGCGTGGATCAGGATAAACTGACTCAACTTCATGGCTGCCATAGTCTTTGTCTTTAATGGCTTTGATAAGCTTGGCTGGAGCATTAAATGGCTCAACACCCGTGTTTTTTGCCACTAACCCTTCAAGCTTAGTAAATGGCTGCTTATACATACCATCTTGAGCTTGATAGCCGTCAACAACACCGTAAGTCACACGTAAAGTACCGTTAGCGTCTGGGTAGACAGGTAGATCGAGCGATTTGTTATAAGCGATGATTGCGCCCATGTAAGCAGGACGAGCAATAGACAGTTTACCTGCTAAGGTTTTCGCGGCTTTTTCATTACGCATGTTGGTGTCGTACAACGCAACAGCTAATTGAATGAACGGATCTTGGCTGGTTTTAAAATCAGCAACAGAGGCATTCATCCAGTGTAAGCGTTTTTCGTGCTTGGTAAGCTGTGATTGAGCGTACATCTTATCAACTCGTTGCTGTAATGGCGCTTTATCTTGTGCAAGCCAAGTCTCCAATGCTTTGACGCGATCAGACTGTTTTTCATAAGCCATTAAATCTTGCAGCCACATTACTTTATCAACGCGAGCATCGAAGCGAGTATCTAAGCGTTTCAGGCGAGCGGCAAATAGCTTCATATCACGCTCTTGATAGCCAGCCTCACGTTTCGCATCAGGCTTTTGCTTTTCGTTGGCAAGACGATATAAACGCTTGGCGGCTTCGAGTAATGCACTGGATTGAGCATTGTCAAAATAGAAGCCTTGCATGTAGCTGGCGTGCTGCTCTTTAAGCAAAGCTTCTAGGTTAGAAACAATCTCACTATTAGGCTGCTGCTTAACAAGCCACGCTTTAAATTCATTTTCTTTGTGCTGCTTGATACCTACGATATCAGTGGCACGGAAACCATCTAACAAGCCGTTTAGTTTTTTCATGCGGTTGGCGGTTGATGCAAGCGTGCTAGCGTATTGGATTTTGATATCTTTATTGTCAGCACCCATTTGTTCAATGGTATCAATACGACGTTGATAACGTTCAGCCAAGTGCGGATATTGCCAGTCGTTAGCAAATTTAAGCTCTGAGGTCAGACGGTAACGGCTAGTGCGTCCGGGATAACCGGCTGCAAATACGGCATCACCGGCTTTCACACCGTTTTCGTTAATTTTAACGAAGCCTTTGGGTACGTAAGGCACATTGTCTTTACTGTACTGGGCAGGTTTGCCGTCTTTGCCTACATACGCGCGTAAAAAGGTAAAGTCAGCGCTGTGGCGAGGGTATTCGTAGTTATCAATCGCACCACCAAAAGAGGCCGCGTGTTCCGATGGTGCATAAACTAAGCGAACATCGCGAATGATAAGCTGTTTGATTTGATAGTATTCAAGACCATTATGAAAACTACTAACTGAGCAGCGATAGTTAGGATCTGATTCACATTGTTTAATTAGATCTTTACGACGTTGAGCAATGGTTTGATAACGGGTAAGAGGATCGTCTCCTAAATCAGCCGTTACTTGGTTCGTAACATCTTTTACTTCTTCAGTAATGTAAAGGCGCTCGTTGGCACCCGCAGACACTTCTTCACTCATGGATTTTGCTAAAAAACCATCGGCCAAATAGTTATGGTCTTTATTACTGTTGTGTTGAATGGCACCATAAGCACAGTGGTGATTAGTCACAACTAAGCCTTTCGGAGACACGAAACTCGCGGTACAGTATCCTAAACTCACGACAGCATTCATTGGGTATTGAGTGAGATCAGCCAATTGTTTCGCTGGGATTTCAATACCACGCTGTTTAAGCTTATCTGCGATTGAGGGAAGTTGGTGAGGTTGCCATTGTCCTTCATCAGCGATGGCAGCACGATGAACCAGTGCAGAGCCAGATGAAAGAGCCAAGGCGACAATGAGTGCCTTACGCATAGTTATTCCTTAATTTATCTTGCGAATTCCACTAGAATGATGTCTAGGGCTGAGGGTTTGAATTTATATCATATTTACAGCACCGATTGTTAAAAGAAACCGCATTGATTTACATCGCGCTATACAGGAGCATGAATGGCACAGCAAGGGGCAGCAAAAACACAATTTAAGGCGAAAGATGCCCAAGTCGAAGGCATTAAAATGCCGCCACACTCACTCGAAGCTGAGCAATCCATTTTAGGTGGACTCATGCTGGATGCCGAAGCGTGGGATAAAGTGTCTGAAGCTGTGGTTAGAGAAGATTTTTACTCTCGCTCGCACCGTTTGATTTTTGAATCCATGTCGAAGCTGGTGGAAAGTGGTCAACCGCTGGATTTAGTGACGGTTACTGAGCAGCTTGAGCTGGAAAATCAGCTTGATGACGCCGGTGGCTTTGCTTACATTTCTGAGATCACCAAAAACACGCCAAGTGCGGGTAACATTTTATCTTACGCTGAAATTGTGCGTGAGCGTGCCGTTGTGCGTGAGATGATCCGTGTAGCTCATGACATTGCTGATGCGGGCTATAACCCAGAAGGACGTGGTTCAAGTGAGCTATTAGATCTAGCCGAAAGTAAAGTATTCAAAATTGCCGAGCAACGAGCCGATGCTAATGAAGGCCCTGAAGGCATTAAAAGTATTCTTGAAAAGACCGTTGATAAAATCGAAGAGCTGTATAACAACCCTCATAACGGTGTGACAGGAGTATCTTCAGGCTTTTCTGATCTCGATAATATGACCGCAGGTTTCCAATCAGGCGATTTGATCATTGTTGCGGCACGTCCTTCCATGGGTAAAACCACCTTTGCGATGAACCTCTGTGAACAAGCCGCTTTACATGAAGACAAGCCTGTACTGATCTTCAGCTTAGAAATGCCGTCTGAGCAGATCATGATGCGTATGTTGGCATCCTTAGGCCGAGTTGACCAAACCAAAATTCGTACTGGTCGTTTGGACGATGATGATTGGGCGCGCGTATCTTCCACTATGGGCATAATGCTTGAGCAAGGCAAGATGTACATCGATGACTCGTCAGGTTTGACGCCAACCGAAGTACGCTCTCGTGCGCGTCGTATTGCTCGTGAATATGGTGGCTTGTCGATGATCATGGTGGATTATTTGCAGCTAATGCAAGTGCCTGCTTTATCGGATAACCGTACCTTGGAAATCGCTGAAATTTCTCGTTCTCTCAAAGCGTTAGCAAAAGAATTAGAAATCCCTGTAATTGCACTATCTCAGCTTAACCGCTCGTTGGAGCAACGTGCTGATAAACGCCCAGTAAACTCAGACTTACGTGAATCAGGCTCTATCGAGCAGGATGCGGATTTGATCATGTTCATTTATCGTGACGAAGTGTATAACGATAACTCGGAAGACAAAGGCACCGCAGAGATCATTATTGGTAAACAGCGTAACGGCCCGATTGGACGTGTTCGTTTAACTTTCCAAGGTCAATGGTCGCGTTTTGATAACTTCGCTGGTCCTCAGTTTGAAGAAGATTAAAGTATCACGAGTAATAGGTAGCCTTTGACAATTCACAATTCGAATCAGGATAATTTTTTGAAGCCTTTCCCCCGCGCAGAGGTGAGTTGTCGCGCGTTAAAACACAACCTTGAGCAATTAAAAGTCATCGCACCAAACAGTAAAGTCATGGCGGTTGTTAAAGCGAATGGTTACGGACATGGTTTGATCAATGTCGCCAAGTGTTTAACTGAAGCAGATGGTTTTGGGTTAGCGCGATTAAAAGAAGCCTTAATGCTACGTGACGCCGGTATTCAACAAAAGCTGTTATTGCTTGAAGGTTTTTTCCATGAGCTTGATTTACACAAGCTGGTGGATCACAACATTGAAACGGTAGTGCATCATGAATCGCAAGTAGAAATGTTGGAGCTGGCCGATTTACCAAGACCGATCCGAGTGTGGCTAAAGCTCGATTCTGGTATGAATAGACTGGGTGTTACCTCTGAAGAATTTTCCAGTATTTATCAGCGTTTAATCGATTGCCCAAATGTAGAAAAGCCTATTCATTTGATGACTCATTTTGCCTGTGCTGATGAGCCTGAAAATACCATGACTCAAGAGCAGTTTGAGTTGTTTGAATCGTTAACACAGAACTTAGAGGGCGAGCGCACCTTATCGAATTCAGCAGCAACGCTTTATTGGTCACAAGCCCATGGTGATTGGGTTCGACCCGGAATCGCCTTGTATGGTGTTTCTCCTGTGATGGGGGATTTAGGCACAAACCACCAACTCACACCTGCAATGGAATTGAAATCGCAGCTGATCTCAGTCAAAAGCGTAAAAGCCAACGAAAGTGTGGGTTATGGTGCCTATTGGCAAGCTCAACAGCAAACAACATTAGGCGTTGTGGCGATTGGTTATGGTGATGGATATCCTCGAAATGCCCCAGAAGGTACACCCGTTTGGGTAAATGGACGCCGAGTGCCGATAGTCGGGCGCGTGTCGATGGATATGCTGACGGTTGATTTAGGCGTAGAAGCTCAAGATAAAGTTGGCGATGAAGCTATTTTGTGGGGTAAATCATTACCGGTTGAAGAAGTCGCTGCGCATATTGGCACCATCGCTTATGAACTGATGACTAAACTGACACCACGAGTGGCGGTTTGTTTGGAATAAACTCCAGCTGAACAAACATCGAATATCTGCTGCGATAAACTGAAAAAGCCAGACTCTTTGCCTACACTCTCAATAAGCAATGATTGTGGAGCTATAGCATGAAGGAAGAACTGGTTTTTCGTGAGGCGAACCAAGACGAAATATCGCTGTTATTCAATGGGATCATAAAAGAAGGTTGGAATCCCGGTATTCACGACATCCACACTTATCCAGACTGCACCAATACTCATTTCGCTGTCGCATTACATCAAGATCAGCCGGTTTCTTTCGCCTCCTATATTATTTACCAACAAAAGTATGCCTTTGCGGGTTGCTATTTGGTGCTGAACCCCGAGCAAAGAGGTCAAGGTTTTGGGTTGGCACTAACAAATCATTTGTTGGACGAGATGAAGCAAAAAGGCGTCAAAGTTATTGGGATCGATGGTGTGGTGGCACAAAGAGATAACTATGCCAAAAAAGGCTTTGTAGATGCTTATCTTCATCGCCAGTTTTACTATCAAGTGCAAGGCCATGAATCCATCGATGAAAATGTCAGCTTAACTTGCCCTGAAATTGATACCCTTACTGCTTTTGAAGCGCCATTTGTTCCAGAGCCAAGATCTGCATTTTGGCAAACGTGGGCAGTGAATGATCCTTCTAAAAAGTTCGCCTGTATCCACGATAGTTACGGTGAATTATCCGGTTTTGCATGTTTGAGAAAAGCGGTTAACGGCTATCGAGTCGGTCCAATTTATGCCGAAGGTGTTGATGAAGCTATAGAGTTGCTGCATGGTTTAGCAGCCCAAGTTCCTGTAGAGAGCATACTTTATATCGATATCCCAGAAGGGAATCCTGCTGGCTCACATTTTATTCATCAAGCAGAGCTGACTGAAAATCAATTTGATTGCATGCGAATGTACAAGGGCAAGCAACCTCAATTAAACGTAAAAGGTATTTTTGGTGTGTGCACGCTGGAAATGGGTTAGTTTCTTACGCGTGACGGCAACAAACCTTTTAGCTTTAAGCCAGCTTGAATAAACGGGTTAATATAAATCCCCCACAAGGTTTCATGCTGTTGGTATTGTTTTCCAATCCCCAATTTTAGAGGAGAGTTGATTTCAGAAGCTTTGATCAAGCTTCGATTTAATCTGTCCCAAATCGACAATGCTGAACCTAAATTGGTATCAAAATGCTTCGGATTTGCACTGTGATGAACTTGGTGCTGAGCTGGGCTAATAAACCAATTCTCTACTTTATCTCCCCAGCTTAGCCAGATATGACTGTGGCGTAAGTTACTGCCCATGACGTTGAAGGCAAATACAAATACGTTGGCACCAACAATGTCATACATTTTGAGTGATGGACCAAATAGGTAATAACACAAACCAACAACAAAGCCTTGTGTTAACGCCATACGACAAGCATACAAATAGCTTTCAACAGGATGTGAGCGATAAATGGTAAAGGGTGTGAGTACAGTAGCTGAATGATGAACCTTATGAAACTCCCATAAGAAAGGGATACGGTGTAGTAAATAGTGTAAGTAGAACCGAGTAAAGTCGTCAAAAATAAACAGCAATAAGGTAAAGACAACCATAATGCCTATTTCAGATGACATTACAGGCTCGTGTGCGCCAAATACCCACTCAAATGCGTCAGATACGCCAAGCGCAACAGGCACCATAGTTAATACGATGGTTGGAAATAGTGCCGCTTTAAGCAGTTTATTTAATACTAGCAAGGCATAGTCATGCTTGGCTGACGTGGCTAAATAGATGTGTTTGGGAAACAGAAAACGCAAAAAGCCAAAAAACGACGCTTTTTCTGCTGATTGCTTTAATGTGAAAAAGAAAACGGGAAGTGCCAGCAAGATGGCAGAGACAATATAACCCCAATAAATACGCTTATTGGGGTCAAATACGTACAGTGATAATTCCTTAAAATTGCTGGTTAGAAATTCCATCACTGTACCTCACACACATTATTGACTAGAACTGATACTGATAACCCACAAAGGCTTGACGCGCTTTACTTGGTCGTGCTCCATAAGGACGACGGCTAACAATTTCCTGCTTATCAAATACATTATCCACTTTTAAATAGATGACACCGTATTTATCAAAGCTGTAGTTTGCCGATAAATCGACGATAGACAGCGCATCGGTTTCAACACCAGATAATAACACGCCTTCACCTGACGCTTCTTGCATTGAATCAATGTATCTGCCGATTGCATTAATTCCCCAGTCATTCGCTTGAATACCAACTTTTAGTGTGAGCTGATTTTCTGGCGTGTAAGGTAATTTATCGCCTTTTTTCACATTTCCCCACTGTGGAAAAGCCGATTCAAAAGCAGTATCAAATTTGGCTTTGGTGTAGGTGTAAGCAAGGCTAACAGGTAAATCAAAACTGGAATTTAATGTAAATGTATGACCAGCAGTGAGCTCTAAACCTGCAACGCTGGCTTTACCACTATTAAACTCTTTTTCATCATCTTGACCACAATTTGAAAAACCACAGGTTTCAATGAGATTCTCAATATCGTTGAAGAATACGGTCGCTTCAAGGTTAGTGTTACCATTGTTATAGCGTCCACCCAGTTCATAGTTAATGCTGTTTTCAGGCTTTATGCTGGATGGCTGTTTAGGACTTGATGGCACAAAGCCTTCATGAATACCGAAGAATACCCCTGAGTTATCCGATAGCTTATAGAAAGCGCTTAGGCTAGGTAACCAAATTTGAGTACTTTTCTTTTGCCAATCCCCGTCTTTACTTGGGGCTTGGTTTTGAAAATAAGCATCAATAAATTCACCACGAACACCAACGGTGACATCAAGCGCTTTGTAGCTAATCGTATCTTTGATGAAAATTGAGATAGCATCTGTTTCTTCTAAATTAGTGCTGGTGGCAACTTGAGCAATACCATCACTCACTAGCTGGCTAGAAGTCATCAAGAATGAATCTTCTGTATGACGACGTTGGATTTGATCTTGGTGGAAGCGCGCACCAATATTGAAGCTGTGTTTTAGCCCTGCTAATTTAGTGTACCAATACAACTCAGACTGAATACCTTGTGAATAGAACTTACGATTGTTATCACCAAGAATAATTAATTCATTATTTCTGGAACTGTCTATTTCACCTTTAAGAAGACGCAGTAAGTCCTCGTAACGCTCAGGTTCAGCTAATATATTTTGTAACGCAGGTAACGTGCCGCCACCTTGCCGCTTTAATCCATTAATCTTAAACCAAGAACGCTTGAAATCGTGACGATACACTTTTGTAGTTACATCAAAATCATCATTGCCAATAAAGTGGGTCAACATGACTTGCTGGTGATCCCAATCCATTTTATCTTTTTGGCTAGCCGTATAGCGACGGTTGGGATTCTGCTTAAAATCCGCATCGGTTAGGCCGAGGTAGGTTTCGTTAGAAACCTCATCGGCGTAATCGATCTTTAGCTCGACAATTTGGTTGTAGCTGTCGGTTGAAAAATCATATTGGAATTTAGCCATGATGTCGTTTTTATCAAAGCCAGTATCTCCTCCACCATCAAGCTCTTTAAAACCATCAGATTTAACCTTTGCCGCCTCAACAAGGTAACCAAATTTTCCATGGGTATCACCGGCATACCCGTGAATTTTTTGATAACCATTGCTACCGACAGATAAATCAATAGCGCCTTCTAAGGCACTTGGTACAGGGCGAGTGGTTAAGTTTAGTGCGCCCGCTACGGTAAACGGACCATACTTGATCGCTGAAGGGCCTTTAAATACTTCCAGCGAGTTGATTTTGGTCATCATTGGGAAATAATAGGCCGCAGGCGCCGAGTAAGGAGCAGGGCCAATTAACACGCCATCTTCCATTATGGTGATTTTCTTACTGCGCTCAGGCGTTACTCCACGAAAGCCAATATTCGGACGCAGACCAAAACCATCTTCTTCGCGAATATTGACACCGGGAATGCTGTATAGCACTCGGTTAATGTCATCAAACTTGAATTGTGCAAGCTCTTCTTCACCAATAAACGTCGCAGACCCTGATTCGGTTTTTAGTTTTTGTTTTTGACCTATGATTTGTACACGTTCAATCAGTTTATCCGCTGCGCTATCTTCAGCTAAAACGGGCGTTGAAAAAACAGAGGTGACAGCGGTAGCGATAGCGCCGATTTTAAATTGCTTGTTCATTAGTCGTTATCTCCCGCTGATGTTTTTGGAAGTGTTAAGGCTAAGCTATTGATGAAGTCAGTTTTGAGTTTGTCGGTGACTTTTTTCACTTCGGCATGGGTTTGGGTAACTTGCTCTGAATTATTTTCAAGCGCTTGAGCAAGTGTTGTTTGATATGCTTTGGCACTCGTAATGGCTTTTTGAACATCAGAAAGCATGATGTTCGCCGTGTCTTGATCGCCTTCATTTACAAGGTAATCCGTGAAACCTATTCCTTCTCCACCTTTTAATAGGCGTTCGAAAGCTTCAAGGTTATTAATTATGTGTTTAATTGACTGGTGAGCGTATTTAGACTCAACATCTTGAGGGCAAGCTTCTGCGCCACAGGAGTTTTTCTCTGCTATGCCTAGTGGATATGCTAACTTAATATCTTTGGTGGTTGAGTCAAGATAGAACATTGCATCACTAAAGCGGTTGACCGCTTCGTGCTCTGAGCTAAAACCACTACCCGATTCACCTGCTTTTTTTAGTAAAGCTGTGTGTGCTGTCCAACTAGAAACCACTGTATCTGCACTGTTCTTGATATCTTTTGCGACTTCAACGGCAAAGTTACAGCGAGCGATTTTCTTTTCAGAGTCAGTTAAATTATCCCAGCCAGAAGGTGCGGCAGTAGTACAGCTGCTAGCGAGATTTTTGTTGAACAGCAAATATTCAAGTGCGTCTAAGCCACGGCGGTTGGCGGTACGTTTGGTAATGTCATAAGGTGCGCCATTAACGGTGCCAGTCTTAAAGAACATCACATCAAAATCGACACCACAGCTACTTACCGTTGGCCATGAGTAAATGCTATTTCGAAGCTGGGCATCATTGGCTAATAACGGGCCAACTTGCATTAACTCTGCTTGTTGCCAAACGCCAATGGCTTTAGTCCAGCTATTTTGTGCGGTTGTGAGCGCGGTTTGTACATTTTCAGCGCTAGCATTATTAGCTGCTAATGCTGTTTCTTGTTGGCAATATGCGTTAACAGCCTGCTGCTGAGCAATGGCATCTTGCCTAAATTCAGCGAAAGTTGGCGCAATCACATTATCAGCGAGGTTGGCAATTAGTGCTTTTTGATTAAAGCCATTACCATTATCAGGTGCTGGAGTCACTGGTTTGTCGCCAAAATCAGGTCCTGCATTGCTTGATGTGCTTTCACCGCACCCTGAAAGTAAGGCAGCGGAAATACCCAGTGCCAATATTGAGAGTAGACGCGTATCTTTCATGACTGAATTTACCTTGTTATTTTAATACCTTGAGCTTTGAGAAAACTGAAAGCTATAGATACAGCAAAGCTTGGCATAGAGCCAAGCTTTAGATTTAAATCACTTTCTCTTTTAAAAAGAGATAGATATTACCACTTTTCCACATTTTCAGAATTCAACTTCAATGCTTCAGCGATAATGTCACGAGCTTGTAGCAGGTTATCTCTATACGTTTCGATGTCATCAGCTTCAACCATTACTGGCTTGGTACCCATCAGAGTATGGATTTGTTCAAACTGTGCATCAGTAATGTCTGAATGTGGATTGAACTGTAGACCCAAACCAAAGCCTTTCATTTCTGACCAGTGCTTAGCAAGATCTGAATAGCTGTAGTCTTCTGCGTTGGTTTTTAGCTTTTCTAAGTCAGCACGGGTGTCATTGATGTAGTGAATTACTGTTGCTGCAATCGCTTTTTCCCAACCGTCTACCGCGATGTCACGTTGAGCTTTTAGCTCAGTCATTTGTGCGTCAGTTAAAGCATTACCTGCGGCATCATTGATGATTTTACGACCAGCAATAAATGCTTCCATAGTGGTTTTAGTGAAATCAGTTGGTTTAGCGTTATCTTTAGTTCCACGGTCACGCTTAGCGGCGTTTACTGATTGGCCAAAGTTGATTTCAGAAGTTAAATCAATTTTGCCATCGCCATTAGTGTCGTGCTTACCTTGCCAGTTGTCACGACCACCTTTTTTAGCAATTTCATCATCGGTGTAAGCAAGGTAATCGCGAGCGGCACCAAAGTAACCGAAGCCTTCATCAAATTGATGTTCTAGGCTTGAGTATGGCTTAGCGCCATCACTGTCACCAGCAGTGTTATCGTTGCCTAAACCTTCATCTAAGTAATCATCCGTACCTTGTGAGTAGGTGATGGCCATAAGCAGGAATTTTTGGATCAATTGCTTTAGATCGGTACCGTCAGTGTTTAGGTAAACAGGAATTGTTTTACCGTTAAAGGTGCGTTCTGTTCCGCCGATTTCGATTTCAGCGTTGTCTGCAAGCTGACCAAAGAAGATATCAACGAGCTTTTCAGGAGTGGTTGAACCTTTAGCATTCCAACCTGCAAACTGACCACTGTTTTCACCTTCTTGTAACCAGTTTTTATGTTGCTTAGAAGGATCACGGCCTGCGATTTTTCCTTCAAGACTTTTATGGCTGCTTGAAATATCAGCTAAAAATCCTTGCTTAGCACCATCGAACGCTTTTAATGCAAAGTTGTCGTACTGTTCAGTTGAAGTACGGAAATAGCGGTTCAATGCGTTTAAAACATCATCACGAGTTTTTAAGGTTTCATCATCAATGTCTTTTTGTAACTGATCGCCAATATAGTTAGTAAGCTCAGCAATTAATGCATGGCGAGCCGTTTGACCTGTATAAGAAACGCTAGATTCACCCTCTTTGAACTTACTCATAAAGTCATAGTCTGGTAAATCAGAAACTGAAATTGTGAGCTCTTTGGTGAGCGTTGCGCCTGCTTTATCTTTAGCTGTAACTTTAGCTTTAAGCTCTTTTGCCATTTCATAGTTAGCAATTTTGTTATCAGCAAGTTTTAAAGTATTGCCATCAACTTTGAACATGTCGCCTTCAACACTATAGGTGTGAGTGTCGCCTGAATCAGCATCGGTTGCAGACAAAGTACCAATGGTTGCACCTGCCATGTTTTCGTCAACTTTCATGGCACTTAACGTGATATCAGATGGTGCTACATTTTGAGGAGTGTTGTCTTTATCTGAACTACCGCCACATGCAGATAGAACCAGTGCAGCTGATACTGCTAGAGCTAGATTTTGCTTTTTCATGCGCTTATCAAACCTTTGTGTCGTAGGAAGTGTAACGTTTGTAACAAATTTGAGGTGGATGTTATCACAAATGGATGTGGAAATACGAACTGTTCTCAGTTAGATTTGCGTAAACTTTAGAAGTTTTTGATCTATATCAATACCTAAAAGTTATATATAGGTGGGGTATTTTAGTATTTGTTATTTGTATCAATAACCTAGTATTTTTAGTTTAAAAACTCTAAAGAGGGTGTAAATTGTAATGTGCTGCATTACATGGGAGAGGATTAAAAATGGGGCTTTACTTAAAGATCCCCTCATATTTCTAAATCAAATAATCCCAAAGACACTGCGGTAAATACGATGATTTTTAAGGTAACGATAAAAGTTTTCCATTAATGGAAGCGCCCATTCTTCTCTCATTGTCGGT
>NZ_ML014768.1 GCF_003675895.1 Parashewanella curva
GCTCAAGCAACTGATGGTTTTCCGTCAAGACTCGTCCTTCTTTCTACGCCTGATACGCTTGTCACTCTTCATTCTTTTCAGTTCCACTTACGGCTTCACCGATTAGACGGAGCGATGAGTTTCATCAACTAAATTTCATTCTTCGTGTCTTAATTTTGCAAATTTTAAGCAGTAACAAATCAAAAATCCTTTAATCGGGAACGACCCACTATGAAGACAAAGAAAAAAATTCTAGCTCACTGTGAGGATAACTCTCTTTAAAAAGAGTCATCCATTCAAGTTTCTGTTGTTCACTTAAAGGCAACCCTTGATTACAAGCATTTATAAATTGCTGCTTATCTAATTCTTTGTTTACAAGTACTTTCGCTAAGAACGCGATACGTACATGCTCATCATATTTAATGGGTTCTGCAATGAATGTTTCAGCAAGCTGAAACCATATGGCATCACGAAAATTAAAGCGACTCATTTCATGTGTCATTTCAAAAAGTCGATCCAGCTTTTTCTTTTGGTTGCTTTCCTGAAATTCAAACTCCCTAGCCAAGTATCTAATAAATCGCTCATTATGCACCTTGTCATCAAAGTCGGCTTTAGGACTAAACCTATGAGCTTGTGAACAAGAAAAATTTAAAATTTCACTAAATGAATATTCGATATCGTCCCAACATACTTCCATTCCATCTTTTAATATCAATGGATTAGCGCGCAGAAATGATGTCCATGTAGACTCAGCGTTAACATTGTCAGCAAAAGCCCTCATCAAGAGTAAGTCATTTACATTTGCATTGAGATGTAGAGAGTATCCAGAAAAAGACCTTTTAAGCATACTGACTAATACTTTAGGCACCTGATAAGATCGGTTGACTCTTAATTCATGCATGATCGACGATACCAGTGCGCTATCTTTTATTACTGAAGGCCTTATCTCAAGCCCCCCAACTCTTTCTAACGCTTCTATTGTGTCGATGGTTAATCTAGCTTCTTCTAAACTTCCATTATCATTGCCGCTCTTTATAACGCCTTCAACATTTAGAGGGTCAAACGGAGCTCCTAACTTAAAAACGGATGATGGTACTGCTATGCCTTTATTGAATTTAGATATTATTAATGAAAGCAGCCAATATAGTGAATAGTAATATTCTTCAGAGTATTCATTTTCTATTCTATCAAATCTTGATTGACAGATTGCTTCATATTCAAACCCAACATTTCCCCCAATTTGATTCTTAGAAAATACGCAATCAATAAATTGAATATGTTTCATGCCACAGGGGTTAAATATACATTGTTCAAACCTGCAGTTAGTGATGGAAACTACTTGGGTTATTTTTTGTTCCGCGTTGGATTTTGTTGAAAAGAAAGTACACCTATGAAACCTGCACCCGACTGCAGCTCCCAAGGCTAAGAATTCATAAGAGACACTACATGAGGAAAAAGAGATATTACTAAGGGAAGACACATGACTTAGGTTATCTAAGCGTACTGATTTGACTTCAAAATTTGTGCTATTACTTTGCTTTGGGTTATTAAATATTGCTCGGCTTTCGTTACCGTCATACCAAACCGATAATGATTGCTGTAGTTTTTCCTTTCCCAATATAGGATCTAGAGAATTTTCGGTGATGTCTGCTCTAAGCTTTTCACCAATACCTTCAACTTCCATGAAGGGGATGCAAGGCAAGGTAAGCTCATTATTGTTATTACTCTGAAGTATTTCCCATGCCTTATCTCTAAACCACATAGCATAATATTCTTCATAAAATGGAGTGTTCTTATTTGTTAGTACATTGTGGAATAATCTTAAATCTGTTCGTCGCAACAATTCCGGTTTTAATTTTACCCCATAAGAGCCAAGCTCACTTTTTAGTGCAAAATATACTCGCCTCCCATCCTCAGATGTAGTACATGAAAGCCCTCTATCTTTTACTTCAGAAATCCCGCCTATTCTCAACTTTTCAATAAATGGCAACAAGAACCCACCAGAATGAAAAATATTTTGCAAAGCCGCTTCAGACAATAGACCGTTGTAATTTAGATCATGAGTCACTATCGATGATGCTGTTTCGACAGGATGTTTATCATCTGGTCGATAAAATACCAATTGTCCGTTTACAATTTGGTGATGTGAGCGCCAGCATGGATGCTCTTCCCACTCTAATCGTTTACGAAGAAAATCTTCTTTATCAGTTAATTTACCCTCCCGTTCCAAAGTAACTTTGAGCTCAGTTTGCAAACCGTAACAACCTAAAAGTGAGTCCACATATTGATTTTGTATGTCATTATATTGTGGCCTTTGAATGTTAACGCCTATTCTGCTTAACTCATCAAGTAAAACCTGCGTATGATGTCGACTCCCTCCTTCAACTCTTAAATGTACGACTCCACTTAACGATGAAAACTGGTTGGCATCGCCATCTAAAAATTTCCCCTCTATCCTAAAGGTGCTGTTATTTTTTCTATGCAGGCTCACCCAGAATTCATTAGGAACATCAGAACAGAAGTTATCTTTTTTCTGCATCGCCCGGCCATAGCGATAAGTGCATGTTGGAAAATCATTTTTTTCTGAACGCCCTATTTCATTTACGGTAGATGGAGACAGGGTGGGTAATTGAAGAAGTAACTTATCATTCACTCTATTTATTATTTGTTCTTCAACAGCAACAGAAGCTTGTTTTCTCAACACTGTTTGTATCGATTCAAGTAACTTAACGGCTTCAATTATTGTTAATTTATTAGCCCCAGAACACTCTACATAACGCTCATTCTCACAATAAGCTTGCTTTTGTCGCTCACATTTTTGATAAAGATCACTCTCAATATTAGAGAGCCTACTTTCGAGCGCGGATTGCTCACACTCAATATCATCGAGCCTACTTTCGAGAGCGGATTGCTCACACACAATATCAGTAATTCTCTCAATACCAATAGGCTCCAAAATATCGCTATATTCTCTTTCTGTTTTATTTTCTGAAAGCTGCTTTCGATACTTAAAATAGGCAATCAGTTGAAACCATAACTCATTCGTTTGACAAGTTAACCCCAAATTTTCAACAACTAATTCTTGAGCTTCAGGCGTTAATGTAATCCAGCATTCTGTATGAAGTCGATGGTTTTCATCATAGGTTTGATAAATACGTAAGTCAGCATCGGTAATTTGCTGGTGCTTGGCTGGCATGGCATAACCCATTACCCCGCTGGCTTCTATTGCCCCTTGCTCCGCTTCCGTCACTGTAGAAGAACAAGCCTTAGGAAAACGCCGAGCAATATAAGCTCGCCTTTGCTCGATAATCTTCATCAACCTCACTCGGTCAAACGGCTTATCTGGTCCATAGCATTCCACAAGATAAGCTATTTCGTGTCTTGGGATATCAAGCAGTTCTCTTGTGGCTTGATGAATTTGTGATTGTGTTAAATCACTAAACCATTGGGTATGTTGAGTTTGCAAAGCTTCCGTTGAAGCTTTACCTAACGGTGTTGCAGCGTTAGAATCTGGTGTTAGAAAAGCCTCTAATTCATAAACTGTGGCATCAAAAGCATCCACTTTTCGTTCTGTCTTAGTCAGAAAACCGTATTCGCCCGCATGCGCCCAATTGAGTGCCATTAACTTGCCTTCTTGGGTTTTGGTTAAATGGCAACCATCAACACCTATGCTGTTATTATTTCCTAATAAGGCAGTCACAACGTAGAACTTAGCCCTTTCTTCTGGTGAAAACTCTTTTACTTTGGGTGAAGGTTTAGGTTCAATAGTTTCAGTCGCAATAACAAAACCTTCATCAGTGGCAATCAGCTCACTCTCGGGTACCGATACTCCCATTAACTTGGCAAGTTTAGTCATTAACATTTGATTACGAGCAGAATCATAATGCAAAACGACTTGATGAGTTACAGCTTGGGATGTAGAGGCCACACTTGGTAAAGTTGTAGGTAAGGCACCCACTTCTTTTTCAAATAGTTGATATAACTCAGGAGAATGCTGCTTCAGCCAGTTAATCTGAAACCAAAGACAATTCGGCGCAAATTCAACGTCTTTATGTTTAAACGGTTCAGTGATTAGTATCAGCTTATGTGGCTGCGCCGGTATAGCGACACTGCCTGTATTAATAATAGGAATTGGTTTCTGACGCTGCTGTAAGGCAATGACGACATTGACCTGCTGCGTCATTTGATATATTAATTCAGTCCCTTGCTGTGTTCCTCCCAAATCTTGCACGATGTCTAGTCGGTCAAACTCAAAAGAGCCTCGACAACGCATCACATCAAGACAGTCTGCATCGTGTACCAATTTAGCAAACAATGATTTTGTTTTATCATTTTTGGCATCTTTATTAATAATCGCATCTTTGCAAACCGCAGCCAGTTGAGAGTCTCGCCCTAACATCAATAAATGTTGCTGGCAGTTTTCTCCGCTTTGGGCTTCCCATTCAGGCCGATCATCACCATCCCCCTTTCGCCCCGAGTCATGGAGTAATGCTGCTTTCATTAAATAAGGCAATTGTTCACTTGGAAAAGCCAAGGCTTCTTTGTCACGCAATTGCTTCCGAATCGAAAGTAAAACAACTACCCACAGCGCCACACGCGTTGCGTGCATAGCGCCATGGAAATCTCGTGCAATCTTATCTTTCGGAACACGTACACCAGAATAATCCGTCAATAAGTAACGTTCAGTAACAGCCTGACACTCTTCAAAAAAGCGTTCACTTAAAGGGCTAGTATTCTCCCCCCCAGCTTCATTTTTACTTATTTTTGTTACTGGTGAGCGTGAAGTTGCAGCATACCCTCTAACACTATGGGTTCGTTTCGGTGGATTATCTTGTTTAAGTGTTTTTGAGTGAAAAAATGCTGAATGTCGAAGTCGTTTTCGCACATCATTCTTAACTCTAAGAGGACCTAAACTAGAATGTTCACGCAGCCCGCTTCGCTCCATATTACTTAATGACACTAATTCTGAAATCAGTTCTTGATCTCTAACTGTTGGTAAGGCATTTACAAAATCATCTTTTATTGGAAATTCTTGCTCATCGTGACAAAATGTTATAGCTATCTTTTTACCACCATATGACAGGGTCTCATCACTCATAATGTCTGTCATTTTAACCTTAAACTTAGGCCTATCGGCAGGGGACACTCCCCAAAAAACACGTCGAAAATGCAATACTATACCTTCAATGCTTTCAGCCTGATTAAGCTTGAGTAAGCTATCTCTAAGTTTTGATTTGTCATTGCACGTCACGTGTTGGCATACCTGCGTGATCTCATCCAAATCATGGTCGGAAAGAATTGAAATATTAGTGAGTAATGAAGGAAGGCTAAACAAAGAAATACCATTAATCTGGTTTAGAGTAATTTGCATTTTATTTTATACGGTGTAATTGCCTCCAATTAATCATTGTTAATTTTCTCTCTTATAAAAAAACAAAAAAGCCGCATTTTTGCGACTTTTTTAACATTTGTTAGGTTTTTCTAATTTAGATATTTTTGTGAATTTCTTGTACCGAACGAACCGTCTCGCGCTCATTAACTGCATGTGAAATACATGCTGCAAACGCGGCATTCAGAGTTGTGGTGTAGTTCACTTTATGGCGAAGTGCTGCACGGCGTAACTGACGAGAATCTTCAATCGCTTGACGACCTTCTGTGGTGTTTACCATGTAGCTGTACTCACCATTCTTAATACGGTCAAGAATGTGCGGACGACCTTCATGTACTTTGTTCACTAGGCGAGGGTTAATACCAGCTTCACCCAGTACTACGGCTGTTCCGTGAGTCGCATCTAGCTCGTACCCCAGTTTAATAAGCTGAGCTGCAAGCTCAACGACACGCTCTTTATCACTGTTACGAACAGACAGCAGCGCACGACCAGACTTAGGGACATCAGACGTCGCCCCTAAACAGGCTTTTGCATAAGCTTCAGCAAAGGTTTCGCCCGTCCCCATCACTTCACCGGTTGAGCGCATCTCTGGCCCTAGCAGCGGGTCAACACCTGGGAACTTGTTAAATGGCAGCACGACTTCTTTCACCGAGTACATGCTTGGGATCACTTCCTTAGTAAAACCTTGCGATTCTAAAGATTGACCAGCCATCACTCGTGCAGCGATTTTCGCTAACGGAACACCCGTTGCTTTAGACACAAACGGCACAGTACGAGCAGCACGCGGGTTAACTTCAATCATGTAGATTTCGTTATCTTTAACCGCAAACTGTACGTTCATAAGACCCACTACGCCTAGTTCCAATGCAAGTTTACGAACATACTCGCGCATTTGCGCTTGGATTTCTTGACTCAAGCTGTACGGCGGTAATGAACAACCTGAGTCACCAGAGTGAACACCTGCTTGTTCGATGTGCTCCATTATAGCGCCAACAACCACATCTTTACCGTCTGATACAGCGTCGATATCCACTTCAATCGCGTTATCTAAGAAGTAATCTAACAGTACTGGCGAGTCATTGGATACACGCACCGCTTCGTTAAAATAACGAAGTAAATCGTCTTGGTCGTATACGATTTCCATTGCACGACCACCCAAAACATAAGATGGACGAACCACTAGCGGATAACCGATACGCTCAGCGGCATGAACTGCGGCTTCAACTGTGGTTACCGTGTCATTTTCAGGCTGCTTAAGACCTAGATTTTTAATGGTTTCTTGGAAACGCTCACGGTCTTCAGCGCGGTCAATCGCATCAGGGCTAGTACCAATGATGGGTACGCCTGCTTCTTCTAACGCTTTCGCCAATTTAAGTGGCGTTTGGCCACCGTACTGAACAATCACCCCTTTTGGATTTTCAACACGCACGATTTCCAATACGTCTTCCAGCGTTACTGGCTCGAAGTACAAACGATCAGATGTGTCATAGTCCGTTGATACGGTTTCAGGGTTACAGTTCACCATAATGGTTTCGTAACCGTCTTCGCGCATGGCAAGTGCTGCATGAACACAGCAGTAATCGAACTCGATACCTTGACCAATACGGTTCGGACCACCACCTAATACCATGATCTTTTCACGATCAGATGGATTCGCTTCACACTCTTCTTCATAGGTTGAGTACATGTAAGCGGTATCAGTTGCAAACTCAGCCGCACAAGTATCAACACGTTTGTAAACTGGCAGTACACCTAAACGATTACGTAGCACGCGAATATCGTTATCAGAAACTCTTAGCAACTCAGCAATGCGCGCATCAGCAAAACCTTTACGCTTTAATTTACGCAAGAAGGTTTCATCCAGCTCAGTCACTGACATGTCTTGAAGTTCAGATTCAAGCTTGATCAGTTCTTCAATTTGCACCAAGAACCAGTGGTCAATACCTGTAAGTTTATAGATAGCATCAACTGATAAACCAATACGGAACGCATCAGCCACATACCAGATACGCTCAGCGCCCGGCTCTTGCAATTCGTGACGAATTTTAGAAATGGCGTTTTTATCATCTAAATCAATAATTGGATCGAAGCCATTTTTACCCACTTCTAACCCACGTAGCGCTTTTTGCATCGACTCTTGCAGCGTACGACCAATCGCCATCACTTCACCGACAGACTTCATCTGAGTTGTAAGGCGGTCATTCGCTCCAGCAAATTTTTCAAAGTTGAAACGAGGGATCTTAGTCACAACGTAATCAATTGATGGCTCAAATGACGCTGGTGTGCGACCACCGGTAATGTCGTTTGAAAGCTCATCTAACGTAAAGCCTACGGCTAACTTAGCGGCGATTTTAGCAATCGGGAAACCTGTGGCTTTAGAGGCTAGCGCTGATGAACGAGATACACGAGGGTTCATCTCGATGATCACCATACGACCGTCTTTCGGATTGATACCAAACTGTACGTTTGAACCGCCGGTTTCAACGCCAATTTCACGAAGTACTGCAAGTGATGCATTACGCATCAATTGGTATTCTTTATCCGTCAGCGTTTGAGCTGGTGCAACCGTGATAGAATCACCCGTGTGAACCCCCATTGGATCGAAGTTTTCAATCGCACAAACGATAATACAGTTATCGTTGCGGTCACGAACCACTTCCATTTCGTACTCTTTCCAGCCGATGAGTGATTCATCGATCAGTAGTTCATTGGTTGGTGACAGTTCGAAACCTTTTGAGCAGATCTCTTCAAATTCTTCACGGTTATAAGCAATACCGCCACCCGTGCCGCCCATAGTAAATGAAGGACGGATGATACAAGGAAAGCCCACTTGCTCAAGCACTTGATAGGCTTCATCCATGGTATGAGCGATATCTGCACGAGGACATTCTAAACCAATGCTCTTCATGGCTTTGTCGAAACGGCTGCGATCTTCTGCCTTATCGATCGCATCAGCGGTAGCGCCGATCATTTCAACGTTAAATTCTTCAAGTACGCCCTTTGCTTCTAACTCAAGCGCACAGTTCAGAGCCGTTTGACCACCCATGGTTGGTAAAACGGCATCAGGTCTTTCTTTGGCAATAATATTGCGAACCACTTCCCAGTGGATTGGCTCGATGTACGTCGCATCGGCCATTTCAGGATCGGTCATAATGGTGGCTGGATTAGAGTTCACCAGAATGACTCGGTAGCCTTCTTCTCGTAATGCTTTACAAGCTTGTGCGCCTGAATAATCAAATTCACACGCCTGACCGATGACGATCGGTCCCGCACCCAAAATTAAGATACTTTTTATGTCTGTACGTTTTGGCATTTCTCGGCTACCCCAGAGTTACAGCTTTTGTTGAAGGTGGTTTTCAATCAGTTCGATAAAGTGATCGAACAAAGGTGCGCAATCATGCGGTCCTGGACTGGCTTCAGGGTGACCTTGGAAGCTAAATGCAGGTTTATCCGTTAAGTGAATGCCTTGCAGTGAACCATCAAATAATGATTTGTGAGTCACTTTAATATTGCTTGGCAAACTGGCTTCATCAGCAGCAAACCCGTGGTTTTGACTGGTGATCATTACTGTGCCTTTCTCGGTATCACCCACTGGATGGTTAGCACCGTGATGGCCAAACTTCATTTTTGAAGTTTTCGCGCCAGAGGCTAACGCCAATAATTGATGGCCTAAGCAAATTCCGAATACTGGGATTTCGGTTTTTAAGATTTCTTGAATCGCTTCAATGGCGTAATCGCATGGCTCAGGATCGCCCGGACCATTTGATAGGAACACACCATCAGGATTCATGGCTAATACTTCACTGGCCGGTGTTTTTGCAGGTACAACGGTTACATCACAGCCACGATCAACCAACATTCTCAAAATGTTGCGCTTTACACCGTAGTCGTAGGCAACGACTTTATATTTGAGATCTGATTCAGGGGTATCACTTGGTAATCCTCCCACCAAGCGCCAACTTCCACTGCGCCATTGATAAGTTGAATCAGTAGTTACTTCTTTGGCTAAATCCATGCCTTTTAACCCTGGGAACGCTTTCGCTTCCGCTAGAGCTTTTTCACTATCATCACCCACTAGAATACAACCTGCTTGTGAACCTTTTTTTCGAAGAATACGAGTTAGCTTGCGCGTATCAATATCGGCTATGCCTACGACGTTATTGCTTTTAAGGTAATCACTGAGAGATTGTTGGTTACGGAAGTTACTGGCTACAAGAGGAAGGTCACGAATGATTAGGCCAGTGGCGTGAATGCTATCGGATTCTGTATCTTCTGAATTAGTGCCGGTATTTCCAATGTGGGGGTAAGTAAGAGTGACGATTTGACGAGAATAAGAGGGGTCAGTTAATATTTCTTGGTATCCTGTCATCGAAGTATTAAAAACAACTTCTCCGACGGCTGAACCAGTGGCACCAATTGCGGTACCTTTAAAAACCGTCCCATCTTCGAGTACGAGTAAGGCAGACTGTGTCAACACGACCTCCGAAAGAGCCAAGCTATTGAAAGTTATGATTTTTTAATTATCAACTCCTTGCACAAAATTCACATTTCATGAAATTTTGGCAAATTGCGCAGATTTTACATGAGAAACGTGATCTCGTCTACAAAAATGGAATTAAAGGAAAGAACCTTGAAAAACAACAAAAGCTTTAATTATCATACAGATAAAAGCGAGAAGATATTTTACAAACGCTAGTTTCTTTTTAGAGAACAAAGAGTAACGACCTAGTTTAAAAAATTATTCCCGAGCTAACCTTAGCTGTGTTGGAGAACTAAAATAGTTACGACATCTATTACTTCGACATTTATCGTAAACCATCACACAAGTATATGCCCCCAACACTCCACCAAGAATGCCCCCTCCAACTCCACCACCACAGCTTAAACATAAGCCAGTTATTGACTGATGGCTTGAGAGAACGGCTAACGTAGCCGCCGCATCGCTCGGCAAACCAAAACATACCATTCCCGTAGCAGCTGCATAGCCTGTACGCTCATCACATTTAGGTATGAAAAAACGCCCCGCTTTTACTACTACTTCATATACACATTTACCGACTCTAAGTTGTCCTTGGCCATTTCCTTGAGCATCAAGCTTTCTAAGTAACAAAGATTGTTCTGTCGAAGTTCGGAATTCTCGACTGTCCGAACTTACTGAATTTATTGTCCCGCCAGCCATTCTACTACCTTAACTATCGATTAAATGAGAACAGTAATGTTAGTGATTGAAAGGTAAAAAAACTGCTAAAGATCATTAAACATTGATTAACAAAAGTTTAGTTTTGGAAAGATGAGATAAAATCCTAAACAGAGCTATGAGGCGCGAAACTAATCAATTATTTTCGACGATGAATGCAGTTGTAAGCTCAACCTATAAGGTAATGGGTATTTTGAACGGCATCCACGTGACGTAGAGAATCAAACCAAAAAGAAGTTATTTATGAAGCATTTTTTGTGGCTTAGGTGCTTGCCCTTCAGAATTTGCATTTTCAAAGTTTGGAACAATGCTAACAATATAACCAGCAAGGACACCTCCAGCCGCTCCAACAACTCCTCCTCCAGCAATCTCCGCAACAGCTTCAATAAGCGCAGGACAAACAGGATAACTGTTTGGCAACTGTGTTGCACATATTGGGGCAGCTATAGCCACAGTGCATACAAAAAAAGTGATAACTCCTGTGATACAAGCACACTTTCCAACGCCTTGCTTTTCACATCGAGGAGTTAACAAGTATGTGATTCCATTACAACTAAAAAGTTGACTTGGCGAAGAGGTTTGAGGTTTCTTTTCTTCTAGAGTTTGGTATGTTTTTTGTGGTGAACCAACGGTAATCGATTTATCAGCTCCCATACAACCTCTTCATCTTTATCATTACTTCAAATAATCCTAATAACTCTATAAATTGTTCAGAGTTAGTTTTGGAGTTTTATTTAAGCTATTAATTATAGATACTTAGCCTTTATAGTCATATCCTTATTCAATTAATATGACGTTAAACAAAGTTTACTTAACAAATTCCATCCACAAAAAACAAAGCTCTTGGCTTCGCTTTAAATAATTTTAACCAGAAGAGTAAAATTACTTTTTGATTAAACGCTGTGCTTCGACATCATCTGGTGCTTTAGTGCAACAGTTACCAGCAACGACCCCTGTGCCATAGCCTGTACCCGCACCTACTGCTGCACCACCTGCAGCACCTAGAGCGCCATAATATAATACAGCTCCAGTGGCCATAGTCGGAACCGCAGTCCACACTCCACTTACTACGGCAACCCCGCCAGCTATTGCTCCTAAAACAGCTCCACAACCAGCTCCGAACCCTTGAAAGTATTGGGCATTTTCATAGCACCTAGGAACAAAAAGGCAGGCTCCTTTTTTCACAAGGTAACAAAACGAGGTACCAAGATTTAACGTTTGAGGGGCATCTTTCTGATTCAAAGTGCTTTCATAAGTTCTAGATACTCGCTCATTCAATGGTGATAGATTGCTCTCTGCTGGGTTACCTACTGGCATAATGTTAAATTCCAGAAATGACTTTAATGACAGTTTAATTTTTGAACACAAAAAAACCAGCCTAACCCAATGAAAGTTAAATTAAAGTTACTTTAACCTCACAAAACACTTTAACCTTGTTTGCTTAGTAGCAGTGCAGTGACATGGGAATGACAAACAAAATTGTGAATTGTGGGATAAAAAAAGCGAAGCACTTGGCTTCGCTTTAGTAAATCCTAACAGGAAATTACTTTACGAATTCAACACCGATTTTGATGTCACCTTTTAAGGTTTCAAGCATAGAGTCACGAGCTTCTGCTTCAAATGCACTAACTTCACCATAAGGAAGCACTTCTTCTACACCATTCTTACCTAAACGAACGGGTTGAGCGAAGAACTCAGCATGTTCACTGCCACCGTCAACATAAGCACACTCGATAACGTTTTCTTCACCTTGAAGACCACGTACTAGAGATAGACCGAAACGACATGCCGCTTGACCCATAGATAGAGTCGCACTGCCACCACCTGCTTTTGCTTCTACAACTTCAGTACCTGCATTTTGGATACGCTTAGTTAGAGCTGCCACTTCTTCATCAGAAAAGCTTACACCTTCAATTTGAGAAAGTAGTGGAAGGATAGTCACACCACTATGGCCACCAATCACGTTGATGTATACATCTTCAGGCTTAAGACCTTTCGCTTCAGCAACAAAAGTTTCTGAACGGATAACATCAAGGGTAGTAACACCGAACAAACGGTTTTTATCGTATACACCAGCTTTCTTAAGAACTTCAGCAGCAATCGCAACTGTAGTATTTACAGGGTTAGTGATCACACCAACAAGTGCTTTAGGGCAAGTAACTGCTACTTTTTCAATTAAGCTACGAACAATACCTGCGTTGATGTTGAATAGATCAGAACGATCCATGCCTGGCTTACGTGCTACACCCGCAGAGATCAATACCACATCAGCACCTTCTAGTGCCGGAGTAGGATCTTCACCCGCGAAACCTTTTACTTCAACGTCCGTTGGAATGTGGCTTAAATCAACTGCAACCCCAGGTGTTACTGGCGCGATATCATATAAAGATAGCTTTGAGCCAGAAGGTAATTGAGTTTTTAATAGTAGGGCAAGAGCTTGGCCGATACCGCCAGCCGCGCCTAGTACAGCAACTTTCATAATTGTCTCCGATGATTCGCAGGATTTGTGATCTTGGTCAAATTTGTGCGGCAACCATACTGTAATGTGACTCAAATTTCAATAAATCTGTGAAACAGTCAGCTAGATATATTTACGACAACTGGCAATTCAAAACGCTACTTCTAAAGGGGTTTAAGCCAAGTTGTAAACTTGTGTTTCCTCTTTTCACAAATGCATTTTTATGCAGCTTTATGCAGTTTGTTTGACACTATAATTGGCAGTGTGCAAAAATTCGTTTACTTCGAATGTATCAATAGCAGGATGTTGGTGATACCTTCACGGATAATAAAGACATCATTATGACTATTAAAAATCAAAACGAATTAGTAAAAGCGTTCAAAAATTTATTAAAAGAAGAACGCTTTGGTTCTCAAGGCGAAATTGTTAATGCCCTTCAAGCTGAAGGCTTTACCAATATTAACCAATCTAAAGTATCTAGAATGCTTAGCAAGTTTGGAGCAGTGAGAACCCGAAATGCCAAACAAGAAATGGTTTACTGCCTTCCAGCTGAATTAGGCGTACCTACCGCTGGTAGCCCACTTAAAAACTTAGTGCTAGACGTTGACCATAATGCGGCTATGATCGTAGTTAGAACTAGCCCCGGAGCAGCACAGCTAATCGCTCGTTTACTTGACTCCATCGGCAAACCTGAAGGTATTTTAGGTACTATTGCGGGTGATGATACTATCTTCATTTGCCCTGCAAACCTTGAAGATATGGACACTATTCTCGAAACGGTGAAATCTTTGTTTAATTACTCAGAGTAATTTAACCTCAGCACTATATAGCAGAGCTCCATGCTCTGCTTTTTTATATTCAATCCTGACTCTAATCTAAACAGAACAGCAATTTAATTTGCTGCACAGACTCTCTATTTATATTGTGAACGGTGTAACTTCTATAGAGATCTAAGCAAATGAAAGCACCGATTAAATATCTAATTGCATCCATTTCATTACTTGCAAGCTACTCCTGCTTGGCTGAGCAACTTATTCCAATTACGTTACCGGGTAAAATTGAAACGGTGAATTCGATTGTTATTGATAATGATACGGCATCACCTATGGGAATTTGGCTCGACCAAAGCACCAACGTTTACATGACCAGCGCATCGAATGATATCAAAAATGATACTAATGGTGGCAATTACCGCATTAACTTTAATATCCCCAACGACGATGCTCAAGCGACTAAAGCCAGCAGTCATTTAAACTTCTTTTTTGGGGTAGGGGTCAACGGGCAAGCCCGTATGTTAGGTCATACTCAATGCACTGCAGATTTAAACATTGATCTTGCTACCCGCTCTCTCATTATATCAAATGGCCGTTGCGATAACGGGCCTGGGTTAGAAGACTATCAACTAAAAATGACCTTTGATGGCAATGAAAGCGCAAGTATTGATGATATTACTCTTGATTCAGCTCGAATGCCTGATGTTCAAGTTACTTTATCGCAAAAATAAAACTAGCAGGCGTCATGAAGTTGAAAGCTTTGCTATCAGAGGCTTTAAGCAGTTTATATAAATGCGCAAGCTGTTATAAACCTTAAAAATGAGTTCACTAAATAACTTATGGCATTCATCCCAGCTCAAGCAGGTGCTTTCTCAACATCTTTAGAGATGTGTAGTCCGCCAGTTTTTTATCCTGCTCATGCACCGGCCCACTTTAACTATGGTCATTTATATTATAATGTCTGCTTGCAATCTACAGCGAATGACACACGAGTGGCAGCCAATCAACAGGCTCGTCAAGTACTTTACTTTAATAATGTTCAGCCACCTAATGTTTATCCTCAAAATTACTTTACATACTCGTTTTCGCCTCCCTATCCTTACCATGAAAGGCATCAAGCATTAACCTCTGTTCACTTACTGACGGCTTCTATTTATCAAGGGGAAGTCGTTAATGAGCGAACAGAGCGGCGACTAAGTGGACTAGTTAATCAATGCGAAACATTAGCACAATTGAAAGAGATCATTATTGCGGTAAAAAACATAGGACAAGCACCAGGTTGGAACGTTTTACTGATCGAGAAAATGCTTAAAAAATGCATTAAATTAGGCAAAAATGATAAAGAGATCAATCGCACTGAAATACAGGTAGTGATTAATTTAATCATGAGCTTGCCTTCTCAATTCATAACTGAGAAAGGCGATCGCCTTAGATACTCACCTAAAACGATTACTTTATTCCTCAAAGCATGCGCACTCACCCAAGATTTAGAAAGAGCAAAACAAATACTCATTGACAGAAACGGTGAAGAAAGTTTGCTTACCAGCTGGGGGATTTCTGTCAATATCAAACATATCAACACTTTTATTTTGGTTTGTGTAGCCACTAAAGAGTGGAGATTTGTATGGGAAGCAATTACAAACAATAGCCTAATGATAACGCTCGGAAACCACACACCTAATACCGAAACTTGTTTAAACCTATTGAGACTATGCGCTAAAACAAAACATTTTTCAGAAGCCAAGTGGCTTTTATTTGGTGATAAAGAGCATGAGAGCTTTGTTTCAGAACACAACATAACTCCAAAATACAAAGTGGTTCGGGAATTTGTCATCACTTGCTTCGCTGCACAAAGAGCTCTTGCGTCTATAGATGAGTTAATCGATGCAATAAATCAGTGGAAAATCCCAATGAAGCCGCTGATACGAGCCTATACAGCGACACTCGAACCGGACAAGTTTGATAAAGCTATTAGCACTGGGCTAGCAGAAAATGTCTTTCTTCCTAATTTAGGGTTGAATGATAATTGCCTTGAGTTTAATTTCCAGACAATATTTGCTAACAGCTCAAAGGACGATATCGACTCCCTTGGGATACCTTTTGAATTTGCCAAACTTTTATTTGAATACCATGTCATGACGAGGGGTCATAATGTTTTACAATTTATAGCAGATCCAAATTGGGGGAGTCACTTAAGACTCAAATTGGCAAAATTCTCCATGGAGAAATTCAACAAAACCTTTGTTAATACTTTGACCAGCCCAAATAGGTTTCGATATCTACCTGAAGACACGAGTAGCAGTTTAAATTCCTCCAATTCAAAGAATACTTCATCTTAAAAACAGGAGCAACAAACTTACCTTTCTCCTGCAGCACCTAACAAAAAATCTAACGATGGGGCAAAAAATGATGACCCTGTCAGCGCTTGAGTAAATTGCATTAGCCTATCACTTTGACCATGCTCGTCTCCTTTAACCATGCTATGAAGCATGGCTTCAAAGTGAGTTGGTGTTTTACATACTGAAATGAACATCAAGCCTTGTTGACGCAATGAACCATAAGGCATACTTTGTCTCAGGATTTCCTTACTATTGCCATGCTCATCTTTTAAATTCACCCGCTTTATATGACTACTCGGTAGCTTTTCGTGTGCAGCATACTCAACATCATCTTGTTTAGTACGGCCGATAATGTCTTCTTGTTCTTTTTGGGCTAAGCCGTGCCATGTTTTGAGCTTATGGGCGTATTTTTGAACATGCACATAACTGCCTGATTGAAATAAAGGCTCTTTTTCATCGACTAACGCCACCTTTTGACGTTGACGCCCTTTCGGGTTCTCAGTGCCATCAACAAAGCCTGTTAAGTCGCGACTATCCATATAGCGGAAGCCACGCTCTTCATCCACCAGCTCAACTAATCCTTCTAGCATTTGATTAATTTCATTGGCCACCAAATGTAAGACATCGTAACGGTCACAACGAATATGGAAAAATAAATCGAACTCAATAGCCGGAGCATAAAGATCATGGTGTTGAACAGCTGGGAAAGGACGTAAAAGTGCTGGTCTTTCATCAGGGTAAAGCGTATCCCAATAATTTGCGCCTATAGCTAAAAACCCATTAAAAGCACTATCGGCATATTGATCAGTGAGCTCATATAAATACTGGGCAACCGACGCTAAGCATGGTCTAAGTTGAGCTTCTACATTATCTTCTGCGTTATACATCAAATAAATGCTATGCAGGTTTCCTTCAGCACAAATACCTAGTTGCTCCCTTGGCATTATGTCTATTTCCATTCGTTGCTCCCCGATGCAGTCATGGTAAACAAATCTGTAAATTAGTTCACGATTTATCTACAAAAAATAGAAATTTAGGATCATTGTATGTTGTTTAAAAATTCGCTAGCGTAGCGAGTGCAATTTTAATCAGCTCTTAGGGATCACTCAATGAAAAATCTCCTACTAAGCAGCATCACCCTTTCGATTATATTAGGCCTAACGGCTTGTGCAAATGATAAGACTATAAACACTCAATCGCCATCTCCGTCATCTAATAACTTGCTCAACAATAATCAAGTTTTGACCTCGGGGATCGATTTTAAAAACTTTGACCGAAGCGTTCGTCCTCAGGATAACTTTTATCTTTATGTCAACGGTACTTGGCTCAAAGACGCCAAAATCCCAAGTGACCGAACCAGCATAGGCGCTTTTTATGATTTAAGAGAGCATGCCAGAGATGATGTAAAAGCCATCATAGAAAATACAGCCAAGCAACCAAACCTTAAACCCGGATCTGATGAGCAAAAAATGGCAGACTTATATCGCTCCTTTATGGATACTCAGCGACTAAACGCCCTTGGTCTTAGTCCCATTTTTCCTGAATTTCATAGCGCTAATGCCATCAAGAGTAAAAATCAATTAGTGAACTATTTTGCCCAAAGTCAAATCCACGGTGGCAATAGTCCTATGGCATTTTACATTGATGTCGATGCCAAAAATTCCAACCGTTATGCCACGCACATTTGGCAATCAGGTCTAAGCCTTCCAAATAGAGACTATTATCTCGATAAAACCAAACGCTTTGTTGAGCTACGCCATGCCTACCTCAAACATATTCAAACCATGTTTGAACTCGCTAAACTGCCTAACCCTCGCCACAGTGCTCAAACGGTATTATCGCTAGAGACAGCCATCGCTAAGTTGCATTGGGATAAGGTGAAAACTCGTGACAGCTCCAAAACCTACAACTTGTATCAAACTAAAAACTTAAATGAGCTTGCACCACAAATTCCATGGAAGCGTTACCTCAAAACATTGGGCGCTGATAAACAAAAAGACATCATTATCAATCAACCGAGCTTTATTTCAGGCCTTGGAAAATTAATCCAATCTCGAAGCCTCAGTGATTGGAAAACTTATTTAACTTGGCATAGTCTATCAGATTCAGCCAACCTGCTATCTGAACCGTTTGTAAAAGAAAACTTTAACTTTTTCTCTAAAGCCCTAAACGGTCAAGAAGCTCAGGAGCCTCGCTGGAAACGTGGTGTTTCAGCGGTAAATGGCCTGTTAGGAGAGATCGTGGGTAAAGTCTATGTCAAGCAACACTTTAAGCCTGAGGCCAAAACCAGAATGGAACAGTTGGTTGAAAATCTTCGTGATGCTTATGGAAGTAGTATTGATGAACTTACGTGGATGAGCGCCACGACGAAGGCAGCAGCACGTGACAAACTGGCGAAATTCACTCCGAAAATTGGTTATCCGAATAAGTGGAAAGACTACAGCAAACTGGTTATAAAACCGGACGACTTGGTTGGCAATGTTCGACGTTCAGCGGTACTCCGTCACCAAAAAGCCCTCGCTAAATTAAACAAACCCGTCGATCGTAGTGAGTGGTTTATGACACCACAAACCGTCAATGCTTATTACAATCCCACCATGAATGAAATCGTCTTCCCTGCTGCGATTCTGCAGCCACCGTTTTTCAATATGGCTGCTGACGATGCGGTAAATTATGGCGGCATTGGCGCGGTTATCGGTCATGAAATGGGGCATGGCTTTGATGATCAAGGCTCTAAGTACGATGGCGACGGTAATTTGAAAAACTGGTGGACACCGAACGATTTGAGTGAGTTTCATAAGCGCACTAAGGAACTGGTTGATCAATTTAATGGCTACTATGTCTTTAAAGACTTGCATGTGAACGGCAAATTAACCTTAGGAGAAAACATCGGGGATTTATCAGGAATTACTATCGCATATAAAGCTTACAAAAAATCCTTGAATGGCAAGCCTGCGCCTATCATTGATGGACTTACTGGAGATCAACGTTTCTTTATTGGATTTACTCAAATATGGCGAGCCAAACTTAAAGAGAAAGCGGCAAGAAATCGTGTTGCTACCGATCCTCATTCTCCACCTGAGTTTCGTTCATTAGGGGCACTGTCCAACTCCCCTGCTTTCTATAAAGCCTTTAACGTGAAGCCGGGTGATAAAATGTATCTTCCACCCGATAAGCGAGTCAAAATTTGGTAATAATTCTCGCAGAACCTGTATCAAAGCCGTACATGTTGCGGCTTTTTTTGCTAAACCGTTATCGGAATGATAGCTTTGCTGCCAATATGCAAAATCAATAACACCGATATTCGCAACTTATGAATGATATTTTAGAAAAACTGCAACAACGCAACCAGCAAACTACGTTCCCACTTGAGTTACCAACCTTTGAACAGTTGGTTGAAATTGAAGAACAAATCTTAATCCCGCTTCCTCAAGATTTAAAAACCTACTTGCTTGAAGGAAGTGATGTTTTATTTGGTCATCTCGAACCAGTAACCGCTGCCGATCCGTCTACTCATACATACTTACCTGAAGTCACCAGTTATGCGTGGTCTATCGGGTTACCAAGAGAAATGATTGCCATTTGTCAGCAAGGGGACGATTTTTACTGTATCGACCAAGTGGGGCAAGTCCATTTTTGGCGAGATGGCAGAATGACCGCTCAATGGGAAACACTTTGGGACTGGATTGAAGAAGTGTGGTTAGGAGAATAATCCTATTCAGAGAGCGATGTTCGCTCTCTTTCAGCTGAAAAACTAAAACCCTTGATTGATCATCTGAGATAAAAACTCATCGGATTCATTATCGCCGACATCGGCATAATCAGTGGTTTTAAATTCCCCCCTTTTACTAAAACGGCTTAGCACTTGTTTCTGCTCTGAAACCAGCTCAATTAACGTCCATTGATAAGTACTGCCTTTTTGCCCTAAGGTGAAAGACTTTGGCAATTGGTAGTGCTCTAACCATTCAACTTGCTTAACTGTATTAGGAATATGGTAGTGGCTCACTTGTGTACAAGTTTGACCTTTAGTCATTGATTTTTGATATTTTGCTAATCGTTTGGGCGTAAACACATGGTACAAACGATTCCAATGCTGCTGTTTATTATTGCTGCGAATTTCTTTACTTTGATATTCAATGCCGCGTTTGAATTCATCAAAGTAACGGGTTAGTTGAAGAAACTCTTTCGAAGCATTAGGGGTTTTATACCAATATTCAGCAATTCGAGTTTGTGGATATTCATATAACACAGCATTTTTATTCCGCCATACATTCACTTGCTTGGATGTTTGCTTGCCGTTCTTTATCTCTGAGACTTGATACTTTACGCCAACAATTTCATGGTTACTGCATACTTCAATGGCTTGAGCTGAGCTAAAAGTCATACCTGCTAGCAACAATAATGTTTGTATCTTTTTCATTGTTTTTCATCCATAAAAACGCCCACATGTCGTGGGCGTTAACATACTATCTGCAATACAACTTATCAATTTAAGGTTTCAGTTTCGTTTCAGCCTTGTTAATAAGATCGATAGCATGCTCCATCACATGGAAGATGATGCTTTGCTCGTTTGTCCCAGACACCAACTGCGCTGATGGGCCCTTTGCATAGATACCAACATCTTCACCAGCATGGGTTTCGCTGCTTCTTGGTACTGCAGCTTCTTGGTGGAAACCCGGTGTTGTAGTATCAACATCCGTCAAATCAGCACGACCAGCATGAATGTCTTGATCATAACCAGCATCAGCATCCGTTTCAGCACCTAAGTCCATAAAGCCACGACCATTGGTGTAGCCTAAAGTGGTGTATGGCTTGTCATCAGCGGCTTTCTCAGGTTCAGTTTTACCAATTGCAACTACTTTGCCTAAGATTGGGTTACCACGCTTAGGATAGCCTGCAATAGTAAATACATGGCTATGATCTGCGGTAACAATGATCAAGGTTTCTTCAGGATTAGTCATGCGCACCGCCTTTTCAATCGCTTCCGAAAACTCAATCGTGTCTTCTAATGCATTGTAAGCATTACCTGCGTGGTGGCCATGATCGATACGGCCTGATTCAACCACCAGCATATAACCTTTGTCATTGTTATCTAACAGCTTGATAGCCTTTTCTGTCATGTCAGTTAATGAAGGTTCACCAGCAACATCGTTCGAGCGATCGGCTTCATATTGCATGTGGCTTTCATTGAACAAACCAAAGATGCGCTCAGCAGTTTCAGGGTTAATAGCGCGGAAACCGTCATCTTCAAACACATAATCACCGTTTGGATATTTGGCTTTCCATTCGTTGACTAGGTTACGACCGTCTGTGCGATCACCTTCAATATCACTTCGTGCATCAGGCGAGTTTGCTGCAGCATCTTTTGGTAAGAAGTGACGGCGACCACCACCCATAACCACTTCTAAACCATCAACATCTAAACCGTCATAGCGGGCTTCTAGGTTAGTTTCAAAGTTAACTAACTGATCGGCAATATCTTTACAGCCAGCTGTTTTAGCCGCATCTGGCATATCAGAAATATCTTCCCAGTTACGGTCAGCCGATTTGGCATAAGTGGCTGCTGGCGTAGCATGAGTGATACGCGCGGTTGAGATAACACCAGTAGAAAGACCTGCGATTTCAGCCAACTCAATTGCAGACACTAACTCGTTCCCAGAAACGGTTGTACAGTTTCCACGCTCAATGTCTTCGTCTACCCCAAGTACACCCACATCTGTTTTCACACCAGAAATCATAGCCGTCATTGTGCCTGCTGAATCAGGCGTTTGTGCATCAACATTATAAGTTTTAGCCAAACCCGCGAATGGGAACTTGTCAAAACTAAGGTTATTTTCTTCGCCTTTCATGCCCTTGTTTTGACCATCACGAATACGCGCAGCTGTTACGGTAGAGACCCCCATGCCATCACCAACAAATAAGATGACATTTTTTGCTCCACCACGTTCATTGTTAGCCTTCAGTGCCATTTGCTTCGCGTCTTCTACACTTTTCGCACTTTGCACATACCAATTGTTATTGGCGTTAGTTAATAAATCACTCTGGCTTAATGAGGTTTTTGTAGGCTTACATTGATGAGTGGTAGAGGTAATTTCACCAGCATCTAACTTGCCATTACCGTCTTTATCCAAGCCCGAATCGATTTGAATACCACCATTTGCACAAACAGCATGACCCGGTTGCACAACTGTTTGCAGTACAAATGAACTTTGACCATTCTTACCATCGGTACCATTTTGACCATCATCGCCATTACACGCAGCCAAGGCTACTGAGGTCGCAAGAATGGATATTTTCGTTAATAATTTCATCTTGATATCCTCGATTATTTATCTAAGCCAAGCGCTTTGTTGATGATGTGATATACGTCGCTTTGTTCAACCACACCTTGTACTAGCTGAGCACCTGGGCCTGTGGCGTGCAGAGTGATATCTTCACCCGCATGAGTTTCGCTGCTCTTTGGTACCGTAGCTTCTTGGTGGAATCCCGGTGTCGTTGTATCAATGTTAGAAAGATCAACACGTCCATCTTTATGAATGTCTTGTCCATAACCAGCATCGGCATCGGTTTCTGTACCTAAATCCATAAAGCCTCGGCCGTTTGCGTAACCAAGCGTTGTGTATGGTTTTCCATCTGCTGCTTTTGTAGGCTCAGTTTCACCTACGGCAACCACTTTTCCTAAAATTGGATTACCACGCTTTGGATAACCAGCAATAGTGAATACATGGCTGTGGTCGGCTGTAACTAAGATAAGCGTTTCTTCTGGGTTAGTATTGTCGACGGCTTTTTGAACCGCTTTCGCAAACTCAACGGTATCGTTTAGGGCGTTGTAGGCGTTACCCGCATGATGACCATGGTCGATACGACCAGACTCAACCACTAATAAGAAACCGTCTTTATCTTTTTTAAGAAAGTTAACAGCGGTTTCCGTCATTTCAGATAATGAAGGCTCACCGGCTTTATCGTTCTTGCGATCCGCTTCGTATTGCATATGGCTTTCGTTAAATAAACCGAAAACTTTGCTGGCTTTAGCTACATCAATAGCATCGAACCCTTTCTGATCCATTACATAAGTGCCTTGTGGATACTTCTCTTGCCATTCCGTCACTAAGTTACGGTTATCGGTACGGTCACCTTCTACTTCACTACGGGCATCAGCTGAATTCGCTGCTGCATCTTTTGGTAAGAAATGGCGACGACCGCCACCCATGACAAAATCGATACCATCGACATCAATACCTAGGTAACGTTTTTCTAAGTTCTTTTCAAAATTAACCAACTGAGAAGCAATGTCCTCACACTTATCTTTGGCCATTTCATCTTTAATATCTGAAACGTCTTCCCAGTTACGATCTACAGATTTTGCGTAAGTGGCCGCCGGAGTAGCATGAGTGATACGAGCAGTAGAAATCACCCCTGTTGATAAGCCTTTAATTTCAGCCAGTTCTACGGCTGTCGCTACTTGGTTGCCTTTGACAGTGTCACATTGGCCACGAACCACATCTTCATCGACACCAATCACACCCGCATCAGTCTTTAAACCTGAAATCATTGCCGTCATAGTGCCAGCAGAATCAGGTGTTTGTGCATCTACGTTATAAGTTTTTACAAGCGCCGTGTAAGGGAATTTTTCAAAGCTTAAATAACCTTCTTCGCCCGGCTTATCATTCATTTGCCCTTCAAAAATACGAGCCGCAGTGAGAGTCGACACTCCCATACCATCACCAACAAACAAGATCACATTTTTCGCTTTTAATCCTGTTTTTAAGTTCAGCTTTTTAACCAATTGGTCTTGTCCATCTTTGTACCAATTGTTTTCCATTTGATGCTTTGGCAATACAGCAGCATGAGCTGAAGCAGCAAAAGCCAATGCTGCGGGAACCGTTACCCATTTCGCATTCATAATTTCATCCTATTACTGGTGAGCTTTAGATCTAACGGGCAATAAGTTAAGGAGACTATGTTGCATTTATGAGAATGAAATATGAGTTTTTAATAACAGAAAAATGTATGAGTTCTTACACCCAAATGATAAATGCCATTTCTTCAACAATGGAATCCAAAGATAAGATAATGAGTTTAAACAAAATTAATGAAAAATTTTTAATTGGTAAATTCGATAAATGAAAGAGTAGAATTTTATTAACATTTATCAACAGCACGGTGTTTAATATGGCAGCACCAGTTAATGGCGAACTTATTGCTGCGGCAGATAACTCTGCTTTTCCCCCTCTAAATAAGGGTAAACTAGAGCAACAACCGCTACTCGGTCATACGATTCAACAGCCTACCAAACAAACTTATAATTGTAACAACTCTGATCTAGCTGAACAAAAAGTTGTAGTGAAGGGGTTTCTCCAACAAAAGCCGAAAACTCCGGATAGTAACTGCAGCCATTATACTAAGAAATTTAGCTTAGTAGCTGCTCCTATAACTATAAGTACAGGAGTTGGTGGTGCTGGCTGTGCTCTGATTAAACACTTTAGCACCCAACTTGGTCTAAACGATTTCGAGAGCACTCTTGCAGGAGTAGCACTTATTTTTGCCGCTTTTATCATCGGCGTAACTTTAACCGTGCTCTTATGTAAAATGACAAGTAGAAACAATTTCCCTGGTAGTAATGCTTAAAAACATAACTTCCCATTTGTTTCATCTCTACTCGTGCACTTATCTTAAGTGCGAATAAATACTGATTAACAATTCTTAACACTTTTAAATTTCCAGAGTTTATTATGTCGTCTGAAATTCAAAGCCTGCTTAAGCCTAACTGCACATGTATCAACGGAGAGAAACTTCTCTTTTTAAGTAATCAAGGTATAGAGGAGGCGTCTTATCAAGCCATCGATGGCAATAACTATAAGATAAATAAAGGTAGATCAGATAATAAGGCACCACGCAGTGCTTTTCATATAACCTCCTCAATCCCAACAACTCCAACAAGAAGTAAAAATGCCAAACTTACATTATGTGGCTTTGCGGCAGGTTCATGGGCAGTATGTACAGTATTAGGAGGTGTTGGTGGCGTTGTAGCACAAATTTATGGCCCTAAATTAGGTCTCACCCAAACTGAATCTGATACCTTGGCAGCGGCTATTTTTTTAATTGGTTTTCTTTTTGGCACAGCTCTGGCCATCATTTTTTGCAAAGCAAGGAATAACCGTTTAACTTCGAGCACCCATTCAAAAATACCAAGTTAGAGCCTGTTGATCTTTCGAGCTTATTTTTGCAGCGATAAATTGGTTATCTTATGCAAGGCAGAGTTTGTGAAGTGTAGTTACTACCGACATACGCAACTGTCGTTACTTCGTTTCAACATAAACAAACGATAACGCAGCAGAAGTAGCCAATTTACGCTGTATTCGATGCTTTTGAGCACTTCCTGTTCTGTGTTGTGATCAGCTTACTTAGATTACTAAGCTTCACTGCTCACGCCTTGAACGGAAAGCGCTCAAATAGCACAAAATTTAAGCCTGAAAGAGCAACAGGCTCTAATATCTTTTGCATATACTTGTGCATATTTTTTTAGCACAAGTATATAATGCCTCAGTTTTCATAAGGGGTTATAACAATGGCAAAATTCGCTGCGTTAAATGCAATTGAAGTTCAAACACTGCGTCTATCTTTAGGCTTATCTCAACAACAAGTGGCTGATTTAACCAAGCAATCACTTGAGCTAGTGCAAGCATGGGAAACCGGTGAATCAGCCATCGATGCAAAAGCGGAAAAAACCTTACTCGACATCGACGATGTGATTGAAATGCAAGTGTTTAACACCTGTGAAGGCATTGAAGAATTATTTAAGAAAGAACCCAAGCGTCGTTTGGCCTTTGTGGTTTACCCAACCCAAGCGGTTTATACCCAGTATAATCCGGAGTTTTTAAGTTCATTACCTTTAACCGAGCTTTATAACACCGCTGCTTGGCGTATAAAGCAAGAATGTCGACTGCAAGAAGTGGATGTGGCACTGGTTGCATTAGATCCTGAAGCTTATAAAGCGTACCGTGCTGAGAATGGCTTATCTGAAAGCCGAGAAAGCCGTGCTAAATGGGCGGCGACTCAACTGTAATCTAATATCATTAATAGGGCCTTCTTAAGCGCCCTATTTCATATAATCATTCCCTCATTTCGAGCAAAAATCAGTTCTTCCCTCGTAAAAAAATTCGAAAAATCTTAATTTAAGCTTAATAAACAATCTGTTGCCAAAGACAAGCAGGCTTTAAACGTATAAAGTTCCTTTTATCAACTTAGAGGGTATCGAATTGGCAACAAGCTCACCTATTACATCTCCCACTTTACCGAGTGACACAACATCAGCGCCATTTTCGTCAGTTCAATCATCAGAGTTTAACCATTGCTCTCGTGCTAGAACGTCTTCTCTATATAGGTTAAAAATAAATTCAAAAAAGAAAAACACCGATAGAAACGCTTTGCCTATTCGCCTCTTTCACAGCCATCCTCAAAAAAAGTTGCCTAAGCAAAAGATAAAACTCACCTGCCGCCAACCTGATAATAAAAAAAACTCACATATTAGCGAAAAACACACTCAACAAACACATTCAAATTCCGCTCAAGCTCATCAAATAGCACAGTCAGATAAATCAGCTCCTTCTCATAAAACAATACGTGCGACATTGGTAACGAGAGATGAGATTTCTGAAAATGTGTTCTCAGAAACAGAATACGCACTTTGTTCAATTATCAGCCAAGTAGATGCCGCATTATTAAATCCATCTGAGACGTTTAGCTCTTCTGGAAATAAATTCAGGATAAATATCAATGGCGTGTGCCTGCTAGTCATTGCAAATCCATATTTAGCGAGCTCAGAAATAATCATTAATCCAAATACAAAAGGGTTACTTAAAATACAAAACAACGAAGTGCTTTTATCTGAGAGTCAACAGAGAATTATTGAGTACGACAAAGTTCTTGTTAGAGCTGAAGTGTTAAACCCTGATGATGTAAATTCGGGCGTTATTTATGAGGGAAGCAACAATAATCGAGCGTTTACTGAGTTATTTGAGATTATGGTTGAGGGCGCCCCTATTTTTGAATCACACCCTGTACGGATTACAGCGCCTACAATTTTAAAACATCCAGATACAACAATGCCTGTTAAAACTGCATGGCTTGAACTGCAGGTAACACTATCCTCGCCCATTTTTGAACAAAAACCTATACAGACTCCTGAAAATAAACAAGAAAACGACACCAGTAACAGTCAAGATACCGTTAAAGTATTCGCAAGGCTCAAACATGACAACATACAGGTATCTCCGACACCTGAGCAACGCCATTTATGGTATCAACCATCACATGACAGCACTGACTTATTTATAAGTGCGACGACAGAAAACAAATCCAGTAACGACAACCAATTAAGGCTTCCCCAGTCCTCATATAGAAAACTTCTCATGAGAGAAAAGCAGGCTTCAACGAAGCAGCAGCTTGTAGTCCAAGACACAAAAACAGGCTATATCTTTCAAGCAGCACCAATTTATAACATTGATACAAAGAAAATAGGATGTTCGCGCTGTATTCTGCCAAGAGAATCTATGATGCTACACTTGAAAGCACACACACAAGAACTGCCTGTAGCTGGCTACATTCAAGTTGAAGTAAGTTGGCACAAGGTGTATCAAATTCAACCACAGCAAAACAGGCTAGAAATCGAAGCCCTTATTAAAGAACAGCTGTCTCAAGTTCCAATACAAGTAGGCATGCCGTATCTCGTCCCCCTTGATTCCTTCCATAAATATACCCATGGCATGCTAGAGATAAAAATTCTAAAAATAGATGAAACAACTTCGGAACATAATGATGTAGGCAAATGTGACAAAATCGCATACTGGATGAAAGAGCAAACTCGACTGGAATGTACCAGTAGTGATGCATCTATTTTGGAAGGCGCCCCACTGTCTCAAAGTATTCTCCCAAAATTATCGGCATCTTTAATTAAGGGACTGATAGGGTTTGATGAACTGGCAAGCCGAGTGGCAAAAGACTGCCTATCACCACATTTTTCACTAAAAGAGTTAGCGCCTAAAAACTTTATTATTATCTGGGGTGAACCGGGGAATGGTAAATCGCACTTTGCAAATAACATCGCGAAATGCATTGCAAAATCAAATGATAATATTGTGAGGTTACAGGCTACAAGTTTACTTGGTTCAACGGCTAAAGAAACAACAGAACTTTTAGAAAAGGCTTTCAGAAGAGGTACCCAAGCATCTGATTGCAAAGCCGAAGATGAATTTTCAAGGAACGATATGATTGTCTACCTTATAGATGAAGCTGATAGGTTAGTTGTTCCTCAAGGAAGAGAATACACAGATTCCCAAGTAGCGTGCGAAACTTTTTTTCATAACCTCACCCAACCATTAAAGGCAGATAGTAAACCTTCAGAACATTTGACGTTAAAATCACCAACGGATTTTATGGTGATCTTTACCACCAATAAAACACCCGATCATTTTTCTGATTCATTAACTAGAGATGGTCGATTTGATTACTTTTTAAATGTTGGAAATCCTGAAGTAAAATCTGTAGAAGCCATAATACGAGCAAAGTTAGAAATTCTTACCAACGAGTCCCCTAATTTAGATATTTCCCAAGTTAATATTGAACTGTTGTCATGCATAATGGCAGGACGCAGCACGGCAAAAATCATCAGTACAATCGAAAACGCAATTAAGCATGCTCAACATAATCAGCCCTTATCTCAATCAAATACAAAGATTCGTTTAACAAACATGAGCTTAGTTTGCGGTGATCACCAGCCTGAAAAAGTACAACAGCAAAGAAGGGACTTATTACAAAAACATTTTTGCGCTCTAAAACACAGTGAATTTATGACTGCTAAAGAGATATCCTGTGTTACTGAAATGAGGTTTATCATCGAGGACTTTAAAGATACTATTGGAAAGTGTGGCGTCGTATTTATCGAAGCTCCGGCTGGGGCAAGAAAAAAAGTAATTGCTAGACACTTATTTAAAGAGAGCACAGGCTTTGTACACTGTGATTTTATGCCTCAGGGGCTATATCGTCCTGAGATAACATTTGATCATACTCTCAAAGAATGTGGGGATTACCCCTCTAACTTAGTAATTATTGAAGATTTGGGAGAGATTATCAGAAACACCAGCGAAGCCGATTTACCCAATTTGTTTATCCATTTTTTAAATCTTGCCTCTCAGCTATCCAATAATACTTTGCTTGTTATTTTTAAAGATGAAAGTTGTCGTTTAGATAAATTACCTGACTACGACTTACCTGTTGTTTCTATAGTTCAACTCAGCCGAACGATAGAAGAAGATGATATAATCAGCTTCCTGGATAACAAATATAAAGACTCCGACACTCCTTCTTCTACTATTTTGGATATTGTTAACAAAGGACCTATGAAAATAAGCCAAACACTCACTGTACTTAGCAACCATGTAAAGGCCGATAACGCTCGCTATAAATGGGATATTATTGGACTTGAACGAGCCATTCAAAGTTGCAATCAAGTTGGGGAAAAACCTTCTAATATTTATAGTTAACCTCAATCCTGTAGAAACCATAATGTTCTTGGTTGCGTTATACAGAGCTAAGGTTAGTTAACCTTGATATGAGTTATATTTGCCTCAAGTGGGCGCTAAGTTTCTTCCGGAATGCTAGCTTTGGCTTTATCAATCGCTCTAGCTAAACTTGGTAGCTGCTGCATCCGTTCAAAATAGGCCGTCAATTTAGGCGGCAGGGTTTGCTCAAACACCTGTGCCCATAATAGAGTTTGTGCCAGTAAAATATCCGCTACTGTTAACTCATCACCCAATAAATACAGGCTATCTGGTAACTTATTTTCGGCAAGTTCTGCCGCTTTATTAAATTCCCATATCGCTGTATTTCTCATATCAGCAATCCTCACTTCAGCAGGTAAAGCAAACTTGTGCTTGCCCATGCTCCATAATGGCTGCTCAAATTCAGTAATGATGAAACTGATCCATTCATGGTGTCTGGCTGATTCTAGCGTTCCTGCTTTGGGTAACAGTTTACCGTGACCGTACTTTTCAGCAAGATACATACAAATAGCCGCTGATTCGGTTATCACCAAATCACCATCTTGCAGGACGGGCATTTTGCCACTCGGATTTAGCGCAAGATATTCAGGGGAACGATTGGCTCCCTTTGAAAAGTCTAAATAGGAAAACGTCCAATCAAGGTTTAGTTCTTCAAGCAACCAAGAAACTCGTAACGCACGACTTTTTGGTGTTCCGTGTAATGTAATCAAAGCCAGCCCCATGTTAAAATGCAATAAATTCAGACTACCTTATCGAATTACTGTGCGATTAGACAAATTTATCTGCGAAGCCACCGACCTTACCCGAAGCCAAGCCAAAAAAGCCCTGAAAACTGGCGATATTACCGTTGACGATAGGGTGGTAAAAGATCCAAGCTTTAAAGTCACTGAAGATATGGAAGTGTGCTTTGATGATCAGCCTCTGAGGGTGGTTGCCGTCCGTTATATCATGATGAACAAGCCAATGGACACGCTTTGCTCCAATGTGGATGAAGTCTATCCATCTGTATTAAATTACCTTGATGTACCCAAAATCGACAAACTGCATATCGCAGGCCGATTGGACGCTGATACTACAGGATTAATTTTGATCACCGACGATGGTCAATGGTCACATAAAATCACTTCACCTAAAAAAGACTGCGGTAAACGTTATTGGGTAGAAGTCGCTGATCCTTTAACAGAAGATTTAATCGATACTTTTGCCAAAGGCATAGAACTCAGAAACGAAGATGGACTGACGAAACCTGCTCAGTTAGAAATATTGGATGAAACGACCTGCTTACTGACGATCACTGAAGGCAAATATCATCAAGTAAAACGCATGTTTGCTGCCGTGGGTAATAAAGTCATCGCCCTGCACCGTGAAGCCATTGGACATATTGAATTAGATGAAGCATTAGAAGTCGGTGAATGGCGTTATTTGTCAGATGAAGAAATTGCTTCTGTGGTGTAATAATCCTTAATCCGTATAACTTTTTTATCTGAATGCTTGAAGCTGTGTTCATTCTGCCAGAGACAATAGTGCAAACGCCAACAGAAGCACACATCCTTGTGCTGACGACCGTAACATCCTGTCAAGGACGGTTGTCTTATTGCACTATTGCCTCTATTTCTGCATCTACTTTATTTCTTGCTAAGGCTTAAATCGCCACTGATAGTACTCATTCTCACGCTGCCATCACCGCTTCCAGTAACGAACTCGATGGACTCAGAGTTGGTGTAACGACTGCGCTTCGGCTTATCATCGGTAAGGTGATTATTAATATTACCGCCTGGTCCACCATTAATGGAAAAGCTTAAGTTAGGCATTGCACCAAAGTGCAAATCAATATCGCCACTTACGCTTTTTCCTCTAACTTTTTCTACCTTACTTGATAATTGAATGTTCGCATCACCACTGACCGTTTTTATGTCTAATTTGGTTACTTTAGGGAAAGTGGCATCAATATCACCTGATACGGTTTGCACCTCAATCGCTTGACCTTGACTGTGCGCTTTTAAATTACCACTCACAAGGTTGTAAATAGTTTTAGCTTTGCTATCTGTATCTTTAATATCCCCTGATACTGAATTTACCTTAGCTTTGCCTTGCAATCCCTTTAACTTCATCTCACCAGAGACACTATTGATTTCAATGTCTCCCGTTAATTTACTCGCATCAATATTGCCACTGACACTGCCAACACTAATCTCACCTTGCAAGCCGGTTACTTGATAATCTGCGCTAACACCTTCAGCATCTAGAGTTAATTTTGTAGGAACCATGATCACTAGCTGACTGCCATCTTTATCGCGTCCATTAAAGCGATCTGGGATCTTGTCTTCTATTTGAATATGCTTACCATCTCGCTTAAAAATTAAGCCTTCACTTTTTTCATCCAGTGATCCTTTCACCCTCACTTGGTTTTTATTCCACGTATTAATTTCTACATTCCCTCGCTTCACATTGATATCAATATGAGGATTTGATGAAGCATCCAAAGTTTTATTTACTTCCTGTCCTGCTATTGCTGACAGAGGAGCTAAAATGGTAGTTAAGGTTAATATCCCTGCTTTTATCAGTTTCATAATGACAAATCCTCATATTGATTCAATCTGTTGTACTCGTTGCTCCTGACCGAGCAAATTTAATTCCTGCTGTTGCATCCAAAGCCATAAGTCCCATAGTTGCTTATCTTGTGGTTGCAACTTTAATTGATTAATCACTTCTTGCATGGCTTGTCTTAACTCCTTTAAGCCTTTTTTAAAAGGTGAAAATTCTGGTACTTGTTGCCATGCCACCCGCTTAATGGTTTGCTGTAATTGACTCACTTGTTGTTGATGGTTTTGTTCCACATTGTCGATCAAAGCAAGCATCGCAGTATTAGTGTTATGCTCCGGAACTGAAAGCAATGATTGATGATCAAATAACTTCCAGCTCAATACTGCCGTAAGTAACAAGCTAGCTACTAGTGTCATAGGTACCCATTTGGAACTATTTGGCTTAGGTTGATGACTGATCTCACCTTGTACCTTTTGCCATACATTCGGACTTACCGACATTTCTTCTGGTAAGCCGTTAATCAAGTCATCTAATTGCTTGTCTGTCAGTTGGCTCATGCAAGTTTTTCCTTCAATAATGCTCTGGCTCTGTGGTATTGAGCCTTGCTGGTTCCCTCAGAAATCTTCAAAATTTCGGCAATTTCGTTATGTTGATAGCCCTCCACCGCATGCAGAACAAATACCCACCGTGCTCGCTCGGGTAAGGTTAAAATCACCTTATCCAATGCTTGATATTCATCGAAATAGCTTTGTTCTGGTGCTGAATCAATATTGAAAAAGCGTGCCCACAAGCTCTTTTGTGTTTTAAGCATATTCAATGCGTGATTGACGCATAATCGATGTAACCAAGTTGAGAACTGGCTGTCACCTTTAAAACTTGGCAACTTATGCCACAGACGAACAAAGCATTCTTGAGTGATCTCTTCAGCTTGGCGAGGATCACCAGCTAGCCTCATTGCCAATGCCATGATTTTTTGATGATGGATCAAATACAATTGATGGAACGCCTGTTGATCGCCCCGTTGAGCGAGGGCTATCCACTGGTTTTCTTTGTCCAATAATTCGATGTCTTCTGGCAGTGCAAGCACTGGCGTTCCTTGAATGCTTTCGTTATTTGATAATTAGACAGGTACTAAACCATAAAAGGTTTAAAGGGTTTGAAAATTTTTTTAGTTTTTTTGATAAACGAGGTGAGCACAGCTTAAATCAGCGATAGCTGTACCTACTGATTTAAACAGTGTAATGTTCGAGTCTGAAGCTCTACCGTCAATTTCTGTTTTGCACAATTGACTTAACTCTCCTTTCACCTGAGCTAAATTAAATTTTTTTTCAGCCAAAGGGATCAGCAACTCTCCCGCTTCAGCAAAGGTATTGATTTTGGCATCGACATAAACCTCTGAGCGTAACATCAACTCAGTATCACATTCTCTAGCATTCTTTAAATGATTACCGACTAAATCGACGTGAGTACCTTCACTGACCCAACCCCCATCAAAGAGCGGCTTAGGTGAACGAGTGGCGCAGCTGACAATATCTGCCCAACTGACCGTTTGTTGTGTTAATTCTGTTTCGGAAGAAACATGTAAATCAGGTCTTTCAGCTTTGATTTGTTCAACCACGATTTGGATTTTACTGGCGTTACGCCCCCATACTTTCACTTCTTTAATTGGTCTAACACTGGCATGAGCTAACGCCATATACGAGGCTAAATTTCCGGTACCACACAGTAACAATCGTTCAGCTTTAGCAGGGGCAAGAAAGGTTGCGGCTAATGCCGATACTGCCGCTGTGCGCCAATAGGTGGCTTCTGTACCATCGACGACCGCCAGCGGCTCGCCTGTTGTTCGAGAAAATAACAAAATTTGTGCATAAATAGATTTCAAATGAGCAGGATTATCAGGCAAATAAGTAAATGACTTTACCCCCATCACTTCTTCATTCCATGCTGGCAGCACAGCAAAGGCGTCATGATTTTTATCCGATAACTCAAATACTTGACGTTGCGGCATACCAAAGGAAGAAGAAAAGGTTTGTCTAAGCGCACCAACGAGTTCAGGAAAAGTCAGCGCTTGTTTTACTTGAGAGGAATTGATGAGCTTCATCTGATGACCTATTGGTTAACCTTTAGCCTTAGATTAACCAGATAAACTCAAATTGTATACAATTAACCTCTTATACCAATTACAGTAATTAATATTAGGTTTCTTTATATAGCTTCACTAAATGATAAACATTGATGCAACATACAAAAGCATTCATTCCAGCCACTGGCCAAGCTTGAATTTCAATGCCGTAAATGACAAATAAGAGACACCCTATAAAATTTAAAGTCCTCAGCCAGACAATGTTCTTCATCATCAGCGATACCGCTACCATGACTGATGCAGAATAACCAATAAACTCAACTAACGACATTGAAGTGAGTAACTCCACATCTACCCCCTACTAAATATTGAAAGTACTAACAAGGACGAGTTTGTTCAAAACAAGCGAGATTTCGAATCGATTTAAACCAATTATCCAATTTTGGGCAATGGCTGACCCAATCTAAATCTGGAAAACGAAATTCAATATAATCTAAAGCCGTCACCAGTAATATTTGCTGAATGGTTAAGCTGTTACTTTGAGTAATAACCATGGCTTCTTTTTCAATATAAAGGGTTGTACGTAAAATGGCTTTTTCAAACCGTTCGGTCCAAAATGGAGAACGAACGCCTTCTTCTTCGCGCATCTGCTCTTGCCTTAAACCAACCGTGCTATCAATCAAGCCTTTAAGCATCGAAACCTGAGTATGTTGAGACCAATTACTCAATTGAGAAAATAACTGTTTGCCTCCATAAGTTGCATCCAAATAGCGACAAATGACTTCACTGTCATAGATCCCCGTTTCGTCATCAAACACTAAACACGGGATCTTAGCTAAGGGATTGGCACAAATTAAAATATCTTGGTTTTCAAATGGGTTAGAAATAACGGCTTGAATATCGGTGATATCAAAGTGATGCAATAAAATTCGAGGTAAGCGTGCATAAGGTGAAGCGTTAGAGTACAAAAGAGTTGCCATGATTGTCTCCTCTACCAGTATTTTTCTACGGTAATATTCCCCGGTGCCCTACGCAAGTTCTTTTTTAAACCTTTATCAAACAAATATTGCTGGGCATCCTTCACCATATCAGGGTTACCGCAAATCATCACTTGAGAATCTTGGGAAGAAAATTCAATTCCAGCTAATTGCTCTAACTCACCAGAAACAATCGCTTGAGGGATACGACTCGAAATCGCACCAGCATATGTCTCACGCGTAACCGATAAAATGAGTTTGAATTGATCTGGGTATTTCGTTTGAAGCGACTTAAGTTGTTCTAAATAAGCCAAGTCTTCGACAGCTCTCACTCCATAAACGAGTACGACTTTTTCAAACCTCTGCCAAGGTTCATCGGTTTCCATCATAGAAATAAATGGCCCAACGGCTGTGCCTGTTGCTAAAAACCAAAGGTGTTTGCCTTGCAACTCATCACTTGGGATTTCATTTAACACCATAAAGCCAGCAGCGGTAGCTGAGACTTCAATATCATCGCCCACTTTAAGGCTTTGCAATACTGGTGACAGTTGCCCTTCTTCCACCTCAACCGCTAACACTTCTAAGTAACGACTTTGAGGGGGATTGACCAAAGAGTAAGCTCTTGCCACCCGTTTTCCATCATGTATTTCACTTAGCTTAATAAATTGTCCTGCTATGAATGGTGCCAGCTCTGCGTCAATTTTTAACGAGAACAACTTACTGTTCCAATCGATTCGCTCAACCACTTTACCTGTTATCCACATAGGCTTCTCCTTATATCACTAGGGCAGGCTCTAATACATAAAATAAAGTAAATGGTGCAAAAAATACACAAACTTCAATCCAAGGATTATAGTTAATGAAACTTCTTTAATTAGAATTACCTTTACTTCATTCCAGTATCCGCATTTTGGAGGCAAATATGATGGAACATGTTGATTGGATAGCTCGCGGGCTCGATCTTTTAGGAAGCTTGTTTTTACTTGCTGTCGGCCTTGGGGTTCTCGTTATTATTTACATGTACATTGTCGATAAAACCCAAACCACACATGCCATTCGCCGTAACTACCCTGTCATCGGCCGCTTTCGTTATCTTTTCGAGCGCCAAGGGGAGTTTTTCAGGCAATACTTTTTCTCCCAAGATCGTGAAGAAATGCCTTTTAACCGTGCTGAGCGCAGTTGGGTATATCGAGCCGCTAAAAAAGTGGATCGTTCATTGGCCTTTGGTTCTACAAGGTTATTAGAAACCGAAGGTAGCATCATGTTTATGAACACGGCTTTCCCCACGTTGGAATCAGACTTAGCCACCAGCCAGCCCTTAACCATAGGTGAAGGATGCAGGCACCCATATACCACTGCTAAAATTTGCCACATATCAGGAATGAGTTTTGGTGCGTTATCTAAGCCAGCAGTATTAGCCCTTTCAAATGGTGCCGCGAAAGCTGGATGTTGGATGAATACAGGTGAAGGCGGTTTATCGGATTATCACCTTGACGGAGGTTGCGACGTTGTCTTTCAAATTGGTACAGCCAAATATGGCGTGAGAAACCTCGACGGGCACCTCGATGATGAGAAATTAGCAGGTGTTGCCGCTCACCATGAAGTAAAAATGTTTGAGATCAAACTCAGCCAAGGCGCTAAGCCCGGTAAAGGCGGTATTTTACCCGGTAGAAAAGTAACTGAAGAAATTGCCCGTATTCGTGGTATCAAGGTCGGAGAAGATTCAATTAGCCCCAACGGCCACATAGAGTTTAAAAATGTGGGTGATATTTTAGATATGATCCAACATGTTCGAGAAGTTACTGGTAAACCTACAGGCGTAAAAGCAGTGATAGGTGATGTTAATTGGCTTACTGACTTTTGTGAAGAAATCATGCGACGAGGCATTGAGAGTGCGCCTGACTTTTTCACTGTAGATAGTGCCGATGGCGGAACAGGTGCAGCACCGCAACCCTTGATTGACTATGTTGGATTACCATTGAAAGAAGGTCTGCCGATTTTGGTAGATACCCTCGACGAATATCAATTACGCCCTCGTATAAAAGTGATAGCATCGGGTAAATTAATTATCCCATCAAAAGTGGCTTGGGCATTAGCAATCGGTGCTGATTTCATCGCTTCTGCTCGAGGGAATATGTTTGCCCTTGGCTGTATTCAAGCCCTACACTGTAATAAGGATACTTGCCCAACGGGGATCACCACTCATAACCCGAAACTTCAAGCTGGCCTTGATCCCAAAAATAAAGCTGAGCGAGTTGCTAACTACAATGACAACTTACACCATGACATCGAACTGATTGCACATTCTTGCGGAGTCTCAAGCCCAAGAGAGTTAAACAGGAAGCACGTAAGAGTTGTGATGGAAAACGGTTTATCAGTTCAACTGGATAAATATTATGCTGGTTTAAACCGCTAACATTTGATGAATCATGTAATTATTTAGCAAATCAACCTCATATCACCAACGCCTGACTTTCATAAGCAACTGAAAATCAGGCGTTTTTATTTAGGCATCAATATTGCTATGTTATTCAATGTCAATCTAATACCAGTTGCTGTAATTGGTATAACACTTATAAGGGAATAATATGGATATTAGGGCGTGTTGATCTTTCGTGATTATTTGGCTCCCAAACAGTAGAAGCTGCAATTCCAGCTGCGATCAGCGACGAAAAGGTATTAACGGCAAAGCAGGCCTCAAAAAAGTTCAGGAAGCTCTTAAAAGTTCAGCAAATTAGATTTATTACAATGTTAGGTAAGCAACCCGATCAAACCATTGCGAGTGAGTATATACTCGTGATACCTGAAGATGCAGGATTTCAGCGAGAATTAATTGCCATTTAGGCAAGGCACTTTCCTGTAGTAACAGTTATTCTATTACAAGGGAAAGTAACGCAGTATAAATGACAATTAAACTCGCACTACGTGGGCTTTTCAGCATTGATTCTTCTTTGTTGTGAAAGCTTAAATTAGCCCGCTAGTTCTTCACTTTCACGCCTAGAATAATGCAACGCTGAACAAGCCCTGAAAGTTGCATCTTCAAGTATCACGAGTATAGTATCAGTGATACAACAGTCGCCAATATTCGAAGAACTCTCAATATTCCTTCCTTTAAAAAACAAGGCAAAAAATCCAAAAGGGATCGTCAGTTGACCACCGATGACAAAAGCAAGATTCAAACTCGCCTTGGCTACGAGTCAGACCAAACCATTGCAAAAGACTATGATGTGGATAGGTCAACCATATCCACATACAGAAGGAATATTAAGCGAGAGTCATTCAAAGCCTTTAAAAAGCGTTCAAAATGCTCAAATGAAGTGAAATTGAAACACCTAAAGGCAGATATCAATCCCTGAAATTATTCAGCTTGTGCATAGGTAATAACACCAAGCCCATCCGATGAACAATGGTAAAAATCACTAATTAGTGATGAAAAAGCCAAGTATTAACGTTTATTATTCAATGCGATGGAGACGAAAGCCAATAAAAACCAGCACTTAAAGGGTTTTCATTTTCTAGCTCAATTTTTGCTTAATGCTTTTGATAAATCAATTTACAATGATTAAAGGGAATAATATGAATATTAGTGATATTAGTAACATCATCATTGTCACCATCGTCTTTTTCGCCATCTTCGGGGCTGACTTTTCAAGTACCGCTTACGAATGAAACAGCTTGAAGCAAAAATAGATAGCAGCGATAAAATGAAGCTCATTGATGAAGTTGAAAGCATCAAACATCGGTTAGTGGTATTAGAGAAAATCATCACAGATAAAGGCTATGAAGTGAACGAAGAGATAAACAAACTAAAGGGTTAATAACTTCATACAATAAAGCTCAAGTAATCATAAGCCGAATATTCTCTGAGGATTCGGCTTATGTTTTAGTACCCCTTCCAAATTCTAATTTTCCCTCTAAATAGCCTATTGCTATCATTGATAAAAGCCGATAGCTTAATAAATATTCAAAATTAATACTCAAGATGTAGTAAGAAAACATATCCCTAAAACAACACACACTAAACGATTCAAAATTAAGGATGATTTATGAGTGAAGATGATTTCAAAACTGAAGTGAGAAAATTAAGTAACCAAGCAAGATACGGTTTTATCATTATCGGGCTATTACTTCTCGGAGTGAACTATTTGATTGACTCTAATTATGGCTTTCAATCTGGGTCCTCATCCAATGCTACAGCCATTGCTTTTACTGTTATCGCCTTGGTTTTGGTACTCAACTTTATTGAGAAAGGGTTACTTTTAGTATTTAAATCAAACTCCTCAAGCGCCAAAGAAAATGAGTAGATCACTAAATAAATCAATAGGCACCAGCGTTCGCTGGTGCGTTATAGACTAGTCTCTAAAATTATTAAACTGAAACGGTTGCCCTAAATTAGATTCTTTTGCTAAACGCATTACCGCTTGTAAGTCATCGCGTTTTTTACCTGTCACTCGAAGGCTATCGCCTTGTATTTGCGCTTGAACTTTCAACTTAGAGGCTTTAATCAGTTTTACTAACTTTTTAGCGATATCGGTTTCAATGCCCTCTTTAAAGCGTGCCTTTAGCGAAAACGTCTTACCTAAGTGAACAGCAGTCTCATCAACATCCATAGCCGCAGGATCTAGATTGCGCTTACTCATTTGCATACGGAAAATATCGACCAATTGCTTGCATTGAAAATCATCTTCAGCGGTTAGGGTTACCACAAAATCATTCAACTCAATATTCGCTTCTTTACCACGAAAATCAAAACGATTGGATAGCTCACGTTTAGCATTATCGACCGCATTACGAAGTTCTACTTTATCTACTTCCGACACAATATCCATAGATGGCATAATGGTTTCTCACTAAGAATATAATTGTTGAAAAGTATAAAAGCTTGCTGCTTGAGAATCGAGTATTTCCATTAAACAATCGTAATTTTGAAAGGATTTATTCACAATAAAAATCAATTCATTGCCTTTTGGCCGCTGCAAAATATAATAAATGCCGACACTTTCCTACATGAGAGACTTAGTTGAAGTATTCACTGATTTTTAAATGCTTACTTGTTATCTGCTTTGTGGTGATTAGCTATTTAGTTTTTTCGCGTCCAACATACAGCCAAAGTAGTTTTGAGCACATGGATAAAGTTGGCCATTTCGGTAGTTTCTTTGCTTTAGCTTGGTTAACTTATGGTGCATTTAAGCCAAAATGGTATTGGCTCACCTCTGCATTGGCCGCCTATGCTTTATTGATCGAAGTGATTCAGGGCTTCCTTCCCTACCGTAGCGCATCTCTTGCCGATTTCATTGCTGATTTAGCAGGCGTTGCCGCATTTTATATAGCATTAATGAGTTACCATAAACTAAAATCTCAGCTTGCTAGACAAGGTTGAACAGGTGACAGGAAGAAAACCAAAACTTGGTATTGTGGGAGCAGGTAATATTGGTCAGCTATTAGCCTTTCAGCTAGCTGAAAAATTCGATGTTTGCTTGATCAGTCATCGTTACAGTGCCCCCACAGAAAAACAGATGTCACTCACCAGCCTGTCACAAGACATCAGCGAACAGACGTTTAAGATCCTGCCATCAAATCACGCCGCAATATCAGAGTTAGATATAGTATTAGTGTGCGTAAAAGCTTACCAAGTTATCGAGGCGATTGAGCCACTACTTCTGCACTTACCATCACATGCTCATTTGATTTTGATGCATAATGGCATGGGACCATATTTATCCATTGTTCCACGTTTAAAAGTAACTCAAGGTTTATCATTAGCCACAACATCGCAAGGCGCATATCGCGACAATCAATGGCATGTTACCCATTCAGGTAATGGGTTAACACAGTTTGGTCATATAGATGGAACCCCATTGTCTCCCCAAGCTAAACATCTGATGCTTCAATCCATTCCAAACAGTGAATGGGTATCAGAAATTTTACCTGCGCTCTGGCAAAAGTTAGCCATTAATGCCGTTATAAATCCCCTCACAGCTTTGCATCAATGTCTCAATGGTGACATAGCGTTACCCAAGTTTCAGCCCACGGTTCAGGCCATTCTTACCGAGCTTTTTGATGTGGCTAAAGCCGAGGGAATTACGCTCGACCAGACAGAAACCGAACGAAGAGTTTTCGAGGTGATAAAGTTAACGGCAAGCAACCGCTCCTCAATGCAACAAGATGTAAATTCAGGTCGTCAAACCGAGATTGAATATATTAATGGCTTTATTGAGAAACAAGCGAAAAAACATAGTATTGACTGCCCAGTAAACCATAGCTTGTGTGCCGAAATTACTGCTTTACATCAATAAAGGCACATAAAACGTCAGGAATTCTGTTTTTAAGTGCTATTTTTCAGTAGAATAGCGCTCCACAAATGAAACTGCTTAATGATTATTTAGTACGAGTGTAGATGAGTCTTGTAGCCATAGGGATCAACCACAAAACCGCCTCAGTAGATTTGCGTGAGAAAGTCGCCTTTTCTCCTGATGTGATCCATACCGCCATGCAAGAGTTGGCTCAATGCGCTCCCGCTGGCGAAGCGGTGATCCTGTCAACGTGCAATAGAACCGAACTCTACTGTAATCACATTAGTGCTGAAGTTGCGATTGCTTGGCTACATCGCTTCCATGACATCCCTGAAGAGCAACTAACTGAACACAGTTACGCACTAGAGAATCAAGAAGCCATTAATCATTTAATGCGCGTATCAGCAGGCTTAGACTCGTTAGTGCTTGGTGAGCCGCAAATCCTTGGACAAGTTAAGCAGTCATTTACCAAAGCCAAAGAAGCCGGAACCGTTGGTGCAACACTTGACCGTCTGTTTCAGACCACGTTTTCAGTAGCTAAACGCATTCGTACAGAAACTGAAATCGGCAGTGCTGCTGTTTCAGTGGCCTTTGCTGCCGTGAGTATGGCAAAGCACATTTTCTCATCCTTGAGTAATACCAATGTGCTGCTCATTGGCGCAGGTGAAACCATCGAATTAGTGGCCAGACACCTTAAAGATAATGGCGTAAAGTCAATTACTGTTGCCAACCGCACTCTTACACGTGCAGAATCCATGTGCGAAGAATTTGATGCTAAAGCTGTAACCTTAGAGCACATCCCAGAGCACTTGCCTCATGCTGATATTGTGATTTCTTCTACCGCTAGCCCATTGCCGATTTTGGGTAAAGGCCTTGTGGAAACCGCGCTCAAACAACGCCGTCATCAACCTATGCTATTGGTGGATATTGCCGTTCCTCGTGATATCGAAGCCGAAGTCGGTGAGCTTGATGATGCATTTTTATACACAGTGGATGATCTGCAAAATATCATTGAGCAGAACATGGCATCTCGCCAACAAGCGGCAGAGCAAGCGGAGTTGATTGCTAAAGACGAATCAGCTCAATTCAGTGCCTTGTTGCGTTCTTTGCGTAATGTCGATAGCATTCGCCAATATCGTGAGCAAAGCCTTGCCGTTAAAGATGAATTGGTCGCTAAAGCGCTCAATAAAATGGAACAAGGCGGCGATCAACAACAAATTATTCTAGAATTAGCCAATAAGTTAACCAATCGGCTGATTCATGCCCCAACTCAAGCCTTAACGAAAGCCAGTCGTCAAGGTGATGTAAATACATTAGAAACGTTAAAGTCCATACTTGGGCTCGACAAACACTAAGGTCTACCATTCCCATGAAGGATTCCGTGATCCGCAAGCTTGAAGGCTTGCTAGAACGTAATGATGAAGTTACCGCGCTGTTAGGCGATCCTGACACCATTTCCGATCAAGACAAGTTTCGTGCACTTTCAAAAGAATTTGCCCAACTAGAAGAAGTAGTCAAAACCTTTAAAGCCTATCAGCAAGCACAAAGTGATCTTGAAACTGCCCAAGAGATGATGGAAGAAGATGATCCAGATCTCAAAGAAATGGCACAAGAAGAACTGTCTGCGGCCAAAGAAACCATTGAAACCTTAGAGCACGATTTACAAATCCTGTTGCTACCGAAAGATCCAAACGATGACACCAATGCCTTTGTTGAAATTCGTGCCGGTGCTGGCGGTGACGAAGCCGCTATTTTTGCTGGCGATTTGTTTCGTATGTACAGCCGCTTCGCGGAAGCTAATAAGTGGCAAGTAGAGATCATGAGCCAAAACGAAGGCGAACATGGTGGCTTTAAAGAAATCATTTTGAAGATGAGCGGTGAAAGCGTCTACGGCAAAATGAAATTTGAATCCGGTGGTCACCGAGTTCAGCGTGTACCAGAAACTGAATCTCAAGGTCGTGTTCATACTTCTGCTGTTACAGTCGTTGTTATGCATGAAGTGCCTGAAGCGGAAGCCATTGAAATCAACCCAGCCGACTTAAAAGTGGATACTTTCCGTGCGTCTGGCGCCGGTGGTCAGCACGTCAACAAAACTGATTCTGCGATTCGAATCACCCACATTCCAACGGGCTTAGTGGTTGAATGCCAAGACCAGCGCTCACAGCACAAAAACCGTGCCCAAGCCATGAGTGTGCTTTCTGCTCGTTTGCAATCGATGGAAGATGAAAAACGTCGCAGCGAAGAAGAGTCAACGCGCCGTAGCCTTGTAGCCAGCGGAGACCGTTCAGAACGAATCCGTACTTATAACTTCCCACAAGGCCGTGTCAGTGATCACCGCATCAACCTAACGCTATATCGTTTGGGTGAAGTAATGGAAGGTGATTTAAACGCCATCCTAGATCCAATCATGCAAGAGTACCAAGCCGATCAATTAGCGGCACTTGGAGTATAAACTGAGTGACAAAAACCATAGCACAAGCACTCTCATGGGCAAGTGAACAACTTGCCCATACTTCTGAATCGGCTTCACTGGATGCCGAAGTGTGCTTGATGCATGTGCTCAATAAAAATCGCACCTACTTATATACATGGCCAGATAAAACGCTTTCAGATACAGAGCAAACGAGCTTTCATGAGATAATCGTCAAGCGTGAGCAAGGTCACCCTGTTGCTCACATTGTAGGTGAACGCGAATTTTGGTCACTGCCATTATTGGTCAATGCCACCACGCTTATTCCAAGACCAGACACTGAAATTCTGGTTGAAACGGCGTTAACGCTTCCTTTACCAGAACAGGCTAAAGTGCTCGATTTAGGCACAGGCACTGGTGCGATTGCTTTGGCGTTAGCCTCTGAAAAACCAAACTGGCATGTGATGGCAGTCGATAAAGTTGAAGACGCTGTTAAGCTTGCGCAAACAAACCAAGGTCGTTTGCAACTTAACAATGTCACTATTAAGCAAAGTGATTGGTTTTCAGCAGTAGAAGCCCAAACCTTTGATCTAATTGTATCCAACCCACCATACATTGATGAGCAAGACGAGCACTTAACGCAAGGCGATGTGCGTTTTGAGCCACTTAGTGCATTAACTGCACCAAATGAAGGCTTTGCCGATTTATTCCATATTGCCGACATTGCTAAAAACTGCCTTAACCCTAATGGTTTTTTATTAATGGAACACGGCTACCAGCAAGGGGAAAAACTCAGACATCAATTAACCAAACTGGGGTACTCTCAAGTAAAAACCATTAAAGATTTTGGTAATAATGAACGCTGTACTTTGGGAAAACTCAAGTAGTGAGTAAAGAAGCAAACTGACTTTTTATATGAAGCGGTTTATCAGAAATGTTCTCGCGAATAAGCGTAAACATCTCAAAAAGTTGAGACTGATGTTGTTGATGAGATTTATAAAACTCTAAGAAAACTTTAACAACATTAAGATGGTTCTTTAACCCTCGCTCAAAAGATTCACTCTTAATTGCTGCAATCAACGGAAATTCCCATGTAGATCGAGAAGAGTGAAAGATAAATTCATTAATCACAGCAAGCTTTTCATAGTATTCAAGAAAAACCAAAATGACTTCTGCAGAACCGTAAATGCAAGCACTATAAAAAGGCGTATTGCCATCTGCTGGATTTGGCAAAAATAACAAATCCATTATTTTTGGATGCCTTTGGTACCCCTCCAGAAACTCCCGAACAACACCAGAGTGATTAAAGACACATGCAATATAAAACGCTGTGTTTTGTTCAATTGGATGATAGTTAAAAAATGCATTCTTGGTTCGCGGATTCCTTACAAGGTAGCTAAGAAATGCACGAACCACATCAGGATTGTTGCCAAAGCAAGCATCATAAAACGGCGTATTGTGGTTTAACTCATGGGGTTTAAAAATTAACTGTTCGAGTTCAGGGTGCTTTTCAGAAAATTGGAGAAACTCATTCACCACCTGCCCTTTTAAATTTAGAAGTACCGAATAACAAGGCATGTTTCGCTTTACATCAAAGCGCGTAAATTTAAAGGGCTTTAACATTGATTCTTTAATTTGGTGGTGATAACCAGAAAGCAGGAGAAACTCACTCACGTCTCGGCCATTTAAGTGAAAGCATGCTGAATGAAAGGGGGTGTCTTTGTTTAATGGGTGCGATTGAAAAAGAGCTTCTCTGATCTGTGGTAACCTTTCGTAAAACTCTAAGAAGACTTTAACAACGCCAATGTTTCCCGAAGAAAACACATCATAAAGTGGCGTAGTATGATCCCAACTTGAATACTCAAATACTTCAGGCAATAGAGCTGAGTGCTTTTCGTAAAATTCAAGCAACACACGAACAACATCAACACTTCTGTTAAGACATGCAAGATAAAAACAACTTCTTTCAAATACTCTGTATGTATAAAAAAGGGGCTGCATTGCTTCTGGATGCTTTAAGTAAAAACCAAGAAATAATCTCACTACATCCGCATGATTTTCAGCACAGGCAGCAGCAAGAGGTGTGAGACAATTAGCCTCACAGGGCTGAAAAATATAAAACGCCAACTCAGGATGTCTTTCAACAAATGTGAGAGCAGTATCGACAGCACTCGTACAACCATTTAAACAAGCTAAATGAAAAGCCGTGTACCCTATCGTCTTTTGAGCCTGAAAAAGCTGTGTTTTGATTTCTGGGTGGCTTTCATAAAGCTTAAGAAATGAAGAAACAATTTCTGTTTGATTATTAATATTCGCTGCAATAAATGGTGTTATGTTTAATTCACCATATGGCTGAAAAATTGTCTTTCTGATTTCAGGACTATCTTCATAGCGTTCAAAAAAAACATTGGCGATATCCAATTTACCGTTAACACAAGCCTCAAAAAATATTGAGACTCCAACACTCTCAAAACAAGCACTCTTGATAACATTATCTTGAGGTAACCGTTCTGCATGATGGGCTGTTTGCGGTTCAACAAAATTCATCATCCCCATTGCTGTTGTCAAGACGGTCAACTCATAATCATGCTGAGTGCCGCTGAAGCAATGTGTTGAAGTGTTTACTTTATTTGCTCGTTCGTTTTCATAAGCAATATCCATTGGTAATTCAACTTGATTGCTACCGCTGATTGCATCAGTCATACTTCATTCAATCTGTTAATTTCCTAACGATTATTCACGGATTTAGGAGGTTAATACAATTAAAAAATGTTAATTGATTAACGGTCTCTGTACTGATGTCTATACAGCTTCCTTCAAGGTAAACAAAGTTAAAATAAATGATTAAATTTATTGATATGTTGTTGAAGTATTATGGCAGAAGCAATTACATCAGTTCCTCTTGTAATTGAACTTGATCTAGGCTGGAGAGGCAAAAGCCAAATTCCTTGCAAGCTTTTATCAGCGCCGAGTAGTGTATGTGAGCAAAGCGACACTCAAATTATTCCTGTCATTTTTAAGTACTCACAAGAGCATATAAAATATGCCTGCCGCTACTGTTGTGAAGACCTAAAATTAAAAGCCTTTCTAGATAAAGAAGGAATCGTTCGGCTATCCCCTGTTGATTCAACCCATCACTTTTACTCAACAACAAAACAGTCCATAACCCTTTTATCTGACTTCCTAGAAAGCAAACAAACAAAAAAGCAAACGGTAGCAACTGTAGGCTCTCCCCAAAAACCACTCGGCGTAGACATTCAAATCGAAGACTTTAGAGAGTTGCAACCTATGCTCAAACTCAAAGCTTCTGAACCTCATTTTGCTTTTGTTGTTGATATTGATGATGTAATTGTTTCTCCTGTTTATGAGCCGAAAAGTAGGTTTCGACCTAGCTATACCGTGATCCCCAACCACCTTAATGAAATAGTGGCATTTATTCAGTCGACCATCCCAAATACCCAGTTTCTGTTACTCACCCACGCACCAAGTGAATGCATTGAAACCAAACAAATGGATATGCAACTTGCAGGTGCCGATATTGCTTGGGCTGAGTACATCATTTCGGCTGATAATATAGAAAACAACCCACCCAAAGGAGGCATGCTTCGAGATTATTTTCAACAGAACACAGAGGCTCAATTTCCCTCTCATATCGTCATGGTGGATAATGACTCAGCTAATTTAAGAAGCCTTAAAGACCATTTTGGTGACAACGTCACTACCGTACAGTTTATGTCAGGAATAATGCCAGGAATGCAGTATCGTGCAAAAAAAGATGGTTATCATTCTGTTGAGGAGTTTAGTAAACATGCCAGCGATAATGAGAAACGACAAATAGCCGAATACCATCGCTTCATACAACACAGAAATGAGAGTAGTACTACTGTCTAGAAGACATGGTTACCTTTCATGATATACACGTACCCTAGTATCTAAAATAACGGTGCTTTTATGACCTTAACAGTAACGCCTAGCCCAAGTGAACTCGTCATATCGCTCGATTATGATGATAAGGCTCAAGACTTAACCCGTTGCATGCTTGTTTCAGCTCCAGATGCCGTCTCGCAAGATTCTCCACAAATTATCTCTGTTCAATTTAAATATACGCATGAATCTAAAGCTTATACTGCGGTCATTCCTTCTCAAAATATGCAAATTAAAGCTTTTATTGAAGAAGGTAAGGTTAGGTTAGGTTAGAAGCAGAATGCAAGGAGGATACATATCAACATTTGACCCAACAAGTTATTGAACTTTTTTCTAAACACCTAGACACAAAAAAAGCTGCAAGACTAAAAAGAGTTACTCAAGCCAAACTTGAAGCTCAAGCAGTAGTTTGTACTCATCAACGACCCACAGGCGTTGACCTTCAAGTTTCTGACTTGCTTGAAGTCGTAGAGTTTCTAAAAAGTAAAACGGAAGAATCCGACTTGTTTTTAATCACAAGTATCGATGGAGTCATTGCAAACCATCGTCACGAGCCACTTCTGCCCACTAATAAACCCAGACTTTACTTAATGCAAAGTCACTTTGCTGAATTGGTTCAATTTGTTAAAACGCATATACCTAGCGCTAAAATTTTTTTCGTTTCTCAAGTTTCCCATGAAAAAATACAGACAAAACTTAACGAAATGGAATCACTCGGACTTGATAACACTTTGATTAACGGTACCCTGTCTATGAAAGAAGGTTTTATAGGATCTAAAAGCGGAATTATTGAACGCTTCTTAAAGCAGACTAAACAAACCCCTTCACACCTTGTCTTTATTGATATTCAATCAGATAGCCTAAAGAAAACTAAAGATCGCTTAAGTATGAAAACTACTTGTATTCAGTTTATGGAAGGGATCGAAGACAAGCTTGAGTGCAATGCATTCCACCAAGGATATTCATCCGTAGATAAATATGCAGCATCCGACGGCCAAGAGCGCATTCTAAAACAACTTGATGAATATCGACGATATAAGTACTACCAAACAGCAAAAGCGTTATTAGCAAGTGATCTGTAATGATTAAAATTAAACAAGAAAAAACCTTACGCATACCATTCTTACTTTGCTTGCGGTAAAATGGCATCCTTTATCCCTTTACTTTTGAACATACGATGGAATTTTTGCAAAGCATCTACCCAGCCGTTAAGCACCTTCACCTAACATTGATCGCTTTAAGTGTCAGTTTTTTTACTTTTCGCTTTGTCATGCACTTACGTGAATCAGCCATCTTAGAAAAGAAGTTTTTGAAAATCGCACCTCATGTCATTGACACTTTCTTGCTGCTGTCAGGTCTAACACTGTGCGTTATCATCAATCAGTATCCATTTGAAGCTCAATGGTTAACTGAAAAGCTGGCAGCCGTAGTGGCTTATATCATTTTAGGCATCATCGCCATGAAAGCGCCACGCGGTAAACTTTTTAAAATCTTTGCGTATGTTGGCGCGATTAGCTGGTTAGTGTATGCCGCTCGCATCGCCATGGTGAAACATTCTGTAGCGTTATTTTCATGAGCAATTTTTGTGTAACTGATGAAATCACCTTGCCTGGCTCACTACTGCGTTTAAGTGAGCACTTAGGCTCTAGCTCTTACCAAGCCAGTCATTGGGCTTGGTTGGAGCTATCGGGTGGTGTAATGAGTCATTATTTAATGGATCAACAACACCGCTTCGACTCTTTGCTGTCTTGGTTTTACAATGATTTAAGATTTTGTCAGCGTCAAAATTACTTTGGGGCTGAAGCCGCTGATCTAGCTTTAACTCTTACCTCCAAACAAGGTAACTCCACAACGCTGGGGTGTTTGTTAATGTTGTTGTGTCAGAAACTGGATCTCGATGCCTCTTTACTGTTTCTTCCCGGAAACGCTATTTTACGAGTCAAATTGAATAATAAAGTGCACTTTATTAATCCACTCTCGGGAAAAGCAGTAGACCGAAAATATATGCACTCGCTAGTAAGGGGTGAGCTAGGCAACCATGCTAAATTAAGTGCTAAATATTTTAAACCTGTCAAAGCTAAAGACCTCATGTCACGACAACTCCATGAGTTAAAAGCAGGAAGCATCGTTTCTCAAAAATTTGAGCAAGCCCTAGAATGTTGCAATTTATTGTTGAAATGGCATCCCGATGATGTTCAATTAAATCGAGAACGCGCTTTCGTTGCAGAGCAGTTAGGCTGCATCAAAATGGCCGCAGAAGATTTACAGCACTTTGTTGAAAATAGCCCACACGATCCCTTGATCGAACTGGTGAAAATTCAAATAAAAGAACTGAATCAACACGCCGAGACTTATCATTAGTTTTCCTTACGGATGAAATAAAAGAGGCTTTGATCATGGATCAAAAAACCATTCAAATTGGCGATATTTCTGTCGCTAACGACAAACCATTTGTGCTTTTTGGTGGCATGAATGTCTTGGAATCGCGTGACTTAGCTATGCAGATAGCCGAGCACTATGTAGAAGTCACATCTAAACTCGGCATTCCTTATGTATTCAAAGCATCTTTTGATAAAGCCAACCGCAGTTCTGTTCATTCATTCCGTGGTCCAGGCATGGAAGAAGGCCTAAAGATTTTTGAAGAGATAAAATCAACATTTAATGTTCCGTTGATCACTGATGTTCATGAACCACACCAATGTCAGCCTGTCGCTGATGTAGTTGATGTGATCCAATTGCCAGCGTTCTTAGCCCGACAAACCGATCTTGTTGTTGCCATGGCTCAAACGGGTGCCATCATCAATGTGAAAAAGCCGCAGTTTTTAGCACCACACGAAATGCGCCATATCATTAAAAAGTTTAATGAAGCTGGTAACGATAACATCATGTTGTGTGAACGTGGCAGCAGCTTTGGCTACAACAATCTTGTCGTTGATATGCTCGGTATGGACGAGATGAAGCAATCTGGTTATCCAGTAATATTTGATGCGACCCACGCCCTACAACGCCCTGGTGGACGTGCAGATTCTGCTGGCGGACGCCGTGCACAAGCAACTGAACTTGCTAGAAGTGGTATGGCATTAGGCTTGGGTGGTTTGTTTATCGAAGCTCATCCAGATCCTGATAATGCTAAATGCGACGGCCCTTGTGCATTACCACTGCATCAACTTGAAGGCTATCTATCGCAAATGAACGCTCTGGATGAATTAGTAAAATCATTCCCAGCGTTAGATACAAGTAAGTAATCTTTCGAACAAACAGTATCTAAGGGCACACAGTTGCCCTTTTTTAATATCGAAACCTAAAAACATCAATTGAACGCTTGTTAATTTATTAACTTGTGAGCCAGCCTAAAAGTGAAACGCTCTACGATCACAAACTTGCCAAAATGCCTGATAGCTGCGTTGTAACTTTTGCAAGTAGAATAGCTACTTGCTGTAAGCTACGCCTTGCTAGCAAACATTTTTTCTGCAGCTGTGAACGTATCCAATTAATGTTTTTAGGTTTAATCATTTGCTATTATGTCTACAAACCTATGTTTAACGGTATCACTTTGAAAGCATTTAATATCTTTTGCTGCTGTTGCGCCTTATTCTTGCTCAGTGCCTGTAACACGCTGCCTAAAACTGAATTAGTTCCTGTGCATGTTAACCAAATTACCGATGCTAAAGCATGGGAGGTGCGTGGCAAGATTTTGATCAAAACCGCTGATGATAAGCATTCGACTAACTTATATTGGCGCCATACCGCTACCTCAGAGCAACTAGCATTAACCACTATGCTTGGTACCTCAGTGCTGAATCTCGAAAGCACACCCTTTGGCGCAAAACTCACCATGGACGGCAAAGATTATCAAAGTAAAAATCCCGAGGCGTTATTGCTTAGAATGACTGGCTGGAGCATACCTGTTTCTTTGTTGCCAAGCTGGATCACAGGGCAAACTCAGCAAGCCGAACATTTAACCCGTGATGGCCAAGGGCGACCAAGACAGCTAACTAAAATCATTGATGGCGTAAAATGGCAGTTAACATATTCTCGTTGGCAAACGTTGAACGGTATTGAATTGCCTAAGTTATTAACGTTAAGCCGTCCTAACCTATCGTTAAAGATTCAATTAAACCAATGGCAAGCGCTTGCTGTACAAGGTTCTAAATAATGCAGTATCCCAATCGCTGGCCTGCGCCAGCAAAGCTTAATCTATTTCTTCATATCAACGGCCGTCGCCCTGATGGCTATCACGAATTACAAACGCTATTTCAATTTATTGATGCTTGTGATTATTTAACCTTTAAACTCACTGATGCTCCAAACTTGGTTTTACATTCGGAGCTGAATTCTGTTGTCGATCCTAGCGATAACTTAATTCTAAAAGCTGCAAAATTGTTAAAACAACATGCTAATTATTCAGGTGGCGCTGAAATTTTTTTAGAAAAAAACCTCCCTATGGGCGGTGGAATTGGTGGTGGTTCTTCAAACGCAGCAACGACATTAGTTGCTTTAAATGCACTATGGAAAACAGGACTTTCAGTGGATGAATTAGCCAAACTTGGTGTTAAGCTTGGCGCTGATGTCCCTGTATTCATTAGGGGTTTAGCGGCATTTGCCGAAGGAGTAGGTGAACAACTCACACCTGTAGATTTGCCTGAAAAATATTATTTAGTCATCACTCCAGAAGTGCATGTTTCTACCGCCAAAGTATTTTCTCACCCAGATTTACCTCGTAATACACCTAAGCTAACACTAGCAACATTGATGAAAAATTCATGGCAGAATGACTGCCAATCTTTGGTTGCAGAGCAACACCCTCAAGTTGCCAAGGCATTGGACTGGCTGGTAGAATATGCGCCGTCCAGAATGACCGGAACAGGCGCATGCGTGTTTGGGGAATTCGAAGATAAGCAGCAAGCTCTCAAGGTGTTATCTCAGTTACCTACTGATTTATCTGGTTTTGTCGCTCAAGGACTGAACCAATCACCGTTGATTGAGCTAATTGCAAAACAAAATTAATTTCATGCTGAGTTTATTGTCCTCAAAATCCGATAAACTTAGATAACACTCAAAAGCCAACGCCTGAGGTTCATACAGTGCCCGACATCAAGCTTTTTGCTGGGAACGCCACTCCCAGTCTTGCTGAGAAGATTGCCGACCGTCTATTCTGTAAACTTGGAGATGCTGAAGTAGGTCGTTTTAGTGACGGCGAAATCAGTGTCCAAATCAACGAAAACGTACGTGGTGCCGATGTATTCATCATCCAATCTACTTGCGCGCCAACCAATGATAACTTAATGGAATTAATCGTAATGGTAGATGCGCTTCGTCGTGCTTCTGCTGGCCGCATTACTGCCGTTATTCCTTATTTTGGTTATGCTCGCCAAGACCGTCGTGTTCGTAGTGCTCGTGTACCTATCACGGCAAAAGTTGTTGCAGACTTCTTATCAAGCGTTGGTGTAGACCGCGTCTTGACTTGTGACTTACACGCTGAGCAAATCCAAGGATTCTTTGACGTACCAGTTGATAACGTTTTCGGTAGCCCAGTGCTGCTTGAAGACATGCTTGCTAAAGAACTTGATAACCCTGTTGTGGTTTCACCTGATATTGGTGGTGTAGTTCGTGCCCGTGCCGTTGCCAAGCTACTTAATGATTCAGACTTAGCCATCATCGACAAGCGTCGTCCTAAAGCGAACGTTTCTCAAGTAATGCATATTATTGGTGACGTTGAAGGTCGTGACTGTATCATCGTTGACGATATGATCGATACTGGCGGTACTTTATGTAAAGCGGCTGAAGCTTTGAAACAAAGCGGAGCCAACCGCGTATTTGCTTATGCGACTCACCCTGTATTCTCAGGTGACGCTGCCAAAAACATTGCGAATTCAATGATTGATGAAGTGATTGTTACTGACACAGTGCCACTAAGTTCAGAAATGGAAAAAGTGAGTAATGTGAGTCAAAGAACCATGTCGGGTGTATTGGCTGAAGCGATTCGCCGTGTAAGCAACGAAGAGTCTATCTCTGCGATGTTTAAGCATTAATAAGTGATCTTTGTTAACTAGTTTATGAAAGGTGAAGCAAAATGGTTCACCTTTTTTGTTAGGTATGCTCCTTATTTTATATAAGGCTTTAGCAGCGCAAAACCTTCTGGGCTAACTTTATATAACACCTTTTGAACCGGTGTATTCAGCACCCACTCAAATACTTCTATAGTCTCGTCAGTGCAATTTTGACTGGATGAACTATCTGTTGCATCAAAACTTTCTTTCAAAGTTACGATTATTTGCTCATTACTTTCTCTCTTCGCCGCGATGTTAACTTGTTCATTTGGTTCACTTGATTCTTCAGAGGCAGGTGAATTTCGAAGAAAAGTTCGTGTTGAATCACTTTCTTGTTCTGCATTTATCCATCTACCAATAACTGAGAGTAGCAGTCTTAATTTATCAGTCATTAATCCATTTGATGACTGCCTAACAAGATAATCAACTAAGTTTACAATTCGACAAATTCCTTCATTAGTCAGTGCGAATTTTTCAATAGCTTGATGTTGAAAAGGCTGTGATTTTGAAGTCAAGAATTCAACGGTGAATTTATCACTAGTATTAGCTTTGGCTAATGCGCCAGTTAAACTGCCATACATGTATTTCGATCCACAAAAAAAATCAAGGTAAGGCAAAAAATCTGAGGTTTGTAATATCAGTTTTAAAATATCTTCGTAACTTTCAGTATAGTTATACCATATACAATCAAGCAGCAATCGGCCATTGAATTCTACTGCCTTTGCAGGCAGTCTTAATTGTTTTAATCGTTCAACCAAGCTGTGCCTTTGATCTTTAAACTCTTGCTGAATGCTGGTTAAAATACCCTCGGCTTGTTCTTCTGTAAGCTCTGAATGAACTCGATATTTACCCAATCTTTCTAAGGTACGTTCATCCTCTGATAGCATTAGTAAATAGGCCACATTGCTTTCTGCTCTGTTTGGCGCATCTGGAATTTGATTCAAGCGGGTAGTACGATTTCTCTGCTTTTGATCAGAAGGTCTTCGCCTTTTAGATAAAGCTTCTGCAAATTCATTTCTGCACTGAGCGAGTTGTGATTCAGCTTCAACACCGACCATGTTTTTTAATTTCCTTTTAATTTCTTGATAGCAAGAGAACTCAGCATCAATTTTATCCAGTGTGTCTTCTAACTCCCTTCTTTCCTGATCCATTGCAACATTATCACTTATTTGCAATTCCCCGCTTCCAGAAACAGTGTTCCCTGCCAGTTGAAACATCGCTATGAAAGTTCTAATCATTTCCCTTTTAGACAACCGAATAACGTACGCTTGCGCTTTACGTATAGGCATTCCTGCTAATTCAATGGCTCGATTACGAGGAGTTAATCTTGAATCAAAAAAAATAACCTTATAAAGAGTAAACTTTGTGCTTTTATCATCTCCCATTGAACTCGAATTTATGGCTTTACCTTGAGTTTTTATTTCAACAAAAAAAGTCTTTATGCTGATTTCTTGAATACTCAACTGATCATGTACTGAAACAGATACCTTAAAACATGAATCCACTATACCTCCTTCTACATGAAGCGTTATTGCCCTACTTTCATTGCTGGGAGATGCAGCAACGTTATTGTATAACTTGAACACTTCTTCCAAATCAGGAGTTGTTTTAATACGGGGAAAGTCAAACACTCAAAATCCTATCAAAATATAAGGATAAGCAGATTACATATTTATAGCCCAAATGAAGTGTTTTCACAGGAATCTAAACCAACATTAATTTAGTGGACACTTTCCTATATTTACTTATGAAATCACTTTTCTGTTTATGGCTGTTTGTCAATGGTTATAAAATTGATATAACTGTAAAATAATTACTTACCGCTACAAATCAATTGAGGTTTCCATGTCTGCCAAGCATTCGCTTGATAAAAACAAAATTAACATCTTACTTCTTGAGGGGCTTCACCCTTCTGCGGAAGAGGTTCTAAGACAAGAAGGCTATACCAACATTCAGTCTTATAAGTCGTCCTTGGTAGGTGATGATCTCAAAAAAGCGATAAAAGATGCTCATTTTATTGGCATTCGTTCTCGTACTCAGTTAACCAAAGAAGTCATTAGTAAAGCGAATAAACTCGCGGCGATTGGTTGTTTTTGTATCGGTACTAATCAAGTAGATTTAGACGCAGCGGCAGAGGCAGGCATTCCTGTATTTAATGCCCCTTTTTCTAACACTCGCAGTGTGGCTGAGTTAGTGCTCGGCGAAATCATCATGTTGATGCGTGGGATCCCTGAAAAAAATGCCAAGGCTCACCGTGGACAATGGCTAAAGTCAGCGGCAGGTAGCCATGAAGTACGTGGAAAAACCTTGGGCATCGTTGGTTATGGTCACATTGGTACTCAGTTAGGCATTCTGGCTGAAACCCTTGGCATGCAGGTCATATTCTATGATATTGAAAAAAAGCTGCCTTTGGGAAATGCCAAACAAGTAGCAACGCTGAATAAGTTATTAGCTCAGTCAGACATTGTGAGCTTGCATGTGCCACAAACCAACACCACTAAAAACATGATTGGCTCTGCTCAACTTGAAAAAATGAAAGCAGGCAGCCACCTGATCAATGCTTCACGTGGCACAGTGGTAGATATTGAGGCGTTAGCTTTAGCTGTAAGTGCAGGTCATATTGCTGGTGCCGCTGTCGATGTATTTCCTGTTGAGCCTAAGTCTAATCAAGATGAATTTAACAGCCCACTTCGTGGCTTAGACAACGTCATATTGACCCCTCACGTAGGTGGCAGCACTGCAGAGGCACAAGCCAATATTGGTATTGAGGTTGCCGGTAAATTAGCTAAATACTCTGATAATGGTTCAACCCTCAGTGCGGTCAACTTCCCTGAGGTATCACTTTCATCTCATGAGGGTCGCTCTCGCTTACTGCATATTCACCAAAACAAACCTGGGGTTTTGATTCAAATTAACCAAGCCTTTTCAGAAAAAGGCATCAACATTTCTGCACAACACCTACAAACTAAAGGTGATATTGGTTATGTCGTTATGGAGGTCGAATCAAACCAAGCGGAATCGGCACTTGCAGAATTAAATACGATCAAAGAAACCATTCGAGTACGAGTATTGTTTTAAAGAGCTTGAGATAACGATTGAGAGCTACAGCTTTCAATCGTTATCAAAGAACATATTCTTTCAATTTATAAATTATTGCTCTAATAACTAACATTCTTGCTTTGCTTTTTGTAGCTCAATCGTGATTACTGTACTTTGCTCTAAAAGGTTTTATGAGGCAAAGATGTCGTCTGCTTTGCAATGTGTGTGCATTAACCCTATTTACACTCGTGGTAATACTCCTGACTCTTATAATGTTCAAGACATATCAGCGGAAGAACTGAGTGGACTCCAAAGCGGTATCAAAAAGGTAATGATACGCCTGCCTAATACCGATGATAGGTACGAAGAATATGAAGTTAAATTATCTGCTTATAGAAAGGCATTCTCTACTGACAATGTTAATTGTACGTTTCATTCTAGCAGTGACAGCCAAACCACACTTAAAGGCAACCAAACACTGACCGAACCACTGTTGACAAAAATAAGTAAACGAGCAAACAATAAGATAAATCATAATGCTCGACTTAGAGCAGCTCTATTGAAGCGGTGCACATCTTGGAAAGTTATTGCCCCTGAAGAACAACAAAGATCCATTCCTGCGCCGATAAATGCAGGAGGCACAAGCATACAATACTTAGGTGAGACGACACCTTTACTTATACAGACCGAGGGATATCCCCCCAACAAACTCAAGGTTGCTTTCGTCAATTAATTAAGAAGCTTTGTAAATGTTTTAATTAGCTCTAACTCACTCAAGTGAGAATATCTCTATTGTGCGATATTAGCGATAAAACTAAATCATACAATTGAGATATTTTTAATCTAATAAAAGTGTTTTTGTTCGTTGTCATTAGTTCCTAAATCATGATTAATTAGAACCAGTTACCTTAAATTTTCGGGGGAGTAATGGCAGTATCTCAATCATGTACTGTTATTCATCCCACCTATAAAACAAATAAAGATGGCGATTACTGCGCCACAAAGATATCGGTGGCTGATCTGCGTAATCTTGAAAACGAAACAAAAACGGTAGAAATTACGCAACCAGATTGCACATTTAAGCAATTCAATGTCGCACTTACTCTCGCATCTCAAGGGCGTAGAAATAAAAAAATTATCTGCCAATTTTTTGAAATTCGAAGTGAAGCAGAGGCACCATCACTCGCCTCATCTACTCGACAGTCAGAGTTGTTAATTAGTTCTTTAAATAAACAAGCGACTATTACCATCAATAGCAACACTCAACTGAAAAGTAGGCTGGTCAATCAATTAAAGAAGAAATCACAACGCACTAATTCATCGAATAGGACTCCAGTTCAGCTCAGTGCTGCACGTCCACAAATAAATAGCATAGAATCACCATCTTCTGTTATCTCTTCCGAAGTACTTGAACAGAATAAAGTAACGAAGAAGGCGCAGTCAAAGCCGAAGTCATCGGGTAGAAGCTACACTTCTAATACTTCGAGTTCCTCTAAATCATCATGGTTCAGCTGGGGTTGGTTTAGCCAATATTTCCTGAAACGCATAGTGTATGCGGCAGGTGCAGCATTTGGCGTTTTAGTCTTTTCGAGTTCGCAAGAACCGATGGGGTATTTTTGTAAAAAGAGCGATAAGTTCTAACTGACTCATTGAAATATAATTAACAGTTCGATTTAACTCATAGTACTTGGGACTTGGCAGTATATGAGATATTATAGCCGCCAAATTTCAGGTACTTTTATATTCAACGAGGTGTCCCATTTTTCGCAGGATCAGTCAGTTTTGTAAGCAGCTATTTGAGCAACCAACAGCCACACAAGACCAAGTGGTAAACAATGACAATGGTTTAGACTTACAAGTCATCCCAAGAAAATCTCATAATATTTCCCGCAGGCAGATCAGCGAAAATGCGCTGAAAGTGCTATATCGTCTGCACAAATCGGGGTTTGATGCCTATTTAGTTGGTGGTGGAGTACGTGACATACTTTTAGGCTTAGAGCCAAAAGATTTTGATGTTGTCACCAATGCTAAACCTGAAGAAATCCGCAAGCTGTTCCGAAACTGTCGCCTTGTCGGTCGTCGCTTTCGCCTTGCCCATATTGTTTTTGGGCGCGATGTCATTGAAGTAGCAACACTTCGTGGTCACCATAAACAAACGAATGACAAAATTTCGAAATCAAACGCTGAAGGTCGACTACTCAGAGATAACGTTTATGGCACGATTGATGAAGATGCTGAGCGTCGTGACTTTACAGTAAATGCACTTTATTACGACATTAGTGATTTTTCTATTCACAGTTATGGTGGTGGAATTCAAGATATCGAGCAAGGTGCAATCAGAATGATTGGCGATCCTGAAACTCGATACCGAGAAGATCCAGTTCGTATGATCCGAGCCGTGCGTTTCGCCACAAAATTGGACATGAAAATCGCGCCAGAAACGGCAGCACCGATAAAAACGTTAGCGCCACTACTGGGCGACATTCCGGCGGCTCGTATGTTTGAAGAAGTTTCTAAATTGTTCTTCAACGGTAAAGCCGTACAAAATTATCATTTATTATACGATTTCGGCTTATTCCAACCTCTATTTCCACAAGTCGTTCGTGGAATGGATGACGAGTCGGATCCTACGCTCAGAAAGATGGTGGAATTGATTTTCAGAAATACTGACCGCCGTATCGAGCAAGGAAAAACTGTCACTCCAGCCTATTTTTATGCCGCAATACTTTGGTATCCATTGCAGCAAAAAGCGCTTGATATCATGACTGAAGGTGGCTTATCCCATTATGATGCCTTTGTTGCTGCCATGGGAGATGTGATGGAGCAACAATGTCGCAGTATTGGAATACCACGCCGCTTCAGCACAGTTTCAAAAGAAATTTGGCAGCTGCAATTAAGACTAGAAAAAAACCAAGGCACTCGTGCATTTAAATTAATAGAGCATCCAAAATTCCGCGCAGCTTACGATTTATTATTGATGCGTGGAGAAGTGGAATCAGGCAAAGTTAACCAACTAGCCAAGTGGTGGCGCTCATTTGTAGACGCGTCAGACGAAGAGCGTACTGATATTGCTCGCCAAGCGAATAAAGCCAACAATCGTAATCGAAATGGCTCTAAACGACGCCGTCGTGCTCCTCGCAAACCTAGAAATGAACAACAGAATGGCTAAAGCTTATATCGCCTTAGGCGCTAATTTAGAACAACCCAAGGCGCAACTCGATGCCGCCTGCGTAGCACTAGAAGCATTAGCTGAAACCGGAAGTTTTCAAATCTCTCCCTATTATGCTTCAGTGCCTATGGGAGAGTTTAAACAGCCTGATTATATCAATGCCGTTGCTAGCATTGAAACTCAACACTCTCCCCTTGAGCTACTAGATGCATTACAAGCTATTGAGCAACAACAAGGTCGAGTCAGGCTCCAACATTGGGGACCTAGAACCCTAGATCTTGATCTTTTGTTGTACGATAACCTTGTTATGACCTCTGAACGTTTAACCATCCCCCATTACGGTATGAAACAACGCTCTTTTGTACTTGTTCCCTTGTTTAATCTCTCACCAGAGCTCATTTTGCCTTGTGAAACCCCCCTTAAGAGCCTGATTTCTGCTAAGTTACGATCTGAATTGCAAGAGCTAGATTCAGATCATTGACAAGTGCTTACAAAATCTTCAGGATTCAAATCTGCGTTCCATTAACACTTTTTACCTTAAGTAGAATCTATGGCTAAAGTTACCACTTCAAGCTTGCTTAACCTCAAGCAAGATAGAACAAAATTTACAGCGCTAACCGCTTATGACGCTAGTTTTGCTGGTGCATTTGACGAAGAAGGCATTGATGTATTATTAGTCGGTGATTCTCTTGGAATGGTGATCCAAGGTGGCAAAGATACCTGTGCGGTTACCATGGAAGAAGTTGCCTACCATACTCGCTGTGTAGCGAATGTTGTTAAACGTGCACTGGTCATCGCTGATATGCCGTTCATGAGTTACGCCACACCAGAGCAAACCATGGAAAGTGCAGCTCAGCTAATGCGAGCTGGCGCTAGCATGGTCAAATTAGAAGGCGGACATTGGCTCCTAGAAACCATCACCATGCTTACGGAGCGTGGTGTGCCAGTTTGTGCTCATTTAGGTTTAACCCCGCAGTCTGTGCATGTATTTGGTGGTTTTAAAATTCAAGGGCGAGGTGATGAAAACGCTCAACGCATTCTTGAGGAAGCCAAAGCCATTGAGCAAGCAGGCGCCCAACTCTTAGTGCTTGAATGTATTCCGGCTCAGTTGGCACAAACAATCTCTGAAACCTTAACCATTCCAGTAATTGGCATTGGGGCTGGTAAAGATACCGATGGTCAGATCTTAGTAATGCACGACATTTTGGGGATCTCCAGCGGTTATATTCCAAAGTTCTCAAAAAACTACCTTGCTCAAACGGGTGATATTCGCCTTGCCGTCAAAGCCTTTATTCAAGAAGTCGCTGACGGAGTATTCCCTGCCGAAGAACACACGTTTAATTAAGTGATTAATGAGTAATGAAAGTAACAGCAGAATTAGCCGAACTACGTAACCAAATAAAAGCGTGGAAAGCCAAAGGTGAAACCGTCGCTTTTGTTCCAACAATGGGAAACTTACATCAGGGTCATCTTTCTTTAGTGACAACGGCACTAAAGCACGCTGATCATGTTGTCGCTTCAATCTACGTAAACCCATTACAGTTTGCAGCACATGAAGACCTAGACAGCTACCCTAAAACTTTAAACGCTGACTTAGAAGCACTCAAGGAAGTAGGAACAGCTCTGGTATTCACGCCAACAACAGATTTGATTTACCCCAAAGGGCCTGAAAACAGTACTAAAGTGATTGTACCTGAAGACGTAATCGGCAACTGTGGTGAAAGTGAAAGCCGCCCTCACTTCTTTATTGGTGTTGCTACTGTAGTGCTAAAGCTATTCAACATGGTGCAGCCAGATGTTGCCGTTTTTGGTCAAAAAGACTATCAACAACTAGCAATTATTAAGAACATGGTTAAAGATTTGGATCTTCCGATTCACATCATTGGGGTTGATACCTATCGCGAAAGCAATGGTCTTGCTATGAGTTCTCGCAATAATTACCTCACAACCAAACAAAGAGAAACGGCTGCGGCAATCAAACAAACCTTAGATTGGTTTATTAAAGAAGTGCAAGGCGGCGTTATTATTGATACTGCAATAGAACATGCTAAAGCATCTCTTATCGCGGAGGGTTTAACGCCTGACTACTTGATAGTTCGTCATGCTGACACTTTGCAAGAAGTCACTCCTGAAGATAAATCATTAGTAGTATTAGCGGCGGCTTGGCTAGGTAAGGCCAGATTAATCGATAATGAATGTTTCCAGAGAAAGAGATTCGCGTAAATATATAAATGGCACGCCTAAAACGGCGTGTCATTTATATTATATTCTATCGATTAGCTTTGGCTCTCAAACTTTTTCCAATCGATTTGAATCGCAGCGTTTACTAGGTCCATTCTTGCACTAACCACTCCATCTAACTCGCGTAATTCAAGTTTAGAAACGGTTTTAATCACTTTGGTGTTATGCTGACAATGATAATCTAACTGATGTTTCAGGTTATCTAAATCAGTGATTGCATTCATGGTGTTGGGGATGGATTGAATGAAGTTATCGTCCGATGTTTCAATGGCATTGTTCAATAAATCAAGATGGTGAAACAGCGAGATTAATCGGCTTTCAGTATCTTTTATAAATTGTTCGATACGAAATATATGGCCTTGAACAGCAAGTTGATTTGTAGTGATTTTTTTACCGTCTGCTTGACGTTGCTGCTGACGGGATAAAAGCTTTTGAATATTTGAAGGTTTAATTGATCCGACGCTCATCATACTTCCTTGTACTTCATTTTGCGGATAACAAAATTTGAGTATAGTCAAAAAATCAACATTTTCTGTAATCTGTCAATTTTTTGTATTATGCTTGAACTAGTTAAAGCAGCATTAGGGCAAATGATTGCTCTAAATAAAGGATAAACATGAAAGGAATCACTCCCAATGGCTAGGTTTGTCGTCACTCTGCTTATGCTGTTACTTTGTCCCTTAGCCCACACTAATAGCTTCTTAAAATGTACGCTTGGTGAGAAAGTCGTTTACACTCAAACAACCTGCCCTAATGGCTATAAGCGCCAACAAATCAACTATCAATCTGGCATTATCAACGAAATAGACTTAGACAAAGAGTCAAGCAAAGAAGATCCTTTAAAAGTACTATTAAAAAAAGGCACTGTCAGTCGAGGTAAACTATTAAAACTCATTCGTAGTGAGATCATTCGTCTTAAGCGAGAAATCAGTTTTAATAAGGTCGTAAAAAATGGTGAGTTACAAGAAATAGAGCGTAATCGCTACTGGCAAGATATTCCTGCGAATAACCCCAAATACTTAGAAAAAATAAAACAGATCCACCAGCACTTTGACTCTCTAAATGCCATAAATCAAGCCAAAATTAAAGCGCTGTCTAAACATTATTTACAGATTGATGAGGATGCTAAGGGTTAGAAACAAAATCAGCTAACCTAGCCTGTAGTTTTTCTGCTGCCATAACACTTCCCTTTGCTTTCAATAGCTCAGCAACACATTCTGCCGTACATAATCCATTGGGCTTTTGATTACGCCTTAATTGGTATATTGACGTACTTGATGGTTCAATTTTCACTTTAGGCAACTCTTTAAGGTAAGAGCTTTTATTGTAAATTTTGCGTGCTTCCTGCCAAGTACCATCTAATACAATATAACTATCAAAATCATCACTTGCTGAAGCAGGTGCACTTTACATCTGTCGGATACAGCAATGCTACCTTGCCTTTTTCTATTGCAGTCAATATATCAGGGGATGGATTAGTTCTTTCCCAAATGATTACTTTTGCACTTTCCTCTAATACATCTGTCACCAATACACCCGTATTGGTCTTTTTTGATAACTCCCGTTGATGAGTTAACAGAATGATGTTCATAAATGTCCGTTTTACAATTGGTCGTTCACTCTAATGATATTACAATCAAAATCTTATCTGCCAGAAATACCTAATACTGTTAAATGGTTAATTCTCATCAAGACAAGCTAAAAAAACTTGCGATCTTCTTTGGTGCTTCACGAACTGGATTTGAGAAAAACAATATAGCTGTTTCTCCATAATTTTTGGGTTCAGGAATGCCTTTTGTGTCTTCAATATAATGATAAAACGGCGTAAAAAATAGCGGAATAGTCATTGAAATGCCTCCAATAACAGGGTTCGTAATAGAGCCGACCACAACGCCATATGCAAGCAAATTCAAAGCTAACTCTTTCCTGTTACAGTCAATCTTCTGCCTTTGAGCATCGTTTAGTGCGTCATCATCTGTAATATATGGAGATAGTGGTGAATATGGTGATACAGCCATAAATATTATGCTATTAGTTAAGCCAAGGTAATGCATTGTTTCAGAATGTTGCTTAACCCTCACTGAATTTTATTATGTTAACAAAATTAAAGCTCTGAACTCGTCAAGGTTTGTAAACAATTTTTACAACGATATGACGCTTGATTTCGAGCCACCTTATTATGTCGTCGAATGGTCAATTTCACTACACCACAATTACACCGATAATCCACCGTTTGTTGAGGTCGATACACAACATCAAAGCTATGTGTGGTCTTTGGCTGTTGTTGATACAACCCCAACATCAAGCTTTGCCATTCTTTACCATGAGGTTTTACTCGCCCATAGAGATGATGACACAGCAAATGGCAGACTTCATGGGGAACAACTTCATTGATAAATGCTGCGCCATTATCTTGCAACATCTGTTGGTTAAAGCGGAGTTTATTGAGATGAAGATGTGCCATTCCAGCACTGCGGCCTCTGAGTTTAAAACTGATCTCAGGGCGAGGAAATGAGCGCTGCAACTCTTGTTCAGCCTGTTGGTAACACAACTCAACTTGATGCAGCGTTTGCTCTAATAAAGCTTTTAAAGAGGTGCTATTCAAGCTCTTCCCACTCAATCCCCATTTCATCCATCATTTTTTTAGCTTCAGCAGGAATACTGTCTGGCTGACTTTTTGCTAAATCTTCGTCTGATGGTAGCGGTTGGCCTGTATAAGCATGTAAGAATGCTTCACAAAGCAATTCGCTATTGGTAGCGTGACGTAAATTGCCAACCTGACGACGAGTGCGCTCATCGGTCAACACTTTTAACACTTTTAGTGGAATCGATACGGTAACCTTTTTGACCTGCTCACTCTTCTTTCCATGTTCTGCATATGGACTAATATAGTCTCCGTTCCACTTGGCCATTTTTCCACCTATTTAACTAAATAATTAAAGAAGGATTTTATACCCTTACTATTGGTAGTCAATTATAACGCGATATTGGCTCTGAAAAAATCATAATTATTTTCAATTAGTAACCAAAGTTTGTCTTAACACATTTTTTCTCATTTCATTACTGTTATCATTTGAGTTTCTGGTATTTTACACATCGCAATTACTATAAAAACCAAACATTTACATAAGGCTCAAATAAAAATGAATCCTTTAAACATCAATAAACTTGAGCTGATCTTAACGCTTTCTCGCTATCTGGGATGGGGATTTCGCCTTATTCTCAGTTACGGATTAAGTGACTGGTTTGGGCTCACTCATCAGTCTTCAATTCTAATTTACTTGTTCGCAATTGAACTCGGGTATTTACTGTTCAGCCACAAAAAAATTAATCAGCTTAAAGAGTTTAGATCACAACATTTTTATCTTTTACTGATGGACAATAGTTTTTGGTTAGCTTGGCTTTATCTCACAGGGGGAGCCTCCAATGCTTTCATTTCATTTTTATTGGTTCCTATTGCCATTTCTAGCATCACCATGTCGCCTAGAAAATCTTGGTTATTCAGCGGGATGAACTGCATCGCTTATAGCGTTATGCTGTATTTTGACCCTCACATGAAACATATGGCACAAATGGGCATGAGTTCTCATTATATCGGCATGTGGCTTAATTTTATTTTATCGATAATAGTGCTTAATACTGGGTTGGTGTTGTTTACCGCAAAATTAAAACAAAGAGATTCTCAAGTCAGTGCTTTACGTGAATCACAACTCAAACAAGAACAGCTGGTTGCCCTAGGCGCATCATCGGCTCAAATGGCACATCAACTCGCCACACCATTATGTTCAATGCGATTATGGCTGGATGAGCTACAACAATCCCCTTCCAAAGAAGCTTTTGAAGAACTAAGCAGAAACCTGTCTCGTTGTGAGTCCAGCCTACAAGAATTACGACTGGCTACTGATGCCATTCGTGATGGTAAAAAGCGTGAAATAAAACTCAGTGAACTATTGCTTGATACTAAAAAGAAAGCACAGTTGCTACTGCCTCAATGTTTAATTGATTGGGACATAACAGAAAAAAGCTCACAAATACTCCATGTTGATCATGGTATTTTACCTGCGCTTATCACTCTAATTGATAATGCTGGTAAAGCATCTAAAGCCGCGACATCAGAATCAAAAATAGAAATATCAACACAACAAAATCAACAAGGTAAATGCAAAATTTTAATTCGCGACTTTGGTAATGGCATTGATGAAAGCTTACGTCCCTACTTAGGCAAACAATTCATTCCAAGTGAAAAAGGACTTGGAGTAGCATTGATGTTGACCCATGCAAGTTTAGAGCGAAATCTGGGCTCATTAAGCTTAACTCAACACCCAGAACAAGGCTGTATTGCTACGATAACCTTACCTACAATAACGAATACTGAAGATTCAAACTATGAATAAATTACTTATTATTGAAGACGACGCCAGCTTAGCTTTAATTTTACAAAGACGGTTAAGTAATCATGGTTTTGAAGTAGAATCCTGTCACAACAGAACTCAAGCATTATTGTTGGCAAGACAACACCAGCCGAGTCATATTTTACTGGATATGAAACTAGAAGAAGAAAACGGCTTAAATTTAATACAGCCACTAAGAGCCATATTACCCAAAGCCAAAATCGTATTACTAACCGGCTTTGCCAGTATCGCTACCGCTGTTGAAGCCATTCGCTTAGGGGCGGACAACTATCTCACCAAACCTGCTGACACCCAAACCTTATTACTGGCCTTAAACGAGCAGAAAGTTGAAGTTAACCAACTTGTAGACGAAGACGAAGTGATGACCCCTAAGCGTTTGGAATGGGAGCACATTCAGCAAGTACTTAATGCTAATGACGGCAACGTTTCAGCGACGGCAAGACAATTGGGGATGCATCGACGCACTCTGCAAAGAAAATTGGCTAAAAAACCGGTTTGACAAAGCAGCCAATGGCCCTGAATTCATATTCTATTAAGTATTAGTTCGTTATCATAGTGATAGCGAATTTTAGCTATCAAATAAAACCAATAGGGACTGAACTTTCAATACATCAAGACGAAACAATAGCAATTTAAGGGGGATGTTAAGCATGATAACTGGCGATTATCCTATAAAATACTCGTTACTAGATCGCGCTTTTACCAGTGGCAGTGAAACAACGCTGACCGAATTTGTATTGAATATTTCTCATAAAAACAGCGAACATAATTCTACCTGCTATCAGATATCCATATCTAGACCTTCAGATGACATTTATTTTTCATTTCACCACCATTTCCCTTACGACATAGTCACCTGTAAAGTAAATGATCCACTTTTTAACTGCGGCGTTGAAGTATCACTTTCTGATCTACCACGCCCCGAAAGAAGTGTTTGCGCTTACTTCAGCGACTATGAATATTCTGAGCTAGAAAGCATACCTTTGAATACTCTTAGGACTTATTACGGATTAATGCCAAAAGAAGTTTTCAAAACAAAGGACTTATCTGTAGCTTCTGACGATAATCACAATCATTCATGGTGTGTTCCCGGTCAGAACGTGATTCAACACTTTACACTTTTGAAAGAGTGGTATTAACCTCTAAAAGCTATACAACACTGACGCCCAAATTTGACGGCCATAGCCGGGTAAACGCTCACCAATAGCAATATCACTGCCCATTACACGGTTATAACCGGCTAAATGATCTTGGTACTCTTTATCAAATACATTGCTTACTCCAGCTTTTAGCAACCACTTTTCAGTTTCGTAAGCGGTTAACAGATTTATTAAGCCATAACCTGATGTGGCTTGCTCACTTTGAATACTTGATACTTTATCCTGACTCGCTGCACCACGCCATATCACCTGAGTGCGCCAGTTATGCTGCTGATAACTTAACGATACAGAGCCTGATAATGGTGCTAAACGGTATAAATTATCATCAATATCCGTTCGCTTTCCACGAGTGTAACTGCCAATCATGTTGAGCTGCCAATTGTCATTAATTTGATATTGAGCTTCAACATCAAAACCGTACAGTTCAGCATAGGTATTGGCAAATTGTAATGGGTTCTTGTCCCCCATCATCATCGCCACCATTTTGACTTGCGGATCCGTAACCGCTACCCCTTGTACATAATTGTCAATTTGTTGCCAAAACACTCTAGGTGCAACGTTAAAACCATTAGCGTTTAGATCTAATCCAAATTCAAATTGATGAGCCGTTTCTAGTTTCAAATCTGTTTGTCCAATATAAGTACGTCCGTCAGCCAGCCCACCTGTCGCTTGCATTGGTACCCATAAATAGCGTTGTTGATAACTTGGATTTGATTGTTTACGTGCAGCGCTCACTCGCCAGCTTATTTCATCATTCGCTTGATATAACCACTGCGCCACAAGGTCAACACCAACTTCATTCTGATTACGTTTAGATTGATTGAATTTATCACGTAAGGCTTTAATGTTCGGGTTCAGCATCGCCATAGAATGAGCAACATCACCAGCATCATTTCGGTATTGCTTTACACGTCCCCCTAGTTGCCAATGATGCTTTCCTACTTTTTGATTCCATTCACCAAAAGCGCTTAAGGTTTGCTCTTCGACATCATTAAAATTATGAACTCGCATCATGACATTATTAGGATTAGTGATCATTGAATCTTGAACACTCTGCTGATAGTCCAAGCCGAATTGCCACTGCTCTAAGATAAATGAAATATTGGCATCAATCCCCGTGCTATCGGCACGGTTATAACGAGCCATCATCGGACTTTTTACTGGGCGAAGCAGATTATTAGCCATTCCATGACGCGCATTTTGCCAGCCAATATGCCACTCAATTTGCCCCCAATCCAGTTCAGAGAGTCCAGAAAGTTTGTAGCGATCCGTATCGATAAAATCTATGTCCATCGGTAGCGCAGGCGTTGCTGAGTCACCTGTATTCACACCAGCATAACTAAGCATTAGTTGATGGTCTGGCGTAACTTCAATTAAGTATTTAGCACCAATTTGAGATTTATCATAAACACCAGGTAATATTCGACGACCTGCACCATCTTTAACGACTTTATTACCCTTTGCTTGTTCAATATGCAGCAGTAAAGCCTGCTGTCCCCAGCTTACATTACCTAATGCGCCTAAATAGGATTGCTGACCATTTCCCGTGTACTGTCCTAACGTGTGTAACCATTGTCCACCAACTTCAGGATTAACGGTATTTACGGTTAAGCTGCCACCAAGTGTATCCACTCCGCTACTCACTGGCGCGATACCACGAACCATTTCAATGGATTCTGTCAGTAACACACTAGCATAGCTCATTGGCGCATCCATGCTATTTGGCCCGGCACCCGCTAAGGTCAGTCCATCAACTTTAGTCGCAATGTGATCGCCATAAAGGCCACGATATTGCGCAATTTTACTGATAGGGCCGTTGCCATTAACATTGGCTCCTGGAAGTGATGTTAACAAATCCGCTAAATCACTACTGGGGATCGAATACTCTGGAGAGGTAACTAAATCTTCAATAGGTTGTTGCTTATAAACATGACCACGCACCTCAATGACTTCGTAAACAGAAGAAGATTCCGCCCAAGCGGAATGAAATAGAAGGTAGATTGATGCTAGAGCAAGACTCAAAGAATTTAGTCGCATATTAATAATCCATTATTTGTTTATGACTAAATTTTGATTAAAACCATAAATGTTATCAATCAATTAACAACAAACTGCGACACTATGACGCACTAATTATTGTTTAACGCAATGCCGCTTTTCGCTCTTGAATTAAAGTAAGGAGTGTTTTTTCCTGATATATAAACGCCTGAATCATAGAATAAATACTGCTATTTTTCGGCTCACTTAAGCATTGTGTTAACTTTTCATAAAATGCTGAAGAAAAGTTATATTTATGAAGTGAGTTAAACAAAACTTGTTTATCAACAAGTGCTAAAACTTCTTTAAGTTGCTCATCATTTTGTTCGAGAATATATAAAATAAAAAAGTCGTTTCCTTTAGCCTCTAAAGAACCCAAACCTTCCTCTATCCATTGAGTTAAAACAGAAGCCTGATACTGTCGAGGCATTTTCATCAATAGTTGAATAGGAACCTTCTTTTGCGTCGATTTCTTAACGTCAACAAATTCACAAACCTGATTCAAAACTGCTTGTTTTTTATCCGTATCTAATGAATTAAATAAACGGAGTCGTGACGTGAGCGGTATGAAATTATCAAGTAAAATATGCCGATGGGCATCGGCTGATAACTTTATAAATACGCTTGGATACTGGTCTAATACAACTGGCTCCCCTCCAATCAAGAGTGGCACATCATTTTGTAGAGAGCCAGTTAATATTTTTATGGCTTGCTTTGCAGTTGCGCAAAGTAAAAGCGCAGACAACCAATAATTACTTCTATCTGTTTTCAACCAACTAACAACAACGTCATGGTTCACATACACAAAAAATGCATGCTTTTGACTAGGCTCTAACTGTTTTAACGCATTCAAAAAATCAGGTACATTAAAACCACTCATATCAGCAAAAACATCTTTTATTCTTTCACTTTGATTTGAGTTTAATATCACCGCTAAGCACTCTGACCTTGGTTGTGACTTTATTTTATTCGCTACTAGCTTTGCTGGAAGCGTTAGCAATAAGCGCTGGTAAAGTTTAGGGTTAAATTCAAAGAATGATTCTTGAAATGGATTTATCTCATCACATTGCACTATCCTTCCTACTTGATTATTTGGAAGCGCTGTCATTAATTCGTACAATTGTGTCACCGACAATTTTTGAGCCATTGCTTGCAAGTTTTTATCATTAAGGCTTCTACAAAACACAACGCAAGACTCGGACTTTTTATACAATAATATATGCTTTATCATCGAAGTCAGTATTTCAGAGTCAAAACCATTAATATTAACTTTATACGTATCTGATAAAACTAATTCGACTAACTCAGCTTCAGGCAGTCCATTAAAAAACCATAGTGATTTCGTAGTTGGGTGAGCTAACAAAGCTGTTTTAATTTTCACCTTTTCAGATTCGGGTAACTGTAAATATAGGGTATAAGCAACAGTAGGGGGAATAAGCTCAAAGATAGTTTGCTGTTTTTGCGTACTAACTTGCTGAAGAAGTTGTATAGAATATTCTTCAGATACCTCTTGAATCACTTTGGCTTGAGCCTCAACGGAAACCTCTTGAAATAAGTTGTTACCGAGTTCAGGCTTACTAGCAAAATAATTATCAATTAATGTTGATGTGGTTGGGGCATTAGCGATAAATAGTCCTAGCATTGTCCTTTTGTCCTCTGGATCAGTTTGCTTTTCAAGAAATGCCACTAATCCATTTGGTGACACGACCTGAGCAACGATAACCACAACGTCCAAATATTTTAAGCAAGTTGCATATCGCTCAAGAAACTCAGGGTGATTACAAATCGTAGCTCGAAATTCATGTGTTTTAATCCTTTCCTCTCTTAGTTGTAATAAAAATGTTTCCTTAGGTAGAAAAAACATTAGCCTTGGTAATTCTTCTTGGCTAATTTTATCCAGAGCATAACCAAGCACGGATTTATCTAAATTCAATAAAATAACTTTCTCTAGAGCTAAATCACTTTGAGCAGAACATTCTTGCAATAATCTAGCAATGTGCACACTAGAAATGCCTTTTGTGTTTATTAAGTAGATAGCAGTATTGCCTTCAAGTCTACTAAGCAACTGATACAGTAGAGCACTCGGTACATGCCTTACAATTTGCGCCTTAATCTCTATTGCTTCTGAAGGAAACTCTGGCTCCAAATCAATGCAGGCCAATATTAAACTTTCAAGCATTGTAATAGTGCACCGAGCCATGAGCAGCAGGCCTTTTAGCTCAGCTTGCCCCAATGCCGAACTTGTAGACCTAAATAACTTAATGAACAAATAGAGCTGACTTGATAGTTCATCAAATTTTAATTGGAACAAGGCATCTAAAACGTAAGTAAGCCTTTGTTGCTCACAACTTACTTGTAGCTCATTTATTTCTGTACAACTTTTTGAGTCGGCTATGACCCTATCTAATAAACAATCTAGCCATTGTCTTTTTGCAATAGGATCTTCGCTTTCATTTGCAAATTCCAACATTTTTGAGAGCAAAAAGCTGGCTTTAAAAAAGCTACGATGCTTCCCAGATTTCTCCATCAAGGCATTAACTTGCTTCAGCGATAATTGCGAACACGCTTTTTCGAAAGATAAAGTAAAAGCATCCGAGTAGTCTTCTACACAAGTCTCCATAAACTCTTTTGATTTTACTATCGATGCTAATTGACAAGAAAACACCTCAGGTACGTCAGTTGCTGACGAGACATGAAAGGCTAAAATTCGAACAAATCGTTGTTGCTCACAAAACGTAGACATTAACCTAATGACGTCTCGGCTATCCCAGGTTGTGTCACTCAAGTCTATGCTTCTAGCAACGTATCTTTCCGGAACATATTTTGAACAATAAGTAGCTGCAATCACGCAAGGTAATAAGTCTCTAGCCCTTGAATACCTAATAGGCTGAGAAAAAAAGCGGCAGTATCGAGACCTTGTTATATCAATAGTTAGTTTATCCTCTGCGGTTAAGCTGACTTCGTACTCAGCGCTCCTCCAAAAAGGGAACGAAATGTAAAAAACCTGGGAACCCTCATTTAATTGCTCAAGCCTTGGTTCAAATTCTTTCCACGTTTTTAAGCAAGATTCTTGGACTTCCATTCCATCAATGTGGTTCTGTATATAAAACATAAGCTCTAATAACCGTCATTTTTTATTCATTTAAAATCTGATAATTTGGCAATACAAATGAATCTTTATTAACCTCCAGTGCTATACAGATTATTAGAAGCCATACTTTAAGAGGGCTGAATTAAACTTTAGTTGTTGAGTGAATTTCGTGCGGTTAAACCAAGTTTAAAGAAAACCCACAGGAAACCACTTGCCATTCATCCATCTGTGGGTATAATTCGATTCCACTGTGAAGGTAAAGCCCTTAGTAGAAAAAATGCCAGAGTGATGGAATTGGTAGACATGACGGATTCAAAACTTGTAGTGTCTTCGATATTTTTTTGACTAAGCTCTTGTATTTAATAATTTATCTGTAAAAGATTAACAGTCAAAAGCCTTGCAAAGATTTGCAAAGTTTGTAAAAATCCAAAAGATATGCCCGAGTGGTGGAATTGGTAGACACGTTGGATTCAAAATCCAATTTCTTCGGAAGTGACGGTTCAAGTCCGTCCTCGGGTACCATATTTTTTAGATCACTAAGCCGACGAAAGTCGGTTTTTTTATGTCTAAGGAAGCTTAGCCAGCCTTAATTTCCTCAATAGCTGACCAAGCATTTTTGCTAAAAAATATCCAGTCTTTCATAAATTTTACTAATCAACGCATGCTGCCTTGTCTGTAGCTCATCCATTCCCCAACTATCGAACTCAAAGAGTTGTTGGGTAATAACAAAAGAGCTGACAACATTATCTTTATTCTTATATGCTTCAATTTTCTCTTTGAAAGAGTAATTTTTAGCTTGAACGTTTTTGCGTAAAGATAATAGCGTCAAGTTGGCAAGGGAATGAGTCCACTCATCTATTTCTTCATCACTGAATACTTCTTTCCATTCTTCTATCGGATTTTGAGGAAGAATATGCTCAAGGTGTAACTTGTTATTAATTGGTATAAATGTAGTTGAATCACCATCAGAGCTAAAGTATTCAATTAATAGAAGAACAGCCCGATCCCACTTTCTTCCATAAACATAACTTCCGTAAATTTCTTCTTTGAATGTTTTGGTGGTGGCATATCTTTTCAAATTCACTTGAAGCTCAGCATTGATCTCCTCAATAGAGGCATTTGATTTGATCAGCTTGAGCAAGTTAAATGATGTTTGTTTGATTCTGGCAACAGTGGCACCAGCTATCCAATTTTGATAATAATAAGCAACTAGGCTATGTTTCAATTCTTCTAGATGATCATACTTCAAGAACACTGCTGTAGATAAAATACTAGTCCAATAGATTTTATGCTTTAAGTACCTTAAGCAATTGGTGTTTTTATCATAGCTATTTAATGTTGCGATATATGCTTTTGAAAAGTCACCAATTTCCTTGATAATGCTTAAAGATGATTTATTTTCTTTAGCAAAAATACTTAATAATTCTTTATCAAGCCTGTGCTTAGGGTTAGCAGAAATTTTAAAATATAGGTACGTTGTTAACATTCCATCAAGGCATAGGTATCTACACAATGTGATCACTTTCTAAGCAATTAAACTTTTTCATGGAACTGTTTGAAAAAGTGGCGATCAGATCTGCAAATTCCCTTCAACTGACGATAAAAATGGATTTGTTTGCACAA